>JAFGSW010000087.1 GCA_016934415.1 Spirochaetales bacterium | reverse complement strand
GTTGAACGACACCTTCGAATAGAAAAACCGATCGCTGAAAAACCTCCTTTGATGCGAGGCGATCTTCGGAGCAGGAAACCCCGCCACCTCGGCATGCGTCCGCATGTCATGGTGCCTGATCCGGAACGGCTTGAAGAAATTGTGGTAGCCCGAGTACGCGTAGGTGCGTTCCATGCAGTTGTTCGTCTCCTGCGACCAGCGCGTCGTCTCCCTCACCATGGAGGCCTGGCCCTTGCGCAGCTCCCGGTCGTAGTAGTTGACCGGCCACAGGGGATTGTCGAAGGTCCTCGCCTGCTTCGACGAGGTCGTCCTGTGCTTCACCCTCCCCTCCAGGTACCCGTTCGCCTGAAGCACGGTCCGGTACTCCCTCTTTTCGTCCGTGTGCAGAACGATGGTATCCCGGGACCCCGGAAGATCGCGAATCGCGTGGCAGATCCGATCGAACGACGCGTAAATCTCCCCTGAAACACGGGGATTTCCCCTTTCCAGCCGCTCCCGTTTGCGCTTTTGGCGTTTGGTCATCCGCCCCTTCCTCCTTATGTGGGCCAGATCGCAGGCATGCACGTATTGAGACGACGCGCCCATGAGGTGATGGATGTTGCTCGGGCTGTACTGGGAAAGAATGAAGCTCTCGAAGCCGTCGGCGACCAGATCTTCGCCTGAGGCCTGGAAGGGCCGCAGGCCCGCCATCGTCCCGATCGCCTGGCGGGACAATCGTCCGATGCGGTTACTGATCGCCTTGTCCGTCACTCCGTGCTTTCTGGCCAGCGCCCTGATCCCCGAGCATGAGGCCAGGCTGAAAAAGAGGTCCTTGAGATCGATTTTGAGGTGCAGGTAATAGGACAGGCTGAAGGTCTGGTCCGAGAACGATTTCCCGCACGCACGGCAGAGATAGCGTTTCACCTTGCTGTAGGCTTGGGTGTGATACGCGCCGAAAGGCCGGTACCAGCCCGCGTCCGGCGGGGCGCGATGGTTGGAGCAGGTTGAGTTCGGGCAGAATGGGGGCGGCTGGGGCATGAGTGCCTTTCTCCTGGGTTATACTCAATAACAATTGGTTTTCTATTTCCGTTGTCGGCGGCATGACATATCTTCTTATAATGTAAGGAAATAGAAAACCATTATAATCGGAAATGCTGAAAATCATTTGATTTTCAGCATATTCTCACCCCCATAGACGCCCTTCCGTCCCCCGTGCTTGCACGAATCGCAATCTTGGGGGCACTTATCTTGCCTTTCGCCGATTTTTGCCGCCGCAATTCCTCCCCGATACGCACGAAAAGTCGTCAATCTCAGCCGCCATGATTTATCCACAATAAATTCCAATTGACCATTTTTTTGACATGAGAAACGCACTCAGCCGGGTGATTGTTTCGAATATGGAACGCGCATCCGCCGAAAAATTACGAAGGTTCGCGTGGCCGGTCCTGCTCCTGGGCTTGTTCCTTCTCCTCCTCAAGCTCATCGCGCTGCGGGCTGCGCCCCGCGACCTTGATTTTCTTCTCGCTCCCGCCGTGTCGGCGGTGCGTCTCCTGACCGGTCATTCTTTCGCGTTTTCGGATGAAGCCGGATATGTGCACGAGTCGGGCCGGATAGTCATCGCGACCGACTGCAGCGGAATAAAGCTCTGGGGGACCGCCGCGGCCGCGGCTGTGGGACTATCCTTTTTGCTGCGTCCCCGCCCGTTCGGCGCGCGCGCCCTCCTCTCGTTCGCGCTCTGCCTGGCGGGCTCCTACCCGTTCGCGGTCGTCCTCAATGCGGTCCGCATCGCCGCCGGAATCGCGGCGTATCTCTCTCTTTCCCCGGATGCTTCCGCCCGCCTCGCCCGGACCCTTCACGCGAGGCAGGGCGCTCTCATCGAGCTGGCCGGTCTGGCCGGCTTCGCTCTCCTGGTTCTCATCATCGAAAGAAAGGCGGTTCGTGAATCATGACGATGAATCGTTCCCTCAAAGCCCCCGACGCGCGTCTGGCCGGTTACTGGCTGTTCGTCACCGCGCCCTCCCTTGTTTTTTTTCTGACCCTGCTCCCCGATTTCCTCAAATCACCGGTTCCGGCCGACAAAGCGTTTTTGCTCCAAAGCGCGGCCGTCTACGCCGGTCTCTGCCTGGCGGCCGCCGTCGCCGCCTGGCCGCTTGTGGGAAAAAAGCGGTGGATCGAACCGGTTTTCCTGGCCGCGGCTGCGGCTTTCCCCATCGTCCTCATCGTGCTCAATTCCCCCCGCCTGTCGGGCGGCCCGGACATGTGGGACTTCATGACGTCGTACGCTCCACTGTACGTGCCCATATTTTACGCCCTGTCCGGCCTGGGGCGTCTCTTCAAACGCCCGGCCTCCGCGTCCGTCTCGTTTTTTCTCTGCCTGCTCTCGCCTTTCATCCTGGCCCAGGCGGTCATGACGCTCTTCACCGCCCTCGTCCGGGTCGAGAACGCGGCCATACCGGCATTCTTCACCCTCGCCACCGCCCTGCTCTGCCTCGTTTTCTACTACTTCTATTTCCGCGGCCTGAACACCGCCTACGTCGGCCTGACGGATAAAAAAACCTCGGTAATCGCGATCCTCGTCTTCTCCGGCCTGCTCCCCCTCCTCGGCCTTTTCGGCGTCATCCTGTCGCGGACCGGAGCCGGCGTCTTCTCCTTCGCCAATGTTTTCGGCGCGCTCCCCCGGAGCTTCGGTCCCGGCTTCTTCATCCCCCTGCTCTTTTCCCCCGCGGCGGGCGCGCTCCTGGCCGTACGGCCGCGCGGTCCGGGCCGCCTGCCGCTCATCGTCTTCATCCTGCGTCTCGTCCTTGTTCCGTATTCGCTCTACCTCCTGCTGGCCTCTCTCCCGCTCCTGGCGTTCGTTCCCTACCTCGTCATGTTTTTTGGGACGGGGATGGCCTTCGCCCTTGTCCTCGGACTCTGCTTTTTCCACCTGCGTCGTCTGGTCGACGATTACCGGTACCTGAAGGCCTCGGTTTCCCCGGCCGCGGCCCGCCTCCCTCTCATTGTGCTCGGGCTGTTCCCGCTCCTCCCCGGCGCCGTCATCGTCCACGACCGGACGGTACTATCCGCCGCCTACGAGTACGTCGCCGCCCCCCGCTACGGCCTCCCCGCGCCGCGCGTCTCTGAAGCGGCCCTCCTGCGCATCAACGATTTCTCCGGGCGCGACGGCTGGCCCAAGAGCTTCCCCATCCTCGGCCCCCTGTACGGCGCCCTCGTCTTGGAGGGCAAAAGCGTCTCGCCCGAGACGGGCGAGCTCATAAGCGAGGTGTTCCTGGGAAAGAACCCGCGGCCGCCCGAAGAGGAGAGGTGGAACAATGACAATCCCTCGTGGACGGCGCGGAGCGAAACGGTTTTCCGCCCGGAGACCGGGGATTACCTGAGCCGGGCGACGCTCCTCATGACGAACGGCGCGAGAAACATGAACGAGTTCACGGCCGCCTTCTCCCTGCCGCCCGGAGCGAGAGTGAGCGGCCTGCGATTGGAAATCGGCAGACGGTATCGGGACGCGATTCACGTGAAAAAATCCGTCGCCCTCTTCGCGTACGAAAACATCGTCCGGCGCTCCCGCGACCCGGCCATCCTCTACTACGACGAGGCCGGCGCGATCCGCTTCCGGGTGTTCCCGTTCGCGCCGCGCGAAACGAGGCGTGCGGAAATAGCCTTCCTCCACCTCGCGCCCTTCTCGCTCGAAATCGCGACGGGGCCGGACTCGCGCCGCGCGATCCCGCTCGCACCTCCGGCCGGCCGGGACGCGGCGCGCCCGGCGACGGTCGTCGTCTCCCCGCATCACGCCGCGTACGTCTCTCCGCGCTACAAGGCCTCCCTGCCGTCCGTAAAGCGAACGCCCTACTTTCATTTCCTGCTCGACGTCTCCTCGTGGAATCCGGCGGACGCGGCGCACGGCGCGGAAAAGGTCGATACGATCCTCCGCCGATACCCCGTCCCGGCCGAAGGCGCGCGCGTCAGTCTCGTCGATTCGGGTATTATTACCTTTTCCGCCGAATCGGGCTGGCGGGGAGCGCTCCGCACCCCGCGTTCGAAGACGGGATTCTACCTCGAACGGGCCCTGCGCACCGTGTACGCTGAGCCCGATCGCGCCGTCTCCCCGCGCTTCCCGGTGGTCGTCGTGATATCGCCCGACTATGCCCGCGCGATTTATCGCCGCTCCCTCGCCGACTGCCGGGAGCAATTCCCGGAATCCGACGACTATTATTGGCTTATGGGGAAAGCCTTGCGCCGACGCGATCTCACCGTTCACCCGGCCCTCGACCGGACGCCGGGCGTCTTCGACGATGTCCGTATCCGTTCCGTCAGGATGTATTCCGAATCGCCCGATCGGACGTATTTCCTTCGGGACGACGCGCAGGGCGCGCTCGCGTTCCAAACGGGTCCGGCCGCCAATGCTTCGCCAACCGCTTCGATCTCCGCCTCTCCCTTGTTCGCGCTCTTAGGGGCGGAACACGATACGGCCGTGTTCCGCGCCCCGCTCCCGGCCGACTCCGACAAGCCCGTCATGACGGGCGACTCGTCTTTCATCGTGCTTGAATCGGAGCGGGACGAACGGGCGGTGTTGGCGGCCGATCAGGCGACGGGAAAAGGCGATAAGCTTTTTTCCATGGACGAGCCGGATCCCTTCGTCTGGGTTCTCCTCGCGGGCGCGATCCTGGCGCTCGCCGTCGCGGCGCGGACGCTGATGCGGAAGAGAAGAAAAAACTACGGATGACGCGGATGAAGAAAGAGAGGAAGCTCAGGAACCCGGGGAAAAAACATGAAAGGAGGAATGGGACTCAACTTTTTCAACAACCTGCTAGAGGTCGTCCGGCTGCTTCTCCTCAGGCGGCAGTGCCGACGGGCCCACGAAGAGGCTCGACGCCTCGGTCACCTTCCAGATCCCCTTCGAGTTCCTGGCGAGCGAGACCGGCCGGGGCAGGTTGCCGCCCGTCGAGGCCACGAACGCCTTGGCCGTGTCTTTCGGAAGCAGGCGCACCTCGGTGACGGTGATCGTGTAGGGCGCCTCCGGCAGGACGTATCCCTCCTCGGCCGACGTTCCCTCGACGTAGATCTTCCCCAGAAACGGAAACTTGTCGATCTGGGAGAGCTTTTCGTACCAGGCCCTTTTCGGTTTGAACCCCTTGTAGACGGTGCCGGCGGAAAGCTGGCCCGCGTCCAGGGTGAGCGTCAAGGCCTGCAGCCCGAGTTTGTGATTCGAGCCGTACACGATCATCGCCGTGATGAACGAAACGGCCCCGCCCTCGGGCGTGGTCGCGATCTTGTCGCGAAGGCTCGTCATCTCGTCCATCGAGGCCGGTATGGCGGCGACCGTCACGGTTTTCGCCTGGGCGAACCCGGGGGCCGCGACTGCGGCCGCAAGCGTCAAAGAAAGCATAATCGTTTTCATACCACTAATTATGTCGAATCGGATTCGAAATGCAAGAAGGGACGAAAAAGTTACTTCAAATCGGGATGCGGATGAAAAAGAAAAAGAGGGCGAAGAGGAGCATGAGCGAGGCCGAGACGAGCTCGGCGTAGAGGGTGAGCCGGGGCAGGATGTCGAGGACGTTGCGGCGAACGGCGATCGCGGCCAGGGCGGTCAGCCCGTAACAGACAAGCGCGCCCGCGCCGTAGGCGAGTGCGAAAAACGGCACGAAGTAGGTCCGTTCGATCTCGCCCGAAAACTGAAGCAGGCTCCAGAAGTACGGCGCGGCTCCCAACCCGCCGAGCGCGCCCAGGGCGACGGCGCCGCCGGCCCTGTCGAAGAAGCCCTTTTCCCCGATCACCATGCCGGCGCGGATGCGGCGCACGGCCGCGAATATGAGGACGACGGCGACGCCCGCCAGGGCGGCTCCGGCGGCCATCTGGACGACGTAGGTGACGAGCCCGAGGGACCGGATGAGCCGCGGGAAAAAGAGCCGGAAAAGGAGCGCCTCGAGAATGACGGAGCACAGCTGGCTCGCGGCAAGCGCCAGCGCGAAGACGAGGGACGGCTTGATTTCGCGGCCGTCCTTGACCGAATAAGCCGCGAGCAGTCCCTTGCCCGGACCCGAGGCGCCGGCGTGGAAGAAGCCGAGCCCGACGGCCAGCCCCAGGAGAAGGAGAAAACTCCCCAGGTCGAAGGTCTGGTAGAGCTCCTCCTCCATTCTCCCCAGAATGAGGGCGAGAAAGCCGTTTTCCGCGCTCGCGTCCGGATCGAGCTCCTGGACCTTCATCGTCTTCATCACCGCGGCCGACCTCGTTTTCGCGCCGGGCTCGAACCGTTCCTCCTTGAGCTGGGTCTCTTCGACGTAGGACAGGAGGAGACTGGTTTCGGTCGGCTTGCGCCGGTATTGCCGGGCGAACTCCGCGATCGCCTCGCGATACGACTCGTGAGACTGGCCGTCGGCCGGTGTCGGGCTGAACGGGTCCCAGCCTATGAAAAATTCCTCGAAATCCGTGAAGCCGTCTCCGTCGGTATCGGCGTTGTAGGGGTCGAGGCCGTAGAGCGCCTCATAGGCCCCCGCGATGCCGTCGCCGTCGC
The DNA here is from genome assembly GCA_016934415.1 of Spirochaetales bacterium. Classification (GTDB taxonomy): domain Bacteria; phylum Spirochaetota; class Spirochaetia; order SZUA-6; family RPPD01; genus JAFGSW01. Next base: position 37,409 of record JAFGSW010000087.1, on the reverse strand, counting down.
TGTCGAATACGGCGAAGTCGTAGGCGGAAAAATCGGGCCGGTCGGGATCAAAGGCGAAGGAAGGGGACTTTGACGTAAGAAGCACGTCCCGCGATCCCGGGAGCGGCCGGCCGTCCTTGCCGCGGAAGGAAAGCTTGTTGGTCTGGATCGGCGAGAATTCAAAGAAGGTGTTCGATTCGAATTCGAGCGGGAAGTCGTCCGCCTGAGTCTTGACGTAAAATATCATCGACAGCCCCGAGGAGAGAAATTCCGCCGGATCGGAATTCCTGAAATCGACGACCTGCTTGTTGAGCTCGCCCCGCCGCCCCGCGATCCGGAACCGGTCGTCGAAATAGGCGCGGAGCAGGTTTTTCAACGCCTCCTGCGAGAGTTGCGAGGGATCGAGGTTGAACTGCTGGGCCAGGCGCGCCACCTGGTAGCCCGAGATGAAGATCTCGCCGTTGACCGCCTCCTTGTCCACGGTGAGCGTCGTGTACGTGACGGTATTGGGGTGGGCGAAAAGCGAAGCGCCCAGCAAAAGAAAGCCGAAGACGAGAACGTATATGCGCATGCGATGCGAGCCTCACCCGAAGAATCGGAACGATGAAAAACGCGATTGCCGAACGCGTTGCGTGACGGTAGATTATAGCGGAATTGAATTTCGGCATCAAGGGCGACGCTTTTTCTGGACTTTACAAGAGGACACGAAGATCACGAAGAGAACGAAGCATACGAAGCAGGAAAAAAAAGGAATTGCTCAAGAAGATTCCGCCTATTTTCTTCTTACCTTTTTCCCCTTCGTGCCCGGAGCCCGCCCCGAGCGCATTGCGCAACGAAGTTTCCAGCGGTCGAGGGGTGTTCTTCGTGGTGTATTTCTAGGCTGAGAAATACAAGCCCCCCGGAGGGAAGACACAATGAACTACGCACCGTACATGGAAACCGCGCTCGCCGCCGCCGGGGCGGCCGGCCGGGTCATCGCCGGCTTCGGCCGCGACTCGCTCGACGTCAAGGCCAAGGGCGAGCACTACAATTTGGTCACCGCCGCCGACGTCGCCTGCGAGGACGAGATCGTCCGGGTCGTCCGCGCCGCCCATCCGGACCACAATTTTTTCGCCGAGGAGAAAAAATACGAGCGGACGCCATCGTCCTTCACCTGGGTGATCGATCCCATCGACGGCACGGCCAATTTCGCCCACGGCTTCCCTCACTTCGCCGTTTCCGTCGCCCTGGCGCACGAGGGCGCGCTTGTCTGCGGCGTCGTGCTCGATCCCTCGCGCAATGAGACCTTCCAAGCCGTGCGCGGACAAGGCGCGCTCCTCAACGGCCGGCCCATCCGCGCCAGCGGGGCCGGGAGCCTCCGGGAGAGCCTTCTCGTCACCGGCTTCTACTACGACCGCGGCGCGACGATGGACGAAACCCTGGAGAAGATCCGCACGCTCCTCAAGCTCGGCGCCATGGACATCCGCCGCACCGGCTCGGCCGCGCTCGACCTGTGCTGGGTCGCCGCGGGCCGCGTGGACGGCTACTTCGAATACAAGCTCAACGCCTGGGACTTCGGCGCCGGCGCCCTCATCGTCGAGGAGGCCGGCGGCCGCGTGACCGACTGGCGGGGCCAACCGCTGCCGCTGGCCGCGTCGTCGATCGCCGCCACCAACGGGCGGTACCACGACGAGCTCGTCGGGGTGCTCGCCGCGCCGTGGGGAAAAAGAAAAACTACGGATAACGCGGATTTACGCGGATGAAGAGGCGGGAAAGAAAAAGTGGAATTCAAGTGATAATGTCATTGCGAGGGCACCCATGCCTTCATCTCCCATCATATTCGAAGGTGACCGAAGCAATCTCTCGACTCCATGGCGTCCAACGACCAATTCGAGAATTCGCAAGCCGATACCCCGCGAACTGGGATCTTCCCATTCTTCGACGGCCGATGCAATATTCAGTTTGTGTCCGATCCATTCCTCCTCTTTTACAGCTTTCCCTTCCTCATCCGCGTCATCCGTAGTCTTTCCCGATGAGCGTGAAAAGACCGTCCGTCAATCCGGGTTCTCTCACGCGCGTGAAGCGAGTACGCAAAACGCCGATTGACGAAGAAAAAAAAGAGGTTACAATGGCCTTGATAATCGTCGATTGTGTGTCTGAACCGGAAAATAATTTCATATTCGTCCGAAGGAATTAAAAATGGCTGAAACGAAAGCATTCGAGGATTTCCACGATTTTCTCTACGACCAGATCAATTCCTACAGCGGCCCGGTGAAGGAATACGTCTACTACCTCCCCCCGCTCTTCCGCGCCCTTTCCGGAGCGCTCGGCGGCGGGGAGCTTGCGCCGGACGAGCGGCGCATGGCGCTGGCCGCCCTCGGCTACCTGGCGGCCCCGCACGACATCGTGCCCGAGGACGTCTACGGCCCGTCCGGCTGGGCCGACGACGTGTTCGTCTGTTCGCTCGTCCTCGAGCGGCTCGCCAAAGCGCGCGGCCTCGAGTTCGTGGAGCGATACTGGGAGAAGCAGGAGACCGATCCGCTCAACGGGTTCCTTGAGCGCGCGATCGAGGCGACGCGCGGCGATCTGGGCGGGAAAGCGGAGCTGGTGCTGAAGTTCACCGGGCTGGGGGATTGACTGCGGGGAGGGAACCTGCAGTTGACCGCCTTTCGTTACGCATCGAGGGAACCATCCTTCGACTGGCATCGGAGCATACATGCTCCGATGCGGCTCAGGACAGGCTCACCATCAGCTGTTGTGGAAAACACGGGTGAGGAGAGGGAAGGGAGAAAGAGAAGGAAAACTGCGGATGAAAGCGGATGGGACGCGGATAAAAAACTTTCTCGCTTTCACACTTTTCGCCTTCACCCTTTGAGCATGCGCCGTTTTCTGCTTGCGTAATGCATCGACCTCAATTATGATTTGGAATCGTCAGTGCACACAAAGACGCCGGCGGGCGCACGGAAGGAAGGAGCAGCCATGTTGGACATTCTCGTCATCGTGTTATTTTCGAAACAGATCGGCCGGTGGGCCGAAAAAAAAGGATATAAACGGGGGATGTACCAGGGACTCGTCATCGGCGCCTGGTTCACGGGTGAGATCCTCGGCCTCATCGCCGGGATTTTTCTCCTTGCCGACATGGGCGAAGACGCGATTTATCTGGCGATTTTCCCCGCCCTGCTCGGGGCCGGTGCGGGGATCATGACGATGGTCTTCGTCGTCAAGGCCCTGCCCTTTCGCGCGTTCCCGGCCGCAACCGGACCGATCCCGGCCGCGGCGGAGCCCGTGCGGGCGCCCCGGGAGCAAGCGCCGGTCGAACCCTGGACCTGCCCGAACTGCGGTTACCACAACACCTACAAGGATACGTACTGCTTCAACTGCAAGAAAGAAAAACTCTCGGCGCCCGGCTGAGCCGCGTCATTTCACGGTTATCTTCTCCGCGAACTCCACGCCTCCGGGGCCCCGTATAAAAAGAAGACGAGGCTTACATTGTTCTGCGAATGACGAACCAGAGGGTTTTGCATTGCTGTTCATGGTAGACTCTCGCGCCTTTGGGATTTTCCAGGAATCCGATCTGGTTATTATAGATGACATGCGGCGCGGCATTGGCGAAAACGACGAATTCCAGTTCGGCCTCGAGACCCTGATCGCTGTCGGATAATCGGATTTCGCATTTGACCGACATGTGATCCTCCCGAAGATCTCAGTTTTTCAACAAAGGCGCACATCACGAATTATTCGGCGCGGGGACATCCCGCCGAATCGTCAGCCGCTAGAAAAAAACCTCGGTCGATCCTCCGAATATGATAATTCCGACGAGCACGGCGGTGGTAAAGAACGACACGACGGAGAGCCGCCACTGGCGGATGAAATGGCGGCGCCTCGCTTCCTCGATCGTTTTCACACCCGTCCGGTGGCGGATGAGCTGGACCGATCGAATGAAAAAGAGGAAAACTCCGAAAACGGGAACGGCGGCGTACATATAATCGGTGATCGTTTTTTTAAGCTCTTCCCGCCTTGTAACTCTGGCCGCCTTTTCCAAGAGGCCGGCCGTCTCCAATCCCCGCTTCCCGGCTTCCGCCAGGTAGAGCTCGAAAACGCCCGGCCGGTAGGAATCCGGACCATCCCCGATGCATCTGAGAAGCTGGGGGTCGGTCATCGCTTCGGCCCTGTGCCTGATGAATTTCATCTCATCCATTGGGCGATGATACCATACTGCGCCAAAAAATGTCTCAAGGAACCTTATACACGAAATTGCAGTCCGAATCCCGTAACAACGGCGCGGCGGCGTCATAGTCCGCCAGCACCGGATCTTCGACACCGAACGGAATGCCGAGCTCTGGATCGCGAAAAGAAATCGCCCGCTGCAGCGCCGGATCCATGTATTCGTCCACCCGGAACACGGCCTCGGTGTCGTCCTCCAATGAAAGGAAGGCGTGGCCGAACCCCTTCGGGATGAGCACCTGGTTCCTCCGGTCCGGAGAAAGCTCGATGCTCGCCCAGCGCCCGTAGGCGGGCGAGCCCTTCCGCAAGTCCACGGCGAAATCCCGCCCCCGTCCCTTGAGGCAGTAGATGAGCTTCGTCTGCGCTTTCGGCTCGTTCTGGAAATGAATACCGTAGAGCGTACCGGCCTTTCTCGGACTGTAAATGATCTCTTCCACGAAACGGACGCGGATGCCCGCCGCCCCGAGCTCCCGCTCGGAAAATGAAACCTGCTTTCCGCCGCGGTTGTCCCGGTTCTTCGCGAACTCAAGCACGAGGACGCCGGGAAGATCGGTGCGCTTCACTGAAAGCATGTGCGCACCCTAAGCGGCGGAATTCTTTTTCCGCAGGATGACCGCCTTCACCAGAAATACGGCGGCGATGAGAAGGAGCAGGGCGAAGAAAAACACCTTGAACGCGTCGGCGAGCTCCACGGTGCCGTAGCGGTATTCCCGATACCCGCTGTCGTAATTGGAAACATGATTTTTTCCCAGGTCATTTTCAACGAGGATGAGCCTAGTAATCGACGTATAATTTTTAACGAACAGCCCGTCGTAAAAATGGTAGCCGCCGCAGATGGCGTTGAGCTGGAGGTCGTACGCTTCGGCCGGCTTGTCGAGGCGGCGGCCCCGACCGTCGGAGCGGGGAACGACGATAGCGACGTCGTTTTTTTCGCAGACGGATTTCATCATGGCTGATATCTGACTCGCGACAAAATCGTTCGGCGCGTTTACGGAAAAAGTTATCGCGGTGCCGCGATACCGACCGAAGTCGAATTGATTCAGGCATTTCAAAAACGATTCGTACTGCGTCAGGTTTATAATGGAAGAATCGTCGCCCCGGAATTTATCGTAATAGTATCCCTCACGGTCCGTGTCTTCCGACGCCCGGCAGGAGAGGACGATGATGACTGCTGCGAGCGCGAAGAGTATCTTTTTCATACAGTTCTCCTTCCACCCGATTGAGACGATTGTTGGTACGTTGCCTCATATAACTCTTTTCGTGTTCCCTTGTCCAGGGATTCACGGCGTCCATTCCTCCAGCCGGGACGGCGAGTCGCCTGCGGCCGCTTAAAAACCGCTTGGCGCCGCACTCCGAGATACGAGGCATATGCGTATTCACACTCTCTCTTCTTTCTATCGTACTCGCGATGTCGATGTGACGCCGGACAGAGCCTGCTCTTCCACGGGCCGATGCCATGTAAAGAAAATCCCGTCACGAAACGGAGAAAAAAACGGCCCGCGATGACGTGTGCGCCGGAAGCAGACAATTTGGCGTTATGCATGAAAAAAAATCAAGATTGGCGAAATGGTGACGATAAGTTACACAAGGTGAAATGCGATCCGCATAATTTTCGGATTTTTCACTTCAATGACGTTTAAAACCGGCTCGTGCTTGGATGAGCAGGCTTCATCCCACTCATAGTAAAGAACCTTACTTGCCTGTATGACATTTGTATGGACCGGCAAAGGAGATCTTCATGGCCAAAAAAAAAGAATTTTCCGATGAGGTGAAAAACGCGAAATTGCTCAGGAATTCAATATTGTGGTCCCTGGCGCTCGTGGGCGGATTAACCGTCATTCTCTCTTTCTTTCTTCCGGTCGGCGACGTTGCCAATCAGGTAATCCGCAGTATCGGCTTGACGGTCGCGCCGTCGAGTTTTGTAACGTTTTTCCTTTCCAAATACGTAAATTCGATTACGGGTCAATCGATTAAAAAAACGACGGAATCAGCGGTCACCGAATCTTTTGACAACAGCCTGAAAAAGCTGGAATCATTGATAGACGAAAACTATAAAACCATTGATGAAACTTTGAAATCAGATCTGAAGAAATCATTTGTTGAAACAACCGATGAAGTAATAGCGCATCTGAAACAACTTTCGGAAAGCGTTTCAAAAGAACAAAACGCGACCCAAGACCAGATACGAAAAATAGCTCCGGGTTTCTCCCTCCTCGCCTCGGGCACGAAATACGGGGTTGAAAACATCCATATCAACCGTTCCCAGGCGCTGGAGAGTTTCGCGCCGTCCATGGACGCGGAAGTACAGAAAGCGTTTAAAAAGGAACCGGGCGCGAGGATCTGGATAACGTCATCGTCGATAAAGGGCTTTTTGGACGCGGTGACGCTTCACTTCGACGGCAGGAAAACGATAGAAAACATCGCGGAATGCGGCGGGTGCGACCTACGCATCATGATGACCGATCCGGAAATCGCAAATCTGCGCGCCAACCAGGAGAAGCGAAACGAGGGGGAAATACCGAATGAGATTAAAATGAACGTCGCCTACCTGAAGAGAATCGGCGTTCAAAAAGACGCAATTAAATTTTACAGAGGCACGCCGACGGTATTCGCGATAGCGACCTCGGACAGAATGTTCCTCAATCCGTATCCGTATCAAATTGAAGCTTTTCGGTGTTTTTCAATCATCGTCATGAAAACGAATAATCCGTCGTCCGATATTTTCCATCAATATTTACGCTATCATTTTGAGGAGCCGTGGGAAAGCGCGACAATGATAGCGCAAACATATTGGGAAGAATGTTGATCATCGATAGAGGAGCCTTCATGGACCAGCAAAAGGCAAAAGATACGAATTCTACAACGGTACTCGAGGAGCGGCTGTTTTCCATATGCATCAACTGGCTGCGGAGCGTCGAAAGGAGGGACTTTTACCAAAAACTGGTCGAATTCTGCGCCGCCGTTCTTGAATCGGACGTGTGCGCCCTGTTCGTCAAAACCACGAAAATAGGTGATAATCCCCGCGTCTGCCTGGTCGCCGGAAAACTGCCCACGAACCATCCCGACGGCCAAAGGATGAATCCCGAGAAAGTCGGGAGTCTGGAGGAGCACTCGTACCGCATTACGGAAACCGGGGAGAAGTACGACGGCATCACGGGCCGGATCGCCACCACGGGCGAGGCCTTCTATATCTCCACATACGACAAGATCAACATCCAGCCGGGACATATGGGCCGATGGGATGAGTATGTCTGGCAGAAACGGCCGAGCGAGCTTTTCAGATGCATGCTCGGCGTCCCCGTCTTCGACAGCCGAGACGACACGAAGGTCATCGGGATCCTAAAGGTCGAAAACAAAAAAACGGGCGCGTACGAGAAAAGCGACGAGAACCTGCTCATCCAAATCGGCACGGCGATCTCCCCCATCCTCCAGGAACTCATCGAGAACGGCAAGGAGCTGCAGCCGGGCATAGAGGAAATTGAGTACCGTGTCCCCCGGAGCAGACCCTCGAAATTCGAGCGGAACAAGACGGGCGAGGTGATCATCAGCCACAGCCTGACCGCGATTTGTCACAGCGACATCTATTATTTCGAGCACAAGAAATCGCGAAAAAAACTCGACGAGCGCCTGCCCATGGTGCTCGGACACGAAACGACGGGGGAAGTGTACCAGGTTGTGGGCGAACATAAATATAAAAACGGGGGCGCCATCCAGCAGAAGGACAAGGTGGTCGTCATCCCGCTCATCCCGTGCGGGACATGCCCGGTGTGCCGGGGCAATTACGGAGAAAACTACTGTCCCAGCGCCCGCTTCATGGCGAGCAACGCCCCGGGGTCGCTCCGCACCATCTATAAATACTACCCCGACCTTGTCCTGAAAATCCCCAATGCCGACTTGGAGCCGTACGCCGTCTTCACGGAACCGATGTCAAACGTCGTCCAGATGCTCACGGAATTCGGGTTCGAGAGGGATGTGATCCGCATTAATATGGCCCCTTTCGGCACTGAAAATTTCAACTACTTCCATGTCGGCGGGGACAGCCTTGCGAATATTTTCGACACGATAACGGCCGAGGAACCACGGCCGCGGACACTCTTTATCTTGACGAATCCCAAGGGCGCCGCCATCGGCAAGACGGAAATCAGCCAAAACAACATCATGGTAAAAGGCCTGGGAATGCTCGGTAATCCCAACCACGCGAATACCCCGCAACTTCAGAAGGAAATACGGGAGCCGAAAATACTCATCCTGGGGTCGGGGACGATGGCGTACCTCCTGGCGATCCTCCTGCATTGCGTCTTCAGCATACCGGAAAAGAGAATCGTGGTGACGGGGAGAAACGCGGCAAAACTCAATCGTTTTATGGACCTTGCGACGCGGTTTCCAATCGACCCGTATCAGAACATAGATGGATCATACGATTACAAGAGGTCAATCGCGGAGAATTTGATCAATACGGGCAGCCCGGGATCGTACGACATGGTATTCGAGTGCGTCGGAGACACGGCCGTCGGACAAAACATCGATCTGGCGCTAAAGGTTGTGAAGCAGGGCGGCATCATCGCGATGGAAGGCATCACGGACAGAAAAATCCGCCTGGATTTCAATATCCTGATCCGGAAAAACATTTTATTAAAGGGGTTTTATCGAGGCTCCCTGAATGCGTATACGCAATCACTCGCCTACATCATGGACAATGATGAAATCAGGCGTTACCTCGAACAAATGATAGACAATACCATCATCATGAACGGCAAGAGCGGCTTTCATACGGTGTCGAACAGTTCCGACCTGGAAAAACTTTTTACCGAGGCAAGCAAGGGAGGGTTCGGCAGGATCGTCATTAAGCAACTCGAGTGACGCGGGAGCAAGAATGTCCGACCGCGATGGGGATTGAAGAACACTCATCCGGCCGATCATCGGCGCCGCTCTTCCAAGGCGCCCCCGGCCTGAGATTCCCAGGCGCCGCCTGTGGATGATCGTTCCCGTTTTCGGCGGCAAGCCGCCCGCGGGACGATCGCGTGATAAAACGCCCGCTACGACGGCGAGGGACAACGGGACTCCCCCCATGGGTCCTCCTTTCACGGTGCTCCCGGATATCCGCAACTCCGCTTTTCCGTAAGCTGTCACGATATATCATGGCGCGCCTCCGGCCCGCCCGTCGACTGTTTCGTCACAGTGCGACACAAGACATACTTTTTCAGGAGAGCTCCGCACAGCCGGCCATCGCCGCCCCCAATGGGCGCGATGTATCGGGAATCCGTCGCGTTTTATCATGTCAAGCTCCGCAACGACTCTGTACATTGACGCCATTGCGGGAACGAAAGATCGTTTCCCGCACCCCTTTTTGAAGGAGTACGATTCGTATGAAAATCAAACACACTGTCTTTTTAATTCTCATGACAACGTCGGTTTTCTCAGAAAACCCTCGCCGGCCGTGTTTATCACGCCAACGGGACGAACCCGATACCGCCGTTGGCTTTTACGTCCATGCGCGTCACCGGAAACGGTACGTCGTTTTCCGCCGCCAAATTCCAGGGCAATTCCTATTCCCTGGACGCTCCCCTCTGGAGCGGCAGTTGCGTGATTTCCGGGTTCGTCGAATACCCCAACGACTCCTTCGTGTTTTGCATGACCGGAGTCAACCTGAACGGCGCCTCGCCGGTTTCCCTGGATGTCATTGAAGCGGCGGCGGCGGAGATGAGGACGGCCGTGTTGAATTTCAACGCCGCGGGCAATACCGCCTGCGGTTTTTACTCTTCGCCCGCCGGATGCTTTCCCATACCGGCCCGTTATATCGAGAATGACGGCCTGGGGAGCACGGTGGCGGTGTCCGAACAAATCACCGCGGACGCGACATCCGAAGAGGTGAAATTCGCGAATCGCCTCAACTGGCCCGTTTTCTGGAGGCGGGAACAAAACGACGAAGCGTTCGGCACGGCCCACTCCGGACACACGAAAAAATACGTCGGCATCGGCGGCATCGGCCAGAATTCACTGCCCTCGATCGACCCGTCTTCGCTCGGGCCGACCGAGATCGCCCATCCGGGGACATTGACCTGCGTCGGGGGCGTGCTCTCCCAGCAGGCGGTGACGGGCGCAGACATCGATCGCTACACCGCTCTGGATGAGGGCAATGGCACGATCCTGGGGCGAATCGTGAGCGACGGAGAGAGCGTGGCTCTGCCGGTCGAAATTCTTCAGACGTTCGAGGGGAGGTCCATACGGTTCCGCTTCGTGGTCAGAGAATCCGATCTGGACGAATTCAAGGTCCGGAACCCGCCCTACTACCGGATAGGGGCTCCCGAAACCTCTTACGGTGAGATCGCGGGCGGAAGCGTGAAATATAAAAAAGTAATATCAATTTCAGTTCTCCTGTGGCCCGTTTCGCCCGGACACTACTCGACCGCGGCGAAACGGGCGGTTTTTTTACGGCGATAGCAAGTGAAATCCGTGCCGCGGTGCTCAAGCGATTTCAAAACCGCCGATTTATCACCGGCTCAAGTCGATTATGCGCAATCCCGAAGCGATGCGACCCTTGATCTTCTCCCGCCCCAGCTCGACGTGAAAGCGAATATTCTTCGGGCATGACATTGACTAGTGCTCGGGGAGTGGTATAATGTTTACTGTCATCATAGGACAGCAGCCAACCAAATAAGGAGGAAAATGATCATGCAAAAAATATTGCTTTGCTCTGTTGCTTGTCTGTGCGCTTTGTTCGTGAACACCAGTTGTCCGCCGCCCGGGGGGGGAACAGTCGTCCCCTATCTGGTCAAAGCCCTCGTCGCGGACAACGCCCCCGTCTTCGGCGACGTGGCTCTTTTTAACGTAGATGATGCGGGCAGTAATCCCGTCGTTGACGCGGTGATAACCGTCAATGGAGTCGTTATGCCGTACATCGGTGCGAACCTTTACGGAGCCTCCGGAACGTACTCGCCGGGGCAGTCCATCACCATTGTCGTGCAAAAAGGCGATATGAATATCAACGAGACTCTGACTATTCCCACCCAGCCGAGCGTATCCTCGCCCACCGCCGGCTCGTACAATGCGGCCTCCACCATCCCCGTCAACTGGCAGAATTATACGCCGGATCCAACCAATTTCAATGTTTTTATCGACCACAGCTACACGAACGGCGGAACTGACTACGACGTTACGCTGGCGGGCAGCGCGGCCAGCCATATTCTTCCGGGCGGAACCTTGAATACCGCCCAAACCGGGGTGACCGTCGCGGTGACCGCTTTACAGACGATCCAGTTGACGGGTACCGCAGTGATAAGCGGTTCGTACTTTACCACTTCTTCCACGGCCAACAGCGCCGCGTTCAACACGAATTAGCGATTCTAATGAACTTACACCGTGAGAAGATTATTTCTCTTCTCACGGTGTAGTTTCGCTCCGTATTCACCGTTTTTTTTCCGAAGGGCTTACTCCGGCGAGCGGACGCCCGCCGTCCCCTTCCCCTTCACACAGCGCCTTTTACGCGCTCTTCTTTTCCTTTTCCTCCGTGCATTCCTCCTGTATTCGCGCGTTCTGCATCTTTTTCCTCTCCTCATCCGTTTTATCCATTTTATCCGTGTCAGGAGCCTGCCCTGAGAGGATGTCGCACGACCTAAACAAAAAGACGCCGACATGGTACAAAGAAATATGGAACGATACAAGAACTACGAACCGAACCAGTATATGTGGGTGGAGTACCGAGGGGAAGAGATGTTCCCCAAGGGGAGTTATGAGGAATTTATAGTGAGCACCCTGAGAAGGATGTATGTGAGCGGGCATGGAAAACCGGATCACGCGACGATCTGTCGATTTATTATTGAGCATTTCGAAGGGATCAAAGAAGTATTCAGCCAGCTATTGTATATGGCGCATGAGCAGGGTTTTATCGATTACAAAGAAATAGCGACCGATGGGTCGAAGATCAGGGCGAACGCCTCGAAAAAGTTCAGCGGGACGATAGGTGATTTTGAGAAGAGAAAACGGAAACTGGAGGAAAAGATCAGTCAGGCGCTTGAAAAGCTGCGAAAGGCGGAAGGGGAAGAAGACGAGTACTGGGAACGGAAAAAGGAACGGTATGAGGAAAACAAGAAGAAAATTGATGATTTTTTACGGACGGCGCGGCAGGAGTTTGGCGGCAGCGGGCAGGAGCGCGTGCAAAACATCACCGATGCCGACTCGCGGCTGATGAAGATGGGTAAGGAATACCGGCAAGGATACAACGCGCAGATTAGCGTGTGCGGGAAAAACGGGATCATCGTGGCGACGGAGGTTGTCCAGAATGAAAACGACCGGCTGATGCTTCCGGAGATGATCGAAGGAGTGAACACGAACAAGCCTGAGGGAGCGGGCGCGGGCGCGGAAGAGAAACACCTGGCCGACAAAGGGTATATGAGTCCGGAAGCGGTCCGGTATGTGCAGAAGCATGGAGTTGACGTTTACGTGCCGATGCATGCGGATAAATACGCTTATGGAGACGAAAAGCAGCAGGCGGAAAGAGTCCGGCTGGAGGAATGCCTGATTCGGGTCGAGGGAGATACGATTCGGCTTACGTGTCCGGGCGGACGGACGATGGAACGAGTGCGGGAAAAGAGCAGGGATGCTTATACATTTACGGCGGGGACGGCGGCGAACTGCGAGGGGTGCGAACATTTCAAACGATGTCGGGGCACCCTGAAGGGGTCGGACAAAAAGTTCGAGGTGACGGAACAGTATCTGGAGATTGCGGGGTTCCTGGAAGCGCATCGTAAAAAGATGCTGACGGATGAAGCCCGCCGGGTGTACAGCCGGCGGATGGATATCGTGGAAAAGGTGTTCGGACAGATAAAAGAGGATTGGGGGATAAGAAAGATGCTCCGCCGTTCGCTTCCACGAGTGAATTGCGAGTGGCTCTTTACCGTAGCGGCCTACAATATTCGGAAAATGTTTACGATAGGAGCAAGAAAAGAGAACCTACAAGGATGTGTGGTTTAGAGAAACCGGAAAAAGGTGATGTCGGACTGACCGCCCGGTAATAATATTTATGACTGGCCGTTTGTGTAAAATAATGAGATCGGTCGTGCGACGGCTTACTGAGCTTGTCGAAGGGTGGTTCTCTTTTCATCGCTTGACACCCTACGCCCCTTTTCCTAGAATGTCCGCGTTCGCTTTTCCAATCACGGTTTTTCATGTAGATTCTTACTATATTAAAACGCGATGTGCCGCACCGGGCGCGAGGAGGAACAGTTGTACAAGCCGGTCGATCCCAAAGCCGATTTTCCCACGATGGAGCTCGGGGTGCTTGATTTCTGGGCCAAACGGGACATCTTCGGAAAATCCCTGCGCCAAAGGGAAAAGAACGGCGAGTTCGTCCTTTACGACGGCCCCCCCTTCGCCACCGGCCTGCCCCACTTCGGGCATTTCCTGCCCAGCACGATCAAGGACGTCATTCCCCGCTACAAGACGATGAAGGGCTTCTCCGTCCCCCGCCGCTTCGGCTGGGACTGCCACGGCCTTCCCGTGGAGAACCTCATCGAGAAGGAGCTGGGCTTAAACTCGAAGACCGACATAGAAAAATACGGCATCGCGAAATTCAACGAAGCCTGCCGCGCCTCCGTGCTCCGCTACGTCAAGGAATGGCGGGAGACGATCACCCGCCTGGGGCGCTGGGTCGACTTCGACCACGACTACAAGACGATGGATCCCGACTACATGGAATCGATCTGGTGGGTGGTGAAGAGCCTCTGGGACAAAGGCCTTATCGAGGAGGGTTTCCGCATCATGCCCTACTGCCCGCGCTGCTCGACCGTGCTCTCAAACCACGAGCTGGCCCAGGAGGGCGTGTACCGTGACGTGAATGATCCCGCCGTCACCGTGAAATTCAAAAGCGCGGCCGAGCCGGACACTTTTTTCCTCGCCTGGACGACCACTCCCTGGACCCTGCCTTCAAACCTCGCCCTCGCCCTCGGACCCGAGGTCGAGTACGTCAAGGTGCACGACGGGGCCGAAGCCTACATCCTGGCGCGCGAGCGGCTCGGCGCCTACTACAAGGAGCCGGACAAGGTTGAGATCGAGTGGTCGAAAAACGGCGCCGCGCTCAAAGGCGCCGCCTACGAGCCCCTTTTCCCCTATTTCGCCGACGCCGCGAAACAGGGCGCCTTTCGCGTCGTCCTCGGCGACTTTGTCAGCACCGAGGACGGCACGGGCATCGTCCACACCGCCCCGGGCTTCGGCGAGGACGACTACGCCGTGCTCAAGGGCACGGGCGTCCCCACGGTCTGCCCCGTGGACGCGGAATGCAGATTCACCGCCGAGGTGGCGGACTACACGGGCGTGTTCGTCAAGGACGCGGACAAGGCGATCCTGGAGCGGCTCAAGGCCGAGGGGAGAATCGTCAAGCGCGACCGGGTCCTCCACGCCTACCCGCACTGCTGGCGCTGCGAGAGCCCGCTCGTTTACCGCGCGGTCTCCAGCTGGTTCGTCAGGATCGAGCCGGTCAAGCACAAGATGCTCAACGCGAACGACACGATCCACTGGGTGCCCGAGCACATCAAGACGGGGCGCTTCGGGAAGTGGCTCGAGAACGCCCGCGACTGGTCGATCAGCCGCAACCGCTACTGGGGCAACCCCATCCCGGTCTGGAAGTGCGGCGCCTGCGGCAAGGCGGAATGCGTCGGTTCGCGCGCGGAACTGAAAGAACGATCCGGAAAAACCCTCACCGACCTCCACAAGCACTTCGTGGACGAGGTGACCTTCCCCTGTTCGTGCGGCGGGACCATGAAGCGCATCCCCGAGGTGCTTGACTGCTGGTTCGAGTCCGGTTCGATGCCCTACGCGCAGTGCCACTATCCATTCGAGAATAAGGCCGCCTTCGAGGCCGGTTTCCCGGCGGATTTCATCTCCGAAAGCCTCGACCAGACGCGGGGCTGGTTCTACACGCTCATTGCGCTGTCCGCGGCCCTCTTCGACAAGCCGGCCTTCCAAAACTGCATCGTCTCCGGCATGGTGCTCGCCGCCGACGGGCAGAAGATGTCCAAGAGCAAGCGGAATTTCACCGACCCCGCCGAGGTCATCGCCGTCTACGGCGCGGACGCCCTGCGGCTCTTCCTCATGAGCTCGGCCGTGATCAAGGCCGAGGACCTGCGCTTCTCCGACGACGGCGTCAAGGAAATTCTCAAGTCCGTCATCATCCCGCTGTGGAACGCCTACGGCTTTTTCGTCACCTACGCCGTCATCGACAAGGCGAAGCCCGAAGGAGCGCCGGCCGAGCCGGCCAATCCGCTCGACCGCTGGATCCTGTCGTGCGCCGAACGGCTGGTCGAGGACGTGACGCTCGGCCTCGACGGCTATGAGATCCAGAAGGCCGTTTCCCCCATGCTCGAGTTCATCGATCTTCTCAACAACTGGTACATCCGCCGCTCGCGGCGCCGCTTCTGGCGCAGCGGCAATGACGCAGACAAGGCCCAAGCCTACGGAATCCTGCACTCGGTGCTCATGAAAATCGTGCTCTGCGCGGCGCCCATCATCCCCTTCATCACCGAGGAGATCTACCGCAACCTGCGGACCGGCGCCATGCCCGAATCGGTCCACCTCTGCGACTTCCCGTCCGCAGACCCGTCCAAGCGCGACCTCAATCTGGAAAAAAAGATGGAGACCGCGCGCCGCGCCGTGGGCATGGGCCGCGCCCTGCGCTCGCTCTACGGCCTGAAGAACCGCCAGCCGCTGGCCGCCGTGCACCTCGTCACCCAGGACCTGGCCGAGCTCGCCGTCCTCACGGAGATGGAGG
This sequence comes from Spirochaetales bacterium, assembly GCA_016934415.1. Taxonomy (GTDB): domain Bacteria; phylum Spirochaetota; class Spirochaetia; order SZUA-6; family RPPD01; genus JAFGSW01. The sequence continues at coordinate 21,466 of JAFGSW010000087.1, read as the reverse complement.
ACCTCATCCGCGAGGAGCTCAACGTCAAGAAAGTGAAGTTCCGCAGGAACGAGGAAGAGCTCGTCACCTACCGGGTGAAGGCCAACTTCAAGGTCCTGGGCAGGACGCTCGGCAAGGACATGAAGGAGGCGGCCGCCCTCATTGAGAAATTCACGGGCGCCCAGGCCGCCGCCCTCCTGGCCGGGAAGACCGTCCCGCTCGCCGTGGGCGGCCGGACCGTCACGCTCGACAAGGAGAGCGTCGTCATCCAGCGCCTGGAAAAGGAAAACCTGAAAGCGGCCAACGAGGGCACCCTGACCGTGGCCGTCGACCCGACCCTCACCCCGGAGCTCGTGCAGGAGGGCCTGGTCCGCGACCTGGTGCGCGGCATCCAGAACCTGCGCAAGGAGAAGAACCTCGACGTGGTCGACCGCATCGTCCTCGCGCTTTCAGGCTCCGAGGCGATGAAGGCCGCGATCGAGCGGTTCGAGGCGCTCATCCGCGAGGAGACGCTCGCCGTCTCCTGGAAGTGGGCGAAGGCTGCGGGCCAGGAGAAGATCGAATGCGGCGAGGAGACCTGCCTGTGCGCGATCGAAAAAGCCTCGTGAGGGCGGCCGTGCTCGGCGTTCTCGCCGCGGCGGTTATCATTTCCTGCGCCACCATCCCGGCGGGCAAGACGGCCGCCGACTGGCTCGGCGTCCTTCCCCGCGATGCGAGTTATTACCTGTGCCTCAACACCGGCCGGTCGCGGGATCTCGTCGTGAGCGTCTTGAAGAAATCCCCGCTCGCCAACCGGGACGTGGAACAGCTCGTCAATTTCACCGCCTGGGCCTACTGCAGCGTGAAGATCGAGCCGGGCGGCAAGCCCTCGTTCTCCATCGTCACGCTCGGCAACTACCCGCTCATGGTGAAGGGGGCGCTCGACAAGAGCCCCGACCTCGAGGCCGTCAAGGGCACACCTCCGCGCTGGCGGTACCGCAAGCTCGGGCTCGAGATCGCCCTGCCCCGCGACTACCTGGTGGCGGTCTCGAACGGAGACGCGACCGGGCTCGTCCAGGCCGCCCAGTCGGAGACGGCCCTCCCCGGCCTGTCCGCCGCGGCCGTCCGCGAGATCGGGGAGAACGACCTCACCCTCTACTTTCCCCTGGGCTGGGACGACCTCGTCACCGCGGAGACCGGGCTCGTCATGCCGAGAAAAATTTTCAGGGAGATCTGGCTCTCCGCCCGCCTGCAGGACGACAAGTATTATTTCAGCGGCGTCTTCCACGTCGGCCCGGAGGTCAACGCCCGCTCGTTCAAAAAGCTCCTCCAGTTTTTCTTCCTCGCCCTGTTCCGGCGGATCGAGGGCGAGGGGATGGGCAAGCGCCTGGCCGCCGTCACCTTCACGGCCGGCGACGGGCTCATCCATGCGAGCGGTTTCTACCTCACGAAGAAGGAGCTCGAGCCGCTCGTGGCCGGGATCATCGGGAAGGGGTTGTAGACCGATGCGCGTCACCGTCGTCGATTACGGGGCCGGGAACCTGAAGAGCGTCGAGACCGCCCTTCGCTTCCTGTCCGCCGACTTTACGGTCAGCGCCGATCCCGGGGACGTCATCCGGGCGGACAAGGTGATCTTCCCCGGCGTGGGCGAGGCGGCCGCCGCCATGGCCACGCTCAAAAAGACCGGCCTGGGGGAAGCCCTCGCCCTGTTTCACAGGGGCGGGCGCCCGCTCCTCGGCATCTGCCTGGGGAGCCAGATCGTGCTCGACCGTTCGGAGGAGAGCGACACCGCCTGCCTGGGCCTCGTGCCCGGCACCGCGCGCCTCTTTCCCAAACAACCCGGATTCAAGGTGCCGCACATGGGCTGGAACCGCGTCCGGCCGCTGCGCCCCCACCCGCTCTTCGCGGGCGTCCCGGAGAGCGCCTCGTTCTACTTCGTCCACTCCTACTACCCGGAGCCCGAGGCGAAAGAGGACCGGATCGCCGCCACCGACTACGTCATCCCCTTCACCTCGGCCCTGGCGCGGGACAACCTGTGCGCGGTCCAGTTCCACCCGGAGAAATCGGGCCGGGTCGGGTTGAGGATGCTGGGTAATTTTCTAGCCATGAACTAACTCTATCTGCCTTGAAAGGCACCAGGCCTTGGAGACAAGAAGATGCTTGAAAAACGAATCATCGTCTGCCTCGACGTCAGGGACAGGCGCACCACCAAGGGCGTCGCCTTCAAGGACAACGTCGACGTGGGCGACCCGGTGGAAATGGCGAAGCACTATTACGAGCAGGGGGCGGACGAGATCGTCTTCTACGACATCACCGCCTCGGCCGAGAAGCGCGGGATCATGATCGACGTGTGCGCGGCCGTGGCCGAGACGATCTTCATCCCCTTCTCCGTGGGCGGGGGTTTGAGCTCAGTCGCCGACATGCGGGCCGTGCTTCTGGCGGGGGCGGAGAAGGTGAGCGTCAACTCGCAGGCCGTGAGAAACCCCGGCATCATCGAGGAGGGGGCGTCGCTCTTCGGGCGGCAGTGCATCGTCCTCGGCATGGACGCGCTCCGCGATCCCGCCATGCCCTCCGGTTACCGGGTGGTGATCGACGGCGGCCGGGTGAAGACCGAGCGCGACGCCCTGGCCTGGGCGCTCGAGGCCGAACGGCTCGGCGCGGGAGAGATCGTCCTCAACTCCATCGACGCCGACGGCACCAAGTCCGGCTACGAGCTCGCCGCCACCCGCCTCATCTCCGAGGCGATGGGCATCCCGGTGGTGGCCTCGGGCGGGGCCGGCAAACCGGAGCACCTCCTCGACGTGTTCACCAAGGCCAGGGCCGACGCCGCCCTTATCGCCTCCATGGTCCACTTCGGCACCTACACCGTCCGCCAGATCAAGGACTATTTGGCTCACCGCAACCTGCCGATGCGGATGGAGTGGTAGGGTAATCGGTAATGAAGCTCAGTCTTCGATATCGATGAAGGCCCCGAAGCTCCAGCCCACCAGGCCCGCGTCGGTCTTGATCTTGTACCAGTAGGCGGTGAGCCCGTCCGCCGTCTCCGGAGAGGCGCTTCGCTCAAGGACCGTCACCCGCTCTCCCTGGCGCAGGTGGCCGAGAACGTTTCCTTTCAAATTCGGCCGTTCGCGCACGCGGACGCCGCCGTCATTGAGAACGCCGGTCGCGGGCAGTGTATGCGTCTCGGCCTTGCCGAGGACGATGCTTTGGAGGAAAGCCTTCACCGCGGCCTCGTCCCTCCGCCCGCCGCCGGGATCGCTCCGGACTGCCTGAGAGGCGGCGAAGAAGGCGCTCGCCCGGTCCGGCGCGGAAGTCCAGTACCTGCCCGACGCAAGAACGCAGCCGTAATTGCCGTCGATTTCCAGAAACAGTGTGGCTGCGATCTTCCAGGTCCGCGCGTCTATGACATAGACGACGGAATTGGCGCCGGCGGCAAACAGCCAGCGGTCGTCGTTGGAAAAACAGACCGCATGGATCGTGTGCTCGACGCCGTCGATTTTGGCGGCCAGGCGGGCCGACGCCGCGTCCCAGACGAAGACGCCGTCGATCGCCGAGGCGGCGAGAAAGGTGTTTGTGTGATTGGGGGCAATGGCCGTGACGGCGGCTTCCGGCCCGGCGTACTCGACCGTTTCATTATTTTTCAGGGTCAAACGAATCGGGTTGATGTCGGCCGGATATCGGCGGGGATCCCAAATATGTCTGATATAATACGCCGTCCCGTTTCTTTCCTGCAGCCCGCTCATCCAGACAAGTTTTTTTTCCTGAAGGTCATCGGCGTTCCCGCCGCCGAGAGGCGCAAGCTGAATGTGGTTGAAGGCGGTGGATTCCCCCGCATCGAGACATTGTATGACGAGGGTGCCCGTCGACGGGCTGTAGGCCATATCGTTCGGCGGCAATCCGGTGCGCGTCCAGGAGGGAAACGACCATTCGCAGGCGGAGTGCGCCGGTTTTCACGTCCCGGGCCACAACCGACAATAAATCGCCCTTCGCCAAAACCTGTGACTCACCACCCTTGGCTTCAAAGACCGCGAAGAGACAAGGCGTCCCGCGATAGGGAATGATTTTTAGGAAAATTTCGTCGCTGCGAGGGAGCCCGTTCTGTTCGAAATCCGCACGCTTGAAGCTTCTCTCGATTTTTTTGGCTGCCAGGTTCACGACATCCCATCCGACCAAGGTCGCCGAATCAGCGGTCCGATGGCGCTTTTCCACGACGGCGTACTTGGCGCCTTTGCTCACGTATTGATTCCGGTATTCGTATGAGCCCATTTCCTCGTAAAACAAGTCCCCGTTCACGACGGCCCGCCGGAAATCGAAATCGAGAATACGCCCCGTCCCGGTCTGAAGAACCAATCCGGAGCCGTCCTCGGCCGCCGTGCAGAGCGTTATCGGGTCCGTATTGTAATTTCGCATGATGTTCGTCGTTTTTGCGGGGAGATCGATCGTTGACACTATTCCACCGTTGAGCATCAGAAGCGAACTCTTATCCGGAAAAAGATCCCATCTTGAAACCCAGGGCAGCTTGAAATGAAGCGCCCCATTCTCGGCGTCAAATATGTAGGCGTCGGTCACGACGTACCTTCCCGCCGCATCGAAACGCATGTACCGGGGAGTATATTGGGGTATCGGATGTGTCGCCGTGACGTCCGATGCGGGTCCCAGAGAGTTTATGACAAGGTACCCGTCGTTCAGCATCGCATAACGCTTCAGGTCCGCCGAAACGGCGATTTTATCAAAATCGCTCCGACACTCCCCGGGATCGTCTCTCGAATCGACCGCCGCTCTCCGGTTCTTGCGAAGGTCGTATAGAATGAACATACCGGATGTCAGTACCATCCCGGCATACGTTCTGTCAGGATTAAAACCGGCTTTAAGGATCAATTCGCGTTTTTCGATATTTTTTAAATATCTATCGTATGTTTCGGCCCGGACGGGCCGCAGCGTTTCGAGGGCGTAGACGGTAAAATACGATTTATCAAAATACGGATAGAGGCCGTCCCGTGCGAATTCGACGATCTTGCCCGCCCGTTCGCAAATCGTGAAAAAAACGTCGTAGTGAGATTCGGGAGAAACAAGCTTGCCGCGCCTGACGATCGCGCCGGAGGATGCATCATGCACGAAGAACTCCCTCCCGCGATCGATCGAATACACCTGTTTGTCGTCCGGACTGAAACGAAGCTCGACGATCGGCTGCTTGTGCCCGCCGAGGAGCCGCACCAGGCCGCCGGTCTTCGCGTCCCAGATCCTGATGAAGGCCGATTCCGCGGTCAAGAACAGCTTTCCGCCATGGCTCACCGCAAGCGTTTCCGTATCCGGCGGCAGCCGGCTGTAGTCGTCTTCACCCCAGGCATTTCCTGCGACGAATACTGCGAAAAAAGCAAGCGCGGCCGACAGCCTGCAGCGTAACGTCATCGTCTCGACCTCCGGTAGTAATTATATCGAAGGAGGCACGGGAAAACCATACCGGACGTCCGCATCACCCGCCCATCGCTTCGGTCCGCGTCAGCCTCCGCCGCTCGTCCGGTGAAAGGCGACACAGACGCCGTTCCTGCGGCCATTCACTTTTATAGCTCCGGGGAGCGTTGAAGCCTCACTGAATAACCGCACACTCCGACGTTTTGGATTATTCTATGTAATGCAATTTTATCGAAAAAATATCAATAATAGAAAAAGAAGCCCTCTGTATGACGACTGAAACCTATTTTCAATCAAAGCGGTCTTTTTACGTACGCAAAACCTTCTTCCGCGTCCTTTTCGTATCGATGCTTGCGGCTACAATCGTTTCATGCGATCCGCATTTCTCGGTGTTTGCATCCGTTCTCGATGAAAGCACGAATTTACCCATTGAAAACTCGACCGTTACCGCAATAGTTAACCATGAAACGTATGTCGAACATACCGCCGCCAACGGTTTTGCGGGCTTTATTTGGATCGGGCGTCCTATTGATGTGCAGATTACGGTTTCAAAGGATAATTACCACGATCAAATCATCAATATCCATTCAGACGATTTCATATCGGACGACTACTGGGGCATACCCGACGTCCATGTTACGGTTTTACTCACCAGCTTGTAATCGCTTTTGGCGGACCTCGATAATTGATGATGACGAAACAGCAGAGGAATCGCGGGAAAAATCAGTTGTTTCTATTCTAAAACCTTATTCATTTCTTTCCTCAACAGCCACTCATCTATTCATTAATTGCGACTTGTTTTCTTTGAATCCCCGGGGCTATAATTTGAAACCCCCGGGGGTTTGGAAAAGAACAGTATTGACAATGCATTGCATTTCGGTTGATAGGCATTTATATCGTTCTTGATAAAGAAATGAAACGTTCCTGAAAGGAGAGCGCAATGGCCATCGATTTCTTCCTGGTCCCGAACACTTTGACGTCGAAGAAAGGCTACATCGCCCAGACCGTGCACCGCCCGACGATCGGGCTCGAGCTTCTGATCGAGCGCATGACGCAGCTCAACTCGGGCGTCTCCGGGCCCGAGATCCGCGGCGTCATTTCACTCCTGGAAGACGCGGTCATGAGCGCGCTCCTGGACGGGAGGAGCGTGGAGCTGGGCGGCATGGTGAAGCTCACTCCCATGGTCTCGGGAGTGCTCGAGGGAACCGATCTGCGCCGCGAGGGCAACAAGCCCGCCGTCAAGATCGCCTGCCGGGTGCTCGGCGAGTACGAGCGCCGCTTCCGCGTCAGGGCCAGGCTGGAAAAGCTCAGGGCCACGGACCGGAGCCCGAGCCTCGTTTCCCTCGAAGACACCAAGGGAGAGGTAAGCGGCCTGCACGCGGCGTATCCCAACACCCTTACCGGCCGTCATTTGAAGCTGCCGGGAATCACACTCTCGGGGATCATCCTGGTCCCGCGTCCCGGCGGCCGGGGAAAGCCCGTGACCGTCCCCCTGGCCGATCTCGGCGTCCACCGCTACAGCGCCTCCCGGCTCATGTTCCATTTCTCCTCCCGCTTCGCCGCGCCGGAATGGCTCTCTCCCGACCGGGAGATATCCCTGTTTCTCGAATACCGCCGCGAGCGCGACGGCCGGTCGGTTGAATCGAACAGGCTGGAAACGGTCTGGCGCGCACCCGAGAGGAAAGAGAAGGACGGCGGATGAGGCGTTGAGTATTCCACCGGCAAATTCACCCCAAATATCGTCGCCGTTTTCCACTGCGCCCGCACGATGGATGCCAAAGAAAACGCAAATACGATCATGAACGGAATACCGCGCATTGGACGCCTCCTCACCGTGAGGCCGGATCAAATAATGAGGAATACTATCGCGGAAACCGCGCACACTCCGATCAGGGGCCAGCCGAGCTCGGGGAGGTTCAAGGCAAGGGCGACGCCGCCCAATATGCCAAACGGGCAACTTATAAGGGCTATATCGATGAGCTTTTTTTCGGCTCTGTATTTTTCCTCATCGAATACCATCCTTTCAAGCGCGACGTGCGCGCCCGGCGCGAGGAAAGGAAATACTGTCATCGCCGGCAATGGCGGCAACGGTTCTCCGCCGGCGACGGGTCCAAGACCGCCTGGGGCACCGATGGCGTACGAGTAAACCGGTATAAAAGGGGAATCCGCCTGCGCCCAAGAGCCGGCCGACAGAAAAAGAACGGTCAATAGAAAAAAAGTACGCATATTCGACTCCTTTTATGGAAATTGGGATACGCGCGCCCTGACGCGAGCGGGGTTGAATCCCCCCGCGACGCGCCGCGGAAGACAAAACCGCCGCTTCATGAATCCTTCACCCGAGATAGAGTATATACGGCTTGCGTTTTCATGCGCACTTTAGTCCGGGGGGCCAACTGGCAAGCGAAGGCGATGTGTATTTCGTTCTCCGCCTGAGTGACATGTCCTTTCCGCGCGTCGAAAATCACCCGGCCGGCATACGAGGACGATTCGACTTGCATGCCGACGGCCCGATCAAGGCTCCCGGTGACGCTGATTTCCTCGACGCCCGTTTTTCCCGGCTCCGCCGAAAAGCCGTATTGACTATGAAAGGATACGGAGCCGATCGCGCCCATGTCGATTTGCTGCAACAACGCCGGGTGGACGCCGCCTCGTTTCACCGGTGTCGGCGGGAGGAAGATGAAAACCAATTTCAGCATTTTCTCCACGTCCTTCGCCACGGGCTTCGACAACTTATCCTCCTCATCGGGCGTCAACTTTATTTTCAATTGAGCGGCGACGTTTTCGGCCAAGCGACGGGTATCGATCTTAATGAACGGGTATGCGTGCGCCACCCAGCAGCGGAAGGGGCGATAAAGATGCGCCGACCATTTTTTCAATTCCGCACGCGAGAGGTCGGCGGGGACGCCGGAATCGAAGTACTTGTCCGGGCCGTTTTGGTCGCGCGCCTTGACCCGGAGAATCGTCATTTCAAGAGTCTCCGCGATCATTCCCCCTCCTATCCTGTCCTCGGAAAGATCTTTGATGAGAATGTTGACGACAACGTCCTCCATCGTGTCTTCCCTTTTTTTGCCATCGGTCATCCGCGCTTCGGTAATCGCGCGGTACTCGCCCATGAGAATTTTACCCGGCCGGAATTTATGCCTGAGCGTGATATCTCCGTCATCGGCTCGTTCCTCCTCCAGGCGCCGCTCCAACTCCTTAATGATATCCTCATCCACGGGTTGTGATACGCCCCGGCCGGGCGAAAGTAAGCCGACAGCCAGCAGGGCCGCGGCAAAAAACCTCGTGAACGACCTGTACATAGAATCTCCTTTGGAAAAGTATTGAAATCGACGTTTTCACCTCACTGATAAAAAAAATTCTTCGGGATATCGGGAAAAAAAGGTCATCATTCTGCCGACACTGTTATTCCTCAGAAAGGCACGTTCTATCAGCCATAAATTCGTCCAGTCAATAAGCGATTCCGGTCACGGCGTCAAGGGCCGCTATGCGGCTGCGCGTTTGACCGCCGATTGAGGAAAAGTCGCCTCCCGCGTATACCGTGCTCCCGGCCGCCGCGAGAGCATATACATTGCTGTTCGCATTGGGATTCCAGGCGTTGGCGTTCCCGGTCGCCGCGTCCAAAGCTGATAGATAGCTGCGCGTTTGTCCGCCAATTACGGAAAAACCGCCGGCCGCGTACACCGTACTCCCGCTCACGAGCAGCGTACTCACCCCTTTGCCGTTTGCGGTAGGGTTCCAGGAAGTCGCATTGCCCGTTACGGCGTCCAGGGCCGCGATGCGGTTGCGCGCCTGGCCGCCGATAGAGGCGAAAGCGCCGCCGGCGTAGATAGTGGTTCCGCTTACGGCAAGCGCACGCACGAAGCTGTCGGCGTTTGGGTTCCAATCGGCGACGTTCCCCGTTCCGGCTTCGAGTGAGGCGATATAGTTGCGCGTTTGACCGCCGATGGAGGTGAAATTTCCGCCCGCCCAAACCGTGTTCCCGCTCAGAGCCAGGGTATACACCGTGTTGTCCGCGTTGGGATTCCATGAAGTGGCGTTCCCCGTCACGGCGTCGAGTGAGGCGATATAGTTGCGCGTTTGGCCGCCGATGGAGGTGAAATTACCGCCCGCATACACTGTGTTCTGGCTTACTGCCAAGGTTGATACCGTGTTGTCCGCATCGGGATTCCAGGAGGTCGCGTTTCCGGTCGCGGCGTCAATGGCCGCTATACGGTTGCGCGCCTGGACGCCGATGGAGGTAAACTCGCCTCCCGCGTAGACCGTGCTCCCGATCACGGCCAAGGCATACACCGTTCCGCTCGCGTTAGGGTCCCAGGAGGTGGCATTCCCGTTAACGGCGTCGAGAGCTGCTAGGTTATTGCGGGTCTGGCCACCGATGGAGGTGAAATCTCCGCCGGCGTATACCGTGCTTCCGCTGACGGCTAAAGCGGATATCTTGTTATCCGCGTTGGGATCCCAGGAGGCGGCGTTTCCGGTCACTGCATCAAGGGCCGCTATGCGATTGCGAATTTGACCGCCGATAGTGGTGAAAGCACCTCCTGCGTAGACCGTGGTCCCGCTCACGGCCAGGGCCGACACCATGTGGTTCGCCTCAGGATTCCAGGAGGTGGCGTTTCCGATGATGATGTCCAGGGCAGCAATGCTTTTTCGTATCTGCCCGCCGATGGATGAAAAATAACCTCCTGCATACACCGTATTGCCGCTTACAGCCAGGGCCGACACCATGTGGTTTGCATTGGGGTTCCAGGAGATGGCGTTCCCGGTTTCGGCGTCTAAAGCTGCGATATTATTACGCCCCTGGCCGCTGATGGAAGTAAATGAACCGCCCGCGTATACCGTGCCTCCACTCAATTCAAGCGCATATACCGTACCGTTCGCGTTTGGGTTCCAGGGCGTGGCGTCACCAGTGATTGAATCCAAACTCACGATGTAATTTCGCGTTTGACCGCCAATCAAGGTAAAATCACCGCCCGCATACACCCTACTCCCGCTCGCGGCTAACGCCCAAACAGTGCCGTTCGCATCAGGATTCCATGAAATCGCGCTCCCGGTCACGGCGTCCAGGGCCGCGATGTAGCTGCGCGTTTGGCCGCCGATGGAGCCGAACATCCCACCTATATATACCGTTGCTCCGTTTACCGCCAGGGCATATACCCTACCAGCCACATTTGGATTCCAGTCATACGGGCTTCCGTCTGCCCTTATTCTGGCGATGTTATTTCGTACGGCTCCTCCTACTCGAGTAAAAGATCCCCCGACATACCAGCCGCCGCTTCCGTCCGGTACGGCCGCGTTTATTTGACCGTTAACACCGTAATCAAAATACCGGTACCCGGAGGCGATGGAACCGCCAGCCGCGTCAATGGCGCATCCACCGCCGGTGCTTGGGCCCACCTGGGTAAAGGATCCGCATAGATAGACGATGCCGCCGGACTCGACAATTGAATTGACCGCACCGTTGGCAATCCAGAGCGCCGGATGCGACGCGGGAGTTTCCGGCAGGGAACAACCTGAAAGATAAGCGATGATCATGGCACAAAGAAAAATGGCGATCAGAAAGTTTTTTTTCATTTTAGTCCTCCAATATGGCAGATGACTCACGCAATGCGCACGAATCCAATTCCAGTGACTTGTCATTTTCCTTCCGCCGCCCGGCTTATGAAAAACAGGACGGCAAATGAAAAAAACAACTCGGTTTCACCAAACCGCCCCCGCTCGTCCGTGGGCGTGCGGTCTCTATCAAAAAGAACGCCTCGTCCGTTCACACAACCTCTCCCGTCTGAGTCGCCTCATTGCGTCAGGGGCCGAGCTTTTAATTAGTAGGCGGCTCCTGTTACGGCGTCCAGGGCCGCGATATGGCTGCGCGTCCGGCCGCCGATGGAAGTAAAATCACCGCCCGCGTACACCGTACTCCCGTTTACAGCCAGGGTAAGTACCGTGTTGTTCGCATGGGGATTCCAGGTTGTAGCGTATCCAGTGACACCGTCAAGGGCAGCGAAAAGGGTGCGCGGCTGTCCGCCAATGATATTAAAATCACCGCCTGTATACACCGTACTGTCGTTCACGGTCAGGGATCGAACCGAGCCATTCGCGCCGGGATCCCATGAATTCGCATATCCGGTTATAGTGTCCAGGGCCGCAATGCGGTTGCGCGTCTGGCCTCCGATGGCGGTAAAATCACCTCCCGCGTACAAAATATTCCCGTCAACCGCCAGGCTATATACGGTGTTTCCTCCGTAGTTAGGATCCCAGTTTTCGGCGGCTTTACCTGTCATCACGTCCAAGGCCGCAATAAAGCAATTTAACCTGCCGCCGATTGAAGTAAATCTGCCTCCCGCATATATGTAATCCGCTCCAATCACCAAGGCAAGTAAGTGGTTGTTTGCGTTGGGATTCCATGATGTGGCGTATCCAGTGATGCTGTCTATGGCCGCGATATAGTTCCTTGTCTGCCCACCTATAGATGTAAAGTAGCCGCCACTGTACACCGCGTGATCATTCACTGCCAGGGTCACTACCGAACCGTTCGCATTGGGATTCCAGGAGGTAACCGTTCCGGTGACTTTGTCCAGAGCGGCGATATAGTTTCTCGTTTGACCGCCGATGGAGGTGAAAGCTCCGCCGACGTACAAGTTACCGCCGTTCACGGCCATGGATCGAACTGACCCATTCGCGCCGGGATTCCATGAGTTCGCATTTCCGGTAACCGCGTCCAGGGCAGCGATATTATTCCGAGTCACACCACCGATGGAGTCGAATGAGCCGCCAACGTACACAGTGTCCCCTCCCACCGACAGGGCGTACACCCTGTCGCTCGCATTGGGATTCCAGGCGAAGGCGTTGCCGGTCGCTGCGTCCAGGACCGCGACATTATTGCGCACTGCGCCGCCGATGGAGGTAAATCCGCCACCGACATACACCGCGCTCCCGTTCACGGCCAGAACCAATACCGCGTTGTTCGCGTCGGGGTTCCAGGCCAAAACGTTCCCCGTTACCGCGTCCATGGCCGCGATATTATTGCGCGTCATGCCCCCAATGGAAGAGAAATCGCCTCCCGCGTACACGGTGCTCCCGCTCACCGCCAGCGCTACCACGGTGCTATTGGCATTGGGATTCCAGGCGGCGACCTTGCCGGTCGCTGCGTCCAGGGCGGCAAGGCGGTTGCGCGTCTGACCGCCGACGGAAGTGAAAATCCCGCCCACGTATACCATGCTTCCATTCACGGCCAAAGCATTCACCGCACCACCTTTCGCGTCAGGATCCCAGGCGGTGACGCTGCCGGTCGCTGCGTCCAGGGCGGCAAGGCGGTTGCGCGTCTGACCGCCGACGGAAGTGAAGCCTCCTCCCGCATATAACGTGTTCCCGGTGACGCTGAGTGCGCATACCGCCCCGTTCGCATTGGGATTCCACGAAGTCGCGTTTCCGGTGACCGCGTCCAGGGCCGCGATATAATTGCGCGATTGTCCACCGATGGAGGTGAAAGCGCCACCCGCGTACACTGTGTTCCCGCATACGGCGAGGGTTTGCACCACATTGTCGGCATCGGGATTCCAGTCATGCGGGCTTCCGTCGGATCTAACGCGGGCGATGTTGCGGCGCGGGACGCCTCCGACCAAACTGAAATATCCCCCGATATACCAGCCCCCGCTTCCGTCCGGCACGGCCGCGTTGATCGTACCGTTCACTCCATGCTCCGAATATCGATACCCAGATGCGATGGAACCGCCGGTCGAGTCGACGGCGCAGCCTCCTCCGGTGGAAGGTCCCACCAGATTGAAAGCCCCGCCCAGATAAACGATACCGTCGGCTGCGGCCAGCGAATAGACGGGCCCGTTGGTCATCCAGAAAGCCGGTGGTGTCGCGGGAGTTTCGGGCAGGGAACAGCTCTGAAACCATGCCGAACTCAAAGCGCAGGCAACCAGTATAGCGTAAGGAATACATCTTTTCATTTTCATCCTCCGGCTTGTCCACTGTCTAGTGCGCGCGAGGCGCGTAAATCAGTTTCCCGTGACACGTTATTATTCGACCGCTGCGCCGGACGGCTCTCGGCGGAGCTCTCCGTCTTCGGGAAAGCCGTGCACCGGTTCCGCGGGCTAATCGCGTTCGCATCATGGATCCCCATCCCCAGCGAGAAAAAAACCCTCGCGGGCTTGCCCGGAGACTAATCCAACTCCGGTCCGTCGTGCATCGTGGTAATTACTAGTTTTACGGGAATATCGGAAGGAAAGAGCCGTGGCAATTACGTAGCGGGAGATCGAATGGCGGTTTGGGAACGGGCGGTCAGGCGACGCCGAACCGGCCGGCGATTCTCATCAAGCCCACCTTGTTTTTCACGTCGAGCTTGGAGTAGATGGAGAAAAGATGCGTTTCAACGGTTCGGCGCGCGATGAAGAGCCGCTTCGCAATGGCGGCATTGGACAGACCTTCCACGGAAAGCAGGATCACCTCCATCTGCCGGTCGCTGAGTTTGAACACCTTCTTCATCTGCCGGACGCCCAGGTTCTCACGGGCGATGACGAGTATTCCCGTATAATCGCCGAACTTGTCCCTCATCCTCACCAACGAGGCGTCCACCGGAATATGTTCGTCGGCCGCTTTCAGGCGGACCCGCGCGTCGATCCTCTCGATCCCCCCTTCCAGAAGCCTGCGGAAATCGGCCGCGAAGCCTTCGCCCTCCGCGACGATGTCCGAAAGAGAGCGGTCCAGCCACCCGTTCCCACGCCAGCGGAGAAGGCGCAGGCAATACGCGTTCGCCTCGTTGATTTTTCCCGCCGGATCGGCGGCGATGATAACCTCATTAATGTTTGAAAGGATGTCTTCCATTCTATCCTTTATCCCGAAGGAGAGAAAACGGTATCTGGTCAGGGAATAGAACAGGATGATCAGGTAGGCGGTCGTACTGGTGAGCGTGGACGTCAGCGGCAACCGCAGGATCCCTAAAGACGGCAGGAGGAAGTCATTGATGTTCATGTTCGCGATCAGTAAAAAGCCGGTCGCGATGAGCAGGGCGCCCTGCCGCTTTTCCTTTATGGAGGAGGTTTTCATCCTCCAGACGATGAGCATCAGGACCATGACGCAGAGGTACGCATTGAGAGTGACGAGTATGGCGGCGTCCGGGAGGCCTCTGACATCATACACGGTTTCCCATAAATCGCCGACCCTCTCGATCCTTGAAAAAGAGCCGCTTGAGAAAAAGATCAGCATCGATGCGGCCGCTGCCGGCACATAGCCGAGGATGATCAATATTTCTTTATATCCGCCGATCAGCTTGAAATAAAAATGAAGCGCCACGGCCAGCGTGAGGACGGTCAGGATATTATAGATTTTCGAAAAGAATTTGACTTGCTCGATATCGGTTGCGGCCTGGACGAGCACCTGGCTGAGGATGGACAGGAGCATGACAAGCGCCTGGCAGAAGAAGAGGATGTGCAGGCTTCCCCGGTTTTTTCGCAAGAGTATGTTCAGACCGAGGAGCAGATCGCAGGTAGAGACGATGACGGCGATTGTGACGAAAACGATCATACGCTGTCCCCAGCAACAAACTGCCGCGGAGCGGGACCGGCGGCTGCGCCGGGCCGCGGGCACTCTCCGGTTTACTCCGTTTATCCGCCAACCGTGATCCGTCCATCATAACTTCGGAACAACCGCTTGACAAGACGGACCGGGAGGCCGGCCGTTCCGGCCACCTCGCGCATCACGGTGCTCATCGACCTATTCGGGGACCAGAGCGGGGACCTGATCGTTCCGAAAAATCAACAATCGATACTGAAAGTCATTCGTCCGGCCGATAAGGTTATTCCTCACTCATTCATCCCCGACGGGCAATTGGGTTCCGGGCTGAACTATTGCGGCCCGAAGCATGGACTTAGTTTTCCCATTTCATTGAAACTCGAACCAGTCGAGGTCCATGAGATCATACTGTCCCCCGGAAAATGTGAGAAACAACCGGCGCTTTCCGGCCGCCGCTCTCACCGGACAGCTCGCCGTCACCCAATTGTCCCAGCCGCCGGTGGGGTCGACGTTCACGGTCCCGATCACCGGGCCGTCGGGGGCGTTCAGCCTGAGGGAAATCGCCCCGCCCGCTCCGCCGCTTGAGACTCGGACCCGGCAGACCGACGCCCCGCTCCCGAAATCGAGCAGACCGTACCCGACGTAGTCGCCGTTTGAAATCGAACCGATCCTGCTCCCATAGTCGGCGACGCCGCTCGGCCCGCCCTGGGAATCGAAGTGCTCCGCTTCCATTCGCGACAAAGCGTCCAACGCTGTCGGCTTGTTGAGCGCGGGCGGCCACGTTCCGAAATCGGGAGTCCAGGAAATTCCCGCGTGCTCGACGAATCGCTCGAAGCGCGCCGGTTCGCAGACTTGATCGGGCGTGAGGAAATGAAGGTACGAGACGTTGTTCCGCTCGTGGATCCGGAGGAGCCTCCAATTGACGACGTCGCCTCCGAGGTTGCGCGGCTCCGTGTTCACGACGCCGTAGCCCGCGTCCCGCACCCGCCGCACGACGCGCTCGTACGCCTTGTCCGCGACGCCGTACCCGTGCAGGGCGATCGAGCAATTCGACCAGTCGGGCAGGCGCCCGAGCGCGCGGATGTCCCGCAGGATCGCGTCGGCGTCGTTCGGCACGGCGTATGAAAAAAACAGGACGTGCGTCTCCGGGGCGGCGGCGCGGATGATCCGATACGCCTCCCGCTCCATGGCGACGACGTCCGCCGGATAGGGCGGCGACCAGGCGTGCGGCTCATTGTGGATTTCGTAGAGGACGTGCGTCTTCTTCGCGTAGCGGGGCGCGTAGTAATTCCAGAAGCCGGCCGTGAAATCCGGGCGGCAGTGGCCGTTTTCCATCAGGCAGCCGATCGTGATCACCAGGTAGAGGGAGTCCTCCTCGGTCCACTGAACGAGCGTATCAACCAGGTCGTGCAGTTGCCCCGGCGTGTGCCGTGCGAAGCTTTCCGCGTAGAGGTGGACGGCGTTCAGGCCCCATTGCTTCACGGCCGTGACGATTTTGCGTTCGGGCAGCGTCTCGAACCAATCAGTCGAAATGCGGCAGCCCCGAAGCAGACGGCCCGAGTCGGTGAGCACGCAGCCGGACTCGACGCGCACGCGGCCGCGCGCGGTCCCGGCGGCGATCGCCTCGTCGGCACTCGTGTCCCCGAAGGGAAAGAAGACGGGGAGGAGAAGCAAGAATCGGATGAATCGCTTCATCGGTATACCTCTCTTGTCTTTCGACCGTGAGGAGCGTCCTCTTCACTTTCCTTTTTATCAGGTCATGCCTTCTGTATTTCGCTCTATGTTTTTATGATAGTATCATAAGTTCCCGAACATACAAAGGAGTTCGGTCGGAAAGTCGGTCCGGTGCATATGTATTCGCCGAAAGGCTTGATTTATCTGCGAAATCAGCCGCGTACGCTCGTCGCCGAATAATTCCGCTTACCGCTCCATCCGGGATTGCATTGAAATTTTCGATTAATACGCCCGGGACAGGTGCGCAGGCTTCGACGACCGGCGTTTACGACGCTGATCGTTTCCCCCATCCAGACCCGTTCCGCGCCGCGGCCGCCTGGATTTTCCGGTAAAAGATGATATAGTTTACTCAATAGTTTTTGATTTGCCATACCGAGATGCGCGTAAATCTCGGTATAACAAAAATTCATGATCGGAAATACCCGACACAGCGCAGCTGTGCGGGTATAAACCGTATACGAACAAGGAGGCCCATATGGCAAAAAGATTCTGTCTGGCCCTGGCGGTCATGTGCGTCGCCCTGGCGCCGGCGGCCGCGCAGGCGAAAGGCGTCATCAGCTACACGATCGACGGCAAGCCGTTCAAGTTCACCGACGGAAAAATGGAGTACCATGTCAAGAGCGGGTACGTTTCCCTCACCTATGAGAAAGTAGACGTCTTCACCATGTCCAACGGGAGAGCCAGGAAGGGAGGCGCCGTCGGCGTCACCATTCAGGTGGGGGGTGATGAACCGAACTACCCCGGCCTGCACGAGGCGAACAGTTCTGACGAGATCCCCGTCTTCTTCAGCTGGTACGAGGTCGTCAAGGACCCGAAGACGGGGAAAGTGAAGGACGTCAGGCAGCACACCCTCAGTCTCGACAGCGGCGACACGAGCAAGATGTTCGTCAAGATCAAGATCGATTCGTTCGGACCGGCCGGCTCCATGATCACCGGCACGTTCACCGCCAAGGCGTACGACGACGAGGGGGTCCTCCACTCGGTGACGGACGGGGTATTCCGCGTTCCGCGCGTGGACACGGCCGATTAGGCGCCCGTTCGCGCTCGGCCGCCGCATGGAACATGCTCATCTCTTCTCGAGCGGATATCACCAAGCAATGAGCGGCTTATGATCATATACGCCTTCATCGCGATCGCCATCTTCATGTTCGTCTCCGCCGGGTTCTCGCTTGGAATGACGGAGGCCTATCTCATCGCCCCGCTCCTCAACATCCCGTCGTTCAGTCCCGTTTTCGGCACGCTCTGCATGTTCGGGATCTGGGTCGCCATGCTCAGGTATCGCCTCCTCGCCGTCACTGACAAGAAGGTGTGCCGGGACATGATCGAGACCATGGACGCCTTCGTCCTCATGCTCGACGCCGGGGGGCGGGTGGTGATGCAGAACCGCACGGCGGAGCGGCTGCTCGGCCGAAGCCTCAAGGACACGGCGGGCAGGCCTTTGGCCGAGGTCATCGGGGACACCGCCGACTGCCGGGAGGCGCTCTCCAGCCTCAAGGCGGGCCGGCCGGCCGCGGACGCGTGCCAGATCAGCCCGGACGGCGGCAAGACCGAGCTCGCCCTGCGGTTCAGCCCGGTCAAGGATGCGGCCGGCGACCCCTTGGGCTTCATGGTCCTGGGGCGCGAAGTGAAGGGCGTTCGGCATTTCCGGAGGCGCTTCCAGGTCACCGCCCGCGAGTGGGAGGCGATCCACAAGCTCGTCACCGGCGCCACCAACCGGGAGATCGCGCACACCCTCGGCATCGCCGAGCGCACGGTCAAGGCTCACCTCTCCAGCGTCTACGGCAAGCTCGGCGTGGAGAACAAGGTCCAGCTCATCGGCGTCCTCAAGGAGCACGGCCTGTACTGATATTCCGCTCCTCCCCCCGTTTCTAGTACCATTGGACAATATAAAATCACGGAATTCTCGCGTTTCTACTACTTTCGTACGATGCGTAAGCCAAAAACCTCCTCTACGATATTGATCGGAGATAAGGCGCCAAGGAAGCGGACAAATGCCGATCAGGGTTTTCACCATTCCTTTCGACCCGGAGCGGGAGCGTTTCCCCGACCGGGACTTGAATGAGTTCCTGCGGGACAAGACGATCAACAGCCGCAAGGAGGATTTCTTCTCACGCGACGGCCGGGACTACTGGACGGTGTTCATCGACTACGGGCCTGCGCCGGAAAGCGCGGGGGCCGGGGGCGGTTCAGGGCCGACGGACGCCGGGGCGGACGAACGGATCCGGTTACAGACGGCGTTCGGAATCACCGTAAGGGAGGCGGAGGTGATCCGCGAGCTCTCGACCGGCCGGACCAACCGGGAGATCGGAACGCGGCTCAACATCAGCGAGCGGACCGTCAAGGCGCACGTCGCCAAGGTGTACGCGAAAATGAACGTGGACAACAAGGTGGCGCTGGTGAACAAGCTGAATGATTACCGCCTGTTTGGATGACAGTCGGTCATCGCGCAGGCATCCCATAAAACGCTCTGAGGAGGAAGAACATGAGAAAGAAGACAAACGCCAGGCTGTCGTTAACCGCCATTCTTTTCGCGGCGACGGTTTCCGCCTGTCCCGCGCCGGGAGTGGTCGGCGTTCCGCCGACGGCGGCCCGGACTCTCTGGATTACAAATGGTTCGGTGCATTCCGCTGCGCTGGCGAACAACCTTCTCTATATCGGAGGCGATTTCAACTTCATCGGCCCTCCGACCGGCAACGGCTGCGCCATCGACGCGTCGACCGGCTCGCTCCCACCGGGTTATGACCACCTTTCGCATCAGGTGGACGGGGAAATCCTGTCCGCGGCGCCGGACGGAAACGGGGGCTGGTGTATCGGCGGCGTTTTTTCGCACGTGGGCGCCGTGGAACGGAATAATATCGCCCGCATCGCGGCGGACGGCAGCCCCCATGACTGGAATCCCAATGCCAACCACGCGGTCCGCGCCATCGTCGTGAGCGGAAGCACGCTCTATGTGGGCGGTGATTTCAGTTCGACCGGCGGCCAGGCGCGCAATCGCCTCGCGGCTTTGAACGCGGCCACCGGAGCCGTTTTGGACTGGAATCCCGCCGCGAACAACGATGTTTATGCGCTCCAATTGCAGGGCACCACTCTTTACGCGGGCGGCGCATTCACCACGATCGGCGGCGAAGCCCGCAATTACATCGCGGCATTGGAAGCCGCCACGGGGGATGCCTCCGCCTGGGATCCCGACGCGAACGGGCTCGTGCGCGCCCTCGCCGTCGGCGCGGGCATGGTGTACGCCGGAGGCGAGTTCACCGTGATCGGGGGGGATGCCCGCAACCGGATCGCGGCGCTTCATCCCGACACCGGACAGGCCGAATCTTGGGATCCGAACGCGAACGGGTTGGTCCTCGCTCTGGCGGTGAGCGGAGACAGGGTTTACGCCGGCGGGTATTTCACCGTTATCGGAGGCGAGCCGTGAACGCGCCTCGCGGCTTTGGACGCCGCCACCGGAGAGACCGCGTCCTGGGTCGCCAATGCCGACAGCACCGTGCGCACGCTCCTCGTGCACAACGGCGCCGTCTACGCGGGCGGCGATTTCAACGTCATCAGCGGTGAGATGAGGAACCGTCTCGCGGCATTGGACGCGGCCGCCGGAAACGCCCTGGCCTGGAATCCGGGAGTCATCGGCCAGACTGTCTACGCCCTCGCGGCGTCCGGAAGCACGATCTACGCGGGCGGTTCGGTTCAATCAATCGGAGGCCTGCGCCGTCTCTATATCGCGGCCCTGGACGTGACGACGGGCGCGGCGACGTCTTGGGATCCGGGGACGAATAACATCGTCCGCGCCTTGGCGGCGGACGGGGGGACCGTCTACGCGGGAGGAGTTTTTTCCGCCATCGGCGGCCAGCCGCGTAATAACATCGCGGCTCTGAACGCCGCCACCGGCGCGGCCACTGACTGGAATCCGGACGCGAATGGACCGGTCTACTCGGTCATTGTCGGCGGAGACACCGTCTATGCGGGAGGACAATTCAATCAAATCGGCGGAGGAACGCACTGGGGTATCGCGGCATTGAACCGGACCGCCGGTACGGCCGACGCCTGGGATCCGGCTGTGGATATGACCGTCTACACCTTGGCCCTCAGCGGCGCGACGCTGTTCGCGGGCGGCGACTTCACCTCTATCGGCGGCGAAGCGCGCAACCGCATCGCGGCCTTGAACGCCTCCACCGGCGCGGTCACCGACTGGAATCCAAATGCGAACTCGGACGTGATGTTCCTGGGCGTGAGCGGAACGAAAATATACGCGTGCGGCCGATTTACCTCGATCGGCGGACAAGCGCGCAACCGCGTCGCGGCGCTGGACATCGCGACCGGGAACGCCGGCGCCTGGGATCCGAGCGCCGACGGCGACACATATAGGTTCGCCGAGGGCGAAGGAGTGATATACCTCGGGGGGGTCTTCGGCTCGATCGGCGGACAAGCGCGCAACCGCGTCGCGGCGCTGGATGCCGCGACCGCGAGCGCCGCGGCCTGGAACCCGGACGCGAACGGCGCCGTTCGCGTTCTTATCGCCGCCGGGGGGACGGTTTTCGCCGGAGGCGATTTCATCGTGATCGGCGGCCGGACGCGCAGCGGCCTGGCGGCCATCAGCGCGGAGACGGGAGAAGCGTATTAGCGGGCCGCCGACAGGGTTACAGTTCGTCAGCAGCCTGGTCAGGGGACGGTTTGCGTCCCCGGCCAAAGCCGATGCCTGCGCCATCCAAAGGCGCTTTTATCCGCAACAGGGAATGAAAGGGGGCCTCGAATATGAAATTGCTGAAAAACGTCATTCTGTCATCCGTCATCGGAATAATCATGATGAGCATGTCCTGCTGGGAACCGGCGGAAACCGGTCCGCCCGGAC
>JAFGSW010000086.1 GCA_016934415.1 Spirochaetales bacterium | reverse complement strand
GTGATCGTCGTGCTCGTCCCCGCAAACCCCGAACCGAACTCCGTCGCGGTCCCCGAATCGTCTATCGTATTGTAGTACACCCGGTACAGCGTGGCAGTGGCCACCGCGCCCCAGCTTACGCCCATCTCCGTCTCGGTCGGTCCCGCCGTCAGCACCGGTGCACCCGGCGCCGCCGGAGGTCCTGAAACGGGCGTAGTATTCGACGACGGCGAGTAGCCGCTCAGGCCGCCGGAGTTCTCGGCCCGTACCCACACGTAATACAGCGTCCCGTTCGTGAGACCGGTAATTGTCGCGCTTGTCCCCGCATACCCGGCCCCGAACTCGATGGAACTTGCAGGGATGTCGGCCGTGTAGTAATACACGTGATACTGTGTCGCTCCGGCCACCGCCACCCACGTCACGTCTATGGTCGTGTCGCCGGGAGTCAACCCGGGCGCGGCCGGGACAGCCGGGATGGTCGTAGCATTCGAAGATGCCGAGTACGGACCATCGCCGCCGAAATTGCGTGACCTTACCCACACGTAATAGAGCGTTCCCGGAGTGAGACCGGTGATCGTCGTGCTCAATCCGCCGACGGGTCCTCCGAACTGGGTCGCCGTTCCGGAGTTATCGACCGTGTTATAATACACCAGATACCCGGTCACTCCTCCCGTCGCCAAGCTCCAGCTCACGCCCATCTCCGTGCTGGAGGGACCCGGGGTCAAGGTTACGGTCGCTGGGGGATCGGGCAGGGTCCATTGGCTAGACCCGAGCGAGAAACCGCTCTGCCCGCCGGCGTTCTCCGCGCGCACCCATACGTAATACTCGGTGCCCATCGACAGGCCCGTGATCGTCGCGCTCGTCCCCGCGAATCCAGCTCCGAACTCGGTCGCCGTTCCCGAATCGTTTATCGTATTGTAGTACACCCGGTAGAGATTCGCCCCTGCCACGGCGCCCCAGCTCACGCCCATGTCGTTCACGGTCGGTCCAGCCGCCAGAACCGGCGCGCCGGGCGCGGCCGGAGGTCCGGCCACCGGAGTGGCGCTCGCCGACGGCGAGTAGCCGCTCAGGCCGCCGGCGTTCTCCGCGCGCACCCACACGTAATACAGCGTCCCGTTCGTCAGCCCAGTGATGGTGACATTCGTTGCGCCTACGGGAGCCCCAAACTGCGTCGCAGTCGCCGAATCGTTAATCGTATTGCGGTACACCCGATACTGCGTGGCAGTGGCCACCGCGCCCCAGCTCGCGTCAATCACGGTATCGCCGGGCGTCAGAACCGGCGCGCCGGGCGCAGCCGGCGGCGAGACCTGCGGCGTGGCGCTCGCCGAAGGCGAGTAGCCGCTTAAGCCGCCCGCGTTCTCGGCCCGCACCCACACGTAGTAAAGCGTCCCGTTCGTGAGGCCGGTGATGGTGACATTCGTTCCTATAACAGGCGCCCCGAACGGCGTCGCTGTCGCCGTATCGTTGATGGTATTGATATATACGCGATACTGCGTGGCTCCGCCTACCGCGCCCCAGTTCGCGTCGATCTGCGTATCGCCGGGCGTCAACACCGGCGCTCCGGGCGCCGCCGGCGGACCGATCTGCGGCACGGCGTTCGAGGAGGGGGAGAAGGGACTCGAACCGATAGCGTTCTTCGCGAGTACCCACACGTAGTACGTGGTTCCATTCGTGAGTCCGGTAATGGTCGTGCCTAGTATTGTAATGTCGCCGCCGAACTGCGTGGCGCTGGCGGAGACGTCGACGGTGTTGTACCAGACCTCGTACGCCGAAGCGCCGGCAACGGCGCCCCAGCTCACGACCAGGGCCGAATCGGCCGGTGTGAGAGTCGGCGCGTTCGGCGCGGAAGGCGGCACGGTCGGAACGCCCATGGCGACGCTCGCCGCGGGGCTGAAGCCGCTCGTGCCGAAGCGGTTTTTCGCTTTGATCCACACCCAATAGGTGAAACCGTCCGGCACGCCGTTGATGACGGTCACCGTCAATACACAATCGCTGCCGTATTGGGCGGCAGTGGCCGTGTCGTTGACCGTATTCCACCAGACTTCATAGGAGGTCGCCTTATCCACCGCCGTCCAGGTCACCGTGATCTGTCCGGTACCGGGGGTCAGGCTCGGAGCCGCGGGAGCGACCGGGGAGACCGCTCGCGTTGTCGTCGGCAAATCGCAACCGACGGTAAAAAGTATGAGAAATATTGATATTAGAATAGGTATGGACGATCTAGTAACCGAAATCGCGTCCGTCTTCTTCATACCCGACTCCTCTGGCAATAGATTATACTTAAGAGAAAAAATCTAAATTCTTCAATGTAACTATTATATGGTTATTTTTTCGGTTTTTCAATTCAATTTTATGGCGAAAATTATTAAAAATAAAAGGCGGCCTTGGGGGGCCGCCTTTTATCATCAGCATTAATCAGTCAACGACGGGTATTCCCGTCTTCCTTCAACACCTGAAAACGCCTATCGTGAGAGGTCGATGACGGACTCCTTCTCGTTGCGCCAGATTCTGAAACTGATTTTATTTTTTGACTTATCATTGAGAAATCGGTAAAAATCCATGACCGAGGTCACCGCATGGTCGTTCATTTTCACGATCACGTCGCCGATTTTAAAGCCCGTACTCTGTGCTTCGGTTCCCGGAGAGACGGAGCTTACAAGCAGGCCCTTGACCGAAGAGGGGGCCTTCAGCTGCCTTCGGAAGTCGTCGGTCAACCTGATCGCGTTCAATCCGGGCCAGATCGCGGTAGTGGCGCGCAGCTTGTCTTCGGATTCGCGGACCTTGAGCGTCACTTTCAGCCGCCGCTCTTGTCCATAACGCCTGAGAACAAAATCAACGACGCGGTCGGGGGGCAGGCCCCCGACGATGCGGGTGAGGGTATTGGCGTCGGAAACGGTCCTGCCGTCCGCCATGGTGATATAGTCGCCGGGGAGAATTCCGCTCTTCTCTGCGGGAGAGCCCTTGAACACGCTCACCACCAGCGCGCCCTTCATTCCCTTGAGCTTCAGGTCTTCGGCCACGCCGGGAAACGACTGCTCCTCGGGGTCGTCGATCCCCACGCCCAGCCAGCCGTATTCGACTTTCCCCTTGGTGAGGAAATCGCTCATAACCTTTTTCACGCCATTGATGGGAATGGCGAAGCCCACCCCCTGACTCACGCCGGTGGAGGAGGCGATCCAGGTATTAATGCCGATGACCTCGCCCCGCAGATTGAGGAGCGCCCCTCCCGAATTGCCGGGGTTGATCTGGGCGTCGGTCTGAATGTATTCGTTGTAGTTGGAGATGTTCGAGCCGCGAACCGCGTTCCGGCCCAGAGCGCTCACCACGCCGACCGTGAGCGAGGACTCGAGCCCGAAGGGGTTGCCGACGGCGATGGCCCAGTCGCCGACTTCGAGCACGTCCGAATCGCCGAGCCTGGCGACGGACACCTGGTCGCGGGTTTCAAAGGAAATCATGGCCAGATCGACGCGCTCGTCCTTGGCCACTATTTTACCGGGATACGTCCGGCCGTCATGGAGCTGGACACTCATCTCGACCGCGTCGCCCACCACGTGGTTGTTGGTGATCACGAAGACCTTGTCGCCGTCGCGCGTGACGATCACGCCCGAGCCCAAGCCGCCCGGACGGCGGTACTCGAATTCCCGGCCGGGGCCGTTGCCGCCCTCGGAATCGGGCGGTCCGAAGAAAAATCGCCACGGGGAATCCGGCTGCGATCCGCCCTGCCTCGCCGCCTGGATCACCTTGATCTCCACGACGACCGGCAAAGCCGTTTTCGCGACATTGCGGAACGAGCTCTGGATGCTCTCCAGGGCCTGGTATCCCTTCTCCACCTGGTCGGAATCCTGGGCGTAAGCCCGGGGCAACTCGACGCGGCCGTTCCCGGAAAACGTGTAGATGAGAACGGTGGAGAGGACAAAGCCGACGATCATGGACGCCAGGGCGATATTGAAAATCAAGAATTTCTTCGAATAGAAAACGCTCTTTCTTTTATTCATGTGAAACCTCCTCGACGCGTGTTTCGACATTCAGTGCGCCGCTGTTCAGGAATGAGGGCCTTTCCGCCATAATATACCCACGAAACCGGCATAATACAATTAAGGCCCTTATCGCGGGAAAGAACAATACAAAATCAATCCGATTTCCGAAAGGTAACACGGCGGACTGGCCGCCGGTTTAAGCCGGGCGGGATTGGGGAGTGCAGGAATCCCGCTCAATTGGCGTTTCGGACCTTCCAATTTAAAGTATCGAAGAGCTCCAAAAAGAATATCTGGCCTTCCGGCGTGAAATGGATCATGATTTTGTGCCGGCTGTTCTCGAACACGAAAATGGGCTCTTCGATATCGTAACTGCTGGACACCCAATACCAATCGAGCTCCTGGGCGGTCAATTTCCTCACCGTAATCGCACCGTCCGAATAAAGGAGGTTGCGGAGAAGGCTGAAAATTCTCGGTATCGAATCCTCGCGAATCGTGCATTCCAGCAAAACGTCCTGCCGCTTGAAGTAATTGAACGGGCCGATGACTTTTGTATAATTCAATTGGGAGAGTAAACCGCTTTTTTTGAGAAGCGCGGTCAGGTAGGCGCCGCAGATGAAATACTTGTTTTCCTGAATGGCCGCGAGTCTTACCGGCGGTTTCAGGGCATTGAAGAAGTCGGCGACGATCTTTTGGTTGAGCGCGGCGGACGCCTCCCTGTATTTCACGTCCTTCGGGATCGTTATCTTGGCCGAGAAATCAATCCGGTACGGCCGCATCGGAAGATTGTCCTTCACGAACAATTCCTTGATTTCCTGAATGCGCCTGTCATCGACGACGAACGGCAGATAGGTGCTCTCCTCGGCGCTCATGAGCCGATCGAAGTCGAGGAATCGCTTGGTGTCCTTCGGCTTTTCCGTGGCGCAGGAAAAAAATACGAGAAACAGCGCGGCGGCGATGACGGCTCCGATCGTCTTTTTCATACACAACTCCTCCGGCCCGTCCGCTCCATTCGGCATGGGCGCAGGCCTCACCGGAATCGATCTTTTTACTCGGAAGATTATTCCCGAATAATTTCACTTTAGCAATCAACGCGGATATGGTAAAGCGGGGGACGAGAGGTCCGTCCCCCGAAAACGTTCTCTTTTATCGTTATTCCGCGAACAAAGGCAACCTGATCTCGAAGGCCGCTCCCCCGGACTCCCGGTTCCGGGCGGCGACCGTACCGTCATAGCCCTGAACAATGACCTTGACGACAGAGAGGCCCAGCCCGGTATGAAGCGTATTGTCGCCCGCCCCGGGACGAAAGGTGAAAAACCGCCCGAAAATCTTTTCGCGGTGCTCCTCCGGGATTCCCGGCCCCTCGTCCGCGACCGTAATGACGGCGTGGCCGTCGGCCGCCGACAGGACGACGTCGATTCGTCCCCCCTCGGGCGAAAAACCGCAGGCGTTGTCGAGGACGTTTTCGAGCACCTGGGCGAGCCGTTCCTCCCGTCCCGCCACCGAGACCGGCTTCTCCGGGGGCCGGTACCGGAAATCGAGGGATTTTTCGCGCAGGGCGGCCCCGGCCACGATGTGCTCGACGAGCGGGTCGAGTCTCACCTCCTCGCGGGGCTCCATGGCGAGCCCGACGTCGAGGCGGCTGATCTCACGCGCGCCCGAGAGAAGGCGCTCCATGCGCGCCACGTCCCGGATCGCCATGTCCAGGAACTTCGCCCGTTCCTTCTTCTCCCCCGCCTCCAGCGCGATCTCGGCCGCCGAGCGGATCGAGGCGAGCGGGTTCTTGAATTCGTGGGACAGGTCGGCCGCGAACGATTCGATGAACTGCATGTGCGTCTCGAGGCGCTCGGTGAGGGCGCGCAGGGTGCGTCCGAGATCCCCGATTTCGTCGAGGCGCCGGGTGGGCCGGAAGGGTCGCAGGAGCCGGCCCCGCTTGTCGAGCACCGCCTCCGCCTCATCGCGCAGGCGGCGGAGAGGCCGGCCGATGGTGCTTGAGAGGAACAAGCTCAATACCACGGCGAAGACCATGCAGAAGAGGAATACCTTGAGGGTTCCCATGCGCACCTCGTACAGATCGAGGAGGAGGCGGTAGGTCGATTGACTCACTAAAACGACGCCCACCACCTTCTCCGCGCTGCGCACCGGGATGGCCGAATAGATGATGATCGACTGGCGCTGTTCGCCGATGGAATAGCGCGTGGTGGCCCCGTAACGGCCGTCGAGCGCAGCCTTGATTTCCGGCCCCATGAGCGGCTTGTCCTTGGAATAAAAATCGGCGCTCGCCAGATCCGGCTTGGGCATGCCGGTGACTTCGCGGAAAAGGCGCGCAATCCCGGTGAACAGGCCGTACAGCCAATCCCCGGCCGGCTCTATCGTATCCGACGCCCGGCTTTCCGCCCGGTCCTCGGCGCGGGTATTCTCTCCTCCCCTCGCCGAAGCCGGCGATGATTCCTCTTCCCGGTCGCCGCCGACCGGCAGCACGCTTGAATCGGCCAGCAGGCGGCCTTCCCGGTCCACGACCCGCAGCCGCGCCACGGTGCGGCCCCGAAGCCGCGTCAGGAGGGTTGTCGCTTTCGCCTCGTCGAGAGGGCCCTGCTCCGCCAGCGCGGCGGAGAGAAGGCGGCCCTGCTGGACCATCGAGTCTTCCTGGGAGGCGAGCAGCTGTTTTTCGTACGTGTCAAGAAACAGAAAGCCGGCCCAGGGCAAAATAACGAGCAGGATATTGAAGGCCAGCAGTCTGAAGGAGATGCGAAAAAGAAACGTTTTCAGGCGGGAGAAAAATCTTTTCATCGGTTCGAGTCCGCTCCGCCATCCGCCCCGGCGGGAAGGCGCGGCGCCCGGAGAAATCCTGCCCCGCTCATTCGGCCTTGAATCTGTACCCCAGGCCGTACACGGTCTCGATGAGGGTGAAATCCGGATCGACCTGCAGGAACTTCCTGCGCAGCCGCTTGATATGGCTGTCGATGGTCCGGTCGCTCACGAAGGTATTGTCGGGATACGCTTCTTCCATCAGTTTCTCCCGCGTCTTGACGATCCCCGGCTGTCGGCCGAGAGAGAGGAGAAGCATGAACTCCGTGATGGTAAGCGGCAATTTCAGGCCCTTCCACTTGGCGGTGTACCGTTTGAGATCAAGCTCCAGGTCGAAGACGGTGAGCGCCTCGCCTTCCTCCTGACCGCCGGCCGGGTGGTTTATACGGCGGAAGAGCACCTTGACCCGTGTCATGAGCTCACGCATGGAGAAGGGTTTGCAAAGGTAGTCGTCCGCGCCCATCTCCAGCCCCAGCACCCGGTCGAACTCTTCGTCCTTTGAAGTGAGAAAAATGATGGGGAGCCCGTCCTTGAGCCCGCGCAGCTTGCGGCAAAGCTCCAGTCCGTCCATCATGGGCATGAGAATGTCGAGGATGACCAGGTCCGGGAGTTTTTTCTGGAAGCTGTCCCACGCCTCTTGTCCATTGGAGTACGCGAGCGGCCGAAAGCCTTCCTTTTTTAGGGCGTAGGAGACGGTCTCCTGGATGTTCTTCTCGTCATCGACGATGGCCACGAACGGACCGGCGCCTTTATTCATGGCTCCCAGTGTAGCACATTTGGAAACCGTTCTCCAAGGGGGGCAATTTTCCTTATTTCCGCCACAATTCCACAATATTTGTGACACTCTAAATGACGATGTTTACCGTTTCCCGAGGAGGAAGACGCTATGATGAAATCGGTGTTGGTCGTCGTCCTGTCGCTGGCGGTCGTTTCCGCCTTCAGCCTGGCGTCCCTGCGCGCGGAAGAAAAGACGGGCGTCAGCGCTCAAAAACCCGACGCCGCACCCCTTGTATCGAACCCCCGTCCCGTAGCCGCCGCCGCGGCGCAGCCTCCCGCCGCCGGCCCCCAAACGGTCGGAGACAATCCTTTCTCTCCGGAAAAAATCATCATCGGCCTGGGTCTTTGCGCCGTCATCGCCCTGGCGGTCTTCAGGTGGGGAAAAGCCTCGGGCCAGAACCGCCAAGGCAAGGACGAGGCCGCCTCCGGATCTCCCCCCGCCTGATTTTTGTTGCGTGTCCTCTTTCGTAATTGATTGATACTCACACGATGGCTTAACATAAATTGACAACGCCTTACTCCCCGCCGAGCTTCGCCTTCATGAGCGTAATCGCCCTCTCGATCTCCCGCTTCATCCGCTGTTTTTCCAAAACGAAATTACGGGAATAATCGAACTGCAGCGGCGCGCCCACCCGGATGAGACGGCGCCGCCGGTCGATGCAGACCGGGTAGATGGGGATATGGCTCCCCCCGTCGCGGTCGGCCGATTTCACGATCTCCAGGAAGCCGGTGTTGAACCGGTTGATGTAGCGGTTCAGGGCGGCTTCCGGTATTTCCGGGAAAACGATGAGGTGCTCGCCCTCTTCGAGCAGGACGATGCTCCGGGATACCGTTTCGATGATCCGGCGGCTGTTGTGGTACACGGGCACGGCCCCGATGCGGCGGAACAGGGCGATGCACACGGGCTCGATGA
Source organism: Spirochaetales bacterium (assembly GCA_016934415.1). Taxonomy (GTDB): domain Bacteria; phylum Spirochaetota; class Spirochaetia; order SZUA-6; family RPPD01; genus JAFGSW01. Next base: position 59,039 of record JAFGSW010000086.1, on the reverse strand, counting down.
GGCGCGCGAGGAGACGGGAACAGGGCAGCCGGAGACGAAGCTCTCTCTGGAAGAATTCCCTCGCCAGATACGCGGCGCAGGCGCCTTTTTCGGTGAGCTCGAACATCACCCAGGGATGGACCCGGACGGGAAAATACAAGTAGGTAGCGATGGGACCGAAGGCGTTTTCGTGGTTGGCGACGAAAATGGCGGGCCTGGCGAAATTGTCAGACCGCGAGTGGAAAGCGATCCTCGGGAAGAAAGCTCTGACGATCCGCTCAAGGAGCGACCAACCTCTCATGACCGATCCCCGCTTCCCACATCACGAATGCCCGGCGGTCTCCGCTCGTCAGCCCGGCCTCTTCTTCGACCTTCCCAACGCCCGGGCGAACTCTTCCCAGTCGTCGCCGCCCAGGCAGCCGGACCGGCAGCCCGGGGCATGGCCCCGTCCCGGGCGGTAGATTCCGTCAAGCCGGTCGGACGGGTGCACGACCTCATATCCCATTTTTAAAAGCCTGGCGAGAAGGACCTCCCGCCTTTTTTTGAGATTGAAGCACGCCGGGCACACGCCGATGGTGGCCGGCTCCCGCGTCGCCAGAGATATCACCCTCACCATCGCCCGGCCCTGTTTAACCGCGTCTTCGCGCAATGAAAATGACTTGTGCCTCCGCGAAGATTTCATAGCGCCTCCGAAAGCTTCCGGCAACTCAAATGTATCTGATTTTTGGGAAAAACGGAAGCGTTCGCCTACTTGTCATCCATGATCAGAAGAATCTTGGGGTCGAGCTTCAAATGCAGGTCGGCCTGGGGGATGTGCTCGTGGTCCTTCTTCAACTCCAGCCGGATGACGCCTTCCTCCGATTTCAGGTAAATGAACACGGCGATATGCTCCACGTAGGGCGTGAGAAGGGCGGGAAAGCCCTGCGCGTCGAAGGAGACTTCTTTTTCCCGCAAGGACGCGGAAAACCATATCTCGAGCTCCAGGTCGGCGGCGAGTTGCTTAAGGACGAGGAAGTCCGCCGGTGAGCCCCTTTCGAAATCATATCCGTCAATGATAAGGCAGTCGGTGGAAAATCCCCCGTCCTTGATCATCGAGCGCAGCGAGGCGGCCACTTTCTCGATCGGTACGCCTTCCTGGTTGAAGTTCATGATGACGCGATTCTTCACGAGCTCGTCGTGGACATCCATGGCGTTTTCCAGGTTGAGCCTGCGGGACAGTTCCTCGAAGATGTCCTCGTACCAGGAGATGATGTGAGACGGCGAGGCGGCGAAGGAAACGTGGATGACGTGCTTGCCCTGGAACAGCTTGTCGGTGGCGATGTGGACCAGACAGGCGGTTTTCCCCACCCCCTGGCGCGCCGCCAGGACGCCGATGTTGCCCCGCCCTACCCCGCCGTGGACCGATTTCTCGAGAATCCGCAACGGGCTGTTTTTGATCAGTTCGTTTTTGAGCATACCGCCCTCCCCTCTGCCTCTATGATTTTTTCCGAGACGCGAAGGTCTCAATGAGCTCTTCGCGGATGCTCGCCGGCACCTTGCCGTACTTCAGAAACTCCATCGTGAATTCCGCCTTCCCCTGGGACAGGGAGCGGAGCACGGTGGCGTAGCCGAACATGGCGCTCAACGGCACGTCCGCCTCGATCTTGGAGAAGCGGACGTCCTCGGTGGTGGCAAGGATGATGCCCCGGCGCTGGTTGATGCTCGAGAAAACATTGCCCTGGTAGTCGACCGGCGTCTCCACCGTGACGCGCATGATGGGCTCGAGGATCTCCGGCTTGGCCTTGGAGTAGGCGGCGCGGAAGGCGCCGATGGCGGCCTGCTGGAACGCGATGTCCGAGGAGTCGACGGCGTGGGCGCTGCCGTCGTTGATCGTCACCTTGACGCCGACGATGGGAAAACCGATGAGGCTTCCCCGGTTGAGGCACTTCCGGAAGCCCTTGTCGCAGGAGGGTATGAACTCGCGCGGGATGGCGCCGCCCTTGATCTCGTCCACGAACTCGTAATCGGATTCGGTGTTCGGCTCGATGAATCCGGCCACCCTGCCGTACTGTCCCGAACCGCCGGTCTGCTTCTTGTGGGTGTAGTCGAACTCGGCCTTCCGGGCGATCGTCTCCCGGTAGGCGACCTGCGGCGCGCCGGTCTCAAGCTCGACCTTGTACTCGCGGCGCATGCGCTCGAGATAGACGTCGAGGTGGAGCTCCCCCATGCCCTTGATGATGGTTTCGTTCGATTCGGGATCGACGAAAGTGCGGAAGGTGGGATCCTCCTTGGAGAAGCGATTGAGGGCCTTGGACATGTTCTCCTCGGCTTTCTTGTCCTTGGGCTTGACCGCGAGGGAAATGACCGGCTCGGGCACGAACATGGAGCTCAACGCGTAGTTGAGATTCCCGCCGGTGAACGTGTCTCCCGAGTGGCAGTCGATGCCGAACAGGGCGACGATGTCGCCCGCTTCGGCGCGCTCAATATCCTCCATGCTGTCCGCGTGCAGGCGCACGAGACGCCCGACCCGGACCTTGCGCCGGGAGCGCGTATTATAAAGCTCGGTGCCCTTGCCGATGGAGCCTTGGTAGATGCGGATATAGGTGAGCTGGCCGAACTGGCCGTCCTCAAGCTTGAAGGCGAGGGCGACGGGCTCGCGGTCGTTGACGGCGGCCAGCGTCACCGTCGCCTCGTTCTTGTCGAGATCGAGGGCTTCGGCCGGGATCTCGTCGGGCGCGGGGAGAAAGTCGATGACCGCGTCAATAAGGGGCTGGACTGCGACATTCTTGTAAGCGGAGCCCATGAAGACCGGCACGAGTTTGAGCGAGAGCGTGCCCTTGCGCACCGCCGCCTTGAGCTGCGCCTCGGTGACCGTTCCCTCCAGGTAGCTCGCGGCCAACTCGTCGGAAAACAGCGACGCCTTGTCGATGAGCTCCTCGCGCTTCTCCGCGGCCAGTTTCGCCATGTCCGCCGGAATATCGTCTTCCCGAAGGTCGTTGCCGTGCGGCCCTTCGAAATAGACGGCCTTCATGCGCACGAGGTCGACGATACCGCAGAGCTTGTCTTCCAGACCGATGGGAAGCTGCAGCATGACCGCGTTCAGGCCGAGTTTCTCCTCGAGCTGGTCGCGGACCTTGTAGGGATCGGCGCCGACCCGGTCGCACTTGTTCACGAAGGCGAGTCGCGGCACCGAATAGCGCTTGAGCTGCCGGTCGACCGTGATGGACTGCGACTGCACTCCGCCCACCGCGCACAGGACGAGCACGGCGCCGTCCAGAACGCGGAGGGCCCGTTCCACCTCGATGGTGAAATCGACGTGGCCGGGCGTGTCGATGATGTTGATGGAGTGCCCTTTCCATTCCACATTGGTGGCGGCGGAGGCGATGGTGATGCCGCGTTCCCGCTCCAGATCCATGGAATCCATGGTGGCGCCGACGCCGTCTTTGCCCTTCACCTCGTGAATGGCGTGGATCTTTTTGCAGTAATAGAGGATACGCTCGCTTAAGGTGGTCTTGCCCGAGTCGATGTGGGCGCTGACGCCTATGTTCCTCATGCGTGAGATGTTCATGTGTCTGCCGCTCTATTCGTCTTTCATGGGCGTTTTATCGGACACCCGCCGAGCTCCCGTCTCGCACATGAAGGGTCCGGTCGTTGCTCCGAAAGTAAAAATCAGGAAAATGATATTTTCCGGGATTAATCAGTTCAAATTCGAAACAATAATGTAATCATTCGCCGGCGCTTCGTCAAGGACTAGAGATTCATGCCCCGCGCTTCGTTGCTCAGGTACTTGGCGACCACGGTCTCGAGCGGATAGGCCGGTTTTTTGCCGCGATCGATTTTTTCGAGCACATCGAGATCCGATTCCCAGGCCTCGTCGCCCGGCGCGAAAATACAGACGCTCTCCGGCTCGTAACAGGTAAAAAGACGCTTCACTTTGTAATAATAATGTTTTTCGCTTTGCCGGGTGGGGAAGGGATGGAGGCGGGGGGGGATATCGTTGGGCTTGAACCAGAGCTTGATCTCGCGCTCGGCGTCCGCGGCATTGGCCGAGGCGTGGATGAGGTTGTCCATCCGCTGGCCGATCACCTCGCCTTTTTCATTGCGCAGGTGGACGATCATGCCCAGGGCCCGAATCGAACCGGGCTGGCCTTCGCGCGCGCAATGCGGATCGGTGGAGCCGACGATCTGCCTGATTTTCGGGACCGCGTTCGGCCCCTGGTAGACGATGGCGATGACGCGGCGCCGGTCCGGAGTATTCGGATAATGGGCCAGGCCCATGATGTAGTCGATGAGCGGCGGGTAGAACACCTTGCCGCGGTGCTCGGCGTAATGCTCCTCGGCGAGAATCCTGTTGACCTGCACGACCTTCATGCCGGCGAAGCGCAGCCCGGTGTTGAATTCCGAGAGCTGGGAGAGGATGTAGCCCGTGAGCGAGTTCTTGAGCGCGTCGGGTTTTATCAAGACGAGCGTCGTGTCGAGTTCTTTCTTGTGCATACATGCTCCATGGAGGCTTTCGCTGCGACGGATCAGGGAATGAAACTAATGAATTTCCCCTCACCTGTCAATCCGCCGTTTCCGGCCGGCACCGGGTTCCGGACGGCATTGCACCGCCCCGAACCCGACCGACGCACACAACGATTCAAGACGGCGCGGTTCAATAGTGGAGGGAAATAACGGTGTTCGTCAAGGCGGTGAAAAAAAACCGGCCGGGGAACCGGGGACGGGATCCCTCAGGGACGGGGTGCCCCGGAAGACGGGGCCCCGACCGGTGCCTGGTATATTAACCCGCCGAGGGACGGTCGGGTCATCAATTTTCGGACCGGGGTGCGATCCTTGTCCGATCAACTGCACAACGCGACGGGGAAAATCCCACAAGCTCCGGCGCGGCAGTCGCGAAAAAACATAGGTCCGGTCTCTCCGTTTCGAAAACTGCAATGCCACTGTCGTGCCGTTTTTCACACCCGCAGTTTCAGCGCGCTTCCCGTACATTTTTATTTTATTCAGAAATAATACACCAACTGAGAAGTTTTATGACTGACGGGAATCGGCTTTTTTCGGTCTTTTTTCCCTGGCTTCCTTATCTCCTGGATTCCTTATAGTATTTTCATAAAAAAAAAAGCCCGCACGTTTCGCGGCGGGCCTTGAACGCGACAATATATCGTTCCATCAGGCTGTTGAAAAAGCTCAACTTTTTCAACAGCCTGCTATTCCTTGTGCCACATGTCCTGGCTGATGTCGTTCCGCGTGACGCGATATTCTATTCGGCAATAACGGTCGGGATAGTAGTAGTCCAACTCAAGTTTAATATCCACCTTGCCGAAGGTTTCATCGCTCTTCGTCCTTTTCTTGGCCGGGCATGTGAGCGAGTACGAACGTTTCTTTCCGTCGAGAGTGAGCTCGGCCTTGAGCTCGGCCTGCGCTTCCGCGGCGGCGAGCGAGAGCTTCAGATTTCCTTTGTGCTTTTTGCTTGCGCGGTCGACGTATTCGAATTCCATTTCCTTGGAGAAGGGCTTGCCGAAATCCGCGGCTTCGATCCGGACGTGGTCGGAGAGGAGCTTCTGCAGGTCGTAGAGCTGGTAGGTGAAAAGTGTTATCTGCGCGCGGACCACCTGCCGCTGTCCCGGCTTCACGTCCACCGCCTGCTGCCAGTCGGAGAAGGTGATCTCCGGCGCCTTGACCACGCCGAAGCCCGTCAGGCGGACGCGCACCGTGTGCTTGCCCGGCTTCAGACCGGTGAGCTCGCTCGGCACGTTGGCCTTGCCCGTGGAGTAGCAGACGAACTGGTCGTCCACGAAAATTTCGGCGTCGATGAGGTTGCAGAACAGGCCGATCGAACCGGGCTTCTCGTCCTTGAGCGAGATGATCGACCGGTCGTGCTCGTCCGAGCGCAGGGCGACCTGGTTGCCCGTGAGGCGCTCGATGATCCGCTCGCACACGGCGTGCACCAGGTTTTCCGTGGAGCCGGTCTCCTTGAAGGTCATGGTCTTGGCCGATTCCACGTTGATGATGGAGACGTTCAGCCGGATTTCGTTTCCGAGGAAAACGTAATCGCCCTTGAGGAGGTAGTCGGCGCCGAGAATCTTCCCGACGCGGACGGCGTTGTCGGCCTTGACCAGGTCGCTTAAAATAAGCTCCTGCTCCTTGAGGATGTTGTCAAGCAAGGCCCGATCCACGACGACGAGTCCCGGGGCGTTGGACAGGTCGTAGAGCAGGGTGCCGCTCACGATACCCTCGAGGTAGTCGTAGCGCGGGTCTTCGCTCGAGTTCTCGATCTTCACGAAGCCGATCTTCACGGCCTTCCCCTGGGCGTACGCCCCCCCCGCGGCGCCCAAAAACAGCGCCGCCGCAAGGACGAGGCAGAAGTATTTCCTGGTTGCGGAAAAAGCAGTCATCATCGTCGTTCCTTTCTCCGGTGGAAGTGCGGGTGTCCGGCTCATGCCGACGGTTGATGCCATCATTATATAGCATTTTGCGGGGGAACACAATTCGCGGCATTCATTCAACGAGGGAGGGAACCACGGATAGGAACGGATGACACGGATAAAGAAGAAGAAAAATGGAAAAGATAATCCGGTCTGGAGAATGCGAATCACCATACACTCGTACCTATAATCGGAACTTGAAAAAAAAAGGAAGAGTTTTGGAAAAATCAGGGAAGGATTTCGGTAAAAAAGCGATAAGCATATCTATTTCCTTCATTCCCCTTTTCAGTTTCCCTATTTCTTTTCCTGGATCCCTTTTCCTAGATTCCTTTTTCCTGGTTTCCTGGCTTCCTTATTGTTTCCTTTTCCTCCTCCGTGTCCTCCGGGTCTCCGTGGCTGTTTTGGCGCGGAAAACTTCCCGTGAAGTCGCCGCATGATATCCGCCATTGTCTCGTCGGCGTTGAGGGCGAGCGGCTCCTCCCACTGGCGGAGGAGGCGCTCGAGCGGCGATTCCAGGATAAATCCCAGCATCCCGCCGCCACCCTCCTTCGAGAGCGCGGCCTCGATTTTCTCCACGAGCGGCCGCACGAGCGGACCGCCGCGCTCGTCGTCCAGCCACAGGCGCACCGACGATCCGGGGGCGAGCAAACTCGGTTCGCCTGCGGTCGAGCGCAGCCGCACCGCGCCCCGCAGGCGGATGTCGGCGGCCGAGGAGCCGACGAGGATCTCGAACTCGCCGCTCTCGGCGACCCAGCGGCCGAGTCCCGGATGGTAGAAGGCGAAGGCGCGGAAATCGAGATGAACCGAGATCGCCTTCCGCTCGCCCGGCTCGAGCGCCGTCTTGACGAAGGCCTTGAGCTCCTTAACCGGCCGCGCGAGCGAGGCGCGGACGTCGCGGACGTACACCTGCGCCGTTTCTCTCCCCGCCCGCGTTCCGGTGTTGGCGATCTCGAACGAAACGGTGAGGCCGTCAGCGTCCTTGAACGACGTCTCCGAGAATGAAAGCCGGCCGTACTCGAAGGTCGTATAGGAGAGGCCGTGACCGAAGGGAAACCGCACCGGCGCGCCCCGGTAATCGTAATAGCGGTATCCGACGAATAACCCCTCGCCGTAGCGCACCCGGCCGTTCTCGCCGGGGTAGTTGATGAAGGCCGGCGTGTCGGCCAGGCGGAGCGGCACGGTTTCCGGGAGCTTCCCCGAGGGATTGACGTCCCCCCAGAGCGCGTCGGCGATTGCCCCGGCCCCGGCCTCGCCCGCCATCCAGGTCTCGAGCACGGCCGGGGCCCCGTCGATCCACTCCTCCATCGTCACCACACCCCCGTTCCCGAGGATGACCGCCGTCCGCGGTTGGGCGGCGCACACGGCCTTGATGAGGGCGACCCGGTTCGCCGGGAGATCGGTCGTCGTCCGGTCGCAGCTCTCGGACTCGACGAATTCGTCGAGGGCGATGAAGACAAGAGCGACCTCGGCGCGGCGGGCGAGTTCGGCCGCCTCGTCCACGAGCCTTTGATCGATGACCGGACCCGCCGGGTATCCTTCACAGAAAGATACTTCCGCCCCGCCCGCCCGGGCGCGAATCTCGTCCAGGGGGACGTCGACGCGGCGGGCGGCGACGCGGGAGCTGCCGCCGCCCTGGACGTACGGCTCGGGGGCGGAGCGGCCGATGACGGCGACGCGCACGGGATCGCCGAGCGGCAGCACGCCCTCGTTCTTCAGCAGCACGAAACCCTCCCCGGCGATCCGGCGGGCGAGCGAGTGATGGGCCTCCCAATCCGTCGCGCCGCCCTTGGATGTCGCGGCGCAGGCCGCCGCCAGGCGCAGAACCCGCCTCACGGCCCGGTCGAGAACGCGCGGAGGCAGCGCTCCCGACTTGACCGCCCTCACCACGGCGCGGCGACGGTCCTTTCGCGGGCCGGGCATCTCCAGATCCAGGCCCGCTTTCAATGAGACGACCCGGTCCTTGACCGCGCCCCAATCGGAGACGACGACCCCGTCGAAACCCCACTCGCGCCGCAGCACTCCGTCGATGAGCGCGGCGTGCTCGCAGGCGCGCACGCCGTTCACCCGGTTGTAGGCCGCCATCACGGTGCGGGGCGCGCCTTTTTTCACCGCGGTCTCGAAAGCGGCGAGGTAGATCTCGCGCAGCGCGCGCTCGTCGACGACGGCGTCGACGGTGAAGCGCTCGTACTCCTGGTTGTTGGCCGCGTAGTGCTTGAGCGAGGTCCCCACGCCCCGGCTCTGCACCCCGCGGATGAACGCCGCCGCGAGCTCCCCGGCCAGGCACGGGTCCTCCGAAAAATACTCGAAATTGCGCCCGCCCAGCGGCGTGCGCCGTACGTTGACGCCCGGCCCGAGCAGGACGTCGACGCGCAGGGCTTTGGCCTCGCCGCCAAGGGCCCGGCCCAGCTCCTCGACGAGGGCCGTATCCCAGGTCGAGGCCAGGCAGGAGGCGGTGGGGAAGCAGGTGGCCGGCAGCCCGGGAATGCCCAGCCCCTGCTCGTCCACGACGCGGCGCACGCCGTGCGGCCCGTCGGCCAGAAAGAGCGACGGGATCCCGAGACGGGGCACGGCCGCCGTGGTCCAATTCCCGGCCCCGATGATGAGGGAGGCCTTTTCCTCCAGGGTCAATGCCTTGAGCAGCGCGCCGATGCCTTTCATGCGATTCATCCCCAGAAGCTTAACACATCACTCTTTTTCCTGTCCAGAAATTCGATGCGATGCGGCGATGAATTCATTTGAATCGCGACGCCGGATGTTCGTATAATTCCAATGAACGGTCATCCGACGGAGGGGGCCGGGAAGGCGACATGGGAGATCGGAGCAGAAAAAGAACGACCATCGGCATCTTCATCGACTGGACGACGGACAACTATCAATTCCTGCTCCTGAACGGGATACTGGATTACGTCCACGAGCACGGGATGAATTGCGTCTTCTTCGAAGGCGGCGCCCTCAAGGCGCAGGACGAATACGAATTGCAGCGCAACGCCGTCTACGACCTGGCCGGAAGCGAAACCGTCGACGGCCTCGTGATCCTCTCCGCCCCTCTCTCGCGCTACGTCGGACTTTCCTCCTTCGCCGATTTCTGCGGGCGCTTCGCCGGCCTGCCGGCCGTGAGCGTCGGCGCGGAGCTCTCCTCCATGCCCTCGATCATGACCGACAACCGTCAGGGATTCCGCGATCTCATCGACCACCTCATTGATCGCCACCAGGCGCGCCGCTTCGCCTTCATCCGGGGAACGGACGGCAACCCGGACGCGGCCGAGCGGTACGAAACCTTCGTCGAGGCCCTGGGAGACCATTCGCTGCCCCTCGATCCTGAGCTGGTCTACCAGGGCTCCTTCACCCCCGATTCGGGCCGGGACGCCATGGATTATTTCCTGAGCCGGGGTCTGGACGGCGTGGACGCGATCGTGGCCGCCAACGACAGCATGGCCGTGGGCGCGCTCGAAACCTTGTCCCGGCGCGATCCGGAGAGGATCGGCCGCTTGAGCATCACCGGCTTCGACGACCTGGAAATCGCCGGCTACAGCGAGCCGCCGCTCACCACCGTGCGCCAGCCGGTGTGGGAAAAAGGCTGGAACGCGGCGCGCCTGCTCGTCGAGGTTCTCGCGGGAAAACCGGTTCCCTCTCGAACCCTGCTGCCGACCGTCCCGGTCATCAGGCGCTCCTGCGGATGCACCGGCGGCAGGGCGGATCCCGTCCCGGGCAAGAGAATAGAGACGCCGCCGGCCGTCGCCGTATGGGCGGATGCCCCGCACCCTGTCCGGGGAGCGAAGGACGCGCGGGGAGCCGCCGGACGCAGCGTCTCCGCCCTGGCCTCCTCGCTCGTCGAATCCCTCCGGCACGGGTTCGAGGCAGGGGATGAAAAACGATTCGCCTGGACCTGCGGCGAGATCGCGCGGCAGTCCTCGGTATCAGGTCTCGATTTTTCCGTGTTTCAGGAATTGCTGTACGGGTTATGGCCGGACCGCGCCTCGCCCGACGGCGACCGGCACATGCCCGCCGAGATCCGCGACGAGTGCTTCAAGGCGGTGATGGATCTGGGCCGGCAGGCCATTCAGAGCGAGCGGGACCGTCTCATGGGCTACCTTCAGGAGAGCCGCTCCCTGCAGCTCATCCGCGAGATCATCGTCACCCTCGACATCGAGCGGCAGATGGGCATCCTCGCCTATCGCCTGCCCGAGGTGGAGCTAAAGGACTGCTATATCGCCCTGTACGATTCGGACCGCGCGCTGGCCCGCTCCCTCCTCGCCTTCAGGGACGGGACGCGGATCGAATCGGACCCTGCGCGCGCCGTCTATCCCGCGCGGGACCTCGTCCCCGACGATTTTCTCTCCGACGCGGAGCCCCGGCACGTCATCGTCAAGTCGCTCAAGCGGATCGGTTTCGTCCTCTTCCCGGTCGAGCCGAAGCGCCTGCGCTTCATCACCTTCTTGAGCGACATCATCGGCGGCGCCATGGAGGCGGCCATCCATTACAAGGAGCTCCAGGTGCAGAAAAACGACCTCGGCCGCACGCTGGACACCCTGCGCCACGCCATGGCCGGTTTCATCCAGACCATGTCGCTGACCGTGGAGACGCGCGATCCGTACACCGCCGGGCACCAGCACCGCGTCTCGGACCTGGCGCGCAACATCGCCCAGGAAATGGGGCTCTCCCCGTCGCAGATCGAGTGCATCCGCATGGCGGGCATCATCCACGACCTGGGAAAAATCTACGTGCCGTCCGAAATCCTCAACCGGTCGGGCATTTTGGACGACATCGAGTTCAGCATGATCAAGCGCCATCCGCAAGTAGCGTTCGACATCCTGAAAAACGTGGATTTCCCCTGGCCGATCGCCGAGATCGTCTATCAGCACCACGAGCGGCTCGACGGTTCCGGCTACCCGCGCGGCCTCTCAGGCGATCAGATCAGCCTGGAGGCCCGCATCCTCTCCGTGGCGGACGTCGTCGAGGCGATGGCTTCGCACCGGCCGTACCGGGAATCGCTGGGCATCGAAATGGCGCTTGCCGAGATCGTGCAGAACAAGAACACGCTGTACGAGCCGTCCGCGGTGGACGCCTGTCTACGGTTATTCATTGAAAAAGGGTATACATTCAAAAAATGATCACGCGGGATTGAATCGTAGAGACGCACGGCCGTGCGTCTCTACGCTATATCTATACTTGAAAAACCACACGGGCGATTGAAATTGTAGCAACCCACGGCCGCGCGTCTCTACAATACGTCACGTTTTCTTCAACGCGTCGTCGATCCATTCGCCCAGCGCCCGGCTCACCGACTCCACCTGTCCCAGAATGAGGCCGGCGGTGGTCGATTTTTCCTTCCACGCCTCAAGCGATTCCTCCAGCTCTTTTCTCCCCGCCGCCAGGCTCTCCTTCATGAGGCGAAGCAGCTTCCCGCGCCGCTGTTTCGGCACGCCGTCCAGATTGAGGATGACCGGATTGAAATCGAATCGATAGCGGACCTTCTCCGCCGCGCATTGCTCCATGAGCGCGAGGAACCGCTCGCGGCCGAGGGCGGTGAGCGAGTAGATCGTCTTCTCCGGCATCTCGCCGCGGCGCGTTTCGCGCCGCTCGAGGTAGCGCCGCTCTTCCAGGTGTTTGACGTTTTTATAGATGGCCGGGATGCTCAAGCGGACGACGCCGTCAAGCTCGTACCGCGCTATTTCCTTGGCCAGATCGTAGGCGCTCCGCCGCTGCCGGGCCAGAAGACCCAGCAGCACGAGATCAATCGACGACACCGCCCCTCCCCCGGGTGACGCAATGGAAAAGGAGAGGGCCCCCCCAGTACGCAGCGCCCTCTCCTTCGCGTATTGCTATATTTTATATTAGTATATTTTATAGTACTTGTCAAGCCCGGATTTGTTGATTCTTTTTTCATTTCCGATTATTCTGACTCCGGGCCGGGGAGCGGACGGGACCGGGTCGCCCCGGCCGTCGTCGAGCGCTTCGGCGCCCGCATAAAAAAAAACGAGGAGGCGTCGGTGAAACGATTACGCGGGCTACGATTCTTTCTGTACGCGTTCTCCACCGCCGGCTACGGCCTGATCCTCGTCTCCCTGACGGCGGGCGGCGCCGCGTTTTTCTCACCACCGCTCGAACGCCTCAAGGACGGCCTGCCCCGCTTTCTGCCCGCACTTCCCCCGGACAACATCCGCTCCCTCTGGTTTGCCGCGCTCCTCGGGCTTCTCGCCTTCGCGGTCGTCTCGCCGCTCGCCGCCTTTCAAGCCGGCAGATCACGCACGGCTCTGGGCGGACGCCGGGCGTTTCTCCTCGCCGGCCTGCCGCTGCTCGCGCTTTCCTCGCTTCTGGTTTTTCTGCCGTTCGCGGCCGGTCCGGCCGCGGTCAACCTCGTCCTGGTGTTCCTTTTTTCGCTGGCCGCGGGCGCCGGAGCGGCCGTATCGTTCGCTCCGTACCTGTCGCTGGGCTACTCGAGTCTGCCCGTGGATGCGGATCGCGCGTCCCTGGCGGCGCTCCAGACCGCGTTGCTGTTCGCGGGCGCGCTCCTCCCGGTCGCCCTCCTCCCCGGTTTCTTCACCATGTTCCCCGGCCTCGACCCGACCGCTTCGTTCCAGTGGTCGGTCTTTCTCCTGATACTCCCGGCGGCCGTCATCGTGAGCGTCGCCTTCTTCACCGTGCGCGAGAAGCCGGCCAAAGATTCATCCCGGCGGCACGACGCGTCTTTTCCCGCGGCCGCCGCGCGCGCATTGAGGACGGCGGCGTCACACCGCGCCTTCTCCCGCTTCCTGCGCGCCGAAGCGTGCGTATCCTTCGCGCTCGCCGCCCTGGCCGCGTCGCTTTATTTCGTCGGCCGGGACCTGATGCTCGTGGACGCGGAATTCACACGCCTTTCCGTCGTCGCCTTCCTGGCGGCGGGGCTCATTTTCCCGCCGTTCCTCCGGCCGCTTGCGGCGAAACTGGACAAGAGAAAGCTGGGCGTGGCGGGATCGGCCGCGCTCGCCGCGGGACTTCTCGTCCTCGCCGCGACCGGATTCGCGCCCGACGAATCGGGCCTGCGCTGGAACTGCGCCGTCTCCGCGGCCCAGGCTCCCGACGGCGGCGTCTGGATCGGCACCAAGCGCGGCGCCTCCCGCTTCGCAGCGGGCGCCTGGTCGCAGGTCACCCGGCGGGAGGGGCTGATCGACGACCGCATCAATTCGATCTCGGCCGGGGACGGCGGCGTCTGGTTCGCCACGGAAGGCGGCGCCAGCTTCTTCGACGGCGCGGCCTGGACCCACTATTCCAAGGCCTCCGGATTGATCGACAACCGGGTGATCGCCGTGATGCAGCGCGGCGGCGCCGTCTGGTTCCTGACGCCCGTCGGCGTCTCGCTCCTCGACCGCGAGAACTCGCGCTGGGTGGAATTCGCGCCGAAGCGGCCCGGCGGGAAAGATCCCGCGGCGCCGCTCACCGCCTTCGGCTTGAGCCCGGAGGGCGATCTCTGGGTGGGCACGGAAAGGGGCGCCTATCGCCTGAGCGGGTCCGACTGGACCGAGTACACAACGGGAAAGGGCCTGAAGGATGATACGATCACTTCCTTGGAAATCGGCGAGGACGGCGTCGTCTTCCTGGGTACGTACCGGGGCGTGGCCCGCCTTTCCGGAACCGCCTGGACTTATCTGACGAGCGCCGACGGCCTGCCGAGCGACGCAGTCCGCGCGATCAGAACCGCTCCCGACGGCCGGCTGTTCGTCGCCACCGACTCAGGCTGCTTCATCTCCGGCCCGGCGGGGAAACGCGTCCTGACGCGGGCCGACGGGCTGGCCGCCGACAAGGTGGAGGACGTGCTCTTCGCGCGTAACGGCTCGACCTGGTTCGTGACCGCGAGCGGCGTCACGGAGCTCGCCCAGGGACGCGTAACGACCTACCGGTATCCCCTGCCCTGGATCTGGGGCCTGGCGGCCCTGATTCTCCTCGCCTTTCCCATCGCCCTGCTCCTCGCCTTGTCCCTCCTCTTCACCGCCGACGCGGCCGCCACCGCGCGAGATAAAACAAATGAACGACGGGACCCGATGTTCTTCGCCGCCGCCCTCTCGGCGAAGGCGGGGGGATTCATCGCCGCCCTCATCGTCGCAATGTGCCTTTTGTACGGAGGTGCGGAGTCGATCGCCAATCCCCTGCCGGTGCGGATTCTTCTCATGCTCGCGTCGCTGGCCTCGATCGCCGGACTGATGTTTCAGGCGCGCGGTCAGGACCGGGGGAAAAAGAGAAAGTGAGGACGACGTGGACCTCGCAACCTTTTTAAAAGTCAAGCTCGCCACCCACGTGCTGCAGCCCCTGCTCAACCGCCGCTTCCCCGGCCTGCCCCGCCGGACGCTCGGCGGGTTGCGCGAATACGGTCTCGACGAAAGCGGCGCGCTTTTCACCGCCCGATTCGCGAATGCCCGGGTAGACGTATCCGCCCTTCAGGCGGGAGCATTGAAAATCGTGGTTTCCTTTGCGCGGGTCCGGACAACACCTTTTTACGACGGGGAATATTTTTCCTACGCCGTGGTCGACAAGATCCCGCTCCCGCTCGCGGTTCGGGAACACGGCGGGCGCCTTTCGGTCGCGGCGGCCGGATCAGGCGGAGGGCCGGAGCTCGTCATCGACCTCGAGGCCGGGCTTTTCGGGGCGCGCCGCCGCGACGATGAGCTCTTCGGGGAGGGCCGGCCCGCCATGGCGGGCGACTGGGTCGAATTCGCGTTTCGGCCGCCGCGGACCGCGCGCTCCCTCGGCTTCGGCCAAAAGACCGGCGGGCTTTTCAAAAACGGCGAAACCTACGTCATGTGGAACACCGATTTCTCGGACATGTACCCGGGCTCGGATCCGCTCTACCAGTCCTGCCCGCTGGCGATCGTTTTGGAAGAGAACGGCTCGGCCTTCGGTCTTTTCTTCGACAACCCGCATTACACCCGGTTCAGGCTGCCGCGGCGCGGCCGGCCGGGGACTTTCCGCTATGGCGCAGCGCGGGGCCCGCTCGCGTTCTACCTGCTGGGCGGTCCGCGCCTTCGCGACGTGGTGCGGCAATTCTCGGCCCTCACCGGATATTACCGCCTGCCGCCCCTCTGGGCGCTCGGCCACCACCATTCCCGTTGGGAGGCGAACGAGAGCGCGGATAGGCTCGGGGGGATCGCGCGCGGCTTCCGGGAGCGGGGCATCCCTCTGGACGCGCTGCACGTCGACATCGGCGCCATGCGCGGCTATCGCTGCTTCACCTGGGACCCGGAGCGATTTCCCGATCCTGACGGTTTCTTGAGCGGCCTGCGCGAGCGGCGCATTCATCCCGTCCTCATCACCGATCCGGGCTTGAAAGCGGACGAGGAGTGGGACGTGTACCGCGAGGGGAAGGCGAAAGATTGTTTCCTCGCCTTCCCCGACGGCGCGATCGCGCAGGCGCCCGTCTGGCCCGGGCCGGCCGCGTTTCCGGATTTCGGGTCGCCCGCCGCGGCGCAATGGTGGGGCGAACAATTTAAAGTGCATACGGACAAGCTCGTCGACGGCTTCTGGATCGACATGAACGAGCCGGCGGCCTTCACCGCGCGCCGCACCCTGCCCGACGCGGTCGTCCACACGGTCGAGCCGGCAGCGGCCGGCGGAACGCTGGCCCGCCGCGACCACGCGAGCCTTCACAACTATTACGGCTTTCTCATGGCCCGGGCGACGGCCGCGGGGCTGGACCGGCTCCGCCCGGGGAAAAGAACGTTTCTCTTCACGCGCTCGTCCTACGCCGGGATCCAGCGGTTCGCATCGTCCTGGACCGGCGACATCAAGAGCGAATGGTCGCACCTGCGCATGAGCCTGCCCATGGTGATGAACCTCGGCCTTTCCGGCCAGATCATGACCGGACCCGATATCGGCGGGTTCTGGGGCGCGCCCACGCCCGAGCTCTTCGTCCGCTTCCTCCAGGCGGCCACCTTCCTTCCCTTCCACCGCAACCACACGGCGAACGGGATGCCGCCGCAGGAGATGTGGGCCTTCGGCGATGAAATCGAATCGATTTCCGTCGAGTTTATCCGGCTGCGCTACGCGTTCCTGCTCTACCTCTACGCCGCGATCCGGGAGGGCACGGTGACCGGCGATCCGGTCTGCCGGCCGCTCGCCTACGACTTCCCCGGCGATCCCGGTTGCGTGCGACCCGGCGTCGCGGACACGGAATACCTCTGCGGCGGCGACCTGCTCGTCGCGCCGGTGCTCGAGAAAGGCCGGTTCGGCCGGGACGTTTATTTCCCGGGTTCCCCTCAAGCGCCCTCCACTGAATGGGTGGAGTACCGGACGCACGAGATCCACCAGGGCGGAAAGGAGGAAACCTTCGACGTGCCGCTCGCTCGCCTGCTCCTGTTCGTACGCCGGGGGGCGGTGCTGCCGCTGCTCGCGAGCAAGCCCGGCGCCTTCACCTCATCGGACCAACTATACGAGCAAACCCTCTCCCTCGACGTTTTCCCGGCGGCCTCCTTCTCCGGCGAGCTTTACCTGGACGACGGCGAAACCCTGGCCTATGCCGAAAAACAATACTCGCTGGTCGGCGTTTCCGGGCATGAAGCCGATGGGCGGACGTCGGTTTTGATCGAGCAGACCGACGGCCTCAAGACGGCGCCGCTCGGCCGGTTCTCCTCGGTCGTGCTCCGCCTGGCCCGCTTCGGGAACACGGCTCCGCCCGGCCGCGTGACCGCGAACGGCGAGGAGCTGCGGGGCGAGCGGGTGAAGACCGAAGGCGATTGGATCGTCATCCATCCGCCGGTCGACCGGCTGCCGATTACGGTGGAAATCCATGCGTAATGATCACGTGCATGAGAATGAGAAAGCGGGGAAAATTATCAGAATGCGGGTGCATCACGATCAATAGGGTGATGACAAACTCATTGAGAGTTTGTCATCACTTTCCTTCATTTATGTAATTGCGTAGTCCGACCACCTGTGTGCGGGTGGTCGGCGAGCAATTGCCTAGCAGGCTGCTGACAGACCTCAAGTCTGTCAGCAGCCTGCAAAACCTGTCCCTATACGTTCAGTTTGCGAAATAAAAATATTGTTGACGACGCCTGCCGGGTCCACTACAATCACCCTATCAAGGACACCGCCGAAAACGCCGCCTTGCATAATAACCGCACGTTTCATCGGGCCTTATCACTTTCGGAGGAATTACAGCATGGCCAAAGGGTTCACCTTGGAAGTCAATCCGTTCGTCTACCTCGCGAAGCACACCGGGGGAAATGAATGGCGGGAACAATACGTCGAAAAGCCCCACCTCACCCCGAAGGAAGAAGCGGCGCTCAACAACGGCGAGCTCACGGAGCTTCTCGCCAAGCGGAATTCATTCCCCGAATTGCCGCTCGTCAACTACACCACCCAGTACGGCATGGGCTGCTTCGAGGGCCTGAAAGCCCTGCCCCAGAAGGACGGCAGCCTCAAGCTTTTCCGGCCGGACGAAAACGCCAAGCGCATGGAGAGCTCCATGGCCGGGCTCATGATGCCGGTCTACCCGGCGGCCCTCTTCACGGCCGCGGTGAAGAAAACCGTGGCGCTGAATAAAAAACTCGGCTTCGCCCCGGCCTACGATCCCGAGTGGGAGAAGGGCAATTTCGCCGACGGGCACTCCGTCTACGTCAGGCCCTTCAGCTACTCCGAGGGCGCCATCGGCCTGGGCATATCCAAGCACCCCTGGGTGGTCATCGCCGCCACCTGCGTCGGAAAGTACTTCGAATCGGAGAAACCCTCGGCCGTGACCACCGACATGATCCGCGCCACGCCCGGGGGCACGGGCTGCATCAAGTGCGACGCCAACTACGTCGCCGCCACCCTGGCGAAGAAAAGGGCCGAGGCGGCGGGCTACATGGAGGCGATCTTCCTCGACGCATGCGACAGGAAATACGTGGAGGAGGGGTCGTCCTGCAACATCTTCTTCCTCCTCAAGTCCGGCGTCCTCGTCACGCCCGAGCTCGGGGACACCATCCTCCCCGGCATCACCCGCAAGTCGATCCTTGTCATCGCCGCTGATATGGGCATCACCACCGAGGAGCGCCGCATCAGCATCGAGGAGGCGATGGACGAATCCAAGGAAGTCTTCGTCACCGGCACGGCGGCTGGCATCTCCTACTTCGAATCCATCACCCATAAGGGGAAAACCGCCCGGTTCAACGGCGGTAGGATGGGAGACACGACCCGGGAGCTCCTGCACACCCTCAAGGGCATCCAGTACGGCGCGGAACCCGACAAGTACGAGTGGATGTTCGACGTGGATAAGTGAAGAGAAAAGGGAACCACCCTTCGACTCCCCCTCACTCAAAAAATTGAGTGAGGGGTCGCTCAGGGCAGGCTCAGGACACTGAGAAGAACGGATAACACGGATAAGAATTTATAAAAAGCGACCGTGACGTTGTCGGACGATACCGCCTGGAAGTTCCTCACCCGCAGTATTTCCCGCGATCGGGCCGAACCGCTCATCAATTTCGAGGGGGAGCGAAGACTGGCGCGCGGATTCCTCGCCGTCAAGGCGATCATGATGGAGGATTGAGCGTTCAGACCGGCGCCGGTTACTGGGAGGTGAGGCGGGTGGAGAGAAGCTCGGGCTTTTCCAGATTTCGCGGCAGGATGTCGTAGATGAGCACGTCGATTTTTTCACCCAGCACGATCGTATCGGCCTTGCCGTGGAAGATCACGTCGAGGTTGTAGAAGGGGGCCGGCGCTTTGAGATAGCGGGCCGCAGCGCCCTTGCCCTTGACGACTTCCTTCTTTCCGACGCGCGCGGCGATGGTCGTCTCCTCGAGGCGGGCCAGGGTGTCCGGATCGCGCGACATGACGTCGTAGAGCTCGCTCGCCTTGCGGAGGTAATTCGTCGCCTCGGTCATGTCCCGGCCGTCCCGCCCGCCGGAGATCTTGAAGTAGGTGCAGCCGAGATTGTTGTAGGCGATGTAGAAGTTGGTAATGAGGTCGCGATCGGCCGGGTTGGATTCCACATTAATCGCCGGGAGCGAGTCCTTTATTTTCCCCAACCGCCCGATGAGGTACAGATAGTAGCCCTGCGCGACATGGTACTGGAATCGCCGGTATTCGGTGGTGGCGAGGGCGAAGAGGACCGCCTCGTTGTCGGGCAGTTCGCCGTCGGCCCGGTGGAATTCGAGAGCGGCGCCCGCGAAATCCTTCCGCCGGTAGAGAACAAAGCCCTTTTTGTACGTTTGGTCCGGGCTGGTGAACCCGTTTTTTTCCGCGGCCGAGAACATGGCGAGCGCGCGCTCGTCGTTCCCGGCGCCGAGGGCGATGTTCCCCAGGTTGTAATAGAGCCGCCCGAACGCGCCGCCCGAGGCGAAGCGGGTGGTCTGCAGCCTGGAGGCGGACTGCTCGTAGAGCCGCTGCGCGTCGAGCAGGAGGTCTTCGGCGCGTTCCGGCTTGCCCTGATCGATCCAGTATTCTCCGAGGCGGTTCAACGCGAGCACCAGCATGGCCGATCGGTCCAGCGAGTTCCGCCGCTCGGCGGCGAGCTGGAAGCCGCGTGCGTTCCCCTGTTCGGAGTTCCGAAACAAATCGATGGCCTTTTCCAGCGCCCGCCGCTCGTTTTCGGTCTTCCCCGCCAACCGCTCGTTACGGGCCGTCTCGTACCAGGCCGGCGCGTACCCGGGGTCGGCCGCTCGCGTCTTTTCGAGAAGCTCGGGCACGAGGTCGGTTTCGTTCTTGTCGATGAGGTATGAGGCCATCTCGGTGTACACGGCCGGGTCCACGAGGTCCCAGCCTTTTTTCTTGAGAAAACCGGCATAGGCGATCACGAGGTTGGTATTGTCGACGTCGGACAGGCCCTGCTTCCGCGCGATGCGCTCCGAGCGGATGAGGAAATCGATCCGTTTAAGGTGGGCGGCGGTCCGCTCCCGGTAATGTTCGGCGAGCGTCGCGTAATAGTACTGGGCGTCCTTCAGTTTCGAATCGTCCTCCTCGGCCCAGGTCAGGTAATTGTCCGCGCAGGCGGCCAGGGCGTCGTAATTGTACGGCTCGCGCTTGAGGACCCCGTCTTCGAGGAGCGAATCCGCGTGGGCGTAATTTCCCTGAAGCGTCTCCAGGCGCGCGTAATCGATCATGCCCTTCACGTCGCCGGGGTAGCGCCGCAGGAGCATACGGTACATCTGGTCGGCGTAGCGGTAGTTCCCCGCCGCGCTCGCGACGAAGGCCTCGGCGTAACGGTAATACTGGTCCTTCGAGTCCCAGATGCGGGAGGCCTCGTCGAATTTCCGCCGCGCCTCCTCGTACAGGTCCTTCTGGATGGCCTCGTAGCCCTTGTCGTAGACGGCGACGGCCGAAAGCGGGCGGAACACGAGCACGTAGGCCCCGTAGGCGAGCAGGAACAGGATGACGATCGCCGCGCCGGCGAAAAGAGCCGCCCGGGCGCCCTTGGTGCGCAGGAAATAGGCGAAACTTTCCCGCTCCCGCTCGAAGGCGATGCCGGACCTCTTTTCGAAGCTTTTGGGCAGAACGATTTTCCGGCCGGTGATGCTGGAAACGATGGCGGCGACGGCCTTTGGGGATTCGCCGGCAATGAGCGCGTCGAGGAGCCGTCTCAGTCTCGGGCCCTGCAGGCCATGATCCGCGATGAGGTCCTCGACGGCGATCTTCAGGTTGAGGGGAAGGATGGCCAGGGTGGCCTTGATGTTGTCGAAGTCGTGCTGGGAGAATTGAAGGTCGTCTTCGGCGCCGGCCAGCTCTTCGGGAGCGCCCGACTCCCCGAGTTCGCGTATTTCCGCCGCCTGAGGGGCCGTCCGCCCCTCGAACTCGGGCATCGCGAATTGACCGGTATCGATGATGTCGAGCCCTTCGTCCTGCGGCCCCCCGGCTTCCTCCTGCCCCCCGGGCGCCGGCGGTTCCGCTTCCAAGGCGCCGCCGATCTCCGACAGATCGGGCATTTCGAAGCCGGCGAAAGCTCCGGCCTCCTCCGGTTCGGCGCCGGGCGGCGGAGCGCCCGACGGTGCGGGTGCGGCGGTGAAGTCCTCCCCCTCGGGGAGGTCGAAAAGCTTGTCCTCCACCCCGCCGAATTCGCCCTCCTCGGCCTGCGGCTGAATCTCGGTTTCGAAAGACGGTAGTGGCTCTCCCGGCTCGGTTTCGGGTCCGCCGAGGCCGCCCAGATCGGGGAACTCGAACCCTCCCGTTTCCGGGGCCGAAGGCGAAGGCTCGCCGGTTATTTCGGGGATTCCGGCTTCGATTTCCTGAAGGCCCTCCATCGCTTCGGCCTGGGCTTCCACCGGTGCGGGTTCGGCCGGCGTTTCAGGGACCGATTCGAAAAGTTTGTCCGCATCGCTCTCACCGCCGGCAAAAGACTCGGAGATCTGGAAATCGGAGAGATCGAAAGTCGGTGCCGGCTCAGCCGCGGACTCCGCCGGTTCTGGCGCTTCGCCGAGGCCGCCGGGGAGAGAGAACTCTTCAATCGAAACGGTTGTCGGCTCCGCCGGCTCGGGCGTTTCGCCGAAGCCTTCCGGGAGGGAGAACTCCTCGACCGGCACAGCAGTCGGCTCCGTCGGTTCGGGCGCTTCGCCGAGGCCTTCCGGGAGGGAGAACTCTTCAATCGGTACGGTAGTCGGCTCCGTCGGTTTGGGCGCTTCGCCGGGGTCTTCCGGGAGGGAAAACTCCTCGACCGCTTCCGATACCGGTTCGGCGGCAGTTTCCAGGGCGGCTCCCGCGGCCGCCTCATCGAGCACTGAGCCCTCGGCTCCGCCGAAATCGGGGAGCTCGAATTCCTCGAACGCCGTTCCTAGTCTTTCTTCGCCCGAAGCAGCCTCCAGGGCTTGGCCCGGCTCCTCGCCGAAAGCTTCCGGGAGTACATCGAGTCCCATGGTATCCTCGGAAGACGGCTCGCTGACGCCCGTTTCCTCCAGGGCCTGCGAAATGTCGTCTATCTGGGCGTCCTCGGAGCCGACCGCCTCCAGCGCGTCGGCAATCACCTCCTCGGTCGGCCGGGGCGTACCGGCAGCATCTTCGGACTCTCCGGTCCCGAGAAGGGAATCGAGGTCCTCAGAGGAAAGCGCCTGCTCGGGCGGCGCGATTTCTTCGACCTGCTCGCCGCGCTTGGCGCGGATTTCCCTCTCCTGGCCGAGACCGTCGACGATATCCTTGAGTTTTTCGATGTCCGATAATTTAGGCATGCCTGTTCACGCTCGCTGTACGCTCCCCGCGCCGGCCCGCGGTCCGGCGCTTATTATAGTAAATCGGCCGAAAACGGCCATGGAATGAGGGCGGGTTAAGATAAATCATCAATATACCGATTGATAATACGAGGAGCGGATCATTTCCGCGTGCCTGAAGAGTGGCAGTCACAGTGATCGTCACTCCATAAAGTATACACGATGCGGTCCGTACCGGCAACTGCGACGCTTGCGTCGAAACTGCGACGCTTGCGCCGAAGCTTCGGCGACGGCACAGACGCGTCCCGGCCTGAGCCGGGTGGGGAGGAAAGCAGACCATGACATCGTTTCGTATGACGAGCTCGGCGGCCGTTCTGTTCCTGACGCTGAGCCTCATCCAGGTCTCGGCCGAATCGGTGGATTTAAACCTGCACCTGCAGGCTTTTGAAAACGCCCGTCCCCCGGAGGTCTTCAACGACCTCGTCATTTTCAGCTACCGTCCCGCGGCGCGCGTTTTCATCGTGGGGGCGCGTTTCAGCCACGAAAAATACGAGATTTTTCATACCTTCAGGAAAAACGAAAACGGCGTGTACGTGTTGTCGCTACCGCTTCCCGCGTCCGGTGGGGTCGTCAGGTATCGCTTCATGGTCGACGGCGTCTGGATGGCGGATCCGGCCAATCCCGCAAGCGTCACCGACGAACGGGGCGTCGTTTTCTCGCTCTTCTCCGTTCAGAAGACCGATCAGCCCACACTTGAGAGCCCCCGACTGTTGGGGGACGGGTATGTGGAATTCACGGTGGCGGGGCAACCCGGAGAACTCATCACCATCGCCGGCGATTTTAATAACTATAATCCCTTCACTCACCGGCTTTCGGAAACACAGCCCGGAGTATATAGCATCAAAATCAAGCTTCTCCCCGGCCGACACCTGTATTACTTCGTTCTTGACGGCGTCTCCTTCATCGACCCCCTCAATGAACGAGTGGTCATCGATGTCGACCGGCACCAGCTGTCGGTGGTGACGGTCCCCTGACCAATGTGCGAAAAAGTCGAGCTTTTTCGCACATTGGTCTATGAAATTGCCGGTTAACACATAAGGGTGGAGCATAGAATAATTTCATCGCCTTAAGGTACGTGAAAGCCTTTCTCATGACTCCCGGCAATTTCTTGTTTACATCTATGGCCGCAAATGGAAAACCGCATCCGGTTTTCCATTTGCCGATCAACGAGTCCATGATCAAAACACTATGCGATCTTTCCTCGCCGCCTTGCACGTCAGTAATAGTCGAACTTTTTTTGGAAGTCGGCTGCGAATTTCTAATCCGACTCCCGGTCGCTTTTGACTTCCCGCGCTGCCAGTTTTCCCACCAGCGCGGCGATTTCGGAGGCGAAGGCCACGCTGACTTCGTGGCCGTCGTTCCGCTTCCCGCCGCCCGGCCCATCGTCGATGAGCGCGCGGCACGCGGTCGTCTCCTGATCGAGAAGGGTAATAAACTCTTTCTTTTCGTTGAACAGGTGGACGCAAATTTCCCGCACCTTGTATTTCTGATCGAGGGCGAAGCCGAGGGTGGACCGGATGCGCGCAAATTCGCGGGCCTGCCTGGTAAAAAGCCCCGTCAACTCGCGCAGCCGGTACCGGCCGAGCGACGGCCGCCGGTCCCGATCGGCGCCCGCCCGCTGCGACTCCATGAATTCGCCGTAGTATTTCCGGATATTCTGGGATATTTTCTTGAACGTGGCCGTGAAATTTTTCCGGAAGGAGACGGCCTTCTCCCGGTCCTTGATATTCGGTTTCAGTTTTTCCATGACCTCCCGCTCGCGCTGATAAATGGCGAGCTGGGTGAGGATGAGCTTGACGGCCGTGTTGTTCTTGAGCGCGGGTTCTTCGCGCACGCGCGTCATCACGTCCGCAAGGATCGCCTTGAGGTCGGTCTCTGGTTTCTCCGAGGCGGCGGGCGAGGACTCTTCACCGCCCTCGGGTTTGAGCCCGCCCGAGGCGAACAGGCGCTGGATGAGGGTGACGAACACGAGCCTCCCGATCTCGCCATTCTGCCGCGCCAGCGCATCAAAGGCGATTGATTTGTACTTCATGTCCTCCAGCACCTGGAAGAGCGGCTGGAGCACGCCCTGCTTGTATTCGACGACCCCCTGGAGTACGGACGATGAGAGTTTCTGGGAAATCGCGGCGACCACCGGGGGCTCAAAGGCGAAGTACTCGGCGAGCGCTGTCAACGACAAGCCGGCCTGCCCGAGATCAACCCAGTCCCCGGCGATGCGTTTGGAGAGGCCTTCTACCATGTCACTATTGTAACCACGTCCCGGGCGATTGACAACATATAATAACCTGACTTTTGACTATAATCTCATTTCAGCGACTCCTCTTCAAGAGGTCAATAAGGAATCCAGGAAAAAGCAATCGAAAGAGAAATAGTAAAAAAATATGCCATCAAAATTACTATTGAATCTGAAATTATTGTATCGAATGCGTCAATTTTCTTCGTTTTCTCCTGGTTTCCTGGTTTCCTTATAAACTCTTCAGGGAGGAGCGTTTACAGAGTGAAGCAGCGGCGACTATGCCTCCTGGAAGAACCACTTGCTCGCGTCGCCGATGATCTGGGTGAGCATGAGCACCTCGATATTCTTCTTGGCGTCTTCGAACAGGGCTTCCCAGCGGGGCTTGGTGATTTTTCCCCTGTAGGCGACGAGGGCCCGAGACACCTTTTCACCCGTTTCCCGGTCTTTTTGGGAATAGGGCTCGAGAAGGTAGAGCACGAGGAGAGTGAGCACGAAATCGCCCGAGTGATCGAGGAGGGCGACGAGCTCGCGCTTGGCCGGCTCGATCTTGTTCTGCTGGAGCAGGCTGAAGGCGAGATTCCAGCGCATCCACTCGCGGTGGTGCGTGCCCGGCTGATTGAGCAGACTCGCGAAAAACGCCTCCCCGGCCTGCGGTTGATTGCCGAGAAGATACGGAATGCCGAATTGCAGTGAAAATCGCTCCACAACGGACGGCTTACGCTCGGAAAAATGCTTCTCAAGACGCGAGATCCCCGCCATATTCGAGGTGACGACGTAGGCATTGAGGAGCGTGCGGATGAATCCGACGCGCGTCGAGCGCCGTCGATAAATGCTGTCTTCGAGGTAGGTGATCAGGGAATTCCAGTCCTCGTTCTCCAGGTAGGAGTAGTACCGCCAGTTCTTGAAAAAAAAGAGATTGAATCCCGCTAAAAAGACGAAAAAAACGACGGCGATGACGTAATTCTGCTGAAGCAGGTAGAGAAACCCGGCCGGCCCCATGACGAACAGGGGAGAAAGAAAGATGAATAAAAACGACGAGATGATGACGATATTAAAAATGATGAAAATGATTTTAAATTTCATCGGACGACCCCTATGACGAAGTTGCATGGTATAGTATATTAGTAGTGAGGTCAACAGGAGTGCCGGGATGAACGCGATCAGGGTCGACAGTCTCATGCCCAACATGAATTTCACCGAATCCGTGTTTCTGGACGAGAAATACATCGTGCTCAGCCCTGACGTCGCGGTGGACGAGAGCTTGATCGAGCGGCTGAAAAAGTGGAACTACACCAAGCTTTATACCGGCGGCAACCCCGTCACCCGGTCGGAATTCGTTAAAACCGACGACACCCCCACCATCGAATACACCCTCGACGAGAACATCCGGCAGAAAAACGATCAGGAAGCGGTCGGGAAATTCTACTTCGACCTGCTCACCTTCACCAAAGAGCTGTTCACAGATTTCCTGTCCAAGAACGAGCTCGACGTCCCTCTCCTCACCGATAAGATCAAGTCGACCATTGAACATGTCAAGAAGCACAAGGACTTCATCCTGCGCTTCGCCGAGCTCAAGTTTCCCACCGAAAATTATCTGTACAACCACAGCGTCAACACCGCGCTCCTCTCCCTCGCCATCGGGAATATCCTCAAGCTGGCGCCTCACCGGCTCATTGAGCTCGGGATCGCGGCCCTGCTGCACGACATCGGCATGCTCCGCCTGCCGCCGGCCCTGTACATGAGCGAGAAACCGCTCGACCAGTCCGAGAAAAAGAACATACTGGCCCATACCATCGCCGGCTACAAGAGCCTGCGCGCCCTCTCCGTCCCCGAGCCTCTCGCCCTCGTCTCGATGGAACACCATGAACGCCTCGACGGCTCCGGCTACCCGCGGGCCCTCAAAGGCGAGCAGATCTCGCTCTACTCGCGCATCGTGGCGGTGGCCTGCTCCTTCGACGGCATCACCGCCGAGAGGCCGTTCAAGGACTCGCTCGACGGCCACCACGGCATCATCGACCTCCTCAAGAACAACAGGAACCGGTACGACGAGAACGTCCTGAAGGCGCTCATCTTCTCCATTTCGCTCTACCCGGTGGGCACCTACGTGCTCCTCACCAACAAGGCCAAGGGCGTGGTCGTCAAGACCAACCCCCAGAACCCGAAATGCCCGGTCGTCAAAATCCTGGTGGACAAAAACGGCGTACAGCTCGCCGAGCCCGTTCTCATCCAAACTTCGGATCAGGCGGGCACGAGCATTTTCCGCGTCCTGGAGGAAGGCGAAAAAATCCAGATCACCGGAAAATAGCGGCCGGCCTTCCGGCGGGGGGCGGCGTGTTTTGTCCTGCACAATCTGGGGAGTACTATGCTGAAAAGCAAATACTTTTCAGCATTATCGATTTTAATGGTTTTCTGTTTCCTTATGCCCTCACAGTCTATCGCAAGCCGATGACTTAGGAAATAGAAAACCATTTGATATGGAGTATCACTCTCCATCAAGGCAATCTGTAATAAATGATGTTCTCATCGGAAAGAGCCTTGCCCGGGCCGAGCATGGCGCCGTCGACCTTGCCGTAGGCGCGCAGCCGGCCGAACCTGTCGGTAATCGTCATATCCAGGCGTCCGGTCCGAAGGCCGATCCGGCCCATCAGGCGGGCCGCGGCGAGCATCCGCCCCGAGACGGCCTCGTCCTCGATATCGGCGGAAGATTCGGCCGGCCAGGTCGCCTGCACGATGCAGTAGTCGTTCACGAACATAGGATACGCGGCGGCGTTGCGGCGCCCCGCGCCGGGGCTGATGATCGGCCGGAGGGCCCGGCGCAGCGAACGCCACTCGTCGAGCGAGGAGACGGCATCGATCCGGTCGGCGCGCGGCGGCAGGCTGCGCCGGTAGGAGTACTTCAAGTCGCGCGCCAGGACCGAGCGGATAAGCTCCTCATCCGCTGGCCGCCGGTCGGGCAGCAGATTCGCGAGCGGGACGATGTCACGATACCAGCAATTGAAGCGGGAGTCGACGATCATCGGATTGAAGGCGTCGAACAAGATCCGCACGCAGGGAATCTCCGCGACCAGCCGGTGACCGAGCCGAGCGCCGGTGAGCAGTGACAAACGCCGCGCATTTTCGAAAGCGGGGCCCGCGGCGACATCGTCGAGCTCCGGTACGACCAGCCAGACGGAGAGCACCCGTTCCCCGCGGATTATGAGATAGTGCAATTCGAAGGTTTTCCCGGCGAGGAGATCGTCAACCCGCTCGAGCACCGCCGTCCCCAGGCAGGCGGCAGCGGGAGGGGGCTCGGCCGGTTCCCGCTTGTCGCCGGGAGCGCAGACCGCCGCCGAGGCCAGGAGGAGATATAAGGGCAGGGCTGCGCGCTTCGCGCGTCGTTTCCGTTTGCCGGTGGTCCCGTGCATCATGGTCATGATAATTGAAGGCAAGTCGCGGCGCAAGCGCCAGGCGCGGGCTTGAAAAAAGACCGTTCCTTGCATATACTGGCGGCGTCACGGAAGAGAGGAGAATCGTATTTTACCGCTTATCCCCGTTTACATGCCATGGCTCGCGCCCGTTCACCCGTACGCCCCGCTCATCTGGCTGGCGGGCGTTATATGTTTGGGACTGACGCGCTTCACCCATCAGCTGGCTGGACGGGGCAAGATCTGGTATTACCTTTTCTCCTCCGCTATACGGCCGGTCGGCGTGCTTCTCATTTTTTTCGGGTGGCTGGCGGTCGACGCGGTCCAACCGGCGTTCGGCGTACCGGACCTGAACGCGGAAACGCTCCTTTTTTATTTCGGCTGGGACGCTCACTCGGGCCCGCAAATCATGTTCTGGATCAACCTACTCACCCTGCTCGGCATACTCGCCTCCTTCGCTTTCGGCATCTGGGCCGTCAAGGCTCTCGGCGTCCGGCGGTCTTTTCTGTTCCGCCGGACGGACGACCGGCTTTTCACGCGCGGGCCGTACGCCATCGTCCGCCATCCGCAATTCCTCTCGGCCGTCGGCGTCACGTTCTTCTCCGCCGTGCTGTTTCCGGCGGGACAATGGGGAACGGGCGCCGGTCAAACCTGGATCATGACCGAAACGTTCGCCAATTGGGTGATGTTCACCGTCTCCCTCTGGGTGCTCTCGATCATCGAAGACCGCGAGCTGGCCAAACATTTCGGAAACGAGTACCGGGAGTACGCCGGGCGCGTGCCCCGGATTTTCCCCAACTAAACCGTCGTCCCCTCCCCGCTGCCATAACAGCACTCTCCCCGCATACATCACCTGCAAGTGGGAAAACAACCGCAGCCAGTCTGAACCATCCTCATTCCGCATCCGGCGACCGCCCGCGCGACCTCGTCGTCGCGCAGTTGATGCGGGAGCGTTTCAACGGGCCTCCCGCTCGAGCAGGCCGGCGACATCGGCGGAGGTAAGCGGCTTGCTGAACAAATAACCCTGAACCGAATCGCACATCAGTTCCGTGCTGACTTCCCAACGCATGGAGCGCAGGCTCGCGAGCTGCTCCTCGGTCTCGACGCCTTCGGCCACGACCCGGATGCCCATGCTGTGGGCCATGGAGACGATCGCCTTTACTATAGCCGCGTCATGCGGATCGTGGGCTATATTTTGGATGAAAAATCGGTCGATTTTAATCGCTCGAACGCTTAGTTGCTTCAGCCAAGCCATCGACGAATACCCGGAACCGAAATCGTCGATGATGATCGCGATGCCTATCTCTTTCAGGCGCCGCACGGTATTTATGGTCCTTTCAATCTCGATCATCGCGGTGCTCTCGGTCAATTCCAATTCCAAAAGGCGCGGTTCGAGCCGGTGATCGCGCAGGAGCCCGATAATTTTTTCGAGGAGCGTTTGGTCCTGGAATTGCCGGGCCGAAATATTGACGGTGACGGGGACCGGGGAGAATCCCCGGCCCTCCCAAATCTTTTGCTGGCGGCAGATGCTTTCAAGCACCCAATTCCCCAACGGGATGATCGCCCCGGATCTTTCCGCGAGGGGAATGAAACTCATTGGGCTTATGAGTCCGAACTCCGGATGGTTCCAGCGGATGAGAGCTTCCAGGGACATCAATTTTCTCGTATCGGTGTCGTATATAGGCTGGTAATGAAGCTCGAACTGATTCCCACCGATAGCTTCGAGTAACTCCTGTTCCAGCTTGATGTGCTTGCGGGCGGCGGCGTCGATTTCGGGCGAGTAAAAAAGGTAATTGCCGCGTCCTGAGGCTTTCACGCGGTAAAGCGCCAAATCCGCGTATTTGAAGAGATCCTCGACGTTCTCGGCGTGAAGCGGGTAAAAGCTTACGCCCATGCTCACACCGGCCGTGATCTGGCGCTTTCCGACCGTGAGCGGCCGGGAAAGCGACTCACGGATCCGTTTGATGACGGTCAGACAATCGTCCGACCCCGGGAGATCGGGAAGAACGACGGCGAATTCGTCGCCCCCCATGCGGGCGACGGTGTCGTAATCGCGGACGCCGGAAAGCAACCGATCGGCGATTCCCCTGAGGAACATATCGCCGCAATCGTGTCCGAACAAGTCGTTGACCTCCTTGAAATGATCGACGTCCACCAGCATTATTCCCACCTGCTGGCCGTGCCGTTTGGCCCGGGCCAGGGCATTGCGCAGGCGGTCGTTCAAAACCGTGCGGTTGGGCAGGTTGGTGAGCATATCGTGCGTGGCCAGGTGCTGAAGCTGTTTTTCCGTGCGCTTTCTCTCAGATATATCCCGCAACAGGACGACGTAGCCTGCCTTTTGGCCGATCTTGTCCGTCACCGGCGAAGCCGCCAGGGAAAGGCTGATTTCGCGTCCTCCGGAAGCCGCAAAGACCGTTTCCATGTCGCGGACCGCGGTTTCCTTCGACAGCCTTTTCAATAGATCATGCTCGGCGGAGGTCGCCGGCAACAATTCCCGCACCGGC
Source organism: Spirochaetales bacterium (assembly GCA_016934415.1). GTDB lineage: Bacteria > Spirochaetota > Spirochaetia > SZUA-6 > RPPD01 > JAFGSW01. The sequence goes on along the minus strand of JAFGSW010000086.1, from coordinate 28,376 downwards.
CTCCCGACGACGGCCTTTTCCTCGATCTCCAAAATTTCCGAAAGAGCCCGGTTCCCTCCGATGATTTTCCCGTCGACGTCCGTCAGAAGCAGGCCGTCGGCCATGGTGCTCAAGATGCTCGACGCGGCCGATGCGGGCGAGACGAGCATCAAGCCGTATCGGAGGATGGCGTACGATACGCCGAGCTCCCAGATCGCAGAGATTGTAATTTCAAGATGGGGGAGAAAGTATATCCGCCCGAATAACGGCGCGAAGGTCGTGAACATGTTCATCAAGAAACTGAAAAACATCGTGATGATGAGCACCCGGCTTTGTCGCTTCTGGATCAGCCTGGGGGTACGCAAATATGATCGAACGAGTTGGGCCAGACCGGTGAGAACGTAGATCATGACAAAGGCCGCTCCGATGTCCAGCCAAAGGGAATCCGGATTATAAACGTACACCCAACCGAGATTCGTGCGTTCGAAACCGCTGATGGGCGTCAGCGCCGTCGTGTACGCGCAGGTGAAGGGAAGAGCCGGAAGGTACATCAAAAGCAGGAGCCACCGGCGCCTTCCGGCCGGATTGTAACCGGCAAGGATAAGGATCAAATGCAGCAGCAAAGGCACGAACAGGTACCAGCCGGAGACCATGAAGCGAAACCAGCCGCGGGCAACGGTTTCGTCCGCCGCGTTTGTCATAAAAATGAATCCCAGGCGCCAGACGGCGGTGGGTAGGGAGAAAAGGACGAAAAGGCGGTTGGCTTTTCCTCGGGGATTTTTGAAATAAATGTACCCGGCTAGGAAAAGGGTGAAGGTGAAAAATACGCTGACAAGAAATGTAATGACCGGCATTGTGATCCAATCTCCCTATGAGTTCTCCTGGGCCGACCGCTCTTAACACCGTGATTCCTGTTTCATCCGTCCTCGGACAGCCGGATTGATCGCGCTACCCCGGTCTTCAGGAAGCTTCTTCGTCCGCGCCCCGTCCCGCCCGCCCGGGAGGAGAAGCGCCGGGCGTCCAGGTCATTGTATCCCGGACGATGTTTCCGCATTGAAATAAATCATAAGCCGAGTACCGACGCATTTCAAATAAATCAATCGTCCGATCGGGCGGCGCCTTCTTCCGCCATCCATCGTCTTCTTCCATCGCCGCCCTTGCATAACCGCGGGGCATCGCTTAGACTGAAAACGGGTATGGACATCACCGTCACTTTTCCCGACGGGGCGACGCGGCAGTTTCCCCGCTGGACAACGGTCGACGAGATTTTTAAAAGCCGGCCGGACGCCTTCACCTCCCCTCCGCCCATCGCCGCGGTCGTCAACAACGAGATCACGAGCCGCTCTTACAAGGTGGACATCACGAGCCGGGTCGCGCCGATTACCCTGCAGTCGCGGGAAGGCATGAATCTCTACCGCCGGTCGCTCTGCTACCTCCTCGCCTGCGCCTCGCGGCGCGTGTTTCGCGAGCGCCGCCTCGTCATCGGCCACTCCCTCGGCAAGGGGTATTTCTACGAATACGACGGCATGGCGGGAGTGCCGGAGGAGGACCTCAAGAAGCTCGCCCGGGCCATGGTCGAACTCGTGGCCGCCGACCTTCCCATCGAGCGGATCAACCTCTCCTACGACGACGCCGTCCGCCACTTTAAGGAAGCGAACCAACCCGACACCGTCCTCCTCCTCCAGTACCGCAATGAAGCCAAGATCGCGGTGAATGTCTGCGACGGGTTCATCGACATTTTTCACGCCCCCCTCGTCCCCTGCACTGGCGCGCTCACCTCGTTCGGCCTCAAGCCCTACCCGCCCGGCTTCATCCTCCGCTACCCGCCCCTCGCCGCGCCGGAGGGGCTCGCCGTGTTCGAGGACAACCCGATCCTCTTCGGCGTCTACCGCGAGTACAAGAGCTGGGGGAAGATTCTCAACATCAACTGCATCGGCCGGTTGAACCGCCAGATCGAGACGGGCCAGATCAGGGAATTCATCGACGTCGCCGAGGCGCTCCACGACAAGAAAATCGCCGAGATCGCCGATCGCATCCGCAAGCGCTTCGACCGCGCCGGCGCCGTGCTCATCGCCGGACCATCCTCGTCCGGCAAGACCACCTTCTCCAAAAAGCTCGCCATCCAGCTCAAGGTCCTCGGCCTGGACCCGGTCGCCCTCTCGCTCGACAATTACTATCTGCCTCGCTCCGCGACACCCCTGGACGAGGAAGGCAAGCCCGACTTCGAGAGCTTGCGCGCGCTCAACCTGGAGCGGCTCAACCGCAACCTGGCCCGGCTCCTCGCGGGCAAGGCGACGGTCACCCCGATCTACGATTTCGTGACAGGCGCGCCCAAACCCGGGGGGGTCGAGGTCCGGCCGACGCCCCACTCGCTCTTCATTCTCGAGGGCATTCACGGTCTGAACGACGAGCTGACCTCGGGGATTCCCGCCGACCGGAAATACAAGATCTACGTTTCGGCGCTCACCCAGCTTAACCTGGACGATCATAACCGCATCCCCACCACCGACGTACGCCTCATCCGACGGTTGGTGCGCGACTACAGTTTCCGCGGCTACCGGGCGCTCGATACCCTGCGCATGTGGCCCTCGGTGCGCCGGGGCGAAGACCGCAACATCTTCCCCTTCCAGAACAACGCCGACACCGCCTTCAACTCAAGCCTCGACTACGAGCTCGCCGTGCTGAAAGTCTACGTCGAGCGACTCCTCAAAACCATCAAACCCGACGTCGAGGAGTACTCCGAGTCGCGCCGCCTCCTCGCCTTTCTCAACAACGTCATCTCGTTCCCGTCCACCTTCATCCCGGACAAGTCGATCCTCCGCGAGTTCATCGGGCAGAGCGCGTTCTCGTATTAACCCTATCTCAGGAAAAGTATACGATACTCATACACTTGTCACGAAGGGGGCTACTCCGATGCGCATTATTTTCAGATCGATTTTGATTCGGCTTATCCCGGCGTTGTTCTTGGTCGCCGTCCTGTCTCCGCTTTCCGCCCAGAACTCGGGCGCGGCCGCGATCGCGCCCGCCGGCATTTTCACCGACAACATGGTCCTGCAGCGGGAGAAAAAAGTGCCGGTCTGGGGCACTGCCCAGGCGGACCGCATCGTGACGGTGACGTTCGCCGGGCGAACCAAGCGCGCGAAGGTCGACACGGAAGGCAACTGGAAAGTCGTCCTCGATCCGCTCAAGGCCTCCGCCGAGCCGCACGCGCTGGTCATCGACTACGTTCCCTCCGACCACGATAGCGCCAAGGTCACCATCTCCAATGTGCTCATCGGAGAAGTCTGGCTCTGCTCGGGTCAGTCCAACATGGCCTTGAGCGTAAAAAACTCCCTGGGGGGGCAAGGCGAGCTCAACCTGCCCGAAAACCCTCTTATTCGTCTTTTCCTGGTTAACGAAAAGACCTCGCCCTTCCGGCACAACAAGACGCCCGGCGGCCCGTGGCGGCTTTGCAATGAGGAAGGACTTACCACGGGCGGGTGGAGCGGTTTTTCGGCCGTCGGGTATTATTTCGCGAAAAAGCTCAGTCACGACCTCAATGTCCCGGTGGGCGTCATCCAGGCCGCCTATGGCGGCGCGGGCATCGAACCGTTCATTCCCCTCGAGGGTCTGAAGGAAAACATCGCCCTCAATTTCTATTACCAGCGGGTGATCAAGGCGAACGCCAGGTACGCCGAGGCGCTTCAAACCGATCCCGAGGCCAGACACCCCCTCCAAGGCGTGGGCAGTGCAAACCACTTGGACGTAACCACGGCATATAACGCCATGATTTATCCCCTTGCCCCGTTCGCCGTCCGCGGGTTCCTCTGGTACCAGGGGGAGTCCAACATGGGCCAGACCGATTACGCCAAAAAACAGAAGGCCCTCATCTCAAGCTGGCGCCGGGCCTTCGGCCAAAACGATCTGGCGTTCTATTATGTGCAGATACCGCCTTATGGCTACGGCGGCGATACGACCTTGCCCCGCTTTTGGGAGCAGCAGTACTCCTGCCTTGATGTGCCGGGCACCGGGCTGGCCGTCACCGCCGATCTGGGCGACCTCAAGGACATCCACCCCAAGAGGAAAAGAGAAGTGGGAGAGCGGCTCGAGCTGATCGCCCTCGCCAAAACGTATAAGAAGAGAGTCGCCTATTCCGGGCCGGTCTATAAAAGCCTGAAGGTGGCGAAGAACGAGGCCATTCTGTCGTTCGATTTCGCGGCGAAGGGATTGACGGTGCCCGACGGCCAGGAGCTCTCCTGGTTCACGATCGCGGGCGAGGACCGGGAATTCCATCCGGCCAAAGCCGTCATTCGGGGCGCCACGGTCGTGGTGACGAGTGACGATGTGGAAAAACCGGCCGCTGTCCGCTACGCCTGGACCACAAAGGCCGCCGCCGCGGACGACACCCCCGCGCCGAATCTCTACAATGAAGAAGGCTTGCCGGCGCGTCCCTTCCGGACGGACAAATAGGCTTCACGGGGTCAGAGAATGATGGGGTTGTACTTTTCCACATGTCGGTCGATGAGGTCGAGGTACTCGGGCGGCGCGTCGATGAACATGAGGCCGAACCCGCTTTGCGTGAGTTTGTGCTCGGGATTGAACACGCGGCTCGATCGGACCACCCGGGCCCGGCCGTCGTAAAACCGGTCCTCGGCGTCCTCGACGACAATCGAGACTTCCTCGTCCAGGTCGAATATCGTAAGGTCTTCGGAGGAAATGAAGGCCCCGCCCGCGGAGAGACTGCTGAGTGAAAATTCCATGACGACCGTTTTCCCGTCCGGGAGTGTTCGTGTGACGACGGTTTTCATGTGGCAGGACAAACGGCGGTGTTTTCTTCTCTCGACCATTGAACTCTCCTTTATGGACCTTCAAAAGAGGACACGAAGGTCACCCTTCGGCTTGCTTTGGAGCATACATGCTCCAAAGCAGCTCAGGGCAGGCTCCGAACACCTCTCGGCGTGCTGGATTCTACGTTGCACAATACGCCCGGAGCAAGCTTCGAATGCAAAACAAGTAGTCAGGAAAAACACATCTTCTTTCTTCCTGCTTGTTTTCGTTTATACCTAATTATAGTGTTCAAGACGGACACAAACAACATGAATGTGTTTTTTTTCATATCACCTCCCCCCAGTAATAAATTTTCTGTTTTATGTCTCTATTATTCTACGCTCCACCTTGTTTTATTCCATTCTCTCTTCACTTCTATTCCTGGTTTCCTGGTTTCCTGAGCTTCCTTTCTTCTTCTTCGTGTTCTTCGTGATGAACTTTATCTCTTTATCTCCGCCCCGCGGACAAGCCGCCAGCGCCGGTAATGCTCCACGTATCCGCAGGTGTCGGGCAGGCAGCGGGAGAAGAGCGCGTGGTAGATCCGTACCTTGCCGCAGAATTGGCAGACGCGGAACCGCTCCTCGTAGACTTTGCACAGTTTCGTGCGCTTGTCGAAATACTCGCACGGTTTGTTCATGTAAATCACGGTGCGGAGGAGCCCGCCGTCCTTGGCGTAGCAACAGATACCGCACTTTTTACAGAGGTCTTCCCAACGATTCCGGCTGTCCTTAAGCTTACGCCTGAGGCTTCTCAAAATACTCATGGCGTTTCGCCCGTTTTTCAAAAAACAGGATAGCGAAAGGAAATACGATCCCGGCCGCCACGAGCAGGATGGCCCAAAAAAGCGTGAAGACGTAGAAGATGACGATAAAATAGTAGAGCATGGCCGCGGTCACGATGATCAGGCCCGTGAAAAGGGCGAAGCGCATCTTGTGCTTCTGCACGGAGAAAAAGTAGACGGAGAGGAAGGACAGCCCGACGAAGAAAATGAGCGCCGGCGGATGGAAGCCGATCGCGGGCTGGACAAGGGCGAGCATGATCCAGGCGCAGATTCCGGCGAGCGCGCCGGCGGGGAGCAGAGCCCACCAGGCGGTCTTGCGCAGGAGGAAGATGAGCAGAAAGGTGACGGCCAGGCCGAGGCAGAAAAATCCGAGGTTGACGATCGAAAAAAGCTGGTCGATACCCACGATCAGCGTGATGATGCCGACCGTGAAGGAAACGCCCGCCGGGATGAGGAACCAGAAGAGCCCGCCGCCGCCGCCCTGAAAGAAGGTGAAGACGATCCCTGTGATGAACAGGAGCACCCCGAGCACGCGGTTGTTCAAATCGCCGCTCTCCGGGATGATCCTGAAGTTCATGAGCAGGAAAAAGATCCCGCAGAGCACGAGGACGATTCCGACGAACCCGGTTTTCCAAAACAGGAAACTGTCCTGCGGATTCTTGTCAGCCATGATCTTTTTTTTCAGCTCTTCCATAGTCGCTCCAAGGGCTTCAATGTAGCACGTTTCTTTTCCTTGTGCCAGAGAGGAAGAAGTCAATAAGGAAGCCAGGAAACTATGAAAAAAGAGGCGACTTGTTATGGAAATCTTTATGTATTGCTTCGCATGTGCTCTTTTCACAAAATCGATGATCGGCCTTCAGTAGATGCTTATAGTATTTTTCCATTCTCCCGGCTTCCTGGTTTCCTTATTTATTCTTCCCCTTCCTCATCAGTTTCATCCGTGCTATCCGTAGTTCTCCTTCTGGCCAAAAAAAAAGACCGATTGACCACGGGGGCCGATCGGTCCGATTTTTGCGTTTACTCGCCCTATTTCCAGTTCTTGATGCGTTCCGCGATTTTTTTCGGGCTGAAACCGAAGTGGTCGGAAACGGCCTTGTAATTCCCCGACGTACCGAAGCCGTTCATGCAGACGAGAAGCCCGTCCTCCCCGGCCAGGCATTCCCAGCCCAAGGACACCCCCGCTTCAACCACGACGCGTTTCGCGCCCGGGGGAATGAGTTTGTCGCGTTCGGCCTCGGAGAGCGCCAGGAAGCGTTCGCGGCAGGGCATCGAGACGATACGCACGTCCTTCCGGCCGAGCTCGGCGACGGCGTCGAGGGCGGCGCCCACTTCCGAGCCGGTGGCGACGATCACCACCGCCGGGGCGCCTTCCGACTCCTTGGCCGTGTAGGCCCCGCGGGCGATGTTCTTCCGCCAATCCACGTCCGCTTTGGGGAAGACGGCCAGGCCCTGGCGGGTAAGGCCGATCATGGAGGGACCGTCGCTGCGCTTGTACATGATCTTGAAGATCTCGACGTTCTCCTCGGCGTCGGCGGGACGCCAGACGTCCAGGTTGGGAATGGCCCGCAGGCTCGCGTAGTGTTCCACCGGCTCGTGGGTCGGGCCGTCCTCGCCCACGTAAATGGAATCGTGAGTGAACACGTAGAGCACGGGCAGCTTCATGAGAGCCGCCAAACGGATGGGGGGCCGCATGTAATCGGCGAAGACGAAGAAAGTCGAGCAGAAGGGCCGCAGGCCGCCGTGCAGGGCCAGTCCGTTCACGATCGCGCCCATGCCGTGCTCGCGCACGCCGAAGTTGATGTTCCGGCCGGCGGGCGTGGCCGCCTGCATGTCTTTTTCGTCCTTGAGCCGCGTCTTGTTCGAGGCGGCCAGGTCGGCCGATCCGCCGATGAGCGCGGGGAGCGCCTTGGCGGCGGCATTGAGGATGGCGCCGTTCGAGTCGCGCGTAGCCGGCTTGTCTCCCGTCTTGTACTCGGGCAGGACCGCCTTGTCGATCGCGTCCGGTCCGTCCTCGAAATGCCGCTTCCAGAGCGCGGCCAGTTCGGGGTTGGCTTTCCGCCAGGCCTCGAACCTCGCCCGCCATTCCTCGTACGCCTTCGTTCGGGCGTCTATTTTGTCCGCGAAGTACTGGAGCGCCTCGGGCTCGACGCGGAACATCTCCGTCTCGGGAACGCCGAGGGCGCGTTTGGTCGCCTTCACCTCATCCTCGCCCAGGGGCGCGCCGTGGCAATGGGCGGTACCCTGTTTGTTGGGCGAGCCCTTGCCGATGAGCGATTCAAGGACGATGAGGGTCGGTTTGCTTTGGTCGGCCTTGGCCTTCTTCACGAGCTCGAGGATCCCGGGCACGTCGTACGCCGAACCGCGGAACGTCTTGAAGCCGTAGGCCTCGAAACGTTTTTGAGTGTCCTCGATGAAGGCGAGGTCGGTCGAGCCGTCGATCGTGATCTTGTTGCTGTCGTAGAAAATGACGAGCTTGCCGAGTTTCTGGTGACCGGCGAGCGAGCACGCCTCACTCGCGACGCCTTCCATCATGCAGCCGTCGCCGGCCAGCGCGTAAGTATAGTGGTCGATGATCGTATGCTCGCTCGTGTTGAACTTCGCCGCGAGATACCGTTCCGCCATCGCCAGACCCACGGCATTGGCGATGCCCTGGCCGAGCGGACCGGTCGTGGTCTCGATGCCCGGCATCTCCCCGCGTTCGGGGTGGCCGGCCGCCCGAGAGCCGAGCTGGCGGAAATTCTTGATGTCGTCGAGCGTGGTTCCGTAGCCGGACAGAAAGAGCAGCGAATACAGCCACATCGATCCGTGACCGGCCGAAAGCACGAATCGGTCGCGATCGATCCAATCGGGCGCGGCCGGGTTGTGCTTGAGGATTTCCCCGTACAGGAGGGCGCCCAATTCGGCCAGGCCGAGTGGAAGACCGGGGTGCCCGGAGGCGGCCTTCTCAATCGCGTCAATGGTGAGGAGGCGGACGGTCAGGGCCGCCTTCTCGATGCCTTTCATCATGTCCATGAAGTAATCTTCCTCCTCTTCACGTCAATGGCGCCGTGATCGATTTCCAGAACTGCGTATCGGCCGTTCCTGACGGCGCCGGGATTGCAGCAGCGAACGCCCTCGACGGTCTCCTCGCCCGAGGCCTCGTGAATGTGTCCGCAGAGGCACAGGTCGACGGGATGCGCATTCAGGAACCGGCGCACGGCGGTCGAACCGGCGTGCACCCCCAGCCCGGCTCGGTCGAGTGCGCACCCGTGCGGAGGAGTGTGGCTCACCAGCACCTTCACCGCCGCCTCGCGAACGGCCGCGAATCCGGTCAGGGCCAGGCGTCCGATCTCGTCTTCGGACAGCTCGAAGGGAGTGCCGAAAGGGGTGGGGTTCGAGCCGCCCACGCCGAAGAAACCGACCTCTCCGATCACCGTTCCCGTACCGTGCAAGGATCGGCCGGAGTCTTCCAGGAATCCGAGCACATCGGGCCGGTCCATGTTTCCCGGCACGGCCAGGATCGGGCGGCCGGTCGCGCCCAATACGGACGTGACGGCTTCCGCGTCATCGTGCCCGCCGCGTTGGGTGAGATCGCCGACGATCACGACCGCATCCCAGGCGGGCTCCGCCTCTACGACCGCGCGGAGGAACCGTTGATGGCCGTGGATGTCGGCGAGCACCAGGAAGCGCATGGCCGCGACAAACTCCTAGTGACGGCGTTTTTTCTTCTTATCGAGAACGCGCTGCACCCGGGTGACCGGGCCGCCCGTTCCGGCGTACGGGGCGTTCGGCGGAGATCCACCCGCCTGAGTCGTATCGCCGGTAACGCCGCCGGGCGCGCCCTCCGGGACGCTGCCGTCCGTCGCGGTCGCTGAGGAATCGCTTCCCGCTTGGCCTGCGGGCGCCGGTGTCAATCCGTCCTCAAGCGCCGGCGTCTGCACCTGCCCGTAGAGCTTGATCTCTTTCCTGCGTTTGGCGCGCATGACCGCATTCTCCCAAACGAAAGCGATGGGCGAAGCGATGCAGATCGTAGAGTAGGTCCCGGTAATGATGCCGAACACCATGGTGAAGGAGAAATCCTTCACCGGGCCGGTACCGAATAGAAATAACGGGAAAATGGCTATGAAAACCGTCAACGAAGTGATGATCGTCCGGTTCAGGGTCTGGGATATGCTGTACTGCATGATCGACATCAGATCCTGGCCCCTCATGATTTTTTCATTTTCCCTGATCCGGTCGTAGACGACGATCGTGTCGTTTATGGAAAATCCGATGATGGTGAGGAAGGCGGCGATCACCGCGGTATTGAGCTCCACCCCGAAAAGGCCGACGAATACGAAGGTGGTGAGGACGTCGTGGACGAGAGCGATGATGGCGGCGGCGGCGTAGCTGAGGCGGAACCTGATCCAGGCGTAGACGAGCATGAGCGCCATGGCGACCCCGATGGCGATGAACGAGCCGGCGGCGAGCGCCTGCGCCATTTGCGGTCCCAGCGATTCCTGCGACTGCTGGATCACGGACCCCTGACCGAACTTTTTTTCGAGCGCGGAAATGACGGCCGCGGCGGCCGTTCCCGAGGCGTCCCGGTCGCCCGAAGGCGTGAAGGCGGTGGGATCGGTTCTGATGAGGAAGGTCTGGGCGACCGGATCACCCACTTCCTGGATGTTCACCCCGCCCGGGAGCCCCTCGAGTTGGCCGCGAACGGTCGCGATCGTCGCCTGCGGCGGAGCGCCGTTCGGTTGGAGGTGGTTGACCGTCGTGGACTGCCCCGGCTCAAGTGTTTTTTGGTCCGGAAGCAACAGCGAAACGTCGAATTCCGTTCCCGCGGGCATGGTGACTTTCAGATCGCCCATGCTTTCCAGGTCCTTGACCACTTCGGCGAGCGTCAGGTCCGGGACGCGCGGGAAGACCATTTTTTTCTCCCCGGATTTGATATAGCTGATCTCATTGTTGTTGATTTCGAAATCGATGACGCGGTTCGTGACGTTCGCGACGGTGAAGGCGTAGGGCGCGATCCGGATCTGCTGGGAGAGACCGCCCTTGAAATCGATGCCGATATTGTAGCCCCCCTTGAGGAGGAAGGTCGATCCGATTCCGCCGACGATGATGAGGGTCGAGAGAATGAACCAGACGTTTCGGAACCGGATGAACGGAAGAATGCGTCTCATTGAAAGCGCCTCCAGCTGATACTCAGTTTTTTCACCTTGAGGACGTCGGTCGTGAAATCGAACAGGATTCTGCTCACGAAGATCGCCGAGAAGAACGACGTGACGATCCCGATGCAGAGCGTGAAGGCGAATCCCTGCACGCTCCCTTTCGTGAACATGGCCAGGACGATGCCGGCGATGAAGGTGGTGACGTTGGAATCGAGGATCGTCCAGAAGGCGCGATCGAACCCGGCTTTGACGGCCGCCTTCGGGCTCTTGCCCAGACGGAGCTCTTCCTTCATGCGTTCATTAATAAGCACGTTGGCGTCCACCGCCATACCGATGGTGAGAACGATACCGGCCAGGCTGGTGAGCGAGAGCGTGAACCGGGTGACGGAGAGCAGGGCCAGAAGCAGGAAGATGTTGAAAATGAGCGCGATGGCGGCGAACACCCCCGACCCTTTGTAATAGATGAGAATGAAGAGGAGGACGAGCCCGGCGCCGATGAGCATGGCATTGAGCCCCTTGGCGATGGTGTCCTCGCCCGCGCTGGCGCCGACCGCCGCAACGTCCCTGATCTCGAGGGGCACGGGCAGCGCGCCGCTGCGCAGGACTTTGGCCAGGTCCTGGGCGTCCTGCATTGAAAACTGGCCGGTGACCCGCACCTGGCCATTGGGGATTTTTTCTCTGATGCCGGCGTAGGACATGACCTTGTTGTCGAGCACGACGGCGATATATTTGCCGATGTTTTTACCGGTGAGGTCGGCGAATTTGTCCGGGCCGTTGACGACGGTGCCGTCCTTGTCGGTGTAATTGCCGAGGATAAAGGTGACCTCGGCCGAACGGTCCTGGGGATTCTGCTCGGCGCGCGCGTCCGTGATCGCCTCTCCGGAAAGTTCCGGTTTGGACTTGATGACGATGTATTTCACGAACTCATCCATGCCGTATTTGTCTTTCTGGTAGGTCCCCACCACCTCCGACCCCGGATCGAGTCCGACCGCGGCGGGCACATCCACGGTAAAATCGGTATTGAATTGCGGAGTCCATTCGGGATGCTGCTGAAAATATTCGTTGAATTTATTCCAGCCGGCCTCGTCCACGAGGTGGAAGTTGAGCCTCCCTTTCCCCATGATGACCTTCTTAATGCGTTCCGGGTCTGCGGCGCCCGGAAGCTCGATGATGATGGTGTCGGTGCCGATCTGCCGGCGGATGGTGGGTTCCACGGTACCGAACTCGTCGAGGCGGGCCAGGAGCCGCTCCATAACGTCCTGGAGGACCTTGTCCTTGTCGATTTGAAGGGTGGCGGCGTTCTCCTGCCCCTTGTTTTTTTCGGCGATCTGTTTCTCAAGCGCGCCGAAGTCGGCGGCGATTGAGGCGTACAGGCCGCCCCGCAGGTCGAGGCCGAGCTGCAGCGTCAGGTCCCTCAGGTTCTTAATGTTGAGGATGTCGTCCCGGTACTGTCCTTCCACAGCCGACCTGAACGCGACCGGATTGACCTGGCCTTTTTCCTCGAAGACCTTGGTCAAAAAACCGCCGAACGCCGCCGCGAGTCCCGACGACGGATTATTTACGAAATCATTCATGGTCGTGTAATCCCGCTGTGCCTGGTCTTGGGCATAATTCTTGATCTGCGGAAGCGAACTCATGGCGATGTTTTTCGTTTCATCGGGGAGGAGGAAATACCATTGAACGGACGGGGAAATAAACATGATCCCCATAACCACAAGAATGACCAGGATAATGACTCTGGCGCGAATACTCATTTTCGTCTCTCCGCTCTCTTCATATCGATAAAATGATCGAGGATAGGGTTGGGGAGCGTCGCCATGCCGCCGAACGGGATGCGTACACTCCTCGAAAATGCGCTCCAACCGAAAGATGCCGGCCGCGGGCGGCCGGTCTCCGCCGGCCTATTTTTTTTCCTCGGTGACTTCGGCTTCGGTGCGCTCCAAGACCTGCGCGACGGCGTTTTTGTTGAATTCGAGCTTCACATCGTCGTCGACTTTCACGATCACCGACTGCTCCTTCACCGAACTCACCGTTCCCCGGATGCCGCCGATGGTGACGACCTTGTCGCCTTTCGTCAGGGAGCTGAGCATTTTCTGAAGCGCCTTCTGTTTCTTGTTCTGCGGCCGGATGATAAGAAAGTAAAAAACGAGGATGACCGCGGCGACGACACCGAGCATCATGAGCATTTGCGTGGTGGAACCTCCGTCACCGGCCGGAGCGGGCGCCTGTAAAAACGGCAAACGAGAGAGAAAATCGTACATACTAAAACCTCTGTGCGTTAAAGATTGAGTTTCAGCAGCTTCATGCGACCAAAACTTACGATCGATATTGGAAAAACGTGAGAACCTGGTCGCGTCTACGTATGATCCAATGTTCGTTATCGAGCGAGATTTTGACGATCATAGTCATATTGACATGAAAAGTCAAGATACAGCCCTGTAATGATAATAAACGACCGCCGTCGCAGGCGGCGGATTTCTTTACAATAAGAACAGTCTATACCAAAGTCAAGCGCTGGTATGGCGCTTGATCGCGCTTCGTCGGCCCTCCCTCCTCGTGTTTGGGAAGGCGGATACGAAGCACGGGGAGGAAGGAAAACCGTTTAAGGCACCGCATCGCCCTTTTTTCCTGGTTTGTAGAGGCGCGCAACGGACTTAAGGCGCTTGGCGAAAAGCGCTTCCACCCTTAAGGAGGCTTGCCGGGTTTCCCGCATCCTGGTAATGAGGTATTCGAGCGCGGAATGGATTTTTTCCAGCTCGCTCGCCGGCTGCCCCTCCAGCCCCTCCGCCGAACCGAGCGGTTTGCCCGTCAACTTGAGGATGTTCCCGATTTCGGAAAGGGTGTAGTTGAACGTCTGGAGGTCCTTGATGAACTTGACCATCTCCACGTCCTGAGCCATGAACAACCGAAAACCGCCCTCGCTTCGTTGGCAAGGCTGAATAAGGCCTTTTTCCTCCCAAAACTTGATGGTGCGGGTGTTCACCCCCCCCCTTTCGGCGAGCTCGCCGACCGTCAGGCGGTCGGTGAGGGCGGTTTGCACCTTGGCGCCGTCCTTGCTCGGCAGCCCGATCTCTTTCCGGATTTTGGCGATTTCGGGAAGGGTATACCCCATGGTCAAGAATTTCTTGATGGCCTCGCCCTCGCGCACGGCGGCATCGTTGAAATAATCGGTATTCGCGACCGAGGAGGCGAAAAGCTCCTTCTCCAGCCAGCCGGTGAGCGTTTCCGCCGAGACGTCGAGTTTTTTCGCAAGTTCCTTCAGCGAATATTTCAATCCGACCTTCTTCCGCCGCCGGGGCGTGAGTGTCTAGACGTACATCACCCGGTTGATGTCATCGAACGATTCGAGGACGCCGAATGTGCGTTTGAGCGCATCGACCGAATTCAGCCGCACTTCTCCCTTCGAGTTATATACGGCGAGCACTTCCTCGAGCTCCCGTTCATCCTCATCATAATACGCGCCGAACACCGCCGCCTTGAACAGGCCTTTTCCAGCCAGCTCGCGGGGCGCAAGCCGGCCGTTGGCCCGCTTGGCCGAAGCGTCGACAAGAGCGGAATTTCCCTCGAACCCGACGGAAAACATGAAATCCAAGCGAGAGATCAACTGCGCGTCCTCCCCTTCACTGTTATAAAATAGAAGATAGACCAATTGTGCCGAAAAACCGGAATTTTCGCAAGGGAGTTCAATTCCGGAGGATCAATAAGGAAACCAGGAAGGACAGGTGAGGAAAAGAGGACACCGAATAAAAAGAAGAGCAGGGCAAAGAAGAAAACCCATATGACACGAACAACACCCTGCTGGTAAGAGGAAAAAGCAAAGTGCCAGACGAAGTTTCTGACAATTTTGAAAGCAAGAATTGAAAAATTTTAATTGATTCACCTTCTCCCTTCTGTCTTTTCCTGTTTCCTCGCTTCCTTTCCCATTCCTCCTTTCCTGGGTTCCTGGCTTCCTTATCGACCTTTTCAAGAAGAGAAAAAAAGGCCGTCCCCCTCGCGGGAGACGGCCCTCAACTTAACTTGCTATCGGATCAGTACGGGGGCATTCCGCCGCCCATGCCGCCCATGCCGCCGCCCGGAGCGGGTTGTTCCTTCTCGGGAAGGTCGGTCACGATGCATTCGGTGGTGAGAAGCAGGCCGGCAATGGACGCCGCGTTCTGCAGGGCGCTCCGCGTCACCTTGGCCGGATCGATGATGCCCACCTTGATGAGGTCGGTCCAGACCATCTTGGACGCGTCGAACCCCATGCCCGGCTTCTCGTTCTTGGCGCGCTCGGCCACGATCGAGCCGTCCAGGCCGGCGTTCTCGGCGATCTGGCGAATCGGCTCCTCGAGGGCGCGCATGACGATCTTGTAGCCCACCGCCTCGGCGGGGTCGAATGCGGTCAGGTCGGTTTTTTCGAGCGCCTTGACGGCCCTGATGAGGGTGATGCCGCCGCCGGGGATGATGCCCTCTTCGATGGCGGCGCGGGTGGCGGACAGGGCGTCCTCCACGCGATGCTTTTTCTCCTTGAGCTCGACTTCGGTAGCCGCGCCGACGTTGATGACCGCGACGCCGCCCGCGAGCTTGGCGAGGCGCTCCTGGAGCTTTTCCTTGTCGTAATCCGAGGTGGTGTCCTCGATCTGGACCTTGATCTGGGCGATGCGGTCCTTGATGTCCTTCTCCTTGCCCGCGCCCTCGATGATGGTGGTGTTTTCCTTGTCGACCTTCACCGATTTGGCCTGGCCGAGCATGGACAGCTCCGCGTTCTCCAGCTTCAGGCCCAACTCTTCGGAGATGACCTGTCCGCCGGTGAGAATGGCGATGTCTTCGAGCATCGCCTTGCGCCGGTCGCCGAAACCGGGGGCTTTGACCGCGCAGGCCTGGATGGTGCCGCGCAGGGTGTTGACCGCCAGGGTGGCGAGGGCCTCGCCGTCCACGTCCTCCGCGATGAGGAGAAGCGGCTTGCCCGCCTGGGCGACTTTTTCGAGCAGGGGCAGCAGGTCCTTCATGCTCGAAATTTTCTTTTCATAAATCAGGATGTAGGGATTCTCGAATACGGTGGTCATCGTGTCGCGATTGGTGACGAAATAGGCGGAGACGTAGCCGCGGTCGAACTGCATGCCTTCCACGATCTCCAGGTCGGTGACCATGGTCTTCGATTCCTCGACGGTGATGACGCCGTCCTTGCCGACCTTGTCCATGGCGTCGGAGATGAGCGTGCCGATTTCCATGTCGTTGTTGGCCGAAATGGCCGCGACGTTGGAAATCTCTTCCTTGTTTTTAATCGTCTTGGCGTTTTCCTTGATGTCTCCGACCGCCACTTCCACGGCCTTGGAAATGCCGCGTTTGATGGCCATCGGATTGATCCCGGCCGCCACGCTCTTCAGGCCCTCCCTGATCATGGAATAGGCGAGCACGGTGGCGGTGGTGGTGCCGTCGCCGGCCACGTCGTTCGTCTTGGTGGCCACTTCCTTCAGGAGCTGCGCGCCCATGTTCTCGAAGGGCTCGTCAAGCTCGATTTCCTTGGCGATGGTCACGCCGTCATTGGTGACCGTGGGCGCGCCGAATTTCTTATCGAGCACGACATTGCGGCCTTTCGGACCCAGCGTCACCTTGACGGCATTGGCCATCTGCTCGACGCCGGTCAAGAGCGACCTTCTGGCGGCCTCATTGAATTTTAATTGTTTTGCCATAGTCTTATCCTCTCCTCTTAAAATTAATTGATCTAGCGTTTATTGGCAAAAGAGTCAAAAAACCAACGTGATAGTTTGACACTAAGATACAGATTCTTTTAATTTTCATCAATATTTTTTTTAAAAAAAATCAAGGCCCCACCCCACTTCCCACTTGACTTTCGCCCTTTTCCCAGACAAAAAAGGAGAATGGCGAAAAAGCGGGAATTGCATCTCCATATCGGGCTGGCCGTCCGGAATGACGGCGTTCGGGAGCCGATCGCGGTCTGTGAGTCGTTTCTCGAAACCTTCGACCGGAGTCCCCTCAACTGGGTGCTGGCGTCGGGTGCGGCCCTCGAAAAACGGAGCGCCGGCCGCGACCGGCTCGTCGCGGAGATCAAGGCGCGCCTGGCCCGGATCGGCGACACCGTCATCCCGGCGGGGTACGGCGGCGCTCCCCACCCGCTCCTCGGCGTGAACGAGGTCTCCCGCGAATTGGAGTGGTCGATCCGCAACCCCTGGAAAAGCGGCGTCTACGACGTGTTCCGGAAGCAGCCCGATGTCCTCATCCCGGCATGGGCCGATTTCAACCGTGAAAAGGTTGTGGAATTGTACCGCCGTCAGGGCTTCCGCTTTCTCGGAGCGCCGCTTCCTCAAGGTTCACCCGTCTACCGCTTCCGGGGTGAAGCGTCCGGAGACGGAATCACGGTCTTCCATTATTTGTGTTTGGACCCGCGCGTTACCGCCGATCCGACTCGCCTTGCCCGGTCGTTTTTCCCGCGCGACCTCGATCGCCTCTTCCTCCTCGTCGCCCCCGACGGTCCCGAAACCCTGGCCGCGCTCATTTCCCTGATCGAGGCGCTGCGTCAACGGCGCGACCTCGTCATCGCCGCGTTCGAGAGCCCCGCCGAAACGCCGCCGCCCGCGGGCGAAAGGGCGCCCCGCTCGCCGTCCGTTCCGGCCGCGATCGCCGACACCCCTCTCCTGCGCAGCCTTCGCGACCAGGCCGCCCGTCTGCGCGCCAAAACGCAGCTGAAAGACAGCGAGATGCGCGACCTTCTCCTCCTCACCGCCGGGGAACCGCACGAGGCCGAAAAGGCGCGGTCGGAATTGAAGGCGAAGCCGGCCGCGCGCGAAGGCACCGCCTACACCGCCAACATGCCGGGAGAGATACTCCTCCCCGGAAACGGTTTCGACGCTTTTTTCTCGGGCGGCCGCCTTTCCGATCTACGGACGGGCGGGGCAAGCCTTCTGCCCTCGGGCGCGCCGCGCGCCTGGGCGGCGCTCGGAGGCAGGGAGGCGCCCCTTCCGTTCGACCGGGTCTTCTCATTCGAGAAAAACGATCTGCGGGGTCTTGAGGCCTTCGTTTTATTTCCCGGTTCCGGACACGAGCATTCCTTCACTCTTCGTTACGCCTTTTCGGGGGAGATCCCGTGGCTCCTCATTTCCGGCTTGTGCCTGGGCCGTCCCTCTTCCCAGCTCGAACGCATTGCCGCAGTCGCGCCGCTTGAAATCCCGGTCGGCGCGTGCTCCCCGGAAGCACCGCTCGAAATCACCCGTCTCTACGCCGACGGCAGCTCGGCAAAGACCGTTTTCACCGGCGCGGACGTCTCGACGACGCTGGCGGGTACGGTGTTCTCGGTCGCCCGCCCGGGAATGCGCCTTGTGTTCGGATACGTCGCGCATAAATCCGAACCGGTGGGCCTCCTTGAAGCCCGGGTCGTCCCGGGTGGGAAAAAAGGCGCGCATCGGCCGGCAGCGGTGTGCATCAATCCCTTCGGAACCTATCGGGCGGAAGCCGTGCCGGAAATGTTCGCCGTCGGAGAAAGCCGCTCGTTTTACATCGGCGTCAAGAGCGAGGAGCCCGACCGCATGCCGTCCTTTTCGGCCGCGCTCACCAAATCGATCCCGGTTCACGCCGTGTTTAAAATCCAAGAGCGATAAAAGACCGGTTTCCCCTTGCCACCGCCGCGATCGTTGTACTATAGTGGAATCGAAGTGACGGAGGAGACGCGGAGATAACCTCTCCTCGCTTTCCACTGAATAGTCGATGTTCGAGAGGTCGGCCTTGTCTTTCCCTTCCGACTCCGAAAAAAAAGGGCGTTGCCGCGCCGAGCACAAAAAGGCGCCTTCTCCCCGCCGTCTCAAACCCGATTCCTTTCCCGGTGACGCATCACACGGCTGCAATCCGGCGGCGACGGCACGAAAGACCCCGCGCCCCGGTGTAAACTATTTTCCAGATGCCGCACTTCCCGCCTCCCTCCCCCGACGAGGGTGACGGTGAGCTTTTCTCCGCCGACGGGGCCAACGACGGTTCGGCTCTAAGTCCGTCGGCGCAACCTGAGGTCGTAAAGGAGTTTGAAATGAAAAAGACGATGCGTAACGCTCTCATTCGGGCGGGGTTGTTCGCCGCCGCGATCCTTGTAGTCGCCTCGTGCGCGCCGAAAGAGTTCAAGCCTTCCACGCCGGACTCGTCGATTCTATCGGGGTTCACAACGGGAGTCGTTTCGGCCTCCTCGTCGATCGTCTTCAGATTCGTGAACGAAATCGCGACGGCCGACCGGATCAATGTCCCGGTCAAAGATTCCTACTTCGCCTTTGACCCCGGGATAGACGGCGTCACCGCCTGGTCGGACACGCACACCCTCGAATTCCGCCCCAACCAGAAACTGAAGAGCGGCCAGAAATATCTCTGCCGGCTCTTCCTCGGGAAAGTGCTTAAGAACGAGGCGGCCGGCGAGTTCAGGTTCATCGTCAATGTCATCGAACAGAATTTCGAGCTCACGCTCGACAACCTCCGCATCACGGACCGGCGCCAGACCAAAAACCTCGTGCTGCCGGGCGCGATCCAGACCGCCGACGCCGCCGCGGGCGAGGACGTGGAAAAAATCATCGCCGCGGCCCAGGAGGGGAAATCCCTCGCCATCGAGTGGACTCACGCCGCGAACAACAATCGGCACGAATTCGTCATTACCGGGGTGACGCGCCGCGACGCCGCTTCCGCGGTGACGGTGAGTTTCGACGGCCGGAGCATCGGCGCCGAAAAAAACGGCACGACCACGGTCGACGTGCCGTCCATCAAGAATTTCGAGGTGCTCGGCGTCTCCCCGGTCAAGGACCATGAACAATACGTCGAGGTGACGTTCTCAGACCCCGTCAAACCGGGCCAGGATCTGCGCGGCCTCATTTCGATCGCGGGCCAGCCGAACCTGCGCTTCCAGATCGACTCGAACGTCGTCCGCATCTACAATCTCTCCAACTGGCCGGCCGAGGTGAACGTCACCGTGCGGCCCGGCATCGCCAATACCTTCGGCGACCCGCTCCGCAAGGGCGCGAGCGAAAAAGTGGTGTTCCAGATGCTCGAGCCGCAGGTCAAGTTCCTCGGCAAGGGGACGATCCTGCCCACCACCAACGGCCTCACCCTGCCCATCGAGTCCTGCAACGTCAAGGCCGTGACCGTGGAAGCCGTCTACGTCTACGAGGACAACATGGAGCAGTTTTTCCAGGTCAACCGCTACTACGAAACGAGGGAAATGGCGCGCGTCGGACGGCCCGTCTGGAAACAGATCGTGTCCCTCAACTGGGACTCCGCCAAGCGCAACCGCTGGGTGCGCTCCGGGCTCGACCTGACCGAGCTCACGCGCAAATACCCGAAAGGCCTGTACCGGCTGACGATCTCCTTCACGCACGACCAGGTCGACTACCCGTGCGCCGGCCAGCCCGGCGCCGAGTTCCCCGAGTCGAAGGAGGGAACCGGCGGCTACGACTTCGGACAGGGCATGCAGGATTCAAGCTACTGGGACTATTATGAATCGGGCGATTACAACTATTGGGATTACTACAATCAACGGAAAAATCCCTGCCACCCCGCGTATTATTTCCCATACAACGATCACAATGTCTCGATCTCCCGCAACGTCCTCATTTCCGACATCGGACTCATCGCCAAGAAGGGCCCGGACAACACACTCCTCGTCATCGCCACGGACATAAAAACCGCCGCCCCGCTTTCCGGCGTCTCGCTCGACGTCCTCAACTATCAGAAGCAGAGCATGGTCAAGGGCGGCACCGACGCGAACGGCCTTTCGACCCTCGCCTGCAACGGCGTTCCTTACCTGCTCGTCGCGTCCAAGGACGACCAGAAAGGCTACCTGCGCCTGGACCCGGCCACATCGCTCTCCGTGAGCCAGTTCGACGTGGCGGGCGAAGCCTCCCGAAAGGGTCTCAAGGGCTTCATCTACGGCGAACGAGGCGTGTGGCGGCCCGGAGATCCCATCTACCTCACCTTCATCCTCCTCGACACGCTGAAAACGCTTCCGGCGAACCACCCCGTCATACTCAAGCTCATCAATCCGCGCGGCCAGACGGCGAAAACCGTCACCCAGACGATATCCGAAAACGGCTTCTACCACTTCAAGCTCCAGACCGATCCCGAATCGCCCACCGGCGACTGGCTCGCCCGGATCATGGTGGGGGGCGAGACGTTTGAAAAGGCGCTGAAGATAGAGACGATCATGCCCAACCGCCTCAAGATCTCGCTCGATTTCGGGGCGAACGTGAAATACCTCTCGAGCGGGGTGCTGTCCGCGAAGCTGGCGGCGGCCTGGCTCCACGGGGCGCCGGCCGGCGGCCTCAAGGCCGAGGTCAAGGCGAGTTTCGCTCCGCGCGTCACCGCCTTCAAAGGTTTCCCGGACTTCACCTTCGACGACCCGAGCCGCGCCTTCACGCCCTCGGTCGAGGACATCTACGACGGCTCTCTGGACGAAAACGGCAAAGCCGTCATCCAAACCTCCCTGGAGGGCAGCCGGAACTCGCCGGGCATGCTCACCGCCAATTTCAACACCCGTGTCTATGAAATGAGCGGCGCGTTCAGCGTCGACCGCTATAGCCTCCCCTTCCATCCGTACAACCGCTACATCGGCGTGCGCCTGCCCAAAGGCGACGTCACCCGCGGCATGCTCCTCACGGATAAAAAGCACGCGGTGGACCTGATGGCCGTCGACCAGGACGGGAAACCGGTTAAAAATGCGCGGGTCAAGGTCGAGCTGTACAAGATCCGCTGGCGCTGGTGGTGGGAGAAAGAAGAGGAAGACCTGGCGAATTACGTCGGCACCTCCGATTACCAGCCGATGGACAGCGACGTAGTGGAGCTTAAAAACGGCCGCGGCTCGTGGCGGTTCGAGGTCAAATACCCCCAGTGGGGCCGGTTCTTCGTCCATGTGAGCGACCTCGAGGGCAACCACAACACCGGTAAAATCGTTTACATCGACTGGCCGGGCTGGGCCGGCCGGGCCCAGGCTGAAGGTTCGCCGGGCGCGAACATGCTCACCTTCTCCGCCGACAAGGAAAAGTACGCCGTCGGCGACAAGATCACCCTCAACATCCCGGTCGCCCCGCAGGGCCGGGGCGTGGTGTGCATCGAAGCCGGCGGAAAGATCCTCTCCACCGAATATTTCACGCCGGCGGCCAGCGATCAAACCTACCGTTATTCGTTCACGGCCGCGGCCGAGATGGCGCCCAATATCTACGCACACGTCACCTACCTCCAGCCGCACATGCGCACGGGCAACGACATGCCCATCCGCCTCTACGGATTCCTGCCGGTGATGGTGGAAAATCCGGCGACGCACTTGAAGCCCGCCATCGCCTGCACCGACGTCTTTAAGCCGGAATCGAAGGCGGCGGTCACGGTGAGCGAGCGGCAGGGCGCAGCCATGACGTACACCTTGGCCGTGGTTGACGAGGGCCTGCTCGGACTCACCCGCTACGCCACGCCCGATCCGTGGGACCTGTTCTTCAAGCGACAGGCGATCGCTGTGGGCACCTGGGACCTCTACGATTACGTCGCCGCTGCCTACGGCGGCAAGCTCGAACAGCTGCTCGCCATCGGCGGAGGCGAAGGTGACCTCCTGCCGGACAAGGGCCGCAAGGCCGAACGCTTCCCGCCCCTGGTGCGCTTCTACGGCCCGTTCACGCTGGCCGCCGGCGTCAAACGCACCCACACCGTCGACATCCCGCTGTACGTGGGCGCGGTGCGGGTGATGGTCGTGGCCGGCAATGGCCGGGCTTTCGGCGCCGCGGAAAAAACGGTCACGGTGAAGAAACCCCTCATGGTGCAGGGCACCCTGCCGCGCAGCGTCGCCGTCGGCGAGGAGTTCGCGCTGCCGGTGGCCGTTTTCGCCACCGAGGCGAAGCTGAAAAACGTCAACGTAAAGGTGAGCGTCCAGGGACCGGTTTCGATCGACGGGGCCGCCGTCCAGACCATCGCCTTCAAGGAACCGGGAGACGGGATGCTCAACTTCCGGCTCAAGGCCGCGAACCGGACCGGCGTCGCCAGTGTGGCCATCGACGCGTCCGGCGCGGGAGAGAGCATCTCCCAGAAGATCGAATTCGACGTGCGGGTGCCCGCCCTGCCCGTGGTGGACGTCCACTCGCAGGCCGTCGGCGCGGGCCAGACGGCGGTCAAGGACGTCGCGCTGCCGGGCCTCCCCGGCACCAACGAGGCGACCCTCGAGGTCTCGCGCATCCCGCCGCTCAACCTGGGAAAGCGCCTCGACTTCCTCATCCATTACCCCTACGGCTGCATCGAGCAGACGACCTCGTCGGTCTTCCCCCAGCTTTACCTGCCCAAGCTCCTCGAGCTTTCCCCGCAGCAGGCGGAATCAGTCCAGCGAAACGTCGAGGCCGGCATCAGCCGCCTCATGTTTTTCCAGAATTCGGACGGCGGATTCTGCTACTGGCCCGGCGCCGGTAAAAGCGATGAGTGGGGGAGCAACTACGCCGGGCACTTCCTGCTCGAGGCCAAGCGCCTCGCCTACCACGTGCCCGAGGCGATGCTTTCCCAATGGCGGAAATACCAGAAGAACCGGGCCCTCAATTGGAGCCCCGGCGACGAGAGCGGCCAGCTCACCCAGGCCTACCGCCTCTACGGGCTGGCCTTGAACGGCACGCCCGAGATCGGATCCATGAACCGGCTGCGCGAGTCGATAAACCTCTCCGTTACCGCGCGCTGGTACCTGGCGGCCGCCTACACCCTCGCGGGCCAGAAAGAAGCCGCCTCCCAACTCACGGCCGTCCAGCGCATCGTTTTCCGCGTCTATCACGAGCTCACGGGCACCTACGGCTCGGACCTCAGGGACAAGGCGATCGTCCTCGAAACGATGTCCCTCATGAACAATTACTCGCAGGCCGACAAGCTCGTTCAGGAGATATCCGACGCCCTGTGCCGGGACGATTGGCTCTCCACGCAGGCCACGGCCTACTGCCTGGTGGCCATGGCGCGCTTCGCCGGCGTGCGGCAGGGCGACGGGCTCATGAAGTTCAGCTACGCCGCGGGCTCGGCCGCCCCGACGTCCAAACAGAGCGGCGCGCCCGTCATGCAGATCCCTCTGCCGGTCGGAAACGGCGCCAACCTGAGGGTGACGGTGGCGAACTCGGGCGGGCAGACGCTCTTCGTCCGCGTCTTCGCCAAAGGGTTGCCGGAGCCGGGGCGGGAGAAGCCGTCGGCGAACGGATTAAGTCTCGACGTCTCCTACCGGGGGCTCAAGGGAGAAGCGGTGTCGATCGAATCGCTTGAGCAGGGCACCGACCTCATGGCGGTGATCACGGTGAGAAACTCAAGCGGCCGGGCCCTGCAGACGCTCGCCCTGTCCGCTCTCTTCCCTTCCGGCTGGGAGATCCATAACCTGCGCATGGAGGGACCGGGCGGAGCGGTCAACTCGCCCTACGATTACCTCGATGTGCGCGACGACCGGGTCAATATTTTCTTCGACCTGGCGCGGGACGAGACGAAGACCTTCCAGGTTCTGCTCAACGCGAGTTACCTGGGAAAATTCTACCTCCCCATACAGAGCGTGGAGGCGATGTACGACGCCACGATCCAATCGCGCCTGCCCGGTCAGTGGGTCACGGTGGTCAAATAGCAGGTTGCTGAAAAAGTTGAGCTTGTTCAACAACCTGCTCATGAAATTGCCGGAGTCGATTTTGAGATAAGGAATTGAGTAGTAACAGACTAAAAACCTTGAAAAATCTCACAAAGTGAATTCCGGCAATTTCTGGTTTACATTTTTGGAAGCTTTTAAAATACCGCTGGTTTTCCGCGGAGCGGAAAACACGGTTTATTTAAAAGCCTGATAGGCGTTCGCATGCTGCTCGACCTGACATTGCGGGAATACCTCTTCCGGACCGGAAAGCCGGATGGCGGCCCGGCCCGGAAGCGGGCCGCCCGCCCGGGCCCGTCGCCGCTTGCGCCGATTTTAAAGCACGTTCTTCAAGCAATACGGAGGATGAATCAGATCCTCCGGTCTTCGCCGGCGCTGCGGCGCTCTTCGAGGGCACTGCGTCGAGTACTGCCGGCGGCGGGATTCGCGCTTTTCGCCGCGCTCGCCTCGCTCGGGATCTGGCGTCTCCTCCTGCCCCGGCCGCTTTTCTCGGACCCGTATGCGTTGAGCCTCTACGACCGGAACGGCGGGCTCCTCGGCGCCTCCATTGCCGCGGACGGACAGTGGCGTTTCCCGCCCGTCGCCTCCGTTCCCGAAAAATTCAAGACCGCCCTTACAGCCTATGAGGACGGCCGTTTCTTCGTCCATCCCGGAGTGGACCCGTTTTCGCTCGCCCGGGCCTTCGTCCAGAACCTCGCCGCCGGCGAAGTGGTGAGCGGCGGCAGCACCCTCTCCATGCAGGTGATCCGGCTCCAGCGCCGCGGAAACGACAGGAGCGTGCCGGAAAAGATCATCGAGGCTTTCCTCGCCCTGCGGCTGGAAACGGAATACGGCAAGGACGACATCCTCGCCCTCTTCGCCTCCCACGCCCCGTTCGGTGGCAACACCGTCGGCCTGCAGAGCGCGGCCTGGCGCTATTACGGAAGGAACCCTGAGCGTCTCTCCTGGGCCGAGAGCGCGCTGCTCGCCGTCCTGCCGAACAGCCCCGGCCTCATACATCCCGGCCGCAATCGCGAGCGGCTCAAGGAGAAGCGCGACCGGCTCCTCGACAAGCTGCGGCGGAAGGGCGTCATTGCGGACCTCGACTGCCGCCTGGCGAAGGAAGAGCCGCTGCCCGCATCGCCCCGCCCGCTCCCCAGAGACGCCCCGCACCTTCTCGCGCGCGTCGCCGCCCGCAACGCCGCCGAGAGCCGTCCGCAAAACCGGCGTTACCGCGCAATCAGCACGCTCGACGGGACCCTGCAGATCGGTGTGTGCCGGATACTCGAGCGCCACATCGAACGGCTCTCCGAAAACGGCATCCATAACGCCGCGGCCTGCGTCATCGACACAGCGACCGGCCGCACCCTCGCCTACGTGGGCAACGTCCTTCCGGAAGAGGACAACGAGGAACACGCTCCGGACGTGGACATCCTCACCTCGCCCCGAAGCACCGGGAGTCTCCTCAAGCCCTTCCTTTACGCCGCCCTCCTCGACGAGGGGGAGATCCTCCCCACCGAACTCGTGCCCGACATCCCCACCCGCTACGGCGGGTTCCGGCCGGAAAACGATACGCAGACGTTCCGGGGCGCGGTGCCCGCCCGGTCGGCCCTCGCTCAATCCTTGAACGTCCCCGCCGTCCGCATGCTTAAGGATTTCGGGCTCGACCGGTTCTACGGATTGCTCAGGTCGCTCGGCATGTCGACGCTCTTCCGCCCGGCGAGCGAGTACGGCCTCACGCTCATCCTCGGCGGCGCCGAGGGGACGCTCTGGGAGCTCACCGGAATGTACGCGGGGCTGGGCCGCGCCGCCTTGAGCGAGTCCGGCGACGCGTCAGCGGTTGAGCCGTATTTCCTCGAGGGCGACCGTCCGGAATCGAACCGGACGGATCTGCGCCCGGGCCGCGTCTTTTCGCAGGCCGCGGCCTGGCTCACCCTCGAGGCCATACTCGAGGTGGAGCGGCCGGGCGAGGACGTCAACTGGCGCTCATTCTCTTCCTCACGGCGGATCGCCTGGAAGACCGGGACAAGCTACGGCCACCGGGACGCCTGGTCCATCGGCGTCACCCCCCGCTACACGGTCGGGGTTTGGGTGGGAAACGCCACAGGCGAAGGCCGCCCGGGCCTGCAGGGGTCCCGCGCGGCCGCGCCCGTCCTTTTCGACGTCTTCAACATCCTCGACCGGGAAGACGACGAATGGTTCCACGAGCCCGCGGCGGGGCTGGCGACGGTCGAGGTGTGCGCGCGCTCAGGCTACCCGGCCGGCCCGAATTGCGAGGAGACCGCGCTCGTCAGGGCCCCGCGCACTGTCCTGAAAACTGGAGCCTGTCCTTACTGCACCCTCGTCCATCTCGATAAAAACGGGCGATACCGGGTCTCGAGTCAATTCGAAAAAATAACGAATATCGTCTCGCGCAAATGGTTCGTCCTGCCCCCGGCCATGGAGTGGTACTACAAGGCCTCCTCGCCGGGCTATCGGCCCCTGCCCCCCTGGCGCGCCGACTGCCGGCCCGCGCTCGGCGAGACGGGCGACCAATCGCTCTCCATTATTTTCCCCGCCCCCTCAAGTCTCGTGTATATCCCGATCGAGCTCGACGGACGGAGAGGGAAAATCGTCTGCTCGGCCGCGCATCGTGACCCGGGGGCCGTCATTTTCTGGCACCTGAACGGCGTTTACCTGGGCTCCACCTCGGGCATCCACCGGATGGCCGTCTCGCCTCCGCCCGGGGAATACACCCTCACCATTGTGGATGAGTACGGTGAGTTCGCGCAGCGCACATTCACCGTGCTCGACAAAGATAAATCCTGAAGAAAGCGTATGACAAAAAAGAGGCCGCTCTTCGCCGTGAGGCGAAAGGCGGCCCTTTATATGGGGAGAATCAAGGGTGTCCCCTCGTCAGGGGACAACAAAAATCAAGGTACATTGCCGAACTTCCATTGCCGCCAATCCCCGGAGGAATTGTTGGATAGGTTGTTCCCACTCTCTACATCATACACCAGGTGATGACATTTGTCATTACCTGGTATGACATTTTTTACATAGAATCACATTATCCAATATAAAAAAGAGGCCGCCCCTCGCCCGAAGGCGAAAGGCGGCCCGCTCTATGGGGAGAATCAAGGGTACCCCCTCGTAAGGGGATAATAATCAATTACCACCAGCCGCCCCACCAACTGGTTCCGGAAGAGCTTGAGGATGAGCTGCTCGAAGAGCTTGAGGACGAACTGCTCGATGAGCTTGAGGACGAGCTACTGGAGGAGCTGCCGCTCGAGGCGCCGGGAATATTGAACCAGTTGATCTGGCTGTTCCCGGCGCTCGCTTTGACGTACACCGTATGCGTGCCGGTCGGTTGCGGGTAACAGGAGTTGGAGGATGTGTACCATTGGTTGTAGCCGCTTTGATAAATGGTGCAAAAATTCGTGCCGTTCTGGCTGTCCAGATAGAACCTGATCGTCCCTCCCGATCCGGGCTGATACGCGCGAACCGTAATAGAAGAAGGCGCACTCGAGAAATTGATGTTGTAGGCGGTGTAGCTTGACGAGCTTGAATACTGTACGGCGGTACCGCCGTCCGCGGACACCTTTGAAGTACCGCTCTGGCTGGAATAGTTTTCCGCCTCAATGTTGCCGCCGCTGCTGGAGGAAGAGCTGCTGGAGGAAGAGCTACTGCTACTGCTACTGCTACTGCTGCTGCTGCTGCTGCTGCTTGAAGAGGAGCTGCTGCCGAAATTTATGGTGAAGTTGCCGCTGCCCTGGCTCCAATCTTCTCCAACCATCATGCAGTAGTTCTGGCCACCGATCGACTTCCCGAGGTTTTGCCACGCGGTAAAGTGTTCGGAGAGATTGATGGGGCTCGTGCTGGCGCCCGAGCAGTTCCACTGCTCGAAGTTGCCGTTACCGGTGATGTTCGGCCCGTTGCAGCTGTACGTCTGCAGGGTGTAGGAGCCTCTGCTGGTGCTGTACGTGCCGGCGCTGTTACCGCCGCCTCTGCCGATGTAGTACTCGACGAGTGGGCTTGTATTCCAGCCGTAGACCCCCCAATACTCACAACCGCTGCAGCTTCCCGTCCAGCTGATGGTCGCGCTGTTGCAGGGATTATAGCCGAT
>JAFGSW010000085.1 GCA_016934415.1 Spirochaetales bacterium | reverse complement strand
TCCTGATTCAGGTCTATTGCTTTCTAACGGGGTGGGTCACTTTGAGCGACAATACCCGGGTCACAATGAGCGAAAATTAGGAGAAGTGTATCTTTTCGCGAAGCGGAAGATACACTTCGAGTTGAACGAACCCGCCGTACGCCGGCCCCCGTCATCGCCCGGATCCGTCATTCCACCCCGCGCCACCGTCACGTCACCGTACGCCAGCCTCTGTCACCTCCTGCATTCATCAGGTCAGCGCCCGTATTGTGTCGGGAATCGAACGCCGGCCTGTTTTCCAACACCTGTATTCGCCATTCCGGCACCCGTAAGCCTCGGGGAATGGAACGCCGGGCTCATTCCACCGCCCGGATTGCCCTTCCCGGTGAACGCCACAATGAATTCCGGTAAAATTCAGGGTATGGTCGGTGCCCGTATCGGGCGGGGAACCGGACGCCAACCTGAAATCAGTGCTTGAATTGCCTTGGTCAGCGCCCGTATCGGGCGGGGAATTGAACGCCGCCCGCCGGACGGCGCCCGTCTTTGTCCGGGGAGGACCCGTTTTCATCGGGGTGGCGCCGGATGTGAATATATTCGCGCCGTGTTTCTCCTGGATGCCGGTTGTCCCGGCCTCGGCAGTGCCGGAATGCCGTCTGTCAGCGGACGTAAATGACGGCGCGCCGCCCATGGCGGCGCGCCTTGCTTCCGTGCGTCAGGTTGACGCGGTCTCTTCTTTTTTCTTTCCCGTATTCCTGTACAGGATCGACAGATTGTACTTGGCCGCGTCGGTCGGGCTGCCGGCGTGCAGTTCCCGGCCGGCCTCGTTGATCACCTTGACCCCGATGAAGAGCAGTCCTTTTTCATAGTGGAACTGTTTGACCGCGTCCGGCAGGTTCTTGAGACGCCGTACTTCCTGTTCCGCGTCGATGGCCTTGATGTTTTTGGCCAACGTCCTGCCTTCTTCGATCATACTTTCCAGGTTGGCGCCGTGCAGGCTCGCGGAGTTTGCTTCCGCCAGTTTCACCATCTGTTCCAGAAGACTCACAACGGCCGGTACGGTTTTGGGGTTGCCGATCTTGAGCAGGTCGTCGGGAATCTTTTTTCCCATGCGGCCGGCCCTTGAGGCCCGGTTGACGATCGCCCGCCGCCACACTTTTGCCCGCCTGAAAAGCCTGTTCACCTCCTCGGCCGCGTCCTTGGACTCTTCGGCTGAAAGCGTCCTGTCTTTGTAGGCCTCGCTTACCTTGCCGGCCGCCTTCGTCACCTCGTTCAAATACCCGTTCGGCAGCAGTTCTTCCAACGCCTCCCCGTCCTGCTTGGCGAGCCCGAGCGTGTACCCGGCCTGTTCCACCAGGTACCCGGCGCGGTTGCGGGACCCGATTTCGATGACCTGGTCTTTTTCCAATTCAGTAATCATGTTTTTCCTCCTGAAAAATTTTGGTAAGAGATTTTTTCCTAGCCGTTTCGTTTGCGACTTGCTGTGTTCCGATGTATGGCAAGCGGGCGGGGCTACCCGCGTTTCTTGTTGGAGATACTGCTCGTCATTTCTTGTTCTCCGGGTGATTCTCCGGGGCGTCATCGGGCTCATGATCCGTTATGGAGGTGTTGAAAGGAAACGTTTTGAGGCCGAAGGATTGACGGAACGCGCTCAACAACAATTTTCTACCCGTGAACGATTTGGATGGCGCGATTATAACGGGAAAAACTTAATGATGTAAAGGTTTTTTTCGATCACGGTCTTTGAAAACTACGGATGGAAAAGATCAAGAAGATAGAAAAAGGCGCGAAGAGAAAATCAAAGAGCTGAGTCGCGTACAATGCACTCACGACACGAGCCCCGGTCATCCGAAGAAGACCCGCTCCCCTCCCTCCATCTTCCTCATCCGCAATTTAAAGACTTCGCCATCATCTCCCGTCACCGGGCTCTTCGCGCGGTCTCGTCAGAATACGAAGTTTGCGGAAACGGTCGCCGTAAATTGGTGGGGCCCCGCATAGGCGAACTCATCGCCGTTGTCACCGTCCGCGTAGCTTACGGACACGGTGACGGGCAGGGTCCGCGCGAATGAAAACACAGCGGAGAGACGGGCGAGGAAGGAGAGATCGGAAAAATTGACGATGACCTGGGCCTCCACCCGGCTCAGGACATCGTCGGCGTTGGCCCGATAAAGAGACGCGAACAGGTAGTAACGCCCGGTATAGAAGGGCACGAAGGCCCCCGGCGGCAAAGTGGCGGCCCGCTCGTCGGTGCCGGCGCT
This sequence comes from Spirochaetales bacterium, assembly GCA_016934415.1. GTDB lineage: Bacteria > Spirochaetota > Spirochaetia > SZUA-6 > RPPD01 > JAFGSW01. Next base: position 5,307 of record JAFGSW010000085.1, on the reverse strand, counting down.
GTTGTAGAAAAACTCGGCTTGGAGCGTCCACTCCTTGAGTTCGTCCAAAGTGCGCGAGAATCCGGCGCACGCCTGATAGGATTCGAAAAACGCCTGCGGATTTTCCTCGTGCTCGTAACGGAGGGAGACGGCCTGCTCCGTGTAGAGGTCGAAGCCGAGGAAATTGCCGGAGGCGTCCAGGCCGTACTTGTTGACCAGGCGTCCGGACGCCGCGTCCAGGTAGCCGGTCAGGCCGAATTCGATCCCGCCCAGGGTGAGGTCGAACCGGAGGGCCGTGTTGACGGTTCGGAAGAAGGCGCCGACGCCGTCCGCGGCGCTCACCGTATCCCGGAAATCGACGAAGAGAAACAGATTGGCGCGGGAAAAGGGCACGTGCACCTTGAGCGAGGGTACGCCCGCGCGCACGTCGAGGGCGGAGAGTGCATTGGCCCGCTCGCGGTTGACAAAATCGACCGGCGTCCAGAAAAAGGAAGGCCCCCAGGAGTTGATCTGGTTTCCCGCGCGCAGAAAGACGGCCTTGCCGAAGTCGAAGCTGACAAAGAATTCGCTCAATGCGAAGACGGGGACGAACGGGTCCGTGGGGACGAGCGTGGGCGGCGGGTTGTTCGAGGCCTGATAGAGCGTGCTCGCAATCGAATACGAAAGGAAGACGGAGCCCAGCCGGGGATCGGTCACCTTGAGGAAGGGTTTCCCCAGAAGCTTCAGTTCGCTCGTCCAGTCCGTAAAGGTTCCGTACGAGCTTATATAATCCTGAAGCAGGAAGGTCCCGCCGAAAAGGACCTCCACCTTGGCTGCCTCGTCCTCCTTGACGCTCTTCTCCACGGCTTCGTCGAACTGTCCCGTGTCATAGGGGTCGTCACCGCTCCCTCCCGCATCCGTTTGCGCCCAGGCCGCGGCGCTCAGGATGAAAAAAACGGCCGCCGATAGACGTTTCCAGCCGCTCATGTTCGGCCTCCTCCTACCGTGACTGCCGTTCCAGGTAGGCTTTGGTGAAAATATAATCTTCAATGCGCGTCGTACGGACATTGTCCACCGTGATCAGGGTGCGCTGGCCCTCTTCCAGGTTGTTGACCGCCAGAAAGCGCGTAAAGATGTATTTGCCGGCCGCGACCTGCTTGAAATCGACGTAGTAAAACGTGCGCAGGAGCGCTTCCGAGGCGGAGAAATTCTCCACCTTGATCGGAAGACCGTCGGAGACGCGGACGTACCATTTCTGTATCGGAAACGATACGTCGGGCACCTTGGCGTCGAAGCGCACGACGTCGCACTCCCACTTGGAAACCGTCGCCTTGCCCTCAAAGCGGACATTGAACTTTTCCAGGTTGGTCAGCCGCCCGAAGATATCCGTCCGCACGTCCGTGGAGCCAATGTCGTCCTTGCGGTTGCGGAAGACGAACTCGCGGGTGGTGGGCAGGTAGAGGTAGAGGTCGTCCCCCTGGCGCAGGTAGCCCTTGCCCTTTTCGCTGTCCGGATAAGTAAAGATGATGGTAAAAAGCCCCGCCGCGTCCCGGCGGTAGATGTTGAGCCGGAGGACGCGGTCCGCCTCCGCCGCCTTCTTCTGGACAAGCGTGAAATCCGAGGTGACGTCGAACGCGTCCAGATTGAGCTTGCTCTCGAAGTTCTCGATGATCCGGACCGCGCGCGGATCGTTCGTCTGGGCGAAGGCCGCGGCGCCGGTCAACAAGAGCAATGTCGCAAAAAAAACAGATCTCATATCGTCCTTCCTCAGTACGTGCTTGAGAGCGCGTCCACCGGCTTGATCCTGCCGCCGTAGCGCGCCGGGAAAAACGAGAACAGGGCGGCGAACGCCGTCACGAGCCCGACGACCAGAAGGACGTCGGGCACGGTGGGAACGAGCACCAGCTTCCCGGCGTCGAGGATGACGCCGATCTGGCCCGCCGCCGGAAAGCGAACGAAGAGCGTCAGCGCGCCCATGAGCAGCAGGCTCACCGCCGTGCCGATGAGTGAAAAGAACAGCGCCAACACCGTGTTTTCGAGGATGAAGAGCCGGGTGACGCTGCCCGCCTCCACGCCCATGGCGCGCATGGTCCCGATCTCCTCCAGCCGCTCGTTGATGGTCATGCGCAGGTTGATGAAGATGGACACGGCGATGATGAAGAGAAGGATGAGAGTGATGAAGATGCCGATCCCATTGACGACGGCCAGAACCGTGCCCACGATCCCCAGCACCTCGTCAAGGGTGGAAACGGTGAGGCGGATGATGTTCGGGTCCCGGTCCGCCACCGTGTAGCGGGGAGAGGCGGCGGTGACCGCCGAAATGGCGTCGTTCGAGGTCTTGGGTCCGGAGGCTTCGAATCCCCGGGCGTTGAGCGCGTTCACCAACAAGTCTCGCTCCGCGGTCAGATTGGACGGGTCCTTGAAGTAGACGAACAGGGTGGTGGCCGTTTCGCGTCCGGCGGCGTTGAACCGGTCGCGGTAGGCGGGCGTCAGGTCCAGATCCTGCAGGAAATCGAAATGGCACAAGACCAGCTCACTCAAGAAAAAATTGCCTGTATCGTGAATGCCGGCGATCTTGAGCGTGCCCGTGTTGAAGGCGCCCAAACGGGTGCGCCGGGAGATGAGGACCTCCTCGCCGTTGGATAAACCGTAATACTCAGCCACCGAGCGGGGCACGATCACCGCGTTCGGCGCGGCCAGGAACGCCTCCCAGCTCCCCGCCGCGAACGAGAGCTGGCCCGTGAAGCTCTGATCGACGGCCGCGTCCACGCCGATGAAGGAAAGCCGCTTGGAAATCCCCCGGTAGTAGAGCGCGGAGCTGAAATTGTACCGCTTGACGACCGTGCTGTCCGGGAAGAGGTCTTTCACGGTCCGGGTGATGCGTTCGTATGCCTGAACACCGATGAGCACCCGTTTCTCGCTGACGTACTCGCCGGAGATGGTCAGGTGGCCCGCCGTCCCGCGCACCAGCGTGTTGCCGATGGTGGCCCGCACGCCGTTGGAGAACGACAGGACCAGCAACAAGAGCAGGGTGACCACGGCGTAATTGACGCCCAGGGTGACCGACCGTTTTTTCTGGCGGAAGGCGTTTTTGAAAGCCAGGCTGAAAATCTTTCCCATGCCCTTCCCCCTATTTCTGGCTCAGCGCCTGCAGCGGACTGATCCGGGTGGCCACGCTCACCGGGTACAGAGTGGCAAGGACGGAAACGACGGCCACCACCGCCGCCGCCTGCAGGAACGGCGCGGGCGTGAGCAGGAGCGGGAGGTTGCCGCCGCCTATGAGGAACTGCGAGACGATGTCCGGCAGGGGGACGCCCGACCCCCCGAAGGCCAGGATGAGGGCGGCGCTCGCGACCGCGCCGAGCAGGGCGAAGAAGCCGTTGACGATGAGCGTCTCCGAAAGGAACAGCGACCGTACGAACCCCTTCTCCCCCCCCAGGGCGCGCATGGTCCCGATCTCGTGCGTGCGCTCGATGATGTTGATGATGAGCGTGTTCATGAAAATAAAGGCGACGATGAGAAAGATCACGCCCACGATCACGTACACGACCAGGCTCAAGGACCGGGCGAGGGGGGCGTAGAAGCCGCTCGCCTGGTCCCAGGGCTCGGTCGAAACGCCCAGACCCGCGTTCTCCACGGCCCGCCGCTCCTCCTCCAGCCGGCCGTGATCCTTGAGCCGGACCGCGATCATGCTGTATCCGGACAGCGTCTCCGATTTCAGTTTTTCCACGTCAAGGGGAGCGATGGCCTTGTCGGCGGCGGCGAAGATGTCGTCCTCGCTCTCCGCGGAGAGGGCGGCGTCGTAGGCCGCGGGCAGGGAACCGGCCGCCACGCCGGTGAAATTGTAGAGCTCCGAATAGGTGGCCGCGTCCACGAAATTGATGTAATCGAAGACGCTCGCGAACCGCTTGGGAACGTACACGCCCAGGATGCGCGTGGAAACGGCGTTCACCGATCCTCCCGGCGTCACTCCCAGGAAGGTGACGCGTTCGTCCGGAGCGAGCTCCACGTTGTACGATTTCTTGAAGCGCTCGTTCTGGGCCGTGCTCACCAGAATGCCCCGCTCGCCCGCCCGCGGGTCCTTCTCAATGCCGAAATAGCTGCCCGCCGTGATCGAGACGATGTCGAACACCGACCGGTAGCGCGCCGGCTCCACCGCGTAATAAATGAGGGGAAGTTCGATCCGCGCGCCGTCACGATCGACCGCCATGATCGAGTAGTTCTGGGCGATGGGCACCGCCGCCTCGACGTTGGGGTTCTTCTCGAGCCATGACAGCACCCGTTCCACGTCCGGGATGTTGGGCAGCGGCGTGGTGAAGGCGAAAGGCGACGGTTTTTCACGGGAGGAGGCGGCGTACACCACGAAATCCCCGGTGAAGTTGTCGATCACCGATTCCCTGGAAAAATACTCCACCGATCCGGCGAACGTCCCGCCGAACACCAGAAAAAGCGTCCCGATGAACACGAGTACCCCGATGGAAATCATACGCCGCTTGCGGCGGAGGATGGTTTTTATCGCCAGCTTGAAAACAAGCATTGCCCCCCCTTTCCGTCAGGCGACGATGTGGCCGTCGCGCAGGGTTATGACGCGATGGGCGTGTTCCATGATGTACTGGTCGTGGGTGGAAAAGATGAAGGTGGTGTGCTCCTTGTCATTGATCTCTTCCATAAGCGAGATGATATTCAGCCCGGTCTCGGTGTCCAGGTTGGCCGTGGGCTCGTCCGCCAGAATGATCCGCGGGCCGGTCACCAGGGCGCGGGCGATGGCCACGCGCTGGCGCTGGCCTCCCGAAAGTTCGTGAGGCTTGTTGCGGACGCGGTCGGCCAGTCCCACCCGTTCGATGAAGCGCCCGATCGTCTCCTGCCTCTGTTTTTTGGGAACGTTCTTCTTGAGAAGGAGGGGGAACTCTATGTTCTCATAAACGTTCAGGACCGGGATGAGGTTGAATGACTGGAAAATGAACCCGATCTTCTCCCGGCGATAGCGGGTCAGCTCCTTGTCGGAAAGCGAGTCCACCTCCCGCCCGTCAATGGAGACCCGGCCGGCGGAAGGCGAATCAATGCAGCCTATCATGTTGAGAATCGTACTTTTACCGGAGCCGGACGGCCCGGCAATGGCGATGAACTCACCCTGTTCGATGGCGAATGAAATCCCCTTGAGGGCGTTCACGGTCACCGATCCCAATGCGTAATCTTTTTGAACATCGGAGAGTACGACGACTTTCATATGAACTCCTCTGAATTTTATATATATATATATATATATCTTACTTTCCGAAGGTCAATAATCAAAAAAATACATTTTCTCGACGTGCTTGCCCAAGCAGCGAATGACCGTAACATGATCCG
>JAFGSW010000084.1 GCA_016934415.1 Spirochaetales bacterium | reverse complement strand
TGAAAAACGTCATTCTGTCATCCGTCATCGGAATAATCATGATGAGCATGTCCTGCTGGGAACCGGCGGAAACCGGTCCGCCCGGACCGGGAGCGCCCGGCGCGCGCTTTTTGATCCTTTTGGATCAGTCTCCTTCCATGAACGATGATGTCGGCTGGGCGGCCGGCCGCAGCAAATGGGAGGAGGCTCGCGACGAGATTGAGTATTTCATCGGCCGGCTCGCCGGGACCAACCACGCCGTCGGCCTGGACGCGTATCCCGACGGAGATCTTCCGTACCTGGAGCGCTGCCATGACGACTGCTGCGCGGACCCGGCCTGCCTGGCAAACAACATCGTGCGGTGCGCCAACCTGGCTATTACCTGCGGCCGCGGCTGCTCCGTCGACCTGGCCCCGATCGTCCCGCCGGCCGACGCGGAGGCATCGGGCACCGGGATCGCGGACTACCTGGAGCTGGCATGGCTGCCCTGCACATTCGGCAGCACGCCGCTGGTGAAACAACTGCAGTATTATGACCGCGACCTCTCCGCGGTGATGCCGGATTTTTACGTTCATGACGGGAAATCGTATTTAATCATTATTGCCGACAGCGGAGACACCTGCGAGGATCCCGATTTCCCCGACGCTCCCGCCGTCGTCGCGGCGTTGTCCGCCGCCGCTGCCGGACTGTACGGAGACTACGGCATCCGGTGCGTCGTCATCGCCTTCCTCGGCCCGGGCGCCGCGGGCGCGGCCGGGCTGAACGCGATCGCCGCGAACGGCGGGACGAAATTCACGACCTTCTTCCCCGTCACGGAGAGCGGCGCGCTGCGGACGGCCCTGGAAGAGATCCTTATCGAGGCGAATTAAGCAAACGCCGAAATGACTTCGGCCGCATTTTTGAAGGAGGGAACCATGAAAAACATCATTATCATACTTGTCAGCCTGCTTCTGTTTACCGCTTGCGCCTCCGTTTCCCTGCCGATCTATAAAATGTACCCGGCGGAAAACGAGACCGGTGAGGAAGACAAGGTAACGCTCATCGTCACCGGCATGCTCCAGGTGGTGAGTATCGACGGCGTGGAATCCATGCCCAAAGGCAAATACGGAACGGTGTACAAGCTCCTCCCCGGGACGCACCGGATCATCGCCAAACTGCTGTACGTGGATGAGCCGTCGCTTGAGGAAAAGTTGAACGCCTGGCGCGGCCTCGGATCGGGCTGGCTCACGACGACGATATACAGTTCCGGCGACATGGAGGTGCAGGTCACGGTTTCTCCGGAATACACCTATATGCTCCAGGTGATTACTTCAGAAGATATGAATAATGCAACGATTTTCTCGCATCGCGGGAAAAATCCCCTCGTGCTGGACGATGGCACGGTGATCGTCCTCAATTTCGAAAAGAAAACAGTCGAAGTGCGGAAGGGGAAGGAGAAGCGTGACTACAGCATGTTTATCAATCAGATGGACTACAGTCCGGACATGAAGCATCTCGCCTTCCCGGTTTTATTGAGTGATTTTTTCGCCTATTACTTTGTGATCGTGCGCGACGGCGTGCCGGACGAGAGCCAGCGTTTTGCGGAATTTATTTATTCCGTGTGGAGTTCCGACAGCCGGCACTACGCCTACGTCATCCGGTCCGGATTCGGCTTGATCAAGCCGAAGTGGGTCGTCATCGACTCAACCCGGAAGGGGCCATATGATATAGTATGCACGGGCTACCCCTTCTTTTTTTCCAGTGATAATGTTTTATATTACGGAGTGAAAAAGGACGACGGCAAATATTATTATATCAGGGGCGACAAGGAACAAAAAGTCGCTTCATATAAAGAACTCGCAATACTGCTGAAGTCGGCCTGGGAGGCGGAGTTGAAAAATAGACCCGATAAGTGACAGGCCGTCTTCGCATACTCATCCACTGGCGGGAGCCGTCGGCGCGTCGGACGAAAAAATGATGGGAAAATCATAGCCCGCGACCGCCCGCCATCCCTGTCCGGCAACGCAGGGCGCGCTCGTTGGGCGGAAAAAACCTCTAGTAGGCTGTTGAAAAACCGAAAGCGGTTTTTCAACAGCTTCCATAGACGTAAACCAGCCCGGCGTTCCCGCCCGGCCCGTCGACCGGCAGCGACACCGTGACCTCGGTCCCCTTGCCCGGCTCGCTCCGTATGTCGACGGCGCCTCCGTGCGCCCGGACGATGGCGCGGACGATAGAAAGTCCGATCCCGGCGCCGCCCGCGCTGCGCGTGCGGGACTGGTCCACCCGGTAAAAGCGCTCGAAGACGTGCGGCAGGTCGGCGGCGGGAATGCCCCGCCCCGTGTCGCGGACGACGATCCGGGCCCGCCCGTCCGCGGCCGACACGGACGCGTCGACCGTGCCGCCCGGGACATTGAACTTGACCGCGTTGGCGAGGAGGTTGATGATCACCCGGCCGATCAGCTCCTCGTCCGCCAGGACCGAAACGGCTTGCGGCCTGCAGACGAGCGTCAGTCCGGCCTCCCGCGCCGATTTCTCGTAGCGGGCGGCCGTCTTCTCCAGAAGCGCCCCCAGATCGAAGCGGGCCGGACGGGGGACGATGCTCTCGTCGTCGTAGCGGGCCAGGGTCTCCATGTCTCCGGTGAGCTTGGCCAGGCGCCGGATCTCCTCCAGGCAGCTTTCAAGCCGCCCGCGAGAGACCGTGCTCACCCCGTCGATCATCGCCTCCATCTCCCCCTGCAGGGCGGCCAGCGGCGTGCGAAGCTCGTGGGCCACGTCGGTCGCCAGGCGCCGCCGCAGGCGTTCCTGATCGACCACCGTCTCCGTCATCCGATCGAGCGTGTCGGTGAGCTCGCGGATCTCGCGGGTGGAGGAGCGCACGCCCCGGACGGGATGGTAGTCGCCCCGGCCGATGGCGACCGCCTGATCGGCCGCCCGCTTCAGCGGCGCGCTGATCGTGGAGGCGATGACGTAGCCCGCGATCACGGAGAGGACGACGGCGATCGCCGCCGCCGCCAGCAGCACGTTGTTCAGGGTTTCGATGAAGTACAAATCCGAATCGGTGTAAAAAAACGGGCCGTAGTAGCCGACGGTCAGCCGCCCCACCGTCCGGCCGTCCACGGTCACGTCGTATTCGCGGCTCTGCAGGCCGCCGTTGATTGAGGGATACTTGAGGAGCATGCGCTGGGACATCTGCTGAATCATCGCCTGGCAAATCCCGCTGTTGTAGGTCATCGCGTCCCAGACCAGCCCGCCGCGGGCGTCGGTCAGGCGCAGCAGGATGCTTTCCTCGAGCACGCTGATGCCGATGTTCTGGATGACCTGGGTGTTCCAGGATCGATCCTGAGCGTATTGGCGGGAGATGAGCTGGACGAGCTCCCGGTTTTTCCGCTCCTGCCGGCGCACCGCATACTCCTTGAACTGGCTGTCCAGGAAAAAATTGACGACGACGATCAGGATGACGACGGTGATGAGGTTGACGGGCAGGATCGAAAAGATCAAACGCGCTTTAAGACCGATGCGCACGCGGCTCCCCCGTGAAGCTGTATCCCAGTCCGTGCCTCGTTTCGATGTACTCGTTTCCGCCGTTCCCGTCCGCCAGTTTACGCCGCAGGTTTTTGATGTGGGCGTCGACCGTGCGTTCGTCGCCCCGGTAGCCGTCGCCCAAGCCGCAGGCGATGAGATCGGACCGGGAAAAGATCCGCCCCGGGACCGCCGCCAGGGCGGTGAGGATCCGGAACTCGGAAGCGGTCAGCTTCACCGCCGACCCGCCCCGCCTGACTTCGCCCCTGGCCGTGTCGATCACCAGGTCCCCGCCGTTGAATTCGCAGGTGCGGCCGTTGCCGGGCGCTTCGCCGCGGCTCCGGCGCAGGAGCGCCCTGACGCGGGCCATCACCGCGCGCGGGCTGAAAGGCTTGGTGACATAATCGTCCGTCCCGGCGCGGAATCCCTTGAGCTGGTCGCTCTCGGCCGTTTTGGCGGTCAGCATCAGCACCGGCAGGTCCGACTCTTCGCGGATGCGCCGGCAGATATCCTCTCCCGGCACGTCCGGCAGCATCAGGTCGAGGATGACCAGGCGATAGCGGTTCTCGTCCAAAAGGCGCAAGGCCTCCCGGCCGGTGGCGGCCGCGTCCGCCTGGAACCCTTCGTGCTTCAAGTACAGAAGCAGGATCGACGCGATTTTGGGTTCGTCGTCCACGACCAGGATCCGGGCGGCAGCCATGTATTCGACCTCTTTCACCCTTGCATGCCGGGCGACGCGCCTCCGTGAGACGAAGCGCGCCCCTTTAAAATAGTATAATCAAAGCGTGGCGAAAATGAAATCAAGGCGGCGGACCGGCCGGTCCGCCGCTCAGGGACGATCCGCTTTACTTCGCAGTCCCGCTTTCCTGCGGAGAACCGCCGTCCGCCGGCGCGAAAACGCCTCCGCTTTCATATTCGCTCTTGAGACGGTCGATCCGACTCTCGATCTCCGGGCGCTTGATCGGGTCCCCGCCGTCCGTGGTCAGGATCGCGCCGTACCAGCGTGAGGTCCAGTTGTAAAAATAGAAGTCGCCGGTCGGGGTGAACTCGGCCGGGTTGTCACCCTCACGAAACTCGATACGGGCGTCATAGAAGGGAATGATCATCCGGTAATTGTCCTGGTTCAAGCTGGCGCCGACGAAGACGAGGCGCGTCTTGACGCCTTTGCGTACAACGCCCACCGCCGGGGTAAACCCCTAATCGTCGATGGTGATCCGCAGCTCCTGGACGCCGTCCTTGAGGGCGGCGAATTGGAACGCGCCCGGATACACCTTGAAGGGAGCGGTGAAGGCATTGGACGGTCCGTAAAGTCCGCCGCCGTCCCCGCCGGTGACGGAGCCGGCGCAGCAGCCGGGAGGCGCGTTCGGGTCGGCGGTTTGTATGTCGCCGGCTGTGACCGTTTTTACATCGTCCACCACCGAAATCGAGCTCGAAATCATCCCCATCCAGCAGGTGAAGGAGATGGTGCCGCTGTTTTCCGGCAAAAACTCAACCAGGTTGGTTCCGGCCTTCAAGGTTTTTCTGATATTGAGCTGCGGGATGACGATGGTCTCGTTGCATCCGTTCAGTTCGGACGGCTCGACTTCGAGCCGCCAGCGCACCGTGCGCCCCTTTTGCACGGCGATCCCTTCATAGGAGCCCGAGTACACCTTGGAGCTCACTTCCTGCCCGTCCGCCGTGAGACGGGCGATGTTGTTCGCCGAGGACGATCCGTTGACGGCGGCCGTCAGGCCGAAGAGGTTGAACCCCCGGCCGATCATGAGCACGCCCATAAAAAGCACGACCAGGGCGCTGATCTTCATCATGCGCGTCTGGAATTTATGCGAGAGGAGCGAAGCGAGCGCCCCCACCCCGAACATCAGGGGAATGGTGCCCAGGGCGAAGAGGCCCATGGAGGTCGCGCCGGCGATGAAGCCGCCGGTGGAAAGCGCGTAGAGCTGCATCGACTGGAGCGGGCCGCAGGGCATGAACCCGTTGGCCAGACCGACCAGCAGCGGCCCCTTCCCGCTGACCGCGCCCGCCAGCTTGCCGGTCAGGGCCTTGGGAAGCCTGGGCGTCAATTTTCTGAGGAAGGGGAAAACGCCCAGCATGTTGACGCCCATGACGATCATGAACAACCCGGCGACCGCCACGATGACTCCTTGCGTAGCGCCGGTCATGCTCAAGACCGAACCAAGCGCTCCCACCAGGCCGCCTATCACGGTATACGATATGAGACGACCGAGGTTGTAAAGCAGGCCGGGCAGGAGGCGCTTCCGGACATTGCCGCCGGACTCAGGCCGCGCCTTGGCCGATTGGCTCAAATTGATGCCGCCGCACATGGCCACGCAGTGGACCGACGTGAGGAGGCCGACGATGAAGATGAGCCCGTACCCCATCTTTTCGTTCACGGCCGGAATGGCGTTGAAAATGCCGGCCCTGTCCAATATCAACCAGACAGCGGCGATGATGACCGCGATGCCGGCCAGCTGCAGCGCGGAAAAGCCCTCCCGTTTGCGCTTGGGCGGGCTTTTGTCCGGTCCGACCGCGGTCTTCAGGGCGCCCTCGAGCGCGTTCGGGTCGGTCACGGCCCGGTAATCCAGGGCTTCGATCGCCAGTCGTATTTGTTCCCGGGAAACGCGGTCCGGCTCGAAATCGACCGTCGCCGTGCCGTGCGCGTAACCGGCGGTCGCGGCCGTCACGCCGGGGAGGCGGCGAACGGCGGTCTCGATCCGGCGCTCGCAGCCCGAGCAGGTCATGCCTTCGATGACGAACCGCGCCCGCTCGTTCCCGTCCGCCGCCGGGGGGATCGATTCGCCTTTGGTTCCGAGAATTTTCCCGAAAGATTTCTTTATTCCTTCAACCGGCCCGTTTTTCATCGTTTCCTCCTTGCTCTTTCAGCGTGAGCTGCGAATGAACCGGGGAAAAATATTGTGCGCCGATGATATCCTCCGGGTGGACGTGAACCGCGCCCCGCCGCGCTTCCGGATTTTTCCGTTCACACAACCTCCCATGACCACAAAAAAAGGGATTGTCGAAAATACGACCCTCAAGGCAGGGAATCTACTTTTTCCGCAATCCCAGGGAAATTATAGCGGCAAAATGTGAAGAATCTGTGAAGATGAAGAAAATATATCTTTGAAGACGGGTTGAGCGGGGATATGAACGGAAAGCCGCTTGATTAGTATTTGAGCGCATATTATTATAAAAAAAAGTTGTTGGAAAATATCGCTTCAATAAATAATCTTTATAACTGAGACTTGAGAGCAAGGAGTGTCTTCCCATGCCAACCTCTGATCGATTTTTCACGCTGTCAGCGGCGGTCGTGATGACCGCGACGCTGGTACTGTTCGGAACGGGCTGCACGCCTCAGCAGAGGGTGACTCTGACGGATACGCTGGTGTACGCCCGAAGCATGGACGAGCTGCATGTGGGTTGGGCGCAAAAAACCGCCGACGGCCGGGCCGTCTTGTCCGTGGACGGGCAGATACGGTCCAGGGAATACGAAGAGTTCGGCTTCATCGTTTTCAGCCCGGACAGTCGGCACGTCGTTTATTCGGTTAAAACCGGGGACAAATGGCGGGTCATGGTCGATGACGCGCCGGGACCGGAGTTCGACGAAATAAGCATCATCGACGTTACCTTCAGCCCCGACGGCAAGCGATTGGCCTACGGGGCTCGCAGCGGCGGCGCGTGGCATGCCGTACTGGACGGGAAAGCGGTCCTCCCGGGCGGATCGGACATGATCCGTCATGTGGCCTTCAGTCCGGACAGCCGCCGTTTTGCGTTTATCGCCTTCAAGGGTAATCGCCAGGCATTCGTGGTGGACGGCGCCAGGGGTCCGCTCGTTGACAAGGCGAAGGCGTTTGTCTGGAGTCCGGACGGCGGGCGTTTTGCGTACATCGCCGAAGAAAACGGCCGAAAATCCGTCGTGCTCGACGGCACAATGGGGCCGAAATACGAAGACGTCAGATCGCCCGTTTTCAGTTTCGATGGACGGCATTTCGCCTACAGCGCACGAAAAAACGGCAAAAGCCTAGTGGTGACCGACGGCAAGGAAGGGCCGCTGTTCGATACGGACGTGCCCATTGAGCCGGTCAGATTCGCGCTCTCCGACGACCGTCTCGGCTACGTGGCGAACAAGGGCGCCTTGGGCGGCTGGGTGGCCGTCATAGACGGCAAGGAAGCGGCCCATTTCCCCTATATCATCAGCGCGACGCTCGCTTTATCCCCGGACGGCAGGGGGTACGCCTATGTGGCCGCCATGGACAAGTCGGGCTGGATAGTGGTGACCGAGAGCAACCGGGGCCCGGTCCTGGACGACATCCTGGGACCCATTTACAGCCTGGACGGCAGGCATATCGTCTACGCGGCGAAAAAGGAAAATCGACTGTACCTGTACGTCGACGGCGCGGCGAGTCAGGAATTGGAATACAAGGATATATCCGATTTTTCGTTCAGCGCGGACGGGAAGCATTTGATGTATCGGGCGTACAAGGACAATTCCCAACTCATCGTTCTGGACGGTCGCCGCAGCCCCGAATACGATCGGGTGTACAGACCGGCCTTCACCGAGAGCGGGGTGGAATATCTGGCGGAACGGGACAGCGACGGAGGCTTGTGGCGAGGGGTCATCCCCTTCACGGGCGAACAGGCGACGGAAACGAAATTGGGTTGGCTGCCCACGCTGGAATCCATGGCCAATCCATGCGATCTGTGCGAAAAACAAAAGGAATTGCTGAAGGAGGAGGAAAGCGAATAAACGACCGTCGGCAAAGCCGGCGGTTTTCTCCGCAAGAAAAAGCCGGCTCCCAATGAATCAAGAGCCGGCCTTACAGGTTGTTGAAAAAGTTGAGCTTTTTCAACAACCTGTATAGGAAATTGCCGGAGTACTTCTGAAATTATGGAATTGCATCAGAAACAACCAGAAAACCATGAAAAACCGCTTTGTTTGAGTTCCGGCAATTTCTAGTTTACATCTAAGGAAGCTGTTGAAAAACCGCTTTCGGTTTTTCAACAGCCTGTAAGATTTTTCGCCGTTTAGAGCCTGATTTGGCAGCGCAATCCGACCTGGGGAACCAATGTATTGGTGCCGGTACGCTCCACGAAGCTGAAAATGGGAAGCACCGCCACTGAAGGTCCGGTGTCGGATTTCATCGCCGACGCCTGGGCAGTCTCTGCCTGGCCGGCCGTCAGAATCGCGTCGGTGGCGATGCAGACAAGAGCCGTCGTTGCCAATATGACGGTGCTGATGATCACCGGATCCGGTATATATGCGCCGCTGGCGCCGAGGGCCACCTCGACGATACCGTCGGCCATGGCCAGACCGTAGGCGATCCAGGAGACGATGCGGAGCACGGGAAAACCGGGCACCCCGGTGGCGGAACCGCTTCCGATCGCCACGATGGGGAACGTGGCCCCGGCCAGCAGGAGATCGATGCCGCCCAATATCGTGGGGAGGTCGCCGCTGCCGTTGGTCGCTATGACCCCAATGCCAATGGCGGCGACCGCGCCGGCCGAGATATAGCCGAGGATTCCCGCCGTTCCGGCCCAACCGGGCGACGGCGCGCCGAGGTTCATCGAACCCTGCTTCGCTGCGGCTCCCCGAACGCTGCGCACGTCTTTTTTCTGAACGGTTACCACTTCGCCGTTCGCCTTCACGACCGAAACGGATTGGGGTTCGATAAGCGTCAGTTTGCCGGTGACTTCGCTGCCGTCCGTTTTGACGATCACCACCTGGGAATTATGCAGCGCCTTCCAGGTGCTTTCCGCGACCTCGGCGAAAAGCGCGCCTGTAACCAATAAAAGCAGAATGGCAATGCCTATTCTTTTCATACTGCCTCCTCGGATTTTTATAAAGCATCTCGACGATTATCGGGAAATGCGGCGAGCCCGATTACTATGAAATCTCTTTCCGCACCCCGTGATCGACCGGAAACACGCTCTGAAATCAGTTTACTATTATCGCAGCGAATGTACAATGCAAATTTAATCTGTTTGTTTTATCACCCTGGCGATTTAATAGACGACCGGAGGAATTTCATACAAACCCGTCGGCATATCGAGCAACGACGACAGGGAAAATGTAAGGGCGCAACCTCACGGCAATCGCGTTGCACAAGAAGCACATGACAAATTGAAAAAAAAGCGGGAAGACACGCTCCAAGCATGTCCTCCCGTCGTCCTCCGGAAACCCGGGAACACGTTGTTCATTCAGGCCTTTTGTTCTTTTTCTTCCTCACACTCTTCGTCCATCTCCTGAAGCCGGGCGCGCAGCTTGCGTTTGCGTCCCCGTTCGGAAGAACGGCTTCCGCCGCCGATGCGGCCGAACAAAATGCAGGAGAGCAGAAGCACGCCCCAGGCTTCCCAGTAGCCGAGCGCGGGCAGGCCGAAGATCTTGGGCATGAGCCAATTCCACAACGACATGACGATGAAGCCGAAGAGGAAAAACAGGCCCACGGCGAGAATGACGCCGCCGACGATCGAGCCTACTTTGGCTGGGATGCTCCAGTCCTCCCAATTCTTCTTCCAGTTTTTTTTCTTTCCCTCAACCATATGCAACCTCCGTTCGCAATTATTCCGTTATCCAGCCGCGCAAGGCGGCGGCCAGTTTTTTTACCGCCATTTTTTTCCTGGTGGCGAGCGTGTTCATCGATTCGCCGGTTTTCTCCGCCAGCTCCCGAAAGGTCAGGTTATCGAACACCTGGGCGTTGATGACCGCCCTTTGCTCCCCGGGCAGGGCGGATATCGCCTCGCTCAGGGCGCTCGACAGGGCGTCGCGCACCGTTTCATCCGAGGGGTCCAGGCCGGTGGAGGAAATAATCTCTGAAATCGTTTCCTCCGCCACGTTGACTTCCCCGGCCGCGGCCTTCATGCGCCGGCGCCGCCAGAGGTCCACGATGCGGTTCCTCACCACGGTGAAAAGCCAGGCCGGAAGATTTTCCACGTTCCGTATCACGTCCAGGTTGGAAAGCGCTTTGGCGAAGGCCTCATGCACCACGTCCTCCGCGTCAAGAATGTTCCTGGTGGCCATTTTGGCCGCGGCCAGGAAATCCTTCCGGTTTTTCCTGTATGCCTTCTCGACCCGTTGTTTCAACTCAATCGATTCGCTCATCGTCATTGATCATTATGACGGACGGGGCGGGATTTTGGTCTATTTATTTTTTTCTTTTTTTAACCGCCACGGCGATGGGTAACAGCGATCGAGCGTACGCATGAGGCTGCGGCTCGAGGGAATTCCGCGAGGCGCCTTTCAAGCGCGCCGCTTCCGGTCGACGGTTGAAAAAGGCTCAAGGGAGGCGGAGGGCTGACGGGGCCTTTTATGGCCGATGGAGCATCCCGCCGGAAGCGGCCGGCGATACAAAACTCAGGAGAATACGTTTTGTCCGCTTCGTGGGGTGAAAATCTTCCGGCACGCGGCCGAGCTCAAATCGCCGCTCCCAAGGCGGTAGAGCGGACAGCAGGCTCTCGACCGGAAAGGTCATACCCGCGTGAAACGTGAGATCTTTCAGAGCGGGGATTACAACGCTAATATTGAAATCGGCTTCAAATTCGATCCCTCGGAAAATCCAATACCCCGCGTTATATTCGATCGCGACGGCGGATTCAAAGCCTTTTTTCCGAACACTTGAATGTGTGATACAATAACAATGACGGGTCGTTCATCGAAAAAGGCAATCAGGCCGTGTGCGCCTACAACACCGCCCATCCTCCCCTGTGGAAGCCGGGCGGAAAAAAAGAGGTAGTATGAAAAAACGATGCGTTCCGGCGGCGTTACTCTGTATTCTTTTCGTCGTCGCCGCGGCCGCTTGTTCCGCTCCCGATCCCGGAACTCCCGGGATGGCGGCCGGCGACCGGGAAATATTCGTCGCCGAGGGCTTAAGCATGACGATGGTCTATGTTCCGCCCCTGACCTTGCCGGCTGGCGAGGATGACAGCGGCACGCAGACCGTCAGCCGGGCCTTCCAGATAAGCGAAACCGAAGTGCCCTATATGCTCTGGAGCGTCGTCCACACCTAGGCTACGGACGCGGCCAGGGGCGCGGATCAATACCATTTCGAAAACGCGGGGACCATGGGAGACGGTAGCGGGGATTCCCTCATCCATCCCGTGACCACGGTGGATTGGCGGAACGTCATTAATCCGTACAGCGCGTTCGGTAGTGCGGGCTTTCGCCTGGCGCGGACTTACTGAAAGCTCCGGCGCCTTCCATACATCCGTCATGGTCTTCGTATGCGGAAGGCGCGTGCCGGGCTTCCGGCTAAATCGTATGAAATCGATGTCTTCAAATGTCCGCGCTGCGGCTGCCGCACGCGAGTGATCGCCGTCATTCGGGATCCGGACGAGACACACAAAAATCGTCGCCCGCCTTAAGTACATATTGCACCCGCGGCGACGCACCCTCCGAGGCCTTCGATTTCATAAGAAGGGGCTATGCCTGCTTTGCCTGCATCAACTGCTGCCCCGGGCAAACCCTCCGGAATGACGAACAACCGGGCTTTTCAATCATCCACCGAGGTGAACGGCCATTATCGCCATGATGCGGTTGCATTCAAGGATATCGCGGCATAAAAGGAAGAGGGAACACCGGGCAATTCCCGAAGGACAGTTTCACGCGAACGGGCCGGGACGAGCGTCCCGCGTCGTCCTGCAGTAAGCGAAAGCATATTCATCCCGCTCCGATGGGCAATCGGATTCTTTTCCCGACCGTGCCGCCCGGGAAACCCATCGAGCCGGAAAACCTGCCTCCCGGAGACGCTACGTACCGCTCCCGAACTCCTTCCCGTCCCGCTCGCAGACCAGGGCCGCCGTCGCCCGGCCGTCCATCATCACCGTCGGCAGACCTCCCGCGTGCGTGACCCACTGGCCGGTCATGAAAAAATCCCGGAGGCCGGGCAGCTTGCGCTGTGTCCAGACCGGGACCTTCGTTCCCCAGCCCCAGCCCATGTAGCTCCCCTGCCAGTTGCCCGTATAGCGCACGGCCGTGGCCGGCGTGGACACGTCGACGACTTCGACGTTGTCCTTGATGCCGCCCAGCTTTGCATCCAAAAGGGCGATGTACTCATCCGCGATCCTGGATTTCTCGGCGTCGTATTTCGCCTTATCATCATGCCTGAGATTCCGCCAAAAATCTCCGTTCTTGGTGTCGAGCATGGCGATCACGACCGTATGTCCCGCCGGCGCGAGGGTGGGATCGAAGTTGTAGATCCTGGCGCCGACTACCTCGTGCTTCGCCTTTTCGTCCACGACGAGTGGGCGGGGAGGCTTCCACATGAGCTGGTGCAGCCCGCCTTCGAGACCGCGGGAGAGGCCGAGCGACACCTGGACCCAGGAGGGATTGGGGATCAACGCCGGATTCTTCCCGGCGTAAAATCCGCGAATCTCGTCGCTCGCGTACTTTCCCCCGAGCAGCGTGAAAATCGTGAAGCGGCCGTCCGCCGCCGAGATCACCAGATCGGTCTTGATTTCCTCGCCGCTTTCAAGCCGGATCCCGCGGGCCGCGTCGTCTTCGGTCATCACGGCGGCGACCCGCGCGTCGTATCGAACCTTCCCGCCGAGTTCGAGGTACCGCTTCTCGATCACCCGGGCGAAGGCGAGCGATCCGCCGATCGGGTAGCCTGCCGACTTGAGGTGGAAGACCGACATGAGCCACGGCAGGCCCGAGATCGAGCCCGGCCCGAGGAGAACCTGGAGCGCGTATTCCAGGAAAGGGCTGTCCAATTTCCTGGCGAACTGGACGGTCGTGGTCCGTCCCCATTCGACCATGAACGCGCCCTTCCGGCGCTTCACCGCGGGATCACGCTCCTCGTCCAGGGCGAAGAGCTTGACGCCCTCCACCATCGCGTCCACGGCGGAGAGATCCGCCTTCGCTCCCGCATGCCGACTGAGCTCGGCGCCCAGCTTATCGGCGTCGGAATACAGGGTCAGGCTGTTTCCGCGATCGTCGTCCACCCTGGCGAAGTCCTCCATTTCGACGAAAGAGAGCGATTGCATATCAAGAATTTCGTTCCACCGGTGATAGAGGGGATGGCCCGGGCCCGATCCCACCAGCCAGTGGATGCACCCGTCGAAGGTATATCCCTGCTTCTTCCAGGCCGTGCAGAGGCCGCCGGGCAGGTTGTGCATTTCGAAGATTTCCGTGTCGTACCCGTTCCGCTGCAGGTGGGAAGCGGCGCTCAAGCCCGCAACGCCCGCGCCGATGACTGCAATTTTTTTCGCCATGCCTTGCTCCTTTGAGTGTGTCGGGAAGAGCGTAGCGGGAATCGGGGGGATTGTCCATCGACTCTATAGGCCTGCCTTTAGAAAGACAACCACGGATGACACGGATAGGAAAAAAGCGGAGAAAAAAGATTGAGGAAGCGAACAAACCAAGAAACCATTAGTAAGAGAAGGGTTGCCATGGCAAGCGAATTTAATTCATTACATTATTTTCTGCTAATACCAAAAATTAGCCCTTATGATTTGTAATTATCGCTTTTCTCTATCCGTGGAATCCGTCCTATCCATGTCATCCGTGGTTCCCCCTCCTTCGGGTCATGTATCACAAATCGAACTCGGCCACCACGAACGTGTGATCCGAGGGGCGCTCCGCCTTTCTCGCCTCGACGTCGATCCGGGCGCGGCGGACCCGCTCCGCCAGGGGCCGCGTTGCCCAGACGTGGTCGACGCGCCAGCCGCGGTTGCGCTCGACGGTGCCTGAGAAACGGTAGTCCCAGAAGGTGTAGTGCCCGGGCGCTCCCGGGCACAAGAGTCGATAGACGTCCACAAAACCCCAGGCGCGCACCTCTTCGAGGGCGGCACGGGCCAAAGGGTGGAAATCGACGTGGTCTTTGAGCCTTGTGGGGTCGTGCACGTCGATGGGCTCCGGCGCCACGTTGAGGTCGCCGCACCAGACGACCGGCTGGTCCGGGGAGTAGTCCCGCTCGAGCAGGCGGCGGAAACGCCGGAGCCACTCGAGCTTGTACGCGAAGTGGGGGGAGTCGGCAGAACGCCCCTGCGGCACGTAGGAGTTGAGGACATCGATACCGGCGATCCGGGCGCGGATGAGCCGGGCTTCGTCCGGCTCCCCGCCGTCCGGGATGAAGCCCGGGCCGTAGGCGACCGACTGCGGCTCTTCCCGGCTCGCAATGGCCACGCCGGCGTAGGTCTTCTGCCCGCGGAAGACCACATGATAGCCGGCCTCGCGAAAGGCGGCGGCGGGGAAATCCGGGTCCTGCACCTTGGTCTCCTGCAGGCAAAGCACGTCCGGCGCCTCGCGCGCGAGCCAGTCCAGGATCTGGTCGAGGCGGACGCGGACGGAATTGCAGTTGAAGGTGGCGATTTTCACGGTATCGGTCCCGATGGGATGATTCCCCAGCCTGGGACGAGCGCATTCAATCGAATCGACATAGCCTCGATGATAGCACGGGTGCGGCCTTTTAGTATTCCGTATCCGCGCGCTCCACCCCCGTTTTTTCTTGTTGCCTTTCCCGGCCCGTTCTTATACAATAGGAAGTACATACGACAAGGCGAGTGCGACCCGGGCCCCCAAAAAACGAAAAGGGTCCCCGGCCGCTCGACGCCGGGCCGGCAGAACAGAAAGAAGGATTCAGGTCAACGCATATGCCCATGGAAGTGGACGTCGAGAAAATCAAGCAATCGATCCAGGCGTCGGTGCCGCTCACCGTCAAGCTTTTTTCGATACCGCACGACATCGAGCTCTACCTCGAGCGCCTGCTCGAGTCGTTCCTCGTCGAGCTGGGCCAGGAAAAGCTGAAAGACCGGCTCGCCTACTGCATGCGCGAGATCGCCTTCAACGCCCAGAAGGCCAACACCAAGCGCGTCTACTTCAAGGAAAAAAGCCTCGACATCAACAACAAGGACGACTACGAGTCGGGCATGGCGCACTTCAAGGACGAGACCCTGGAGAACATCCACTACTACCTCCAGAAGCAGAAGGAGCACGGTTACTACATCAAGATCGTGCTCCAGAAGCGCGGCGGCAACTTCGACATCATCGTCAAGAACAACGTGGAAATCACCAAGACCGAGCAGATCCGGGTCTTCGACCGGATCGCGCGCGCCCGGGCCTTCAACGACGTGGAGGACGCGCCCGCCACCCTGATCGACAATTCGGAGGGCGCCGGCCTGGGGATCATCATCATCATCCTGATGCTGAAGAAAATCGGCCTGTCCGAGGACTGTTTCGACATCGATTTCAAGGACGGCGAGACCGTGGCCTCCTTGAGCATCCCGTTCGACCAGGTCCAGCTCGAAAAGCTCGAGCTCCTCATCCGGGAGATCGGAGACCAGATCGACGCCCTGCCGCAGTTCCCGGAGAACATCGTCCACCTGCAGAGGCTCATTTCCAATCCGGACGTGGAGATAGGCGACGTCGCCCGGCAGATATCGATCGACCCCTCCCTCACCGCCGACCTCCTGAAGCTCGTCAACTCGGCCCAGTTCATGCTCCCCAAAAAAGTGGACAACATCGTCGAGGCGGTGAAGCTCGTCGGCCTCAAGAACCTGAAGAACCTGCTCTACTCATACGGCACCCAGAAGATCTTCTTCAAGCGGTACTCTGAGATCCGCTGGCTCTGGGACCACTCCTACCGGGTGGCCTTCTACTCCTACATGCTGGCCAAGAATTTCAAGCGCAAGAAGGAGCTCCTCGACGACGCTTACACCGGCGGCATCCTCCACGACCTGGGCCAGATCATCTTCACCTCGCTCCACCCGCAGCTCCTCTCCAAGATCCAGGACTTCTGCAAGGCGAAGGCCATCCCCTCGGGCATGTTCGAGCGTCTCTCTTCGGGCATGAACCACGCCGAGGTGGGGGCGAAAATAGCGGAAAAATGGAACTTCCCGCGGCAGCTCGTCGCCTCGATCCGGTACCACCACGAGCCCACGCTCTGCAGCGACGACCTGCGCGACCTGGTCTTCACCGTCTACCTGGCGAACGCCATCTGCAACCTCGAGGAGGAGAGGATCGTGTTCGACCAGATCGAGCCGGAGGCGCTCAAGGACTTCGGCTTCTCGGACGAGGCGCACTTCACCTCGATCCGGGAGCGCCTGCGCAGGGCCTTCGAGCAGAACCTGTCCAAGTATTAATCCCGACCTGACATTTGTCTCCCGGAATTTGACTTTTCAATTGGTATATAGTATTATTCATATATATCAATTGAAAAGGAGAAAGCGGTGAGTGTAAGCATTTATACGACGCCGAGTTGCCCCTACTGCACGATGGCGAAACAGTACATGTCGAGCAAGAACCTCTCCTACACGGAGTACGACGTATCCCGGGATACCCGGAAGGCGGAGGAAATGGTGCGCAAGAGCGGCCAAATGGGAGTGCCGGTCATTGAAATCAATGGCCGGGTCATTCTCGGATTCAACCGCCCGGAGATCGACCGCGCCCTGGCGGGGTAGACCACTTCATTCAGGCCTTTAGGGAGCATACGAAAAAGGCACCAAGAACGCGAAGAGAAATAAGTTGAAAGCAATCGAGAAAGGAAGGTGGCCCTTCATCTTTAAAGGGGAAGGGCGTTTTTTTTGTCCGGGAAACTAGTGGGGTTGTCTCCCCAGCGCGTCCAGAAGGGACAGGCGCTTTTTTTCCGCCGCCGCGTGCATGGCGGCAAGCTCGCCCATGATGTGGTCCATGAGGAACTGTTTGGGGTCCTTGATGTGCTTGTCCTCATGGAGAACCTGCGCCCGATAATCCTTGCAGTGGATGATCGGGCTCACGGTGTAGGTGACGATATCTTCCGCGGCGAGGTCTTCCTCCATCTTGCCGTTCGGATTGAGACAGAGCGTATTGCCGTTCACCGCCACTAAAGCCATGTAGTGAAAAGTCTTGACGTACGGGTAGACTTCCTTGAGACCCCGCCCGGTCTTGGGTTCCCAGGGTCGGAAGCGCTGGCCGGTGGGGAACACCAGGATGATGCGGCCCTTCGTCTTCAGGCGCATGATCTGCCACAGGGCGGCCATGTTGATGGCCATCCGGTGGTTTTTGGCCTCCTTGAGCTTTTCCGGGTCCGTGATCCCCTTCAGGGCGCTCGACGGGAAGATGACGATGCGGGTGAAGGCCTCGGTAAAGGCGCGCACCAAGTCGTTCTCCTCATTGAGTTTCATGCCCGCGATGGCGATCATGGCCTTGACGATCGCCTCCCCGTCGGGCCCGCGTCGATCGAGGAGCTCGTGGAAGTTGGGAAGGTCGAAGTTGCTGTAGTGCTCCAGCAGGAGCAGACAGGGGTGGCCCTCGAGGGCGAGCCGGTAAAGCCCGAGGAGGTTCTCGAAACCGTCGATCCCGCTCCCCGGTAAAAGCAGCCGCGTGACCACGTCCTTGATGATCGGCCTGTTGGTCTCCCGCCCCTCCTGGTACACGTTTTTAGGCGTGATGACCGAGTCCTGGGAGGAATTGCGGATCAGCGCCTCCGCGATCTCGCGGTAGGCGTGGATGAACGGTTTCATGGCGTACTGTATGTAATTGCGCCGGGGCTGTCAAGTTTGGGGGGATCAATTGACGCTGACGGTAAACGCCTCGAGGCGGGCCTTCATGTCGGTGAGGGCCTTCTGGCTGGCCGTGACGGAGGACTGGAGCATCGTGATCGCCTTCTCGATCTCCTCGCCGCCGTGCGTCTGCTCCTGCTGGGCGGTGAGGATTTCGAGGGCCACCTCGTCGATCTTTTTCACGGCGGCCAGGATCTTGGCGCTCCCTTCCGCCTCGTCGTTGGCGCCGTCCTTGATCTGGCTGGACAGCGAGACGAGATGGGACATGGACTTGAGGATCTCCTGCGCCCCGATGCGCTGCTCGCTCATGGCGTTGGCGATCTCGACGATGATCTTCACCGTCTTGTCGATGTCGGCCATGATCTCGCCGAAGGCCTTGCCCGTCTCTTCGGACAGCTTGGCGCCGTGGGCGATCTTCTCGAGCGTCTCGGCCACGTTCTTTTTGATCGATTTCGCCTCGCGCCCGGAGTCGGAGGCGAGTTTGCGGATTTCCTCGGCCACCACCGCGAAGCCCTTGCCCGCCTCGCCGGCGTGCGCCGCCTCGATGGCCGCGTTCATGGAAAGCAGGTTGGTGGTGGCGGCGATGCGGGTGATGCCGCCGATCGCCTCGGCGATCTTCTGCGAGGTGGTCTGGATCTCCTCCATGGCCTTCAGCATCGTCTTGATCCGCTCCTCGCCCTGCCGGGCGATGTTCTCAAGCTGGCGGCCGATCTCCTCGGCCTTCTCCGCGCTCTTGGACACGGAATTGATGGACCCCACCATTTCCTCAATGCTCGCCGAGCTTTCAGCCACGGCGCTCGACTGGCTTTCGATGTAGTTCTTGATGTTGTCGGTGGCTTGGCTCATCCGGCCCACCTCCGACAGGGTCTGGCCGATGAACGATTTCTGCCGCTCCAGGGAGGCGGTGATGTTCTTGATCGAGGCCGCCATCTGGCGTGATGAGGCGCCCGTCTCGGAGAGGGCGGAAACCACATCCTGCTGCGAGGCGTCGAATGCGGCGGCCATCGCTTTGACTTCCTTGAGCGCTTCGTCGACGGCGGCCACCGCTCCGTTCAAGGCCCGCCCGGCGTCCGCCAGCCCGCTCCGGCCTGAGAAGTTAAGCCGAACCGAGAAATTCTTTTCGGCCGCCGCGTTCACGAAATCCTTGACGCCCTGGAGCGGCTTCCGGTACCGACCGTATACGACGAAGGCGAAAATACCCAGCGCCGCGGTGAGCGCGAAAAAGACGACGAAACCGACCTTGACGGCGGAGAGGTGTCCGTCCGCATCGGGCGCACTGAACATAACGACGGTGGTGAAAATAATGTCGACGAGCAGGCACAACGCCAGGACGAAGAGAAAGACCAGCCCGGCCTTTATTGATTTTTTCTTCACGACGCTCATACGGCACCTCGGGACGAAATTAGAAGTACTCCCTCAATCCTATGCAAATTCCCCCCCGTTGTCAAAAAAAAAGGAGAAAAATCATGTTCAGGCGGTGTTGCCGGACGCGCGCTTTTCCCCTACTATATAAAGAAAGCAGCGACAGCGAAGGAGTGGTAATGAGCGATTTGCCCCGGTGGGACCTCACCGCCGTGTACCCGGCCCTCGGCTCGGAGGCGTACGAGAAGGATTTTGCCGAGGCGGCCGGTTGCGCCGGAAGCCTCGGAGCGCTTGCGGGCGACCCGCCCGGCGCGGCGGCCGATGAGCCCGCCTGGATCGAGCGCTTCATCGGCCACTACAACCGATACATCGACCTGTTCGAGACGCTCTATGCTTTCGCCTACATGAGCTATTCGGTGAACACCGGCGACTACCGGGCGATCGGGGAGATGAACCGGCTCGACGCCCTGAAAGTGCCGGTCGAGCGCGCGCTCGTCGAATTCCGCAATGCCCTGGCCGCCATGAATACAAGCCTCGACGAATGCCTGGCGGCCCGACCCGCGCTCGCCGCGTACCGGTTCTTCCTCGATGAACAGCTTCTCCTCCGCGCCCGCCAGATGTCCCCGGCGGAGGAGGAACTCGCCGGAGAGCTCACCCGCATGGGCGGCGAGCCGTGGGGCCGCCTCCAGGAATCGGTCTCCTCCTCCCTCAAAGGAGTCTGGAACGAGACGAAAGGGACGACGAAGACCGTCATCGAACTCCGCGCCTTCGCCTTCGATCCCAAGCGGGCCGTGCGCAAAAAAGCCTTTGAACTGGAGCTCAAACTTTGGGAATCGATGCGCATCCCCCTCGCCTTTTCCATCAATGGCGTGAAAGGCTTTTCGACCGTGCTCCACCAAAAACGGCGCTACCGGGACTCGCTCGAGTACTCGCTCACCCGCGCGCGCATCACCCCGGCGGTGCTCGAAGCCCTCATCGGGGTCCTCTCCGGGGCCCTCCCCCGCTTCCGCCGCTATTTCAAGGCCAAGGCGAAGATGCTGGGCGTCCCCGCGCTCGCCTTCTACGACCTGTTCGCCCCGTTGTCCGAGAAGGCCGCGCCGTTCGGCTTCGAAGAGGCGCGCGGTCTCGTGCTCGGCCAATTCGGCGCCTTTTCAGGCGAGCTCGAGGACTTCGCGCGCCGGGCTTTCGCCGCGCGCTGGATCGACGCCGCGCCGCGGGCCGGCAAGGTGGGAGGCGCCTACTGCATCTCGCTTCCCCTGCGGAAGGCGTCGCGCGTGCTGTGCAACTTCTCGCCCTCCTTCGGCGCCGCCGCCACCATCGCCCACGAACTCGGCCACGCCTTCCACCACCAGGTGCTCAAGGACGCGCCCGCCGTTCATCGCGACTACCCCATGACCCTGGCCGAGACCGCGTCGATCTTCTCGGAAAATCTCGTCTACGAGGGCGCCATCATTTCCTTTCCCAAGGCCCGCAAGGCCGAGGCGCTCGAGCACTTCCTCCAGGACGCGGCCCAGATCGTCGTCGACATCCTTTCCCGCTTCCTCTTCGAGTCGCGGCTCTTCGCGGCGCGGTCCAAGGGCGAAGTCTCCGCCGACGAGCTCTGCGCCATGA
Source organism: Spirochaetales bacterium (assembly GCA_016934415.1). Taxonomy (GTDB): domain Bacteria; phylum Spirochaetota; class Spirochaetia; order SZUA-6; family RPPD01; genus JAFGSW01. The sequence continues at coordinate 8,543 of JAFGSW010000084.1, read as the reverse complement.
TGCTCGACGCCCAACGCGAAACGTACGGCGACGGCCTTGATCCGGACGCGCTCCACCCCTACATGTGGGCGGTCAAGGGCCACTACTACCGGCCCGAGCTGCCCTTCTACAACTATCCCTACGCCTTCGGCCTTCTCTTCGGCCTCGGCCTCTTCGCCCTTTTCCGCGAGCAGGGCCGCCGCTTCGCCGAGACCTACAAGTCCGTGCTCGCCAAGACCGGCCGCATGGCCTGCGTCGATCTCACCGCAGAGCTCGGCTTCGATATCGAGCGGCCGGCCTTCTGGGAACAGGGCATGGGCCTCATCGTCTCCCGCATCGACGAGTTCTGCCGGCTGGCGGAGCAGGCGGAGGCGGCCAAATCAAAAGCGAGGACGCCGGGCGCCCCGAGGAAAAAAACTGCGGATAAACGCGGATGAGAGAACCGGCGGCAATGAGGAGGCCGGGCGGATCGTCCCGCACTTGGCGCAGGTTCGGCATTGCGTCTATAATAGAGACTGGACACCATGGTCGTCATTGAATTATTCGTCATCGCGACGCTCATCTCGATCAACCTGTTCTTCGCTCTGTCCGAAATCGCCTTCATTTCGTCCAAACGGGCGGTCATCCAGGAGGCGCACCGGCGGGGCGACCGGCGGGCGAAGATCGTCCTCGATTTCATGAAGAAACCGGAAAAATTCCTCTCTTCCATCCAGGTCGGGATCACGCTCATCGGCATCGTCTCGGGCGCCTTCGGCGGCATCACCATGGCCGACGACCTCGCCCGCGTCCTGCGCGGCGCGCCCCTCCTCGCCCCGATCGCGCGGGAGCTTTCGCTGGTGACCGTCGTGGGGCTCATCACGTATTTCACCATAGTGCTCGGCGAGCTGTTCCCGAAGAGCATCGCCCTCCGCAATCCCGACAAGATCACCCTCTCCGTCATCCCGGTGATGAACGTATTCACGAAGATCTTCTACCCGCTCGTCATCTTCCTGTCCTTCTCGACCAGACTCATCCTCAGGATCTTCGGCATTAAGGATTCGTCGGAAAAAAGGGAGAACCCCATCAAGGAAATCGTCGCTCTGACCAGGTACGCCGTTCTCAACAAGAAAATCAACAAGGACCAGGAGCAGATTCTTTACAACGCGATCAATATCAATAAAATCATGCTGCACGAGATCATGGTCGAAAAGGAGGACATTAAATTCCTGCGCTCGGACATGACGCTCGCCCAGGCCATGATCGAGGCGCACATCCACCACCATACGCGGTACCCTCTCCTGGACAGCGCCACGGGCGCCATCCTCGGCTACATCAACCTCAAGGACATCTACGCGGCGCTCCAGCTCAATCCGCAGTTCGGCTCCCTGAAATCGATTTCTCGGGACATCCTGTATTTCAAAGAAAACGACAAGGTTATCGACGCGCTTCCCCTGCTGATGCGGCAGTTCCAGCACATCGCGATGGTGTGCGACGCGGACGGCCCGGTCGTCGGGCTCATCACCCTGGAGGACGTCATCGAGTCGATCATCGGCGACATCTACGACGAGTTCGACCTCCTCCCCGTGCACATCGTCAAAATCACCGACGACCGCTTCATCGTCGGGGGCGGCGTCAGGCTCAAGAAACTCAACAAGGAGTTGTCTCTCGATCTTCCCTCGACCGAGGAAATCCTCTCCGAATGGCTGGTGAAGAACAGCCACGGCCCCCTCGCCCCCGAAAAAAGCATTCCCTTCGGAAGCCACGAATTCATCATCCGGAAAATGAAAAAAGGGAAGATCAGCGAGCTCATTTTCAGAAAGTGAAGCGACGCGCCACGGGAGGTCGATCGTGAAACCGCGCCCCATGGCCGCCGCGTTCCCGAGGCGGGACGGAAAAATCCTCATGAGAAAACACATATCGATTTTTGCGAAGATATTTTCCCTGCTGTTCACCGCCGCCGCCTGTACGCTCGGCGGGGGCGGAAGCGGCTTGCTGCCTTTATACGACGAGTTTTTCACTCTCGGGAATCCCATCGTCTCGCAGAAATACACCGCGGATCCCGCCATCTGCGTGTTCAACAATCGCGTCTACGTCTACATGTCCCATGACCTGGACGGGCAGTCGAGTTACGTGATGAACGACATGACGATCGTCTCCTCCGACGATCTCGCGAACTGGACCGACCACCTGGAGCCGTTCACGGTTCCCCAGTGCGCGTCCTGGGCGGCGTACGCCTGGGCGCCGGCCGTCGTGTTCAGGAACTCGACCTATTACCTCTATTTCGGGAACGGGGCGAACGGCATCGGCGTGGTGACGAGCGACAATCCGACCGGGCCCTGGTCCGATCCCCTGGGGCAGGCGCTGGTCACGCGCAGCACCCCGGGCGCGTCCGGCGTCCAGTGGTGCTTCGATCCGGCCGTGTTCGTGGACGACGACGACCAGGCCTACCTGTATTTCGGCGGCGGCGGTCCGGGCAACTCCAGGGTGATCAAGCTGAACGCGGACATGATAAGCGTGAGCGGTTTCGCCCAGGAAATTTCACCGGCCCCGCCCCATTACTTCGAAGCGCCGTACATGCACAAGCGGAACGGAAAATATTACTTTTCGTATTCGAGCGATTTCTCGGCCGGGGCCGCGCGGATCGATTACATGATGAGCGACAACCCCATGACCGGCTTCGTTTATAAAGGAACGATATTCGACGGGCCGCCCGACAACGGCGGCAACAACAACCACGCCTCTATCGTGGAATGGAACGGCGGGTGGTCTCTCGCGTACCATAACAGGCGGCAGGCGCTGCTCGATTACGGCGATCCGGGATACATGACATACCACCGCAGCGTCTGCCTCGACGCGTTGTATTACAATCCCGACGGCGCGATCGCAAAAGTGATCCCGACGGAAGCGGGCGCGGCGCAGCTGGAATATTTGAACCCGTACTCGACCGTGCAGGCGGAATCGATGCACCGGCAATACGGAACAAAAACCGCGGGCTTTGCCGGAGGGATCGTCGCCGTACGCGCAATAGACGACGGCGATCTCGTCAAGTACAAGGGGGCCGATTTCGGAGCTGCCGGCGCGTCGTCGCTTGAAGCAAGCGTATCGGGCGCGACCGGCGGCTCCATCGAGCTCCATCTCGACATGTCCCCCTCCGGCGGGGTCCTTGTCGGTTCGTGCGATATTCCCCCGACCGGAAGCGAGATACATGGGCAACCGTCGACTGCGCCCTCAATCAAACGGTAACCGGCGTCCATGACGTATATTTCAAATTCAAGGGCCAGAGCTCAAACCTGTTCAACCTCGATTGGTGGCGGTTCCATTGATCGTGCCGGTAGGGAAAACCGATGAGAAGCAGTCACGCCGATTATTTTAATCACGACGGCGACGCCCCCGGTTACGACCGGGACGTGGCCGACGAGACCAATCCCGTCCGCGCCGGTTACCGGGCGCTCATCGACTTCGTCGGGGCGCGCACCCCGCCCGATACGGACGTCCTCGATTTAGGCGCCGGTACGGGCAACACCGTCCTCGCCCTGCCCCTTTCGTGCCGCGTCACGGCGGTGGACGTCTCGGAGAAGATGCTCGCCCTGGCCGCGGGAAAACTGGCCGGGCGAAACACGGCTTTCATACAGGACGATATCTTGAGCTTTGTCCACGCGCGAGATCTCGCCGGATTCCACGTCCTCGTCTCGACCTACGCCCTCCACCACCTCACGCCCGGGGAACGCGGGATCATGTTCCGGACGATGTTCGAAAAGACGAGACCGGCGGTAAAAATCATCATCGGCGACATCATGTACAAAAACGATGACGACCGGAATGGAATCATAGAAAAATATCAAGTCGATTATCCCGACCTCGCCTCCGATTTCACGGATGAGTTTTTTTGGAACGTCGACGAAAGCGACGCCGACTTGAAACGTTCCGGTTGGAACGCCGAATGGAGAAGGTTTTCCGACCTGTCATGGACGGTCGAGCTTGTAAAGACCTGACAATTTCATCGGCTGTCTCTTTTTATACTTCTTCATTGGTGACTTTATTCCAGGCGGGCGAGACGCCCGCCTTACCCATCCGTGTCATCCGGCTCTATCCGTGTTATCCGTGTATCCCAACTTCACTTGTTTTCGTCCTGATCCGTAACTACACTGAAAATATGAGAATATTCCCGCGCGGCATCGTCTTGGTCTTTCTCGGCACGCTGACCGCGATCTGGACGTTGGCGACGTGGCAATGCACGACCGACCCGGTCAAGGACGCCGCGCCGAAAGTCGATCCGCCGGCGGAGGCCGCTCCCGCGCGGAGCGAGTCCGCCGCGCTTTCCGGACGCGAAGTCCTTGAGGCGTTTCTCGCAGCCTACCCCGGGCGCTTCCGGAGCGTCGAGCTCGTCGACGGCGACTGGTCGATCGCGGGCGACGGGGTCCGGTTCTTCTGGGCCGGCGGGCGGCTCCTCCCCCAAACCGCGCTCGCGCACCGCGACAAGTATACGCCACACCCCTTCTACCGCTCCCCGGCGGAACAACCGCCCGTGCCCGAATACTCGGACGGCGAAAAAATAGAGATCAGGGCCAGGATCGATCACCGGGAAAAAAGCCCGCCGGCGCGCCATCCCGGATTCTACAACTACGTCTGGCAGGCCCGCGACCATAAGAGCGCCGAGCGGCGCACGCAGGGCCTCATGTTCCTGGGCAAGCCCGTCCGGGTGAGCGTCGCGCTCGTCCCCGTCCTGAGGGCGATCAACGCCGAGATCGTGGAACGCTCGCGCACGGACGGCGAGCTCAAGCGGTTCGTCGCCTCGATCCGGGAGCTCTCGGGCTTCTACTGGCGCAACATCGCCAATACCGGCTCCTTGAGCTATCATTCCTACGGCGCTGCCGTCGACGTCATCTCGCGCAACCCCAAGCGCAAGGAGACCTACTGGCTGTGGGCCAAGAGACGCGACCCGGACTGGTTCACCCGCCCGCTTTCCACCCGTCTCCAACCGCCCGTCTCGTTCGTCGCCGTCTTCGAGAAATACGGCTTCGTCTGGGGCGGCAAGTGGTTCTATTTCGATACCGTCCATTTCGAGTACCGCCCGGAGATCCTCATTTTAAGCGGCCGCTCCGTCGCGCGCCCGCCGGCGCGGTGAGGGAACCACCCTTCGACTCGGCGAAAATGGCGGAGGGTGTATAACATGCGTATGGCCGCCTCGCTCAGGGCAGGCTCCTGACACGGATGAACGCAGGTGGCACGGATAAGGAAAAAAGAAATGATTAAAATCGATTAATGCTGTTTTGAATTCAGTGAATAGGCTTGTCTGCCAATTTCATTTTTAATAAATAATCCGCAGGCACGCGACCACTTTGACTCTGCTCGGTGAATGATCATTTTTACATCCTTCTTCGAACTCTTCTCTTTTCCTCATCCGAGTCACCCGTATTATCCGAACCCATCCATGGTTCTTCTCTCCCCTCTCCTCATCCGCGTTCATCCGCGTCCTATCCGTGGTTTCTCCCCTCTCTTTACCGGCCGCGCGGCGCGGCGACCGCCCTCTGCCGGTAGCGGGTCTCGATGGCGCGGATCGCGGAGGGCATGGCGAGGAAAAGCGAGGCGAGCTCGGGATCGAAGAGGACGCCGGATTTGCTCCGGATGAACTCCCGCGCCTCGTCCTCGGTCCAGGGCTTCTTGTAGGCGCGGCGGGAGACGAGCGAGTCGTAGACGTCGGCGATGGCGACGATGCGGGCGAGGAGCGGGATCTCCTTCCCCCGCTTGCCCGGCCCGAAGACGATGACGCGCGCGCGCAGGTCGGCCATCCTGCCCGGGTAGCCGCCGCCGTTCCACTGCTCGTGGTGGTTCAGGGCCACCTCGGCGGCGGCGCGGTCCCAGGGCGAGCTCGTGTTGAGAAAGAGCCGCGCGCCGTACACGGTGTGGCAGCGGACGAGGAAGCGCTCGCGCGGGGTGAGCATCCCCGGCTTTTTGAGGAGCACGTCGCTCACCGCCACCTTCCCCACGTCGTGGAGGATGGCCGCCAGGCGGAGCGCCTCGCGCGTCGCCCGCCGTTCCTCCGGAGAGACGGCGCGCTTCTTCGCCCAGGCGAGATAGAGCCGGGAGGCGATGGCGCTGACGCGCTCGGCGTGCGCGGCCGTCTCCGACGGATCGCGCAGGGCGGCCATCTCCACCATGCGGAAGGCCATCTCCCTCGTGAGCCGCGCGTTCTCGACGGCGTAGCCCGCGTTGGCCGCGAGCTGGGACACGTAGAGCGCGGCCCCCGGCGCGAAACGCGCTCTCCCGCCGGCCGCGTTCACGAGCTCGAGCACGCCGAGCACGGCGTTGTTGCGCGCCACGACCGGCACGGCCAGCACCGAACGCGTCCGGTACCCCGTCCGCCTGTCGAGCTCCGCATTGAACGCGTACCCGGCGCCCTTCTTGACGCGGTAGGCGTCGTCGACGAGGACGGTCTTCCCCGTGGCCGCGACGTATCCGGGAATAGACGTTTTGTCCACGGGCAGCACGGACGTGAGGTACTCCTGCTTGAGAGCCGCGCCTTCGTCCTTGAAGAGCGCGTCGTTCTGGACGAAGTTAAAGTGCAGCCGTCCCCTGGCCGCCAGGTACACGGCGCCGGCTTCCGCCCGCGTGAAGCGCCGTGCTTCGGCGAGAATACGGTCGAGGAGCGAATCGAGGTCGCGGAGCCGGGACGAGTCGGCCGACCGCCTGAGCGCGGGGCCCGCGCGCCTCGTCGCCGCGCCCTTTCGCCTTACGCCGGGCCCGGACTGCGTCGCGAGCCCGTCACGGGTAATATCGCGCGCCGAACGCGCCGGCGATGAGGTCCTCCGGGCGCGTCGGGGCCCGTGCGAGGCGGGCTTCTTCCCAGACTTCGCACGACTTACGTTCTTCTTCGTCCTCCTTTTAAGCGGACGGCGCCGCTGTTTCTTTTTCATGGCACTTATAGTTTACGAGAAACACGCGGCGGGTGGCAAGTTTTTTGGTGGCAGGACGGGGGAAAAACGGGAAAGTGAATTCAGGAATAATAATGAAAAACTGGGAAGTTCATGATTTGCCATTACTATCATCACAAACCGAAAAATCATTCGCAATGATGCGAATTTATGCTATATTTATTTTCGAGGTGTGTATGCAATATACGGCAATCATCAAGGAAGATCATGGCTGGTGGATCGGCTGGATTGAGGAAGTCCCCGGTGTCAATTGCCGGGAAAAGACACATGATGAACTTATAACCTCCTTACGGGAGACGCTTAAAGAAGCGATCGATTTTAACAAAAATGACGCGATTATTTCCGCCGGAAAAGGCTTCAAAGAAGAAATAATCGCGATATGAGAGAACAAAGCTAATTACATATTTACAGCGAAACGGTTGCAGAATCATCCGAGAAGGTAGTCGGCATTCCTGGTGGCTGAATCCGAATAAAAATCTTCGTTCCTCCGTTCCTCGTCATTCGGAAATAAACAACGTGCCCGCTAATAAGATCTGCAAAGACTTGGGACTCGAACGTGTAATTGAGGGCTCAAGCAGTTTTTTCACCGCCTTGTACTAGAATTGTGAATCGGTTTACAATACAAGGATACAACCCTTACGGAGGATAGCGATGAATCGAATGAAACCGATGATTGTTATAATAAGCATGGTCGTGCTGGCGCTCACAACCGCCGGATGCAACAGGCAAGCCACGGACAAGATAGTGGAGAAGGGCACCATAGTGACGGTGCAATACAGGGGCACGCTGGCAGACGGCAGCGTCTTCGACCCGGGCGACCAGCCGCTTACCTTCACGGTCGGCGGCGGCCAGGTGATTCCCGGCTTCGACTCGGCGGTCCGCGGCATGAAGGTCGACGATTCGGCGACGATAACGATCCCGCCCGATCAGGCGTACGGCCCGGTGAATCCCGACCTCATCACGACCGTCAAACGGAGCGACCTGCCGGACGTGAAAAACCCCGCGGTGGGACAGACCGTCCGCGTCGCCTTCCCCGGCGGCGGCGTGGGCGCCGGAAAGATCATCGCGGTGAGGGCCGAGGACGTCACCGTCGACGGGAACAATCCCCTGGCGGGGAGAGACTTGACCTTTTTCATCAGGGTGCTGGAGATAAAATAAGTCCGGAAGTTCGACCTGGAGACCAGGCAACCCTATGATCGCCCCCTCCCGGCCTACGACCGCTCCGACGGCGACATTTACTACATGTTCGTCCTCGACTGCAGCGGGGACATCTTCGACCGGGCGCGGCCGGTGTTCGAAAACTTCATCAAGGGAATGGCGTTCGATTGAGGAAAAACATATGGGGTGGAATACATGTATGACGCGAATCAACGTGGATAGTGAGAAAAAATTCCAGGGATTATTATATATTTAATTTCCTGATTCTTTCCCCCATCCGCGACCTATCCGTAGTTTTCCTCTCCTCTCCAGGCGGATTCCCCTCCTGAAAAAAATTGAAATTTCCCGAAAATTTTCCGAGTGATTTCGCCTCTTTTTTCGCTGTTATTAATGAGAAATGAAAAGTTGATATCTTACTTTCCGAAGGTCAATAATCAAAAAAATACATTTTCTCGACGTGCTTGCCCAAGCAGCGAATGACCGTAACATGATCCG
>JAFGSW010000083.1 GCA_016934415.1 Spirochaetales bacterium | reverse complement strand
CGGATCATGTTACGGTCATTCGCTGCTTGGGCAAGCACGTCGAGAAAATGTATTTTTTTGATTATTGACCTTCGGAAAGTAAGATTTATAGATTTATCCGCATAAAAGCGAGTGGGGGGACGCCTTCCTGCCCGGGAGGCCGTGCGCAGTATCCCGGGGGGCGAGACGCCCCCCGTACCATACTGATTTTGTTTCTTCTCGATCCTTCAGGTTCCGCTCGCGTTGAATCGCTTTATTATTTCCCCGATCATTGAAGAAATTGTATTGTAGAGACGCACGGCCGTGCGTCTCTACAATTTCATCCGAAGACTCTTCGGAGCAGGTCGGTCACACGCGCCGCGGGGTCCTTCCTGATCTTCTTCTCCTCATCGGCGAGCATAAGGAACAGGCCGTCGAGCGCCTTGTCGGTGACATACACGTTGAGGTCGAAGGTGACTCTCCGCATGCCGGGAATGGCGTTGTACGTTCGGAGGAGGGACTGGTAGAGGGAGGTGACGCCCACCTGCTCAAGAACTTGCTTCACGATGGGAAGGAAAATCGAGTGGAGCGCGGACCGGGTTTTACGCTCGAAATAATCGGTGGCCGCGTTGTCGGTCCCGCGCAGAATGCCCATCGCGTCCTGCACCGTCATCTTGGTCACCGCGTCGACGAAAATGTCAACCGCCTTGGGCGCCGCCTCCTCGGCCGCGCGGTTCATGGTCCGGATGAATTCGTCCACCTTACGGCCCAGCCCGATGCGGCGCAGCGTGTCGCCCACGTTTTTAAGGTCATCGGGCAGGGGGAGGGCGATGCGCGCGTTGCGGAAATACCCGTCGGTTTTCCCGACTAGGTTGACGGCGTTTTGCGTCCCGATGCGGAGCGCTTCCTTCAGGCCCGCGATGACGGTGCTTTCGTCCAACCCGCCTCCCCGACTGTTCCCCGTCCGAAGCGCACCGGACAGTGACGACTGCATGGTTTCGAGACAGGAAACCAGGAGAAGGGAAGCGGCGAACAGGGCGATAATCGGTTTTTTCATGTGTTCCTCCTAAAACGGAATTATATAGCACTTTGTGCAAGGACGAAAGTGTCTTTTGGCTTCACTTTTTATGATCAACATGCTTAGGAATTTATAAGGAAGCCAGGAAAGAAACCAGAAAAAGAGAGAGGAGGGGTGAGGAGAGAATATACAAATATTATTATCTTCAAGTCAGATGCGGAGTAAATCTATTTCCTCTCCTTTTCCTGGATTCCTTTCCTCCTGGCTTCCTCAGAAATTCCTTTCCGGTAAAGGTATAAAGACCAGTTGAACGGACTATCTCCGGTACGCGCCCGTCAGTTTCGCCTCGGCGAGGACATGGCCCTTCATGGCGGCCAGGAGCTGCTGCTTGGCGGCGCCGGGCGGGAGACCGAGCGCGGCGTCGAGCGCGTACAGGGTGAATACGTAGCGATGCGTGCCCGAGGGCGGGCTCGGGCCGCCGTAGCCGGTCCGGCGGAAATCATTGATTCCCTGGCTCATGCCCGGGGAAGGCCCGCCCTGAGCGGAGTCGAAGGGCCGGGCCTGAGTCGGGACGTTCTCTTTAAGCTCGCGCGTTCCGGCCGGGATATCGTAGATCACCCAGTGCACCCAGGCCTTTCCGGGAGCATCCGGGTCGTCGACGATGAGAGCGAAGCTCTTCGTCCCGGCCGGCGGATCGGTCCAGGAGAGGGGCGGGGAGACGTCGGCCCCGTCGGCGGTGAAGCGGGCCGGGATTGGGTGGTTGGAAGCGAAGGCGATGCTGGAAAGAACCATGGCGTACCTCCTTCATTTTTTATAGACGTTTGCCCGCCCGAACAGGCGGCTGTGAACCGTCAGGAGGAAGCGGTCCTCGGACTCGATTCGTCCCGCGCGGCGAGGAGTTTGTCCCAGTTCTTGACGAGTGCGTCCCAGCGGTTCTGCAGGTAACGCTTGAACTCGTATTCTTCGTGGTAGTCATTGGCGATCTCCTCGACGGCCGCGGTCACGCTGCCGAAGAGCCGTTCGATTTCCTTAAGAAGGACACGGCCCGACGCGAGCGAGGCGGGCGCCATGTACGAGGGGGTGAACATCGATTCCTTGAGGTTGGTGATCGGGTCGACGCCGCCGGGTTTCCCGGGCCGGCCGGCGTCCGATGCGGCGGCCCCCGGTGCCGAGGCCTTTCCCGCCTTGGCCGCGCCGGATTTCAGAAGGTGGTTGAAATTGACCTTCACCTCCTGCGCGGTGTAGGCGGCGATCGCCCCCTTGCCCTTGATGTCGATTTTCCCGAGCGGCGTGCACTTGACGTAGTTCTGGATCTCGTTGTAGGTGCCGAGGGTGAGCTGGACGTCGCCGGGATTGGCGCTGGTCATCATGCGCGAGGCGACGTTGACCACGTCGCCGTAGATGTCGTTCTGCTTGCGGATCACCTGCCCGGTATTAAGGCCGATGCGGAGGTGGAACTGTTCGTCCTCGGTCTTGTACTGGTTGTATTCGCGCACCTTCTTCTGCACGGTGAGCGCGGCCAGAACGGCATTGAGCGGATGCTTGAAGGCGGCCATCACCCCGTCGCCCAGGGTCTTGATCACCTGGCCGCGGAATTCCTGGATGGCGCGGAAGACGATGCCCTCGAAGGAGCGGATGACGTTGATGATGGCGGTGGTGTTGACCCGCGAGGTCTTCTCGGTATAGCCCGCCATGTCGCAGAAGAAGACGGTCAGGATCTGGGAGTTCTCCCGTTTGAATTTGAATTCCTCCTTCGCCGCCTGCACCAAGCCGGCGCCTTCCCCGGCCGCGGCCGGACCCGTCACCTTGACCGCCCTGCCCTGCTGCCGGTTGAGGCAGTCGAGGAGCACGTTGCGGAGCTCCTCGGCGAAATCGCTCTTGGCCGCGTCCTGCAGCAGGTCGCGGAGCGAGCGCTGGAGGGCGGGGTCCTCCGCGCCGACCTGGCCGAACAGGAAACGGGCCGTCTCGCGCGCGAGCGGGCGCGGCAGGCGGTGGAGGAGGGAGGGGAGGCGGGAGCGGTTCTCGCCCTTGAAGTAGTCGCCGAAGACCTGGATGGCGTAATCGTCCTTGAGCGAAAGAAGGGCGACGAGCGCTTCCTGCTTGATTTCCTCGTTTCCGTCCTCGAGGAGAAGATAGTACTTGTTGACGAGCACTTCGCGCGGGAGATTGGGGTCGTGGAGGGCGATTTCGCGGAGCGTGCGCATGGCGAGGAGCCGCACCGCGAGCTCGCGGCGGTCGAGGAGACCGAGCATGGCCTGGAAAATGCCCGCGTCGCCGTTGGCGACGATGAGCCGCTCGAGATGCTCCTTGAGCCGCGGCTCCCCCGAGGGGATGAAGAAGGCCTTGACGAGAGAGGGAAGGGCGCCCCTCGCCTGCCGGAGGTTGTAGCGGTCGAGCGTGTCGAGCGCGCACAGCTTGACGTCGTCGCCCACCTCCGGCTTGAGCAGGATCTCCGCGAGTTCCTTCGCGAAGATCGGAGGGCTTACGAAGCGGAGACCGCGCGCGTATCCCTTGAGGCTGGGCAGGCTGTCGAGCGGGCGGGCGAAAAACTCCGGCGCCTTGTCCACGGCGGGCTTGTCGTAGAGCTGGCAGAGGCTGACGATGGTCGTCTCCTCCAGGAAGCCGATGCGCTCGGCGCGCGCGAATTCGAGGATTTTCTGCAGGCTCTTGATGACGGTCTTGATGCCGAGCAGTCCGGTCAGCCGCACGAACCGGTTGAGCCGGCGGACGAGGAAGGGCCGGTTCAGGTCGACATTGGAAAGCATGCTGGCCGTCTTCATCCGCTCGGCCGTCTTGTGAGGGTTGAAGAGCGGCAGGCAGGCCTTGAACTGGTTCTTTTCCTCCTCGGAGGCTTCCACCATGACGCGCCGGAAGCTTTCGATGAGATCGTTTTCCCCCTGGGTTTTATACCCCTTGAAGTAGTGCTGGAGGTCGTCGAAGAGGAGGGGCGGCGCGTACTGCTCCACGAGGCGGGCGAAGATGAGCGAGAGGAGCGCCTCCTTCTGGGCTACGCCGCTCAAGGACAGGTAATTCTTCTTGATCTTCCCCGAGAGGGCCTCGAGGTGGGCGACCGTGATCGTCACGAGCTCGTTGACGGCGTAGGGGGCTTTGTCGCGGATGATGCCGACGATTTTTTCCAGGTTATTGCCGGTCAGCCGCTCCGTGTCGCTGTTCAAATAGGGGATGATGAGGAGCATCTTGAACACGCGCAGGGGCTGCGCGATCTCCTCCTCATTGGCGGCGAGCGCCTTGAGGAAGTACGGCGTCGTCGCTTTCGTCTTCCCGGTGAGGGCGCTGATGACCGTCTTCTGGTCGGGTTGTTTATTGAAGAGAAAGTACCCCGCCATGAAATGGCCCAGGCTCTCAACGTCGAGGGTTTTGGCGAATTCTGGCTTGTATTCGAAAATCTCGGCCGCGTCCGCCGCGCTCAAGGTGCAGGCCTTGATGATGAGATTTTTCCGCACCTTGGGCGGCCCGTTTTTAATGAGGGACTCGATCAGGTCGATTTGGCGCGCCGCGACAAGGCCGTCAGAGGCGGTCACGCGCAGGTCCTCGTCCTCCTGCGGGTCCAAGGCGACGTTTCGCGTGAGCGTCAGGAAGGCCGCGTTGCCGAGGCCGATGGCGGTGAGGGTGCGCAGGATCTCGGTCCGTACCTCTTTCAGCGGGAACAGGCTGAAGTATTTGATGAGCGCGGGAACGGAGGAGGGGGCCCGGATCGCGGACAGGGCCTTGACCCCGGCGATCTTCTGTTCGGGTTTCCCCTTTTCGATCATCTTGTAGAGGTGAGGGACCGCGTACTCATTGGCGAGCGCGGCCGAGGATTCAATCGCGGTCAGGCTGACCTCGAGATCGGAGTTGTAGAATTCCTTTGTGAAATGAAGGAAGACTTCCTCGTCGTAAAACGACTTGAGGAGCCGAAGAATGGTAATGAGCGCTTCTTTGCTCAGCTTCTGTTCAGTGTTCGGCATGGCGAATCCGATTCGAACATGGGTTGCATACCATGCGCAATGGTATGCCAAAGAAATGACGATGTCAACTCGGGGACTTCGCGGCCGTGCGGGCCGAAAAAACAATATTGTCATCCTTCTTTTATTGCATTAATATGGAATCCCCGCGGCGCCGGCGCGCGCGTCCGAGCGGGGTTCCATCATATAAAAAGAAGGAAAGCGAGCATGAGAAGAATTTATCGTATTTTATTGACGGCGCTCCTGGCGGCTTGCTTCGTTTCATGCAGCGACATGATCGCGCGGTTCCGGACCGTCGACCCCGGACCGCTCGACTGCCTGTTCATCCTCGACCTCAGCGGTTCCATGACGGTGAATATGAACGCCGTGGACGGCGCGTCTGCTCGCCGCGGGCTCTTCCTGCCGGATGGGGGACATCAATGGGCTCATGAATGTCGAGGCCGTCAGGAATTTGGTCCGATAGTATACGGCCGCTTCTATTATCAGGGGGTATTCTTTCCGTGATGACGAGTGATTTCGAGCAGAGCAAAGAATAATGCACTTTTAAAGTGCATGAACAGCGACTAGACATTGATCATGCATAAAAAATAGTCATGATTGCCGTATGTGACTGCGCTTCAAAAGGCAATCCCGTATCGGATCATGAAGCCGGGAACGGCGAGAGGGAAGAAATTGGTTTCAATCGTTCTGCATTATGTAATAAAACGGATCTTATCGCTATCTTCATCATTTTATCGGCAGAATCGGCTGATTGGCACGGAATATGCTGAAATATCAACCAATACTATCACTTCTCAATTTCAGGATAGAATAAGGAGACAGGTATGGAAAAGGTGATCGATTTCACCAAAAATCCGGTGACGGAAATCTACGGCATGCACTGCTTTTCCGACGCGATCATGCGGGAACGGCTTCCCAAGAACTATTACCGCGTTCTGAAGGACGTCCAGGCGGGCAAGGCCGAGCTCACCGCGGAAGTGGCGGACGTGGTGGCCATGGCCATGAAGGATTGGGCCATCGAGAAGGGCGCCACCCATTTCACCCACTGGTTTCAGCCCCTCACCGGGCTCACCGCGGAGAAACACGACTCCTTCATTTCGCCCACGAAGGATGGGCGGGTGATCATGGAGTTCTCGGGCAAAGAGCTCATCAAGGGCGAGCCCGACGCCTCGTCCTTTCCCTCGGGCGGACTGCGCTCCACTTTCGAGGCGCGCGGCTACACGGCCTGGGACGTCACCTCGCCGGCCTTCCTCAAGGAAGACACCACCGGCGTCACCCTGTACATCCCCACCGCCTTCATCTCGTTCACGGGCGAGGCGCTCGACAAGAAAGTCCCGCTCCTGCGCTCGATGGAGGCCGTTTCCAGGCAGGCCCTGCGCGTGCTCAAGAAGCTCGGCAACGAGACCGCCACGCACGTTTTCGCCACCGTCGGTCCGGAGCAGGAGTACTTCCTGGTCGATCGCGAGTATTTCGACCGGCGGATGGACCTGATGCTCGCCGGGCGGACGCTCTTCGGCTCGGCGCCCGCCAAGGGCCAGGAGCTCGAGGATCAGTACTTCGGCACGATCAAGGACCGCGCGGCCGCCTTCATGCGCGAGCTCAACTACGAGCTCTGGAAGCTCGGCGTCTCGGCCAAGACCCAGCACAACGAGGTGGCGCCCAACCAGTTCGAGATCGCCCCGATCTTCGACGTGGCCAACGTCGCCGCCGACCGCAATCAGCTCGTCATGGAAACCATGCAGAAGGTGGCCGGCCGCCACCAGCTCGCCGCCCTCCTGCACGAGAAGCCCTTCGCCGGCGTGAACGGCTCCGGCAAGCACAACAACTGGTCGCTCGCCACCGACGACGGCATCAATCTCCTCGAACCCGGCGCGAGCCCGCACGAGAACGCGCAGTTCCTGCTTTTCCTGTGCGCGGTCCTCAAGGCGGTCGACGTGTACGCGGGTCTCCTGCGGGTCTCCACCGCCAACACCGGCAACGACCACCGGTTGGGCGCGAACGAGGCGCCGCCGGCCGTCATCTCGGTCTTCCTCGGCGAGCAGCTCGAGGAGATCCTCTCCTGCCTGACCGCGGGCAAGCCGGTGAAAAACGCCCAGGGCCAGAAGCTCGAGCTTGGCGTCAACGCCCTGCCCAAGCTCCCCAAGGATCTTACCGACCGCAACCGGACCTCGCCTTTCGCCTTCACCGGCAACAAGTTCGAGTTCCGCATGGTGTCGTCGGCCCAGTCGATCGCGGAGCCGATCACGATGCTCAACGCGGTCGTGGCCGAGACCCTCTCCGAGATCGCCGATCAGCTGGAAAAATCGAAGGACCTGAACAAGACGATTTCAGACATCGTCTGCTCGACTTACCAGAAACACAAGCGGGTCATCTTCAACGGCAACAACTACGCGCCCGACTGGCCGGCGGAGGCCGAAAAGCGCGGCCTGCCCAACCTGCCCTCCTGCGTAGAGGCCCTGCCCGAGCTCCTGAAAAAGGAGAACGTGGCGCTCCTCGAAAAGCACAAGGTCTACAGCCACGTCGAGCTCGAGTCCCGCTACGAGGTCGCCCTCGAGCGCTACTCGAAAGACATCAATATCGAGGCCCAGCTCATGATTTCCATGACCTCGCGGGACATCCTCCCCGCCGCCGTCGACTACGCGCGCGAGCTTTCGCTCACGATCGCGGAGATGAAGAAGGCCGCGGCTAAGTCCTCCACCGCCGGGCTGGAAAGCGTCCTGGCGTCGATTGCCGAGGCCGTCGACCAACTCTTGAGCTGCAAGGCGTCCCTGGAAAAGGAGCTCGCCGCCGCGCCCAAGGCCGGCGACGCCGCGGCCCAGGCGAAGGCCTTCCGCGAGAAGGTCGTCCCCGCCATGGTCTGCCTGCGCGAACCGGCGGATGCCCTCGAGCGGCTTGTGTCTAAAAAACACTGGCCCTGGCCGACGTATGAGGATCTCCTGTTCAGACTCTAGTCATACATAAAATTGTCTTTGAGCCCTCCCGCGTGGAGGGCTTTTTTTTCGAGGGAACCACCGATGGCATGGCGCCAGGATAAGCCTGGAGAGTTAGGAGGACGGAAACAGTCTGAAATTCTCTTTTGTGACCCTGTGGGTGAAAGTCCCACCCGATAAATCCTGACAAGAGGTCGGAAGCGAGTCTTGCGCATGAGGGTGACCGCAATGCGAAGCGTAGACAGCGACTGCAAAAGCCGTGTGAATGAGCTTCGAAAGGTGTACTAATGCCGGAGTCTTCTTGGTTGTTATTGAGGGGACAGCACCGATTGTCCGTAATTGTCTGGACAAGAGGTCCAGCCGGGGTCGAAGAACAGGGCAAATGTAGGATGGGTTGACCAGGAACCTGGGAGAGCTCCCGTGTTCCATTTCCGAAGTGAGCCGCACGATGAGGGTGGCGGGATAGAAGTGACCCCGGCTCCGGAGGCCGACGCGGGGCGACTTGGGAGAGGCGCGAAAAGCGCGGGACAAAACAAACTGCGTGGGAAATGGTATCGGCGGTCGAGGAGCGAGACCGTTGAGAAGATGAGGGAGAAGTCTTAGTGCCTTCATAGTACCTGAGATGGCGGGGAAACCGGCCCGGCGACCCGGTGGAGGGAAGGGAGGCGTCCGGGCATGGGACTGCTCTGGTGAAACACGAGAGGTGGCAATGAACACTGAAGAGTATGTGTCAACGAAAATGGAGCAGATAGCGATAAACGCGAAGAGGCTGCCGGAAGTGAGTTTCACGTCACTGGCGCATCATATTGATCTGCGGTGGCTGTACGAAGCGTGCAAGGCCACCCGGAAGGACGGAGCGCTGGGGGTGGACGGGCAGAGTGCGGAAGAATACGCGGGGCACCTGAGGGAAAACCTGGAAAGGTTGGAAGACGGGTTCAAGAGCGGGAGGTATAAGGCGCCGCCCGTGAAACGCGTGTGCATTCCGAAGGACGGGAAGAAAGAACTCAGACCCCTTGGTTTGCCGACATATGGGGATAAGATCCTGCAACGGGCGGTGAAGTGGGTCATAGAGCCGATTTATGAGCAGGACTTTTACGATTGCAGCTACGGGTTTCGACCGAACCGATCGGCCCACGGCGCGCTTGAGGCGCTGGAGAAAGGCCTGATGAACATGGACGGCGGATGGGTTATTGACCTGGACATACGGAAGTACTTTGACACGATCCAGTGGAGCGAACTGGCTGAAGTCTTGAAGCGTAGGGTAAGCGATGGAGTGATAGTGCGGACGATTGGGAAATGGATGAACGCGGGAATCATGGAAGACGGGGCGGTGAGATACCCCGGAGAGGGAACCCCTCAAGGGGGAGCGATCTGGAAGAAGTGGCTGAATCGTCGATCCAGGAAAAGGAACTTTTATTGGGCGAAGATGTCGGCTCTTCTGAAAATGCATCCTTTGCCGCGTCCGAGGATCATGCACTCTTTTGCATAGCGAATCCATGTGTTGGAGGAACCGTATGCCTTAATTGGGCTCGTACGGGTCTGCGGGGGCTTCGGGCGGGTAACCGCCCGATTCTACCCGGACCGATAAGAGAGAGAACCACGGATGGCGCGGATAAGACGGAAGACGCTGATGAGGAGACGGCCGAACAGGGTACGGCGGGCGTCTCGCCCGCCGGGGATGATGGGGATGATTGAATATTTTCCTCCGCTTTTGACGCGGCGACTGCGAGGCGCGGTAGAGCATGAACGCCAGGAAGTCGGCTTTCGACAGTGAATAGGTTATTTTCATTACGGCATCCTCCCGGCCATTATTTATAGCAGTCGGAAATTGATTGCTCCGGCTGAATTTCAGTCATGCCTAAAACCGCTAAAAAAATCATTGATATTTGGCGCGTTGTACGGGTGAAAACATTCTTTTGAACCGAAAAGCCGCCTATAAGGACGCGCGCCTCGCCCATCCCGAGCGGTGGAGCGGCCGCATGCGGACATGGGACCGAATTGAAACGGTGTGGCTAAAAAGACCGAACCATAAACAAAAATGCGCTTGATGGAAATGCCGGCGGTAAAAAGCGAAAAACCTTGCACGAGGATTCGCTGTATTGCGTTTTCGGAGGAGGGGTGGCACCTAAAAAATACCCCCACGGTAAAATGCGAAATCTATGTTGACACAAACCGCGCGTCGACTGAATTCTTTGTCGCGTCGACTGAATTCTTTGTCGCGCCGATAAAATTCTTTATCGCGTCGACTGAATTCTTTGTCGCGCCGACAAAATTCTTTGTCGCGCCGATAAAATTCTTTGTCGCGCCGATAAAATTCTTTGTCGCGCCGACTGAATTCTTTGTCGCGTCGACTGAATTCTTTGTCGCGTCGACTGAATTCTTTGTCGCGTCGACTGAATTCTTTGTCGCG
>JAFGSW010000082.1 GCA_016934415.1 Spirochaetales bacterium | reverse complement strand
TATCTCCAAGTCTTACCAATTAATACTAGACAAATGTTGGCTACTTTTATTCAAATTCGCCTAGCTGCATGTGCGGAATGTAGGATAAATGCAAACGAAAAGAAATTGATCGAGCTCTTTTCTTACGGAGCCACGGAACGAAAAATCTTCCCATATATAAATAAACACATGGAAAATATCGAGAATTGGTTGACACAGAACGAATTGAGCGACGAACAATTATTGCCCGTTACTTATTTGTATTATGTCCGCTTTGTCGCTTTATCCGCGTCATCCGTTCCATCCGTGTGATCCGCGGTTCCCTCTCTCCTTGAGCCCATGACACACTGAACTAAATAATGAAGTAGAACGTTGCGCCCTGATCGGGTCGCGCCTCGGCCCAAATCCTTCCGCCATGTCGATGGATGATTCTCTGTATGGTGGCGAGGCCGACGCCGGTGCCCTCGTATTCCTCCGCCCGGTGGAGGCGCTGGAACACGCCGAAGAGTTTGTCCGCGTAGCGCATGTCGAAGCCGACGCCGTTGTCCTTGACGAAGAAGACCCGCCGCCCGGTGATTTTCCGGCTTCCGATTTCGATCCTGGCCGTTTCGCGCCGACGGGTGAACTTTAAGGCGTTTGAAATCAGGTTCACCCACACTTGTCGGAGGAGGATCGGGTCGCCCTCGCAGTCGGGCAGCTCGCCCACGTCGAACGCGACGGAACGGCCCGCATAATCGCCGCGCAGGCTCTCAATCGATTCACGCACGAGCACGGCCGTTGAGACCGGCTGGGAGGTGAGCGCCTGGCGATTCAGGCGGGAAAAGGCGAGGAGGCCGTCGATGAGTTTGCCCATCTGCCGCGCGCTCTCGACGATGGTGCCGAGGTGGCGGGCCGCACCCGAGGGGAGTTCCTTGCCGTACTCCTGCATGAGGATGCGCGCGAATCCGTCCATGGCCCGCAGGGGCGCGCGCAGGTCGTGGGAGACCGAGTAGGAGAAACCCTCGAGCTCGCGGTTCGCCTCCTCGAGCTCGGCCGTCCGCGCTTTGACGCGGTCTTCGAGCTCTTCGTTCAGGCGGCGCACCTCGGCCTCGGCCCGTTTGCGGCCGGTGATGTCTCGGGAAATGCCGATGGTGCCCACGATCCGGCCCGCCGTGTCACGGAGGGGCAGCTTGGTGGTGGAAGTCCACGACTCATGTCCGTCCGGCCATAATTCCATCTCCTCGATGCCGACCGCCGGCACGCCGGTCGCCATCACCCGCCGTTCGTCATGGCGAGTTTTGGCGGCGAACGGTGCGGAGAAAAAATCCTCGTCGGTCTTGCCGACGCCCAGGAGGGGAGACACCAAACCGAGATGATGGGCGAGTGCCTCGTTTAAGCGGATGTAGCGGCTCTCATTGTCCTTGAAATAAATGAAATCGGGCGTATTCTCCGTCAGCGCGCGCGTGAGGTATTGCTCCTGCAGGAGGGCGTCTTCGGCCCGCCGCCGTTCGGCCACTTCGATCTCGAGCTGCCGGGTCCGCTCCTTCACCTGGCTCTCCACCTCGTCGTAGGCACGTTCCCGGGCGGCCCGCGCCGCCTCGCTCAGGCGCTGCACGTGGAGACGCTGGAGCGTGCTGCACAGCGCGAAGCGGATGTTTTCGTAGATCTCGCCGTTCGATGTCCCCACCAGGAAGACGATGAACCCGAAATGGCGTTCCTGGAAAAAAAGGGGCATGACGACGAAGGATTCCCGATCCCCGCCTTTCAGAAACGCCTTCGGAACCAGGTCGAGAGAGGGGTAACTCTGTAAGGCCGCGCCGGCAAGGCGCGGCGCGCCTTCGCGGCGCACGAGCGCCGGCTTCGCCGTCTCGAACGGCGTCCCGGAATTTTCATAAAACGCGAGAACGCAGCCGGGTATGTCCACTCGCGGCAGGTGTTTATCGAGAATCTCCGTGACGCTCTCCAGATCGGCCGCCGCGTGGAGCGAATTGATGATCTCGAGGGAAAGGTGCAGGCGCTGCGACTTCACCCAGGTCCGGCGGACCTCGACAAGCTTGATCGCCTCGCCGACGGCCGTTCGCGCCCGGAAGAGGAGCGCGGCGGCCCGCTCCACTTCCTGTCCCCGGGCGGCGGCCAGCAGGCCCGGTTCCACGGCCGACACCACGTCCTGGAGCATGTCGCTCATCCGTCCGCCCAAGTCAAGGCGGCCGATCAGCTCCTCCCACGTCGCCGTGAAAAGGCCCGCCTTCCCCGGCCCGTTTTCGAGCTCGGTGATGAACGAATCGAGAAGGCGTTCCGCCCAATCGGGCTTCATGATTCCCGACCGGGTCGGCAAGGCGCGTTTCATGCGCCGGAGGAGGGTGGGGATGTCCCGGCCGAGGCGCCTCCGGTACGAGCTCCGCGATCCGCTCGCGGCGCGCGGCCGGGCGGGATTCTCCACCGGCGCGCCGCATCCGCAGGATTGCCGGTACATCGGTACGGCGGGAAGGAGCACCCGCTGCGGCGTCCGACCGCCCTTGAGCCGGTCAATGAGCAGTCTCGTCGCCCGCCGCGACATTTCAAAAAGAGGCTGGTGCACCGTCGTCAGGGGCGGCTCGGAGAAGAGGGTATCGAGTGAATTGTTGAAGCCCGTTACCAGGACCCGTTCCGGGACGGCGATCCCGCGGCGAGCGAGCATCTCCATGGCGCCGATCGCCATCCGGTCGCTCGCCGCGATGACGGCGTCGAAATCGGCGCCGCGCGCGTCCAGGTATTCGTATATCGAGCGCCGACCCGACGCCCACGTCCAGTCTCCGGCGGACGCGATGAGATCGGAAACGGCCTCAAGGCCGTGCGCCGTGAGCGCGTCGGCGTACGCCCGGTGCCGTTCCTTGACCTCGTCGCTCTCCCACGGTCCGGGCAAAAAGACGAGACGCCGGCGGCCGTGCACGGTGATGCAATGGGAGACGAGATCGTACATGCCGCGGTAATTGTCGACCAGCACGGCGGGGCGTCCCCGCTCCTCGAGCGAAATGGTGACGATGGGGAGCGGGTCGAAGCGCTTGTAGAATTTCCGCATTCCCTCCGGGCCGATGAACCCGCCGAGCGCGCTCGCGCTCACCACCAGACCGTCGACGCTCCGCCCGCTCGCCAGGTTGTAGACGGCGTTTGCCTGGGACTCGAAGGGGAAGCGTTCCGCGCCGAGGTCGCTGCCCACGAAGCAGAACAGGTCGGCCCCGCCCTCGCGGGCCCCCTCGAGCGCGCCCTGCCAAAGGGGCAGGCCGACCGGGTCCCAGGTACCATGAGTGAGAAAACCGATGCGCCGACGACGGGTTGCGCGGCCCCGCGCCGAGCGTTCAGTCATCGAGCACCTCCCGCACCGTGCGCGCCAGGGCGCGCGGCGAGAAGGGTTTCTGTAAAAACGCCCGCCCCGGCTCGACGGCGCCGTCGTAGATAAATGATGTGTCGGTATACCCCGAAATGAAAAGCACCTTGATACCGGGCCGCTCGGCCGTGATTTTCTCTGCCAGCTCCCGTCCGCCCATGCCGGGCATGACCATGTCGGTGATGAGGAGATCGATGGCGCGCTGTGAGTTCGCGACGAGCTCGAGCGCGTCGCTCGGGTGGGCGGCCACCATGACGTCGTACCCGTGATAGGCAAGCACCTTGCGGATCAGGTCATTCACCATCACGTTGTCCTCGACGAGAAGGACGCACTCCGTTCCCCTCATCTCGGCCCCGACTTCGTCCGGGCCCGGCGCAGGGACGACCTCGCCGGGGAGGCGGGGAAGGCGGACGACGAAGGTCGTGCCCTCGTTTTCCCGGCTCGAGGCCTCGATGTGTCCCCCGCTCTGTTTGACAATGCCGTAGACCGTAGCGAGTCCCAACCCGGTTCCCTTGCCTTCCTCCTTGGTGGTGAAGAACGGCTCGAACAGGTGGGCGAGCACTTCCTCGCTCAAGCCGGTGCCGGTGTCCGCTATGGAGAGTACCGCGTAAGGACCGGCCTCGAGTCCGGCGTGCTCGCGGGCTTTTTTTTCGTCCATGTCCTCATTGCGCGTGCTCAAGGTGATGCGCCCTCCGCTCGGCATGGCGTCACGGGCGTTGATGGCGAGGTTCATCACCACCTGCTCGATCTGGCCGGGATCGGCACGCACCGGCCCGAGCAGGTTGTCGAGATCGGTGACGAGATCCACGTCCTCGCCGATGACCGGCCGGAGCATGCGCTCCATGTCCCGTACGACGGTGTTCAGGCTCATGACCTGGGGCTGAAACACCTGCTTGCGGCTGAACGCCAACAACTGGCGGGTGAGCGCTCCGGCCCGTTCGGCCGCGCGCCGGATTTGGCTTACGTCGGCCTGCTCGGGGTTGGCGGCCGGCAGGCTGTGGGCGATGATGTTCGCGTAGCCCATGATGGCGGTGAGCAGGTTGTTGAAATCGTGAGCCACGCCCCCGGCCAGCCGCCCCACCGCCTCCATCTTGTGCGCCTGGCGGAAGCGCGCCTCGAGGGCGAGCTCCTCGGTGATGTCGCGCTGGACGCTCACGCAACTCACCACCGTCCCCGACTTGTCGCGGATGGGGGATATGCTCATGTCGACGGTGTACACCTCTCCCGTCTTCTTCCGATTCTCCAGGCGGCCGCGCCATTCACGTTTGCGCCGCACCACGTTTGCCAGGATGCGGGTCAACTCAGACTCCTGGGGCGCGCCGAACAGCGAGGGGAAAAGCCGGCCGAGCGCCTCTTCCCGCCCGTACCCGCTCACCCGCTCGAACGCCGGGTTGGCGTAGCTGATGACATTCTTGGTGTCGAGGAGCACGACGGCGTCCATCGCCTGTTCAATGGCGGCGATGAGACGAAGCCGCTCGCGCTCGAGCGCCACCCGGGAGAGGGCGTTGGAAAGTTGGTCCGCGACGCTGCGCACGAAGGCGACGTGCTCATCCGTGAAATGTCCGCTCTCGCGGCTGGTGAGCGCGAGTCCTCCCGCTGGCGCGCCTTCCACGTGGATGGGGAACAAAGCCGCCGCGGAAGTACCGGGAGGGAAAAGACTGCCGTGCCGACGGAGGGCGCCGCCGGACGCATCCGCGTCGTTCAGCACAAGGATCTCGGAGAGGTTCGCCAGTAATCGCCCCATGGGATCCTGCGTGGAGGACAATTTCCGGCCCGCGACGCCCGGCTCGGCTCCCCGCTCGGCGATGACCGAGAACCGGGTATGCTCGGAATTGGCGACGAAGGCGAGCACACACAGCGCGCCCGTCGCGGCTGCGAGCTCGTCGCAGGCGGTCTGCAGGAACACGTGCTCGTCGGCGCTCTCGGTCGATACGGCGATGACGCGGTTCAAAACGGTGAGCTCGCGGTTCCGCCGCCGAATCTCATCTTCGGCCGCCAGCTTGGCCTCGAGGTTCTTCCGGGCCGCCAGGGCCTGGGTGATGGCGGGCCCCAGCCGCGCCAGGCGGTCCTTGAGGAGGTAATCGGTGGCGCCAGCCTTGAGGCAGGCGACTGCCGCCTCTTCGCTGATGCTGCCGGTGACGACGATGAACGGAGTGTGCAGGTTCCGCTCCTGAAGGATCTTCAGCGCCGCGAGGGCGTCGAACTGGGGCAGGCTGTAATCGGCCAGGATGACGTCGAGGCGGGGATTCAAGCGGGAGGCGTATTCCGCGGCGTCGACGGCGTGGGCGAGAAGCGGATCGAATCCGGCCCGCTTAAGCTCGTAGACGATCATATCGAGATCGGTCTGCCGGTCTTCGAGAATGAGTACGCTCAATGGAACGGGCATGATTTCCTCCGGGAAAGATCCGCCGTCGGATCCCGGTTTCCCGCCGTTCGATTCATCCCCCCCCCCGAGGATGCGGCTGCTCGTTGAGGAGCAGCCAGTACAATCCGATTTCCTGCACCGCCTTGGTGAACTGGTCGAAGTCAACGGGCTTGACGATGTAGCTGTTGACGCCGAGCTGGTAGCTCTTGACAATGTCGCGCTCCTCGCGCGAGGAGGTGAGCATGACCACCGGGATGCTCTTCGTCCGCGGGTCGCTCTTGAGCCGGCGCAGCACGTCGATCCCGTCGACCTTGGGAAGTTTCAAATCGAGCAGGATGAGCTTGGGGGCGTCCGCGGCGGCATCCCGCTCCCGGGCGGCCTCGTCGAACAGGTAGTCGAGCGCCTCGGCGCCGTCGCGCAAAACGACGATATGGTTCGCGAGCCGGTTTTTTTGCAGGGCATACATCGCGAGTTCCGCGTCGTTCGGATTGTCCTCGATCATGAGAATTTCGATCTGACCGGGGGGCATGTCACCTCCTTGGCGGCGTCCGATAAAGTCGATCACCGACCTTTTCATCGACTGATAAAATTATACTATTCCGCGGGGCCTCTTTGCAAATCAAACTGGCGCGAATCGATTTGCCGGATAGAAACGGGAATTCCGCATGGCTTCAATTGAGAAGAATTTATAAGGAAACCAGGAAGTGAGGAAACCGGGAAAGGGAAAGCAGAAAGTGAATGTGTGGTTTTTCAAGAGCCGACGCGGGTAGCTACATATTGGATAACGATGCGAATTAATGCAATCTGCATTTACCTCATTATTTTCTTTATTTCTCTCTTTTCCTGGATTCCCTTTTTCCTGGCTTCCTCATAAATTCTTTCCGCGTCAGGCAGTGGTTTTGTCCGGGAAGGGACAAAGCGCGGCGATCTCGCACTGCAGGCAGAGGGGTTTGCGCGCCTTGCAGCGGTACCGTCCGTGCCAGTTGACGACGTCGGAAAAAACCGTCTGGTCGGGTTCCGGGACGAGCGCCCGCAGGTCGCGC
Source organism: Spirochaetales bacterium (assembly GCA_016934415.1). Taxonomy (GTDB): domain Bacteria; phylum Spirochaetota; class Spirochaetia; order SZUA-6; family RPPD01; genus JAFGSW01. Next base: position 22,325 of record JAFGSW010000082.1, on the reverse strand, counting down.
TCGATCTTTACGGGATCTTTTTCGGTCGTGAGTCCCAGACGGCCGGTCACGCGGCCGAAATGGGTGTCCACCACGATGGCCGGTTTGCCGTAACTGTGGCCGATGATGACGTTGGCCGTTTTGCGTCCCACTCCCTTGAGCGTCGTAAGCTCGTCGATCGTGTCCGGCAGCCTGCCGTTGTGTTCCTCGTGCAGAACGCGGGAGGCTTCGCGCATGAGTTTCGCCTTGTTGCGGAAGAAACCCGTGGGCCGGATGATCTCCTCGAGCTCCTCGATCCGCGCGGCGGCGAGCTCGGCCGGACCGGGGTATTTCGCGAAGAGGACCGGGGTCACCCGGTTGACCCGCTCGTCCGTGCATTGGGCGGCCAGGATGGTGGCCATGAGGAGCTCCCAGGGCGAGCGGTAGTCGAGAAGCGGCCGCGCGTCGGGGTAGACCTTCCTGAGGACGGCGAGGATCTTCCGCGCGCGTTCAGCGTCGGACGCGCCGGCGCTCTTTTCTCTTTTTGAAGTACTCATCGATTTCCTCCCGTGACAGGCAGTTGAGCACGTGGCGCGGACCGAGCCAGGCCTTGCGCGCCATGAGGCAGCCCAGGGCGAGGTGGTCGAAGCCGTCCGACGAGTGCAGGTCGGGATCGACGGACACGACAATGCCGAGCGCGGCGGCCTTTTTCAGGAGCCGCCAGTCGGGATCGAAGCGCGCCGGGTGGCAATTGTGCTCGAGCGCCACGCCGTGCTCGGCGAGGGCGGCGAGGACGCGCTCCGAGTCGTACTCGTAGCCCTCGCGCTGGAGAAGGAGCCTGCCCGAGGGATGGGCGAGGATGGTCAGGTGCGGATCGGCGATCGCCCGGCACAGCCGCTCGGTGGCCTCGGCCTTGGGCATGACGAGCCTGGAGTGCACGGCGCCGATGACGAAATCGAGCCGGTCGAGCACGGCCGCCGGGTAATCGAGGCTCCCGTCGGCGCGGATGTCGCTCTCTGTGCCGTGAAAGATCCGAAACGGCGCGTGCGCCTTGTTCAGGGCCTCGACCTCGGCCGCCTGGCGCGCGAGGTCCTCCGGCGAGAGCCCGCCCGCGTAGGCGGCCGACGGGGAGTGGTCGCTCAGGCAGAGGTACTCGAGGCCGCGCGTGCGGCACTCGGCGACGAGCTCGCCCAGGGAAAGTGCGCCGTCGGAGCCGGTGGTGTGGCAATGGATGAGTCCCCGGAAATCGGAGAGCGCCACGAGCCGGGGAAGGCGGTGCTCCCGCGCCGCCTCGATCTCACCCTCCCCCTCGCGGAGCTCGGGAGGCACCCAATCGAGCCCGAGTGTCCGATAGAGATCCTCCTCGCTTTCGGGAAACATCGATTTTTTCTCTCCCGCCTCACCGGATCCTCCGGATATTTCGTACTCGTTTACCTTGTATCCGAGGGCCTTGGCCAGGCTTCGCAACTGCGTGTTGTGCGTTTTGGAGCCGGTGAAGTACTGGAGGGCGCAGGCGGCGGATTTCTTCGGAATGAGACGGACATCGACCTGGAGCCCCCGCCGGCGGACGGAGACCTTCGTGTCGCCTTCGCCGATGACGTCGCGCTCCCCGGGCTTCCCCGGCTTGGGATCGGCCAGGCCGACGATCAGTTTCCGCAGGGGGGGGACGCTTTCCTCCGACGCGAAGACGGCCAGAATGTCGGCGTCCTTGACCGTGTCCTTGCCGCGCCGCAGGGACCCGGCGACCTCGACGAGCGGGCACAGGCCCGACTCCTCGATCCGCTCCTTGATTTCACCGGCCAGCTCGTACGCCCGGTCGTACAGGAAGAAGCCGGAGCTCGTCCGCTTGAATTCGACGGCGGCCAGGATTTTCTCTTCGCTCTTCGCCCCGAACCCGTCGAGCTCGCGCACCGCGCCCGAGCGGCACGCCTCCTCGAGCGCATCGAGAGTGGTGATCCCGAGGGTGTGCCACAGGGCGCGCGCCTTCTTGGGACCGACGCCCTGGAGCTCCAGAATCTCAAGGAGGCCTCCGGGAATTTCCTTTCGCAGCTTCTCGAGCTCGGCGCTCGCGCCCGTATCGACGAGCTCGGCGATCACCCCGGCGATGCTCTCCCCCACGCCCGGGATCTCGCGCAGGCGGCCCTGCCCCTTAAGGGCCGCGAGCGGCTCAGCCAACCCCTCCACGGCGCGCGCCACGTTTTCAAAGGCGCGCGTCTTGAACGCGTTTTCCCCGGCCAGTTCCTTGTACACGGCGATGAGGGCGAGCGCGGCCGCGATCTCACGGTTTTCCATACCCTCAATGAGTAGTGAGGAACCCGTGAAAAGTCAACTCATACGCTTTGCCATTGACGGAACTCTCGCCCGTTGGGTCATGTTTAGGGTGACGATATTCAAAAAGGGGAGCGCCTTCGACCTTCCCTGTCGCCAGCTGGACAATCTGAGAAAATGCCTGGTCGCGATCCGCACCCTGGCCGGCATTCATCGCATTCCGTTTTCTTTTGAAAAAATCCGCCCCTCGCCCGGCCGGGCCGAGGGGCGGAATGTTTTTTCTCTCCGCCAGGCGGTGCCGTCGCGAAAAGCGGCTATAACTTTTTTTCATGAACGTCAGGTTCTCGACGCCGTAAAAACCATTCTTTTCGTAAAACGTTTTCGCGGGGATCTCCCGTCCGGTGACGAGGGTAACGGCCGCGACGTTTTCCTTTTTCAACTCCGATTCCGCGAATGCGAGAAGGCGCGAACCGATCCCCTTCCCCTGCGCGTCCGCCGCTACGAACATTTCCTCTATGTGATATTCCTCCCCGCGCCACCACATTTCCAGCCGGCCCAGGCACGCTGCGACGAGGCGCTCGCCGGAAAAGGCGCAGAAGCCGCGAAAGGGCGGTTCGGAAGAAAGACGCGCCATCCACGACCGCGCGCGTTCCTGAGTCCATTGGTCGTTCCAGGGCGGCGAGTTGAACACCGAAATAAAAAGCGAAACGCACTCTTCGATAAGCCGCGGTTGATACGGTTCGCATCGTGCATCGTCTTTCATTTTTCTTTCCATATTTTCCTATCGGAAGACAGCAGTTGTTTTCCAAGCTCCTTCGAACGCTCGTAGGCTTTGATGACCCGAATAGAAAAGGAAGGCCGAAAAAGGGTGCGGGGGCGTCTCGCCCCCCGGGATACCAGCGAAAGTCTCACCGGTACTACAGCATCCCCCCACAATGTATTGTAGGCCGCAATTGTTGGGCGCACGGCAGTCCGTCCCAAAAAAACCCTTTTTTCACCATCCGTATTTCTTCGTATTTTATTCCCTCATCGGTGCTATCAGTCTTCATCGGTGCGATCGGTGGCTCCCTACTCTTGTCCGTGGATACACGAAAAGCCTTCTTCACGGTTGGCAATATTGTCCGGGAGCGTCTATAATTAATATCTTTAGGAGCGATATGGAAGCCGAAACCGTCAATGAACCCATCACCCTCGCCTTCAGCCTGCTGTGGCCCAAGACCCGCCAGAAGTCCCCCACCCTGCCGCTCGAGCCGCAGAGCGCCGCCGATCTGGACGTGCAAAAACTCGTGCAGTTCATCGCGGCCGATCCCAAGAGCGAAAGCCTCATCGCCGACGTCTTCCGGCACTTGTGCCAGGACACGGAGACGATCGAATACCGCCTCGACGTGATCGAGGACCTCATCAACTGCCCCGTTCTCGTCGACTGCTGGAAATCGCTGATGCCCGTGCTCTCGGAGATGCGCTACTACACCTCTCACCAGAACCAGGAGAACTGGTCCGACCTGGTGGAGGTGATCTGGCGCCTGCGCGAGCTTGAGCACTACATTCGCTGCGTCACCGACCTGGGCAAGGCTTTCTCCGGTCTCCCCGGACTCCACTCGGCGGGCCTGACCAGGCTGCGCACTCTCGTGGAGGACATCGGCAAGGACCCGACCTACCGGAAACTCGAGAAGGAGCTCCCCGGACTCCTGGTCACCGTCAATCGCCTGCAGAGCATCACCGTGGGAGTGAACCTGAACGCGGGGCTGCTCCCGTTCGAGGCCGCCCTCATCTCCGTCAACAGTAAAAAGTTCACGGGCGGTCCGTTCTACGACAAGCTCGTCGGGAAGGGCGAATTCAAGGGCATCGCGCCGCTGCACACCGCGCCCACGGAATCCGAACCTCGCGGCGAAGCTTCCAGCGTGTACGCCAACCCCCTCATGATTCCGATCTTCCGCGACATCGCCGAGATCATGCGGAAGACGATCCGGCCCCTCGCCAAGGCGCTCAAGGACTTCATCAGCATCAACAGCCGGCTCTTCATCAAGCTGCAGGAAGACTTCGTCTTCTACCTGGGCGCGGTCCAGGTGATCAATTTTCTGAACACACACGGCGCGCCCATGACGCGCCCAGCCCTCACCGACGGGGAGAAGCGGGTTTTCGGCGCCAACAATCTCTACAACATCAACCTCGCCATCCATCTCCTCCACGGCGCGCCCGGCAGGGAGAAGGAGGCCGCCGCCTCCATCGTCCACAACGATTTCACCCTGGGGGAAAAAGGCCGCATCGCCATCATTACCGGGCCCAATCGGGGCGGCAAGACGACGATTCTACAGGCCGTCGGCCTCACGCAAATCATGGCCCAGGTTGGCTTGTTCGTGCCGGCCGACCGCGCCGAGTTGAGCATCGCCGACAACGTCTTCACTCACTACCCGGCCAAGGAGGAGCTGGAGCGGGGGACGGGGCGCTTCGGCGAGGAGGCACAGCGCCTGCGCGACCTCTTCGGCAAGGCCACGCGCGGGAGTCTCGTGCTCTTGAACGAGACCCTTTCCTCGACGAGCATGGGAGAGAGCCTGTTCCTGGCCGTCGATTTGGTGCGCGTCCTGCGCCTCATGGGCGCGCGCGCCCTTTACACCACTCACCTCCACCAGCTCGCCGCCAACATCGAACGCATCAACAAGGGAACAAAGGGAGACAGCCTTCTCTTCAGCCTCGTCGCGCTCGTGAAAAAGGAGGAGGATCCGGAGGCGAAAGACGCGCCGGACGGGAAGAAAGCCTTCAAGATTACGCCCACCTTCAAGATCGTGGCCGGTCCGCCCGAAGGCCAAAGCTACGCCATCGATCTAGCCCGCCGCTTCGGCATCAGCCGCGGGCAATTGCTGGCCCGGCTCAAGGAGCGCGGGGAGCTGAAGTAGCTTCGGGCGGAGATTTTTAACGCGAAATTAACGGGAATACGCGAAAAACTAACGCTTTCCTCATCAACCGGGGACCGCCGTTAACCGGGCTTCAATTTACTTTCAGGCGTCCGGGGATTTATTATTATGTCGTGCTGCAGACGGCGAAACCCCGGAAGATCTTGACTCCCCTCCGCGTCCTGGTGATAGGCTACTTTTCCATCGCTTTCGTTTCCGCGATTCTTCTGAGCCTGCCCGTTTCCTCGCGTAGCGGGGAGCCGCAGTTTTTCGTCGATTCCCTGTTCACGGCTTTCTCCGGCATCTCGACGACCGGCTTGGTGACGGTGGACGTCGGATCGTATTACAGCCTATTCGGCCAAATTGTCCTCCTCTTGACCTTCCAGGTCGGCGGCATCGGGTACATGGCGCTGGTCATCATCATGCTGCGATTCTTCAACCGGAAGCACTCCCTCGCCTCCCAGGTCGTTGCCGGCGAGGGGATGGCCGGGTTCGGGCCGAATAATTTTCTCGGATTCGCCGCGCTGGTGGTACTGAGCACCCTCGTTATCGAAACGGCGGGAGCGGTCGTCCTGTTTTTCTCATGGAGCGGTGATTTTCCACCGGCCCAGGCGGCCTACGCGGCAGTATTCCATTCCGTCTCCGCCTTTTGCACGGCCGGATTTACCATTTTCCCCGATAGTTTGATGAAATATCGGGACAGCCTGCCCGTGAATCTTGCCATTGATTCGCTTTCGTTATTAGGCGCCGTCGGATTCATCGTCATCTACGATATTCTGCGTTTCATCAGGTCGGTGGTGAGAGGGGAGAGACGGGTCCGCCTCACCCTTCACTCCAAAATCGTCTTTTTCGGTCTGGCCGTTATGATCTTCACGAGCGCCTCGATCATCTTCCTTTCCGAACCGTGGCCGGCCGGTACGACCGCCGGTCAGCGGGTCGAGCGCTCGCTGTTCCAGGCGATCTCCGCGGAGACCACCGATGGCTTCAATACCATGGACATCGGGAAAATGTCCGCGGCGAGCCAGACGTTCATAATAGTCCAGATGCTCACCGGCGCCGCGCCGGGATCGACGGGCGGCGGCATCAAGATCACCACCCTGGCGGTCCTCGTCATGTTCGTCCTGGCCCAGCTCAAGAGACGGGAAAATCCGGTGATCCTGGCGGGCAAGCGTGAAATCGGCAACGGGGCCGTGGGCAAGGCCGTCGGGGTGGCGGCCTGGTTCTGCGTCGTCATCGTGCTCTACCTCCTCGTCATGACGGTTACCGAGGCGCCCCACGCCGCCTTCCTCCAGATCCTGTTCGAGATCGCCTCGGCCCTCGGCAACACCGGCCTGTCCACCGGCATCACCGCCTCCTTAAGCGTGACGGGTAAGCTCCTTCTCACCCTGGCCATGTTCATCGGGAGGGCGGGTCCGCTCACCCTCGGTTTCGCCCTGGTAAAAAACGAGAACCGCACGATAGTCCGGCGGCCGAAGGAAGAAATTTACATCGGGTAAGATAAAAAATTTTCAAGAACGCACTTGCAACCCCGCGGAGACTGAAGTACGTTATACACGCAAAGCTACGCTTTGTCGGGTGTTCCCGATTATAATTCTTTGTCATACCGAGATTTATTCAAATCTCGGTATGACAAATCAAAAACGATTGAGTATAATCTCGAAATGAATCCCGGCTCGCGCATACGTCCAGTTTTCGATCGTCCCGCCGCCGACCTCGTGGCCGTGAGCGAAGAGTCGGCCGCCGCGTACCTCATCCGCGAGGCGGCCGCCGTCTCCGGGCGCGGCGGGGCGCGCCTCGTCGTACTCCACGTCAAGCGCCCCGGGAAGCGGCTCGCGCCCGCCTCCGGCCGCCTCCTGGAGCTCTCCTCCCTGGCCCGCGGGCTCGGCGCCGAGTTCGCCGTCGTCACGTCGGCCAACGTCGGGCGCGCCGTCTCGGAGTTCGCCGTCGAAAACGACATCGCCATGGTCATGCTCGGGAAAACCCGCCGCGGCGTGACCGCGCGCCTGGCGAGCCCGGTCCGCGACCTGCTTTACGGCGAACACCCGTTCCGCCTGCTCCTCCTTCCGAGCCCGGCCTCGGCGCGTTCCGGTACGGGGCGGATGCCGCCCACTGTCAGGTTCGGAATTCCCCTCGTCGAGTACGCCCTCGCATTGACGGCGACGGGGGCGGTCACCGTGCTCAACCTGCTCCTCGCCCCGGCCGTCGGCTACCGCTCGATCGCCCTCTTCTACCTCCTGTTCATCTCCTTCGGGGCGCTGTTTCTCCGCGTGGGGCCGGTCGTTCTCGCGGCGGCGATGAGCGCCCTCCTCTGGAACTTCCTGTTCATCCCGCCCCTCCACACCTTCACCATCGCGCGTTTCGAGGACGCGTTCATGTTCGTCATCTACCTTGTCAACGCCGTGCTCATCGGCGGACTGACCTCGCGCCTGCGGGTGAGAGAGCACGTCATGGAACGGACGGAGAAGAGCCTTTCGGCGCTTTACGGCCTGTCGCGCGAGTTCGGCCGGGCGGTCGACCGGGACGGGATCGCGCGCGCCGCGGTGGAATGCCTCGACCGCTTCTGCAAGAGCCGGACCGTACTTCTCCTGCCCGACCCGTCGGCCGGAGACGAGAGACGCCTCATCCGGCATGAAGCCAGCACGCTCGCGCTCTCCGGCGAAGAGAAGGAGGCCGCTCGGGCGGCCTTCGAAATCGGCGCCCCCGCGGCTCCCGGCGACGCCTCCCCCCTCCGGTTCACTCCGCTCGGCCCGCCGGCCGGGCCGCTCGGGGTCATCGGTGTCAAGGTCGACGGCCGCCGTCGGTTCGATCTCGAAAGCGAAGAATTCCTGCGCGGCGCCGCCTCCCTGGTCGCGCTCGCCCTCGAGCGGGACGCCTCCCTGCGCAGGAGCGAGGCGGCGCGCTTAAGCGAGGAGTCCGAACGGCTCTACCGGACATTATTCAACCTCATCTCCCACGAGTTGCGCACGCCGCTCACCGCGATCGCGGGCGCCGCCTCCAGCCTGGCGGACGAGGCGGTGGACGGCCGCCCTGAGACGCGGCACGCCCTGTACGCGGAGATCCGGCAGGCGGGGGACCGGCTCAACCGCCTGTTCTCCAATCTCCTTTCCATGAGCCGCATCGATTCGGGTTTTCTCAAGCTGGAAAAACGACCCTACGACCTGCGCGACCTTGTCGACGCCGCCATCCGTTCCCTCGACGAGGGAGTCGGCATCTCGCTCGATATTCCCGACGATCTCCCGGCCTGCGCCTTCGACTTCGAATTCATGAAGCAGGTGTTCGTTAATCTACTCCACAACGCCTTTCTCTACGCCGGCCTAAAGGCGCGCGTCGTTATCATGGCCCGCGCGGATATCGACGTCATCACGGTCACGGTCGCTGACGACGGGCCGGGGTGGCCGCCGGAGTCCGAAAAGAGGTTGTTCAAAAAATTCGAACGCGGCGCGGGAGCGGCTGCGGGCGGGCTGGGTTTGGGGTTGTCCATCTGCCGCGGCATCGTGGAGGCGCACGGCGGAACGATCGCGGCCGCGAACGGAGCGCGCGGAGGGGCGGAGATCCGCATCGTGTTGCCCGTCTCCCCGCCCCCCGTGCGGCCGGTCGGGAGCGTACCATGAAGGCGAAGGGGCCGCTCATCCTCGTCATCGACGACGAGCTCCAGATCCGGCGCATGCTCCGCCTGAGTCTGGAGGCGCACGGGTACGCCGTGATCGACGCCGTGAGGGCCGACGAGGGCCTGCGGCTGGTCGCGGACGCGCACCCGGACCTCGTCATCCTCGACCTGGAATTGCCGGATAAAAACGGGCTCCAGACCCTTACGGACCTGCGCGCCTGGAGCGAGACGCCGGTCATTGTCCTCTCCATCCATGAGGCCGAGAAGGACAAAATCGACCTCCTCGACGCCGGAGCGGACGACTACATCACCAAACCTTTCGGCATGGGCGAGCTACTGGCGCGCATCCGGGGCGTCTTGCGCCGCCGCACGGAAACCCCCGGAGAAGGAGTTTTTCGTACCGGCGGTATCGGGATCGACTTCGGGCGGCGGCTCGTCTTCCGCGGGGACGAGGAAATCAAGCTGACGCCCACCGAATACTCTCTCCTTCGCCACCTCGCCCGTCACGCGGGAAAAATCGTCACCCGCGACCAGCTCCTCAAGGAACTCTGGGGCCCCGACGTCGAGCCGGACGAGAGCTATCTCCGGGTGTACGTGCTCCAGCTCAGGCGCAAGCTCGAAAAAGACCCCGCGCGGCCGAAGATCATCCTCACCGAACCGGGCGTCGGCTACCGTTTGGCGGAGGCGTCGGCTCCATCGCAGATCATTCAACCGCCCCAAGAGGAAGAGAAGGAGAAAACCGATGAGGGAGACGACGGGATAAACGGACGACCATGACGGGAAGAGCGCGTCTACGAAATTACGCGAAAAAGCCGATTCAGCGATTGGCGGGCGGAACCCGGCGCCCGTCGCGGCGCTCGCTCGCGGTGTTCCTCCCCGCATCGCCGAAAATGAAAAATACCAAATATACCAGCAGCGAAACGGCCGTCACGAGAGCGACGACCAGGATAGTCAACATGCCCGCCCCCCTTTCCCGCGCCCCCGGAATAGAGCATTCGGATCATGAGTTGCCGACGGAAAAACCGCCCGCCTGCGAAACGGCACAATCGAGAAAAGCCCCGAAGAATTCATCCGACATTCCTTCAATTCACGATGAAAATGTATCCTTTCAGGATCGGAAAGCGAATGAGGTTGTCGTTAATGATTCGGTAATCGTCGTGAAAAAAACGTTAAAAATGGAAAAGAAGCCGTGAACGGCGACGTTGTCCTCGATGTAAAAGATGACGGGCGCCTTGCCGTCGTCGAAAACGAGCTTTCAGTTGCGGAAATTATATTTGGTGAGGAGAAAAAATCGTGGAGGAGGCGGATCGGCAGCGCCGGTCCGCCTCCTCGTGCCGAGCGATATTTTCTTTATTATATGCAGATCCGGTCCAGGTGCGCGTGCGGCCGCACCCGGTGGATGTTCCTTCCTTCCTCGTAGAACTTCTTGACAATCACGGGCCGCTTGTTGCGAAGGTCCGGATGGTCCTTGTCGATGGCAATGAGCCTGACCCTGGTTTTGGCGAAGACGTCCGACTTGCGGACGCAGTCGTTCAGGGCCGCGCGGCCGAACACCGTCCCCGGCGCGTACACGACCCGGTCGGCCTCGACCAGACCGTCCTTGACCCAGAAAAACTCACGGCCGAAATCGCCCTTGCGCACGATCTGCTCCCCGGGCTCGAAGGCGAGCTCCCGCTGGTGCGCCCGGCCGCGGCCGAACCCCATTTTGATCCGGTAGCGCACGGCCACGTCCGACACCACCGGGCGGCAGGAGACCCCGCGCATCTTCTGCTGAACCTTCTGGCTGAGGGCGCCCTCGGCGAACCGCTTCGCATCCGCCACCGCGTCCTCCAGGGTGAGTCCGGAAAAGAGCTTGTCGATGGGCACTTCCAAGCCGTTCATCCGCGTGAGGACCTCCCGGCCGTCGGGCGAGAAGAATCGGACGGTCCCCCGCGCCTTCTCCACGATGATCATTCCACCGTTCATCTATACACCTCCTGTAATGGACTTATGGTTAAATTCTAACACGCTTCCACAAAAACACAAGCAGGAAGCCGTGAATTGAAAAAAATTTCTAAGGAAACCAGGAAAAAAGGAACCCAGGAAAAGGTAGGATAAAAATGAGGAATACGAATGATATTTGAATATAATCCGGTATAGTTTAGAACCAATGTTATTTTTGGCCCAAACCTCTGCCATATTTTTTTTCTTGGATTCCTGTTTTCCCGGCTTCTGTATAAATTCCTTCGGGCGAGGAGCTTGGAGAGTAGTTTACCGGTTCTGGAAGGATCCCTGGCGGCGGGAGCGCTCGATCTGTTCCATTTTTTTGTAATAGTCGGCCTGGCGCTTGATCTCGTCGAGGTCGGTGACCGTGATTTTGCCGTTCTGAACCTTCATCTTCTTGTTCTCGAAAAGCTTCTGAGTAAAAGCGGGCGCCTGGTTGACCGGCAGGCCGACCAGGTTGATGAGCTCCTTGGGCCCGAAGTCGAAGGTGTATTCCTGGCCCGCCACCAGCGTCACCCGGTTCTTCTCCAACTGCATGAGAAGGGCGTCGTAGATCTTGCCGATCGGGTCGGCGATGAGGGCGTTGGCGAGCTGCTTATAGATGAACCAGAGCCGCTCCGAGAGGAGGGTGGTGAGCTTCGAGATGAGTTGCGGCTGGGTCTGGACCATGCGCTGGAAGTTCGCCTTGTTGACCACGAGAAGCGACGTGTCCTCGAGGGCGATAGCCGAGGCCGAGCGCGGCATGTTCTCGAGGAGGGCCATCTCCCCGAAGATGTCGCCGTTCTTGAGGATGGCGAGCATCACCTCGTTTTGGTCGACGATTTTGGAGATCTTCACCGAGCCGCGCTGGATGATATAGAGCTCCTTGCCCGGCTCGGCTTCACTGCAGATCATGCTGTCCTTGGGATAGGTGCGGTTGAAATCGGCCGGATTGGGATTGAGGTGCGGCACCTTGGCATAGGGGTGGATTTTCGCCATCCGCTCCTTGGCCAGGGCGATATTGCCGCCGCTCGGACAGTACTGAATGTAGCGGTTGAAGGCGTAATAGGCCAGGTTGTACATGTTCTGGCGGGCGTAGTACTCCGCCACGTTGAACAGGTGAACCGGATCGATGGCGGCGGTGCTCTTGAAGGTGAGCCGGGTGAGCGCCTCGTCCAGGTGGCGCATCTTCTGGGAGAAACTCATGATGATCTTGATGGCGAGCGGCGTGTTTCTTTCAATCAGCAGGCCGTACTGATCGCGATGGACCGAGATGAGGGACACGTCCGTGAGGGCCATGGCCGTTTCAATGTGGCTGTGCGCGGACATGGTCGAAATGACGCCGAAGAAGTCGCCGGGCCCCATCACATTGCCGCCTTCCTCCTCTACGACTTCGGCTTCCCGGCTGACGCGCACTTTGCCCGACCGGATAATATAGAAATAATCGGCCTTCTGCTTGCCCGTGACAATGATGTACGAACCTTTTTTGAAATTGACCAATGAAAGCTGCAAGGGGCTGGACATACTACCTTCCACGGGGATGCTCTCATCAATAGTATAGGAGGCCGGGAAGCCATTGTCAATCAAAGAAAACCGAAAAGGTGGACAGGAAAGAAGGACACGGAGTCCACGGAGAGAGGAGGAGCACGCGGAGGAGGAGGTAAAAAATGGAAAAAGGTCGGCGGAATTTCATTTCCATTATTTCCCTATTTCCCCTCTCCGTGATCTCCATTTCCTCCGTGTGCTCCGTGTCCTCCTCAACTCAGGTTGAAAACCGTGAGTCATTTCATCTCGATCACGGTGACAGGTTGCCAGGAGGACGTGTAGCTCTTGATCCCGGCGCTCGCTTCCTCGTAGAAGGGCTGTAAGCCGACGACTCCCGGCCGGACGGCAATTCGCGCCTGCGCTTCGCTTTTGTCGATGGAGCAATATCCCTTGGCGAAGGCGATGTGTCGGTTGTCGAGGTCGCCGAAATAGGAATTCCGGCGGTCGCCGCCGCTCGGGGGCGGCTCCGACGTTCTCCCCTCGCCCAGGTACGGATCGACCGGCACCCACCCGAAATCCTCAAGGAAAAATTCGCTCCAGTAATGGGGATTCGCCGCGCCCCGCGCGTCGACGAGGTAGCCCGCGACGAGCCGCGCCGGGATGCCCGCCTTTCGCGCGAGCGAGGCGAAAAGCGAGGCGTAAACGAACGGTCCGCCGGTTTTCGCAACACAGACGGCGTACCAGTTCGGAACGGCGACAGGCGATATCGGAACGGCGGGCGTTTCCTCCGGCGTAAACCGGTCGATGACGAAGTCGTAGATTTTCCGCGCCGCGAGATAGGGATTCTTTTCCGAGCCCGCCGCCTCGCGCAGAAGAGGGGGAAGCGCCGGGTGAGAAGGCGCCAGGGACGCGTCGTCGCCGGTAAAGGCCCGGTAGAACGGCGCGGTGCGATCGTAATCGACGACGAGCCCCGGATCGATTTCCGTGGTCACCGAATACCGGTCGACCGTGAATTCGACGGAAACGGACTCATCCCCTCCGGGGGCGAGGTCGGTGAGCGTGATCTCGAGCGGGCCCGCCGGCGGCGCGGCGAGAGGTTCGCCCGGTTTCAGGAACGCCTTGAATCCGCGCTGCTCGGGGCAGTCGACGGGCCGCGGAACGAGGAGCCGAAGCCGGTTCGGCGCTTCGGCCGCATCACAGGACACGCGCGCGTCGAAGCGCAGCCGGTACCTCGTTCGGCCGCCGTACTCGCGCCGCCCCACCGGCGACATGACCCTCACGAGCACGTTATTGCTCTCGCCCTTGCCGGTGACCACCATCACCGGTCCGGTTTTGGCGCCGTCGGGAACACGAACGTGAATCTCGTTGTCGCTCCAGGAAATGTAATCGCCGTCGGCGTCGGAGGCGCTCACGAGCACCTCGCTCTGACCGAGCGATTCCCCCCGGAGACCCTCGGGGACGATTTCCGAAAAAGAGACGCGACTGTTCCCGCGCTCCGCGCCGAAGCGCTTGCCCTTGACGACGACGACGCGGCCGGGCGCGACGTTGGTCGAGGAAAGCGATTCAATAAGGGGGCTCGTGTTGGAGGCGAGGCGCGGGATCTCGTCCACGTTCATATAAATGTCGCCGCGGCATTTACCGTCCTTGGTCACTACGTAAATGATGCCGGAGGAGATTTCGCGGGGAATGGAGACGACGATCTCATTGTCATTCCAGCTCAAATAGTTTGCGTCGGCAAGGGCCAGGTCGCCGATGCGCACCTCGCCCCCCGTACCCGCGGCGCCGAAGTGCGAGCCCGTGATGGTGACGATCTCGGCGGCCAGGTTGTCCTCCTGGGTGACACGGGTGATGGACGGCGGCCTTCCGGAAAAGGCCGTGGAGAGGAGAAGGATGACGAGAAATCCGCCGAACACGGCCAGAGGCGGAAATTCCTTGCGCTGGTAAAAGGCGATTCGCTGCTGCGCTCCGGATCGCTCGTCCTTTTTTCCCACGCTCACCGGGGTGACCCCGGGCCGGGCGACGGTGTTTTATCCGGGAGTGAACCCTCGAACCGCTCAATCTTCAGCTGAAAGAGAAGGTTGTTGGCGTTGAAGTTGTCCTTCCCGAGGGGGTAGAACTCGACCTCCTGTCCGAGGGCGAAGGGAATTGACTTAAGGATGGTGACCCACTCGCCCTGCTCGTTCTGGTCCTTCTTGACCAGAAGCTGGGCTTGGGTGAGCAGGACCGTCGGCCGATTTTTTTCAGCGTAGACGGTGAAGACGATCAGACCCTGGATTGTTCGGCCGTCGAGTTTGATCCCGATCGGTTTTCCGGAGACCGTCACCACGCTCGCTTGCTGCGTCGCCGTGACCGCCGCGTTCCGATCGAGGACTTTGAGCGCGACGGAAAAGAGGTACGGCTGTACGGCGGGATTGCTGACGTCTTCCTTGTCCTGGGCGAACCCGGGAACGAGGGAGAACAACGAGATGCAGACGGCTGACAGGCCTTTCAGCACAGGAGTCATCTCCTCTCCGTGACGTAAATGACCTCGGGCTGTCTGACATTGAATGCATTGTTGTCGGGCAGTTCGAAGACCACGTCCTGTTCAAAGCCGGGGGTGTTCATGACTCCAAAAAGCTGGGCGCGGTTCTGGACCCTGTACTGGACATGGATTGTTTTCAGATTTTCAAGCTCGGCGCGGGTCTGGCTGAGCTCGCTTCCGTTCTTGCCGACGAAGAAAAAGAGCGACGCCACCAGGACGAACATGGCCGCCACCCCCCCGGCGAGAACCGGCACCGGCAGGAGGACCTGCCTCCTGAAGAAGGCGAGCCGCTCCACCTCCCGGCCGTGTTCGCTCCGCCTGACGGGAACCTCCACCGAGGCCGATTCGACGCATTCGTCGCGTTCCTCGATACTGAGGTCAATGCGCTGCCGGACGCGGCGGGCCGCTTCCTCGAGCTCGGGCGCTTCCTCGCGGCGCAGGCGGCCGGAGACGGCCTCCCAGGCCGAGATTTTTCCGCGGCAGCTCGCGCAGTTCTCGAGGTGCGCCGCGATCGCGGCGTCCCACGGACTGCCGATCTCGCCGTCGAAATAGGCGGACAATACATCGTTTTTTGGACACGAAATCCTGTTCATACGTCACTTTCCCCTGAACAGCTTTTCAAGTTGTTCACGCGCTCGAAAAACGCGTACTTTCACGTTTCCCTCGCTTATCTGAAGCATGGCCCCGATTTCACGATAATTCAAGCCCCCGTACTCCTTGAGCACGAGCACCATCCTCAGTTTCGGCGGGAGTTTGTTGAGAGCTTCCTGCACCGAGCTCTTGAGCTCGTCCTCCACGACCCGCTTCTCCTCCGACTCAGCGTACTGCGGCGTGATCTTCTCGAGCTTGGAAAGCGCTTTTCGCTCGCGCGATTTCCGCTTCTCGTGGTTGAGGGCCATGTTCTTTACCACCCGAATCAACCAGTACTTGGCCTGGTTGCTGTCCGGAAGCGGCTCGTGGCGCTCGTAATACTTTATAAACGCCTCGTGGCACAGGTCTTCGGCAATGCCTACATCCCCGGTGACACGGTACGCGACCCGAAAGATCACGGGAAAGAGTTGGGAGTACTCCGCGTTAAACCTCTTCTCGTCGAAACCCTTCTTCAACATAAAAAAACAGCCCGCATCGCTTGATTGTTACAGTCTTTTTTTTTATTTTTTCCGCCAGCGGACACCCTGGGGAGTGTCTTCCAACACAATACCGCGGTCTTCGAGGATTTTCCGGATTTCGTCGGCCCGGGCGAAGTTTTTCGCCTTGCGGGCCGCCTCCCGCTCCTCCACGAGCGCTATCACCTCGTCGTCAAGGTCCACCTTCTCTCGCTCCGTCTCTTTCAAGCCTAGGCCGAAGACCCGGTCCATCTCATAGGCGGCGGCCAGCCGGTCGGCGGCGGGTACTTTCTCGTCGCGGAGCAGGCCCCAGAGGTCGCCCAAGGCCTGGGGAGTGTTGAGATCAAGGGCGATGTGCTCTTCGAAAGAAGCAAGGAAGGAAGCGGCCGGGGCGCTTTTAGCGTTGCCCTCGGCGCCTCCCGCATCCTCTTTCAGAAGGATGATTTTTTCACTCAGGGCCGCGCGCCCGTTCTTCGCCGCCTGAAGACCTTCATCCGAGAGCTTGAGTTGACTCCGGTAACTGGCGCCCAGGCAGAAGAAGCGGTAATCGAGGGGCGCATAGCCTTTCTCCCCCAGGGTAGTGAGGGTGACGAAATTCCCGAGCGATTTCGACATTTTCTCTGTCCCGAAAAGGAGGAATTCATTATGCAACCAATAATTGACCCACTTTTTTCCCGTGGCGGCCTCAGCCTGCGCGATCTCATTGGTATGGTGCACCGGGATATGGTCGATCCCCCCGCAGTGAATATCGAACTGCTCGCCCAGGTATTTCATGCTCATGGCCGAGCACTCGATGTGCCAGCCGGGATAGCCGCGGCCCCAGGGCGAATCCCAGAGCATGGCTTGATGCTCGAACTTGGACTGAGTGAACCAGAGGACGAAGTCGTGAGGGTTTTTCTTGTTTTTATCCACCTCGATGCGCGACCCGGCCTTGAGATCGTCGAGGGAGAGGAGGGCCAGTCTGCCGTACTCCGGGAATTTCGATATGTCGAAATAGAGATTTCCCCCCGAAAAATACGTAAAGCCATTGGCCTCGATTCTTTGAATAAGGGCGATCATGTCCGGGATATGGTCCGTGGCCTTGCAGACCGTCGTCGGCATGAGAACGTTCAGGCTGTCAAGATCGGTGAAAAAGGCCTTGGTGTAGAATTCCGCGATTTCCCACGGGGTCTTCCCCGCCTCGACCGCCGCCTTGAGCATCTTATCCTCGCCCGAATCGGCATCGTCGGACAAATGCCCCACGTCGGTGACGTTCATGACATGATTCACCTGAAAGCCCGAGTACTCGAGCGTGCGCCGCAGAACATCCTCGAAAATGTAGGCTCGCAGATTGCCGACATGGGCGAAGTTATAGACAGTCAGCCCGCAGCAGTAGAGTCCCACACTGCCTTCCACCAAGGGAACAAAGGGCATGAGTTTTCTGCCCATTGTGTTGAATAATTGGAGCTGCGTCATATTCCCCCACTTCGCGAAGAAACCGTCGTTCTGGCTGGATCCGAGAGAGTGCTTTTTAGGCCCGCGTTCGAAATCGACCCTGAAGAAGAATATCAAATTCGGTATTTGAAAGCAACCGTGCTCCATGCCCTTGTCACGCACACTGTCCCCTGTTACAGTAGGGCCCGGAGAACAAGATGAACGGTGAACAGTACGTCATTGGGATCGATTTCGGCACGGATTCAGTCAGGTCGATCGTCGTCGACGCGGGAAGCGGCGAGGAAATTTCCAGCGCCGTGCATTATTACGATAGATGGAAATCGGGGCTGTACTGCGATCCGGTGAACAACCGGTTCCGGCAGCACCCGCTCGATTACGTCGAAGGCCTCGAGGTCACGGTTAAAAAAGCGATCGGCGGTCGTCCCGATATCGCGAAAAACGTGAAGGGCATCTCGATCGACACGACCGGATCGACCCCGGTGGCCGTGGACGAAACCTGCACGCCGCTTTCCCTGCGCGACCGATTCCGCGACAATCCCAACGCCATGTTCGTTCTCTGGAAGGACCACACGGCCGTCCGGGAGGCGGAAGAGATCAACGCCGCGGCGAAAAAATGGAAGGGCGTTGATTACACCAAATATGTCGGCGGGGTCTATTCCTCCGAATGGTTCTGGGCGAAAATCCTGCACGTGCTGCGGGAAGACGGAGACGTCCGGACCGCCGCCCATTCCTGGGTGGAGCATTGCGACTGGATCCCGGCCCTGCTCACGGGCGACGCCGATCCCCTGCGGTTGATGAGGAGCCGCTGCGCGGCCGGGCACAAGGCGATGTGGCACGAGGAATTCGACGGGCTGCCCGACGAAAAGTTTCTCGTTTCCATCGATCCATTGCTTGCCGGTCTGCGGAGCAGGCTGTACCGGGACACGTTTACCAATGATAAAAGTGCGGGAACGTTAACGCGCCAATGGGCGGACCGCCTCGGGTTGAGCGAAAGCACGACGGTCGGCGTCGGCGCTTTCGATGCGCACATGGGCGCGGTCGGGGGCGAAATCGAGCCGTACGCGCTCTGCAAGATCGTCGGCACGTCGACCTGCGACATCCTCGTCGCCCCGCTCGAAGACATCGGAAACAAGCTCATCAAGGGAATCTGCGGGCAGGTCGACGGATCCGTGCTTCCCGGCATGCTGGGCATGGAGGCCGGGCAGTCGGCTTTCGGCGACATTTACGCCTGGTTTAAAAACCTGCTCGTCTGGCCGATACAAAACCTTCTTCAGAAATCACAACTGCCGGACGTCATAATGGCGGACCTGGAAAATCGGATCATCCCGGAATTGAACGCGGCGGCGGAAAAAATACCGCCCGGGGAAACGGATCTCGTCAGCCTCGACTGGATGAACGGCAGAAGGACGCCGTTCGCGAACCAATCCTTGAAGGGAGCAATCACCGGCATCAACCTGGGCAGCGACGCCCCGCGGATCTACCGTTCCCTGGTCGAGGCGACCGCCTTCGGGGCGAAAAAAATCAACGAGCGCTTCGGGGAGGAAGGCGTCGCCATCAAGCAGGTCATCGCCCTGGGCGGGGTGGCGAAAAAATCGCCCTTCATCATGCAGGTGTTGGCGAACGTGCTCGACACAAAGATCAAGGTCGCGCGGGCTGAGCAGGCCTGCGCCCTCGGGGCGGCCATGTGCGCGGCGGCCGCCGCGGGCATCCATCCTTCCCTGCGCGACGCCCAAAAGGCGATGGGGAACGGATTCGAGCGGGAATACGCTCCCGACCCGAAAAAGGCGCCCATATATCGGAAGCTGTATGAAAAATATTCCGCGACGGCCGACCTCATCGAGAAGGGCTTGTACGCGCCGGGCCGGGCGTGAAGGAGGGTGACATGGCGTATCGGGAATTGAAAGAGCGGTCATGGCGCTGCAATATGGAGCTCTCCCGCCGGAATTTGATAAAATACACGTTCGGAAACGCGAGCGCCTTCGACGTTGAAAAGAGAATGTTCGCCATCAAGCCGAGCGGCGTTCCGTACGACGAGCTGCAGCCTACTGACATGGTGGTGGTGGATCTGGACAACAAGGTCGTCGAAGGGACGCTCAAGTTTTCGTCGGACACCAAGACGCACACGGTGCTCTACCGAAAATTCCCAGGGATAGCCGGGGTGGTTCATACCCACTCGCCCTACGCCACGGCCTGGGCCCAGGCCATGAAATCCATCCCCGTCCTGGGAACGACTCACGCCGACCACTGCACGCGTCCCGTTCCGTGCACACCCGTCATGAGCAATGAAATGATCAAGGGCGATTACGAGGAAGAAACGGGAAACCTGATCGTCGATACGTTTGAAAAAAATTCGTTTCCGCACCGGGAAATCGAGATGGTCCTGGTCGCGTGCCACGGGCCGTTCACCTGGGGGGAGACGCCCGAAAAGGCGGTGTACAACAGCGTGATTCTCGAGGAGCTCGCCCGCATCGCCTTTCTGACATTGCGGATCGATCCCGGCGTCCCCCCGATGATAAAAGAATTGATCGACAAGCACTACCTGCGCAAGCACGGTGAGTCTTCGTATTACGGGCAAACAAAATGATTCGAGGAGACATGCAATGAATAACCTGTCCGAAATTAAGATGGGATTGGTCGCGGCCAGCCGGGATTGCTTCCCCAAAACGCTGGCGGAAAAAAGAAGGAAAAAACTCGCGGCGGCCTGCGCGCAAAGAAAGATTCCGATCTTCGAATTCGAGACGATCATCGAAAACGAAAAAGACGTTTTGGAAATTCTCGGGGAGGCGAAAACGGCCGGCGTTAATGCGCTCGTTATTTTCCTCGGGAATTTCGGGCCGGAAGGCCCCGTCACCCAGCTGGCGCAGAAATTCGACGGTCCGGCGGCGATCATGGCGGCGGCGGAAGAGAGCAAGAACGATTTGATCAATGGCCGGGGCGACGCTTACTGCGGCATGCTCAACACTTCCTACAACGTCGGCTTGCGGAAATTGCGGCCCCACATTCCCTCCTATCCGGTCGGCACGGCCGACGAGCTCGCCGGGAAAATTGAGGAGTTTTTCCCGACCGCGAGAATCGTCTTAAGCCTTCACCATCTCAAGGTGTTTTCCTTCGGGCCCCGCCCCCAGGATTTTCTGGCGTGCAATGCCCCGATCAAGCCGCTCTACGACCTGGGAATCGAGATCATGGAAAACAGCGAGCTCGATCTCTACGACGCGTACCTCTCCGCCGAAAAACACCCGGACGTCAAGGCCAAGGCCCGGGACATGGCGAAGGAATTGGGCGCGGGCAACACGTATCCTGAGATGCTGGACAAGCTCGCGCAGTTCGAGTGCGCCCTGGAAACCTTCATGGAAAAAAACCTGGGCGCGTCCCGCTTCGCCGTTTTCGCCGACAAGTGCTGGCCCTCGTTCGAAAAATACTTCGGCTTCGTGCCCTGCTACGTGAACTCCCGGCTCGCCTCGCGCGGCATTCCCGCCGCCTGCGAGACGGACATCTACGGCGCCGTAAGCGAGTACATGGCGACCTGCGCCACCGGGCTCCCCGCGACCATCCTCGACATCAACAACACCGTTCCCCACGACATGTTCGAGGAGATGAAAAAAGAAACGAAGGGCTACGCGCCGACGGACCTGTTCATGGGATTTCACTGCGGCAATACGCCTTCGTCCTGCATGATCAATCCCGCCATCAAATACCAGCTCATCATGCACCGGCTCATGGAGCCGGATAAGGAGCCGCAGATCACCCGCGGCACCCTTGAGGGCCGCATGAAGCCGGGAGAGATCACGATTTTCCGGCTCCAGTCCACGGCCGATACGCGGCTCCGTTCGTACATGGCGGAAGGAGAAATCCTCGACATCGATCCGAAATCGTTCGGCAGCATCGCGGTCTTCGCGGTGCCGGAAATGGCGCGCTTTTACCGCCACGTGCTTATCGAAAAAAGATTCCCGCACCACACCGGCGTCGCGTTCAAGCACGCCGGGAAATCGCTTTTCGCGGCTTTGAAAATGATTGGAGTGGACGATGTTTCCTTCAACCTTCCGAAGGGGACCTTGTACCAAGGCGAGAATCCGTTCCACTGAAAAGCCGCGCTGCAATTGTAGAGACGCACGGCCGTGCGTCTCTACAAATAAACCTCACAGCGCCAGGCACGCGTCGGCCGCCAGCCAGAACAGACTCTCGCGGACGGAGTGTGTTCGCCATCCCCGCTCGTCCCACTCGGGTCCGCTTATGTTATCGCCTCCATAGAGGTATTGTCCGAAAAGAACGTTCCGGTGCTGCGCCACGGCGGCGAAGGAGGCGCATTCCATTTCCACCGTGAGGCACCCTTCGGCCCGCCGCCGGTCGCGCCGCGCCTCCGTCTCCCGGAAGAACGCGTCCGTGGTCCAGGTCTTGGCGGCGACGAAGGGCACGCCTTTCTCTTTCAGGTTCGTCTCGAGCGCGGCGATGATGGCCGGCGGGATCTCGATTTCACGGGCGGGCGCCACGTAATGATACGACGTGCCTTCGTCCCTGACCGCGGCCCGGGGAATGACGACCTTCCCGGCCTGCACTTCCCGGTCGAGCACGCCCGCGCCGCCGCAGGCCACGAACTTGGAATACCCATGGGCGATCATCTCGTCCATGAGCGCGGCGGCCAGGGGAGCGCCGACGCCCGGGTGGAAAAACGCCAGCGGCCCGCCGCGGTATTCGATTTCATAGACGGGATGGTCGGCGAATTGGGTAGTGAGCACGGTTTTCACGCGCAACCGATACTCATTCGCCACCCGGTCGATGACCTCCCTGAAAAAACAGATCACGCAACGCTCCGCCCCCGGAAGAGGCCGGTGGGACAGCGAAGGCGAGATGATCGCTTTTGAATCTGCATCGTATTCCAGAATGGGGTAGTTTTGAGTTACTTCATGCGCCACATTCATTGGTTTTCTTCCTTTCCGCCATCATGTCTTGCCTTCCTCTTTATCCTTTCTTTTCTTTCTTTATCCGTGCAATCCGTCTCATCCGCATCCTATCCGTCCGGGTAGAATCGGGCGGTTACCCGCCCGAAGCCCCCACAGACCCGTACGAGCCCAATTAAGGCATACGGTTCCTCAGAG
>JAFGSW010000081.1 GCA_016934415.1 Spirochaetales bacterium | reverse complement strand
GTAATTGTATTATTGTTATAGTACAATAATAATAAATAATTATATTTTTTACTGAAAGTCAAGAAAAAAATAAAAACCATAGTGCTCCGAAGATTGTTACGTAATCTTTTTTCGACCGGAATCTGTTTACATTATTCTCTTTCGCTCGATACCTGTTCCGGCAGAGAATGGTGTGTCCTCTACCCACGAGAGGAGAAATCTCAATCTTGAGGGTACTTTCTAATATCAAATCATCATTCTGAATATAATTAGTATAAGTAGAATTAAATAAGATTTCAATTTATAGTTTATTAATTGAAAATTCCTCCTTGCCCTCTCGTGGCAATATTTGGGGCGATATGTTATCATTACTATCGCAAAAATCTTAACGATTCTGGAAATATGAAAACTCCCGACGCCGATCAGATAAAAGCCATCCACTCGCTCACCAACACCGTGGTCACGGCCGGCGCCGGCTCGGGGAAAACCACCGTCTTGGCGGAGCGTTTTCTCCACCTTCTGCGGACGCAGGGCGTCTCCATCGACCAGGTCCTCGCCCTCACCTTCACCAACAAGGCGGCGGCCGAGATGTATGAGCGCATCTACCGCTCTCTTCTCGATTCGCCGGAGGCGGAGCTGCGCGCGCCGCTGCTCGATTTTCACAAGGCCCAGATTTCCACCATCGACAGTTTTTCCGCCCAGGTCGCTCGCGCCGCGGCCTCCCGCTTCGGACTGCCGCCCGACTTCACGATCGACGAGGAAGCCGTGGGGAAACTGGCGGAGGATACGGCGCTCGAGTTCTACCTGGCGCATTCGTTCCGCCTCGGCGTCGAGCGGCTAGTGGGAAAATTCGGGCTCAACGGCTTTTGCGCGGGCGTTCTCGGCAGGATCGCCCTGGAATACCTTTCACTCGCCGAGGAGGCGGATTTTCCCGGGCTTCTCGCCCGCCAGTACGCCTTCCTGGAGGAGGCGCTCCCGACTCACCTTGAGGCCTATGAGGCGGCCTGCGCGTCCCTGCTCGACGAGGATTTTCAAACGTATAAAACGATCATCGAAAACCGCGGCGCGCTCGGCCGCGCCGGGGAGTTGCCCGGCCTCGCCGCAGCCGGCCGCTGGGAGGAAGCCGTCGCCCTTGTCGGAACCGTCAAACTCGTCAAGCCCGGCGGCAGGGCGTCCGAGACGGCCGTGCGCCTGAAGGAGGCGATCGACGCGGCAAAACGGGAAGCCGCGGTCCTGGGCGAGCTCTTCCTCGCCTTCGCGGAGCGCGGGGTGCGGGCCGACATCCACGACCTCCTCGCCGCATTTCAGAAGGCCTTCCACGATAAAAAACGCGCCGCCGGCCTTGTCTCCTTCACCGACGTGGCGCGCATGGCCGTCGCCGCCCTGCGCGACAACCGGCCGCTGCGCGAGCACTACAAGGCGCGCTTCCGTTTCATCATGATCGACGAATTCCAGGACAACAACCACCTGCAGAAGGAGCTCCTCTTCCTCCTGGCCGAGAAGCGCTCCCTCTCCCTCGACCGCGTGCCCTCCCCGGCGGAGCTCGAGCCGGACAAGCTCTTCTTCGTCGGGGACGAGAAGCAGTCGATCTACGGCTTCCGCGGGGCCGAGGTGGACGTGTTCAAGGCGCTCAAGCGCGAAATCGCCGCGCAGGGCGGAGCGGTCGTCACCTTGTCCCGGAATTATCGCAGCCGTCCCGGCCTCATCGACTTTTTCAACCGCCTGTTCACCAGGGTCATGGAGGACCCGGCGGACGATTTCGAAGCCGAGTTCGAAGCCCTGACGCCCGCGCTCCCCCCCGGACGGAATCCGCCGGAAATAACGCTTTTCTACCGGCGTTCGGACGAGAGCGGCGATGAGGACGATGAAGGAAGCGAGTTCGACGACGCCGAAAGCGAGGCGTTCGCCGTCGCCGCCTATATCCGCGATACGGTTGAATCCGGCTCGCTTCCGTTGGAAACGGCCGAAGGCGGCCGCCCCGCCGGCTACGCCGATTTCGCCCTGCTCCTGCGCTCGACCGGCAATCAAATCGTCTTCGAACGCATGTTCCGCCACGTCGGCGTGCCCTACGTAACGCAAAACGTGCGCAGCCTGTTCATGGAGCCGCCGGTAAACGATATATACGCCCTGCTCCAATGCGCCCTGCATTCCGGCGACCGCGCGGCTTACGCCGCCCTTCTTCGTTCGCCCTTCGTCGGGCTCTCCGACGCGGGCCTCCTCGCGGCGCTGTATGCCGGAACCGGGCCGTTCGATCCCGTTCCCGGTCTCTCCCCGGAAGACGAGGCCGCCTTCTCCCGGGGCGGGGAGGGCTGGGAACGGATCCGCGGGCTCATCGATCGCAAGCCCGTGAGCCGCCTCGTCTTTTTCGCCTGGTACGAGCTCGGCTACCGTTATTTCATCCTCCGCAATCCCTCGGCCGCCATGTACCTCGAATACTACGACTACCTCTACGCCCTGGCCCTGCGCGCCGACCAGGCGGGGCAGACGCTCGAGGAGTTCCTCGCCTGGATCCGCGCCAACCTCGGGCAATACGAGAAGCTCGAGGAAATCGAGTTGACCCAGGCGGGGCGGGCGGGAGTTAAAATTATGACCATCCATAAGGCCAAGGGACTCCAGTTCCCGATCGTGGTCGCGGCCAATCTTGGAAACCGGGGGCGAAACCGCGAGCGGCGGGCGGCGGTCCTGTTCTCCCGCCGCTTTGGTCCGGTGGTGAACCTGGGGCAGGCGAGCTATCTGGCCGAGCAATCGGAGGACGAGGAGAAACGGCGCGAGCTCGCCGAGCTCAAGCGGCTGCTTTACGTCGGCCTTACCCGTGCGGAGCAGCACCTCGTGCTCTCCGGGGTGCACACCAGGAACAACCTTACAGCCGAGCGGGCCCATCTCACCATGATCTTCAACGCCCTCGGGCTTACGCCCGACGAACTCGCGCCCTTCGCCGGCCCTGGCTATGGCGCGCGCGTCCTCCCCATTCCCGACCTCGATCGGAGCGCGTTCGCCAAGCGCGGCCTGCGCGGCGCCGCGCGCGACCTGTGCGCCCTCGAGAAATCGTACCGGGCCGCGGTCCGGCCGGCGCCCCGCGTGAGGCGGTCGGAATATACCGTCACCGAGCTCAATGACCTGTACCGGCGGACGTTCCCCGAGGGCGAGTACGAGGAGCGCGCGCTCGCCCTGCCGGACCTGGAGGCGGACAAGCGCCTGAAAACCGACGAGGCGCGCGCCCGCTGGGGCACCCTGGCGCACCGGGTGATGCATGACAAGCTCCTCGGCCGCTACTCGGAAGCCCTCCTGCCGATTTCCCTTCGCTCGGGATTCGAGGAGGGCGCGTTCGCGGCGCTGTGCGCCGAGGCCGAGCGCCTGGCCGACGGCTTCCTGGCCTCGCCGTGGGGAAAGCGGTGGGCCGGCGCGGCCGAAAGGGAAACCGAGTTCCCGTTCCTTTTCCGCTACCCCCATCCGAAGGGAGATTATTTCATCCGGGGGGCCGTCGATCTTTTCTTTACCGAAGGGAACCGCGCCTATCTCCTTGATTTTAAAACCGACCGTTCCCTCAATCCGCTCGAATACGAGGTCCAGCTCGGCATCTACCGCGCGGCCCTGACGGCGCTCCTGCGCCGGCCCGTGTCGGCCGCCTTGTACTCCCTCAGGAACGGGAGCACCGTCGACCTCCCGGACGGATTCGATCTGCACAATGTTTTCGACAGGATCGAAAACAGCAATTCCCCAATATGACGGATCCCAGACGTCATTCCGAGCGAAGCGAGGAATCTTCCAGCAACTCATGGTCCAACAGACTCTCTTTGTTCGGAGATTCTCGCTTGAAGCCGCTGGAAACTTCGTTGCGAAATGACGCTGCGAGATCCGGCCGCGCTCGAAGCTTTGCTTCGTGCGCGGCCTCAGAATGACAATTCGCTTACCGTGTGAGAATGGCCGGAGGGAAGACGTCCCGGTTGAGCTTCAATCGCATTTTTGCTATAGTTTTGCCCGTCGCCTCCGGGTCGACGAATGATTGGAGAAAGGAGGAATCAATGGCGAAGCACAAGAAGCACGAGCGGAGAAAAGAACTCGATCGGAGAAGAAAACGGAAAAAGACCAGCCTCAAGCTCAAGATAAAGGAAGCCAAAGCGGCCAGGGGAAGGAGATGATTTTTCGCCCCAAAACCAGGCCGCGCATATCGGGCGCCTTTGACGATTCCTCGTTCCCCGGAACGGGAGCCGCCGGAGGCGCCTTTTTTTCGCACGAAAGCCTTATTGACTAAAAACTATTTTTTTGTAAGATAGTGTATGGAAATCAAGAACATCTTCTCAAATCTCTCACCGTTGGATCACCGTTATTATTTATCCAACCGCGACGTACACGAATCCCTCGGCCGGGTCTTGAGCGAGGAAGCGGCCGTCACGTACCAGACCGCGGTGGAGATCGCCCTGCTGAAGCATCTCATTCCCTTTGCCATTACGGATAAAAAAGAAATTACGCGGCTACAACAGGACGTGGAGGCGGTCGGCCGGGCCGTCGATCCCGCGGAGGTGTACGAAGAAGAGGAGAAGACCCGCCACAACATCCGCGCCCTGGTCAACGTCCTGAAGCGCAGGGTGCCGGCCGAGGTCTCGCGCCTGGTCCACGTCGGCGCCACCTCGGTGGATATCCTCGACACTTCGTTCTCCCTGCGCCTTAAGGACGCGGTGCGGGGTACGGTTCTGCCGCTTCTCATCCGCCTTGAGGAGCTCCTCATCGAGCGGACGGCGGAGGAAGCGGATACTCCCCAGGTCGGGCGCACCCACGGCCAGTTTGCGGTGCCCATCACCTTCGGCTTTGCCCTGGCGGAATACGTGTCCCGGCTGGGCAAATCGATCCGGCGGATGGAAGTGAAGTCCCGCAACCTGCGCGGCAAGCTTGCCGGCGCGGTGGGCGCCTACAATGCCCTGCTCATGGTGACTCCCGACCCGGAGGCGCTCGAGCGCGAGGTGCTCGGCTCCCTCGGCCTTGAGCCGTCCGAGCACTCCACCCAGCTGGTGGAGCCCGAATACGCGCTTGAGCTCCTGCTCGAGATCAACACCGCCTTCGGCGTCGTCGCCAACCTGGCGGACGACCTGCGCCACCTGCAGCGCTCGGAAATCGGCGAGGCGCGGGAGGAGTTCAAGGCCGACCAGGTCGGCTCCTCGACCATGCCGCAGAAGCGCAATCCCTGGAATTCCGAGCACGTGAAGAGCCTCTGGAAGGAGTTTTCGCCGCGGGTCATGACCTTCTTCATGGACCAGATTTCCGAGCACCAGCGCGACCTCACCAACTCCGCGAGCCAGCGCTTCGTCTCCGAATACGTGGCGGGCTTCGCCTTCGCGGTCAACCGGATGATCTCGGTGGTGAAGTCGCTCGGGGTGATCCGGGAGCGGATGCTCTTGAATCTGGCCGCCGCCGGGGACGCGTCGCTGGCCGAGGCCGCCTACGTGCTCCTGGCCTTGGGCGGGGACGCCGAGGCTCACGAGACCGTCCGGCGGGCGACCCTCGCGGCGGAAAAAGAGAAGCTGCCCCTGGCGGACATTCTCCGCCGGGACAAGACGGCCTGGGAGCGGATCGAAACGAGGCTCGCCAAGGTGATGAAGGCCGACGCGGCCGAGTTCTTCTCCCACCCCGAACGTTCGACCGGCCTGGCCGGGCCCAAGGCGAAGAAACTGGCGGCCGCCTACGCCGCCCTCATGAAAGAGACGAAGGAGGCACTCGCATGAAGATGGAGAACCTGAGCATCACGGAAGGACTGAGCTTTGACGACGTTCTGGTCGTTCCGGCCTACTCGGAGATCATCCCCAAACACGTCAACACACGGACCCGGCTGGCGGGCCACATCACCCTCAACGTGCCGGTCCTGTCCGCAGCCATGGACACCGTCACCGAGGATGCCCTCGCCATCGCCCTGGCCCTGGAAGGGGGCGCCGGCGTTCTCCACATGAACCTGAAGCCCGAGGAGCAGGCGCGGCAGGTGGGGCGCGTCAAACGTTTCCTCAACTGGATCATCGACCGGCCGGTGACCGTGGAACAAACCGAGACCGTGAAGCAGGCGATGGCGCTCATGGAAAAACACGGCATCTCGGGAGTGCTCGTCGTCTCCCAGGGAACGCTCGTCGGCATTCTCACCCGGCGCGATCTGCGCTTCCTCGACAATCCCGAGAAAAAAGTCGCGGAAGTGATGACCTCAAAGCTCATCACGGAAACCGAATCGGTCAACCTCGAGAGCGCCCAGGCCAAGTTCAACACCCACCGCATCGAGAAGCTCCCCGTGGTGGACGGAACGGGAAAACTCGTCGGGCTCATTACCGTGAAGGACATGGAGAAGCACCAGAAGTTCCCGGAGGCCGCCCTCGACAAGAAAGGCCGCCTCATCGTGGGCGCCGCGGTTTCGCCTTTCGACTACAGGCAGCGCCTGCCGCTCCTCCTCGAGAACATGGTCGATTTCGTGGTGGTGGACACCGCCCACGGCGACTCCAAGAACGTCATTACCTGCGTCGCGGACATCAAGAAGAACCACGGCAACATCTGCGTCATCGGCGGGAACGTGGCCACCCGGGAGGGCGCGCGGCACCTCATCGAGGCCGGCGCCGACGCGGTGAAGGTGGGCGTGGGGCCGGGCGCCATCTGCACCACGCGGGTCGTGGCCGGGATCGGCCTGCCGCAGTTCACCGCCATCCTCGAGTGCTCCGACGAGGCGGACAAACACGACATCCCGGTTATCGCCGACGGTGGCATCAAGTACTCGGGCGACGTCACCAAGGCCGTCGCGGCCGGGGCGAGCACCGTCATGATCGGGAACCTGTTCGCCGGCCTCAAGGAGGCGCCCGGCCAGGAGATCATCTTCGAGGGCCGTATGTTCAAGGAGTTCCGGGGCATGGGCTCCATCGGCGCCATCGAGGAGGGCTCGGGCGACCGCTACCAGGCGGTCAAGGGCGACGTGATCGTGCCCGAGGGCATAGAAGGCCGCGTGCCGTACAAGGGCGAGCTCAAACCTTTCCTTTTCCAACTTGTCTCGGGCCTGAAGAAAGGAATGGGGTACTGCGGCTGTAAAAACATAGACGAGATGCGCCGGCACCGCAAGTTCGTGAAGATCACCGCGGCGGGGCTCAAGGAGAGCCATCCCCACGACGTGTACATCACCCAGGAGGCGCCGAACTACTCGGTGAGATACGGCGGGTTGAGACTTTAGGAGCAGCTCTCCATCTGGGGAAGAGGACACGAAGCGCACGAAGAAACAGAAGGATGCGAAGGGAAGAAAAAAAGGCAAGGGGAACGTGCGATGAATTTTCTTTGCATTTTGATTCGGATTTTGTTTGAGTTTTAATCCCTTTTCTTTCTTCGTGTTCTTCGTTCTCTTCGTGACCTCGCTTGAAGCTTCGCTGCGAGATACGTGTCCTCTTTTTCGACGCTTCAGCAATGGAAGGATTCATGGAAAAGATCATCATACTTGACTTCGGAAGCCAGACGACCCAGCTTATCGGCCGGCGCATCCGGGAAATCGGTGTGTATTCGGAGATCCTCCCCGGCGAAGCCGAATTGACGCCCGCCGCGATCGAGGGCGTCAAGGGCATCGTCCTGTCCGGCTCACCCGAGAGCGTGTATGAGGAGGGGGCCCCCGCCCCCGACCCGCGAATCTACGAGCTCGGCCTGCCGCTCCTCGGGATCTGCTACGGCACCCAACGACTCATGCACGACCACGGCGGCGCGGTGAGTCCGCACGTGGGACGGGAGTACGGCCGGGCGAAGGTTCATTTCAAGGACGAGGATCGCCTGCTCGCCGGCGTGACCTCGGGATTCGTGTCATGGATGAGCCACGGCGACGCGATCGAAAAGCTCGCGCCCGGCTACCGGACGATCGCCGCGACCGAGAACGGCGTACCGGCGGTGGTGCGCCACGAAGCGAAGCCCGTCTGGGGACTCCAGTTCCACCCCGAGGTGACTCATACGGAGTTCGGCCTCCAAATCCTCAAAAATTTTACTCTGAACATAGCGGGCGCCAAACCGGAATGGAACGTGGACGCGTTCCTGGCGGCGACCTCCCGCAACGTCAAGCTCACGGTGGGGAAGAAAAAGGCGCTCCTCCTCATCTCCGGGGGGGTCGATTCCACCGTCGTGGCGGCCCTGCTCCTCCAGACCCTTGATCGGAGCCAGGTCCACCTCATGTACATCGACACGGGGCTCATGCGCAAGGGCGAGTCCGGGGAGGTCGAGGCGTCCCTGAAAAAGCTCGGCGCCGACCATCTCTACCACATCAACGCCGCGGATAAATTCTTGAGCGCCCTCGCCGGGGTGGGCGACCCGGAGCGCAAGCGCGAGCTCATCGGCGACATGTTCATCACGGTGCAGGAGGCCGAGGTGGCCAAGCTCAAGCTCGACGACGCCTTTCTCGCGCAGGGCACCCTGTATACCGATATGATCGAGAGCGGCAAGGGAGTGGGGAAAAAGGCCCACGTCATCAAGAGCCACCACAACGTGCGCTCGCCCCTGGTGGAGGCCAAGCGCGCCGCCGGGCTCGTCGTGGAGCCGCTCGCCGCTCTCTACAAGGACGAGGTGCGGGCGCTGGGACGGAAACTCGGCCTGCCGGAAAGCGTCGTCGGCCGTCATCCCTTCCCCGGGCCCGGCTTGGGAGTGCGGATTCTGGGCGACGTTACCAGGGAAAAGCTCGACATCCTGCGCGAGGCGGATTACCTCTTCATTGAGGAACTGAGGAAACGCGGCTACTACGATAAAATATGGCAGGCGTTCTCGGTCCTGCTTCCGCTCCGTTCGGTGGGTGTGAGCGGCGACATGCGGCGCTACGGCTACGTGCTTTCGCTCCGGGCCGTGGTCTCCCTGGACGGCATGACCGCCGACGTCTTTCCCTTTCCCACCCGGGATCTGCTGGAGATCTCCGCTCGCATCACCAATTCAGTAAAAGACATCGGCCGGGTGGTGTACGATATTTCAAGCAAGCCGCCGGCAACGATCGAGTGGGAGTGACGAAAAGAGCACGTTCGATTGGCAGCAGCATAAGTCCCGGCTGGTTTTCTCAGCCGCCGGAAATAGCACTTTACGCAGGTATACCGGTTACGATTTCTTGTAATAAATTACTGAAAAAACACTGCCAACCAATTGACATTTTTACTAAAAAGATGTGCACTTAATATGAGGGTGATCGGACTCATCATTTTTTTTGAAAACTGCGTTAACGTAAACGCTGAAACCGTCCATGAACGCGTTGCTCATCGCCCGCAATGATCCATCGCAATTCGGCCGCAGGGCATGATCCATAAAGTCGATTCCAAACGTCGAAGAGAATCCGGTTCCGTGTCGAACCGGTAGATCAACGTCCATAGCTTCAATTTGTTATGGACAAAAAAGGAGTAAAATATGAGGAAAGCATTCGTGCTATTGGCGGTATGCGGATTGGCCGTTCTTTCCTGCCTGCCGCCCGGAACGACGAACAGCGACGGCGCCGTTTCAAGGGGCGTGTCCGCGCCCTTCCAGTGGACGTCTTCCGGCAGGCTGATCGACGTCAAATCCGACTCGACCCACCAAAACGCGTCGATCAAGGATCCGACCGTGGTCAATTCCGGGGGCAATTGGCACATCTACGCGACGATCTACAACAAATCCAAAAGCACCTACAACATGGTGTACCTGAGCTTCTCGAACTGGAATTCGGCCAACTCCGCCACCCAGTACTACATGGATTCCAATTCGAACCTGGGTGGCTACAAATGCGCGCCGCAGGTGTTCTATGCCAGCACGGAGGGCAAGTGGTTCCTGATTTACCAGACCCAGGATCCCGCGTACTCAACCGCCTCGTCCATCGGCGGTCCTTCCAACTGGAGCGCTCCGACGAAATTCTATTCGAGCAAACCGAGCGGCGCTCCCTCCCTCTGGATCGATTTCTTCATCATCAGCGATTCATCAAATTACTACCTCTTCTGCTCGGGCGACGACGGAAAGCTCTACCGGGCCCAGACCTCGCGCTCGAACTTCCCCAGCGGCTTCGGATCGTTCACGACCGTTCTGTCGATGTCGAAGAACGATCTCTTTGAGGGAGCCTGCGTCTACAAGATCAACGGCCAGAACAAGTACCTGCTTTTGAACGAGGCCATCGGGTCGAACGGCCGCTATTACAAGGCCTTTACGTCCTCGAGTCTCACCGGTTCCTGGTCGGCGATCGCGGGGAGCGAATCGAGCCCCTTCGCCGGCAGGGCCAATGTCTCCGGCAACTTCAGCAATGACGTCAGCCACGGCGAGCTCTTGCGCGCGGGCACCGACGAATACATGACGATCAATGACGGCACCCTGCAGTTCCTCTACCAGGGGAGCACGGGCAGCAACTCAAGTTACGACCTGATTCCCTGGTCGCTTGGTCTTCTCACCCAGACGGGCGGAAGCTCGTCCTCGAGCTCATCGAGCAGCTCGTCCAGTAGTTCATCCTCCAGCTCGTCCTCAAGCTCATCAAGCAGCTCTTCGGGCGGCACCGGATCCAATACCATCGTCGTGCGGGCCAAGGGTACGGCGGGCACCGAGTCCGTCAACCTGAAGGTCGGCTCGACCACCGTCGGCACCTGGACGCTTTCCACCTCCATGGCCAACTACACCTACTCGACCAACGCCTCTTCCGGCAACATCACATTCAACTTCACCAATGACGAGTCCGGCCGAGACGTGCAGTGCGACTATATCACGGTGAACGGATCGACCCGCCAGGCTGAATCCCAGGCGACCAACACAGCATCCTGGAACGGCAGCTCCTGCGGCGGGGCGCAATCAGAAATGATGTACTGTAACGGCTACATCGACTTCGGCACCATGTCCGGCGGCAGTTCATCGAGCAGCTCCTCAAGTTCGTCGAGTAGCTCGTCCAGCAGCTCATCCAGCAGCTCATCCGGCGGCGGCAGCAACACGATCGTCATCCGCGCGCGAGGCACGAGCGGTCAGGAACAGATCAGGCTGGTGGTGGGCAGCACCACGGTCGCGACCTGGACCCTGGGCACGAGCATGGCCAATTATACGGCCAGTACGAGCGCCAGCGGCGGCTGCAACGTTGAGTTCACCAATGACGCCTCCGGCCGCGACGTGCAGATCGATTATATCCAGGTGAACGGCAGCACTCGTCAGGCGGAATCCCAGACGACCAACACCGGTTCTTGGAATTCGAGCACGAGTTCCTGCGGCGGCGTGCAATCCGAATGGCTGTACTGCAACGGTTACATTGGATTCGGAAACGTGCCCTGATAACAATTGACAATAGTTCGGTGTGAATGCATGATAAAACAAGTTGGAAGCCGCCCGGTAGTGAAGCCGGGCGGCCGTTTTTTTGGCGCCGGGCGCGAAAAAGCAGGCGCCCGGAGGTGACCTCCATCGAAACCATGCGCGTTTAGGATTTCCCCGCGGCGCGATGACGTGAAGGATGTACGCATGAAGCGGTTTTTATTTTTTTTGGGCCTGGCGGCGGCATTGATATCGACAGGTTGCACCAAGTTCTATTACGCGAAAGATTTGAAGGAAAAGAAAGTCGTTGAATTCAAATGGCTGAAGGAAATGGAAGATTATATTTTCAATAAAAAGAACGCGGACGATCGTACCCCGCCTGAGGATATGTTCTATTTAGCCTGTTATTTCGACGCCGAGATGCAGCGGGGCGGCTTCGCGATGTTTTTCAAGGATATCGCTTCCAGAACAACGAACGCGGAGGACGCCGACCGGGTGATAGGGGACACGATTCAGGCATTGAAGAGCATGAACATGAACGACCGGGCGGGCGTATTGGAGGAAACCTATAATCGATACCAAGCGATGAATGATCCCGACACCGCGGCCGGACGAAAGAAAACCGATGTCGAAAAAATGCTGGAAGAATACAGCGACCGGTATTACAGGTTGAGCGCTGAGGACAGATATTATCTTGAAGGATTGATTGAAAAAACAAGCGCATACGTCGAGCAAAACCTAGACGATTTTTACATTATGCGCTGAAAGCCGATATAAAGCTCACTCTATCAGTATCAAGAACAACTCCGGCGAAGCACAGCATAAGGTGCCGGCTTGAAAAGCCCGCACCATTTTCTAAATCTCACGACGGTTGAATAGCGAATATTCCTGCACTATACTTTAAGCGCCGGATGCAGACCGGCTCCGGTTCGCGTGGAAAGGGGAATGAAATGAAGAAAGCGGTTATCACCCTTATTTTGTCCGCAGTGTGCGCGGCGGGGCTTTTCGCCGACGCGCCGCGGAACGACATAACCCCGCTTGAACGCGTGGTGATGATTTCCAATCCGGAGGCGTTTCCGGAATATCTCGTGCTGGCGTACGTCACCGGTCCGCGGCTCAAGGGTCTCCGGCCGTTCAATATCTATGAAATTGCAGCCGGCAGGCCGATCGAAAATTTCGATTTATCCAATACGGTATCCGTGATCGCCGTCAAGCGCGCCACGGTCAAGTCGCTCGGACTGGACGCGATAGATTTTTCGCAGCTGGTGAAAACGAACCGGATCGTCCCCGCCCGGATCGTCCAGCCGATGCAGACGGGCACCTTCGAGGAGCCGCCGCCCCCCTACCGGGAGGAAATCGTCTACGCGATCACGGCCCTCTGCGATGACAGCGTGTATCTGCAGCCCGCGGAAAAGACCCTCAACTACACCGACGGCCGGGTCATCGTGAAGACCTATATCGATCATCCCTCTCCCCGGCGCTTTACGCGTCCGGCGCAGGCGGCCTCGGTGAGTGCGGGCGACTATCTCGCGGACGGGGAGTTCCCCGACCGGTATCACCCGGCCCGGGCCTTCGACGGCGTGCCGGCGACGGGCTGGTCGGAAGGCGCCTCCGGTTCGGGCGTCGGCGAGACGATTTCCATCACCTTCGCCGGACCTGTTACCGTGGACCGGATTACCGTCATACCCGGCTGGTTCGACGCGCGGTATTTCCGGAAGAACAACCGTGTCGAATCGCTCGAGGTCCGATTGGACGGGCGCGCGGTGGCGGCGACGTTTTCGGACACGATGACCGCGCAGAACGTTCCGCTCCCGGGATTGGGGAAGGTGCCGCTCACCTTCACTTCCGCGACATTCACCATTACGGGCGTGTACCGGGGGACCGAGTGGGACGACACGCCGATCGCCGAGATCACCTTTTACGCAAACGGCGAGCCGATCCTCGTCGATCTCTCGGGCATCGAATTAATCGACAGCTGTTACGGGAAGTACCGGTGATCTCCCGGAGCCGGTGGTTCGCATGAATCAGCCACGTCCGGCGGGGAAGGCGATCGGGGGGACTTCGCCGCGGCTTGGTTTCAAGCCCTTTGTGTACGGCGCGGCGCACGCGGTGGTGGACGCGGCCACGGTGGCGCTCCTCTTTACCGCGCTCAATCTGCACTCCTTCGCGCCGCTCGCCAGGTGCGACGCGATCCTTCTCTACAGCGCGCTCGCCTTCGCGACTCAGCCGGTTATCGGTCTGTTCACCGATTTCGTCAAAAAACCGAAGATCGTTTTTTCGGCCGGCATCGGCCTCGTACTCGCCTCGTTTTTATTTTTCGGAAACCTGCCCTGGATCGCGATCGCCCTGGCCGCGCTCGGCAATGCGTTTTTCCACGTCGGAGCGGGCGTCATCGCCTTTT
Source organism: Spirochaetales bacterium (assembly GCA_016934415.1). GTDB lineage: Bacteria > Spirochaetota > Spirochaetia > SZUA-6 > RPPD01 > JAFGSW01. The sequence continues at coordinate 1,630 of JAFGSW010000081.1, read as the reverse complement.
TCTTCACCCCGGGACGGGCGAGCGGGCCGGGCGTCTTCGTCGGGCCCGGCGCGCTCGGCCTCGGCGCGGGCACCTTGCTCGGCAAGGCCGGCTGTCTCCCGGTCGTGCCGTTCGCCCTCCTGCTCGCGGCCGCCGGAGTCGTCCTCGTCGTCATGAAGATTCCGCCCGTCTACCGGGAGCGGGAGCAACTGAAGGTCGATACGAAGCTGCCGGTCCTGGCGCTGGGGATCATCCTCGTCCTCATTTTCGCGCGCGGCTTCGTCGGCGTCACGTCCGGCTTCACCCTGCCCAAGGGTCTCCTGACTCTCGTTCTCGTTTCACTCGCCGCGTGCGCGGGCAAGATGCTCGGCGGGCTCGCCGCCGACCGCTGGGGGTGGCTGGCGGTCGCCGCGGGGGCCGCGGCCGTGGCCGCGCCGCTTCTCGCGTTCACGGGCGGCGTCGTCTGGGTCGGCGCCGCCGGGGTGCTGCTCTTCCAGGCGGCCATGCCCGTCACCCTCACCGCCGCGGCCGGGATCATGCCCGGGACGCCGGGACTCGCCTTCGGACTCAACTGCCTCATGTTGTTCGCGGGGGGCCTCGTCGATTTTTTTCCGCTGAAGTATGAATTTTATCATCCTCCTTTCACGCTGGCGGCCGTGATCGTCATCGCCCTCCTGCTGGCCGGCGGGCTGGCGCTGTTTTCCGGCAAACTCAAGCCAGGAGCAGGAAATCGAGAAAGTAGAGGGCGATGAACGAGGCGGCGTTGGCGAGAAGAGAGACGAGCAGTCCCACGCGCAGTTTGATCTTCAGAATGAAACAATAGAGCAAACCTTCGACAAGCACGGCGAACGCCTCGGAAACGACGAGGTACGGGATCCGGCCGCGGATGAAAAAGGGGATGATGAACCAGACGTACGGCAGGGTGAGGGAGGTGGCGATGACCCCGGCCACGACCACCGAAAGGACGGACGCCGTTTGACAGCTCTTTTTAAAGAGGAAGTATTTGCAGGCGATGAGCGCCGCGCATTCGATCGCCAGATCCATCGGGAGGACGATCAGAAACCGGACGGACGCATTCACGGGCGGCTCCCTTCGGCTTCCAGCAGACTATGGAAAGGCGGGGGCGTCAAGGCCCGGTCATTCCCTTCCGCCTTGCCTTGGACGACTGGCCCGCGTTATGATCGGTCTCATGATCCAGATCTTCGGCACGCTGAAAAGCAGGGACACGCAGAAAGCCATCCGATTTTTCAAGGAACGGCGCATTCCGTTCCAATTCATCGACCTTTCTCTCAAGGCGATGAGCCGGGGCGAGCTCGAGTCGGTGGCGCGCTCGGTGCCGCTCGAAACCCTCCTCGACCGCGAGGGCGCCGAATTCGCTCGACTCGGTCTCGCCTACCTGGAGTTCGACGCGGCTGACACTCTCCTCGAACACCCCCTCCTCTTCCGGATGCCCGTGGTGCGGGACAAGCGGCGCGCCACGGCCGGTCCGGCCTTTGACCAATGGAGCGCGTGGCTGAAAAGCTGATTCTTCCGGCTCATTGTTTCCCTTTTTTCCCCTTATTCCTTAACGCCGCCGATGGTGAGGCCGTGGACGAAGTAGCGCTGCAGGAACGGGTAAATGAGGATGATGGGGGCGCTCACGACCATGGTC
>JAFGSW010000080.1 GCA_016934415.1 Spirochaetales bacterium | reverse complement strand
GAGCGACAATGGTGGGTCATTATCAGCGACAATGCCTGGGTCACTTTATGCGACAATGTGGGTCACTATCTGCGAAAATTTGCAGCGTACACATACTCCATGCCTTTCGTGATCAATTCCTTGAAATGTCCGCTCTCATGCTCGTTCGCGGGGCAGACTGTGAAAGTGCTGATGAACCCTTTCCCCACGCTCGCCGACATGTTTATCTTGAAACCGTACAGCGGCGGTTTCCGGGTCATTGTCTCCTGCCCGTCGTTGTCTTTCGCCTTTTTCGATGGATAGCCTCTCCAGGCGGCATCTTCATCTCCGCCGGCGGCCATTCCTCCCTTGTCTTTTTTCTGCGGGCGCGAGTGCGCTTCCACCAAGGTCGCGTCCACCGCCACCGCCTTGTTGACCTGGTACCCGGCCGCCTCCAGTTGTTTCTTTATGATGCCGAGCATCTTGTTCCAGTACCGCTGGATCCTGCGCCGAAACACTACAAAGGTGGTGGCGTCCGGTCCGTTTTCGTCCAGCGGCAGCCCGACGAACTTCATGAAGTCGAAGCGAAAGGCGAGCGCCTCTTCAAGATCCCGGTCCGACAAGCCATACCATTCCGCCAGCAACAAACAGCGGAACAATTTCGTCGCCGGCGCTTGGCCGCCCCGGGTCCGCGGCCGGCCACGCCCCTCGCCCTGGGTGGCCGCGAATTCGCGTGTGAATAGGATCCGAAGCCGGCTCAGGTCCTCGTGTAGTTCGGCGATTTCTATTGACAAAACACCTCAAACTACTGGAACTTTTAATTTAAGAAAGAATATTTGTCGAAATATATAATAAAGGAGTTCTTATGCAAAAAGAAAAAGCACAAGATAGGAAAAGCAATAAAGAACCTAATGTTTTAAGGAAGAATATTCGAACACTAATTCTATTTGTGACAATAGGAGTAATTTTATTTCTTTTTTTTAGTCTGATTTTCATCCTATGGAAGATTGGCTTTTTCAACTTTTCAGGTAGTGAAGCAAGTTCTAATATTGTGGCCGCATCTTTAGCTTTAGTTGGTACTTTTTTAGGTGCTGTTGCTTCAATAATAGGAGTAGTCTTTAAGTACTCAATTGATCAACAGACTGAAATCAGATTGCAGATCGAATCCGATCGGAATGAAACACTTCGATGGGAAGCCGAAACAAGGCTTAAACTTGATACCGCTGTTCATGCACTTTCACTTTTCAGTAGTAGTTCCGGACAATTAACTCCAATTGCCCAACGCGAAGGTGCTTTGTTTATGTTATCTGATCTCAAGCAGCATGATTTAAATCTGCAACTAATTGGGAACCTATTACCTAAAGGAGAATTGAGTGTAAGTACAGCTGCAAAAATTATCAGCCAGGTGCTCGAACGAGGCGATGATAATTCAAGAATTGATGCAATTTTTCTGCTTTATGATAATGTCTCTTTTTTCATTTCACCTTCAGGTATTGAATTACCTACTTGCATATTAGATTGGAAAATAAACCTTCCCGAATATGCACGTGAATGGACTTATTATTTTTTAGTTAAGATTTTATTGTTGCGTACTGCTAAAGAATGGCTAGGAAAATACTTGACCTCTGTCAATTGCCTTATATCTATATTTTGTCTTGCGTGGAGTGAAGAAAAATCACAACGGCTTAAATCCATTATTGGCTTTTTCCTAAATCACATATTTCGAGTATTCCCTCCTTGCCTCGGGAGTATGTATCATCCTCGTATGGTTATTAATCTTGAATCCATAAAGCAGGAAGTAGAAAATTGTCAAACATGGAGTTTAGATGGTATCGATCTTGGAGAGCAATTATCAAAATGGGCTACTTTATCTGATTCTAACTGATTGTTCAAAGTCAATGCCGGTGGATTGCAGACGTCTGCAAGCTCTGACGCGAACCGCGCAAACCGTCACCGAATCCGACCCCTTCCGTCAATCAAAATGACCCCCTTCCGTCATCGTAAGTGCCCCCCCTGCGTCGGCCCCCCGGCCAGCCGCCTGGTCTGGGCCCTCATCTTCCGCGATGAGTGCCGCGAGGGCCTCCTCGAATCGGATCCGGGCCTGGCGCAGCTCCTCGAGCGCCCCGGCGATCTCAATCTGCATCGATTCCGCTCAGTCCTTCGTCGTCAGCAGCGCCGCCGCGGCCTTCACCTGGGGCGCGCGCGAGAAGCCGGGTGCGCGTTCCAGCCACAGCGTGCACAGGTGACCGAGCATGGCGGGACTGTTCGTCTCCAGGGAATATTCGACGAGTGAGCGGACCGCCGCCGGATCGTTCCAGCTCGCGGGCAGGACGCGGAAGCCCTTGGCGAGGAACATCGGGAGGGAGGGGTACGTTTTCCTTTTCTTGTAGTGCCAGTCGCAGAGGACGATGCCCTTCGGAATGCGGTCGACGGCCCGATGCGTTCCGTTTTTCGCCGCCTCGAATTCCCCGTAATCGATCGCGGCGGCGTCGATGAGCCGGTCGGCCCACATGAACATCTCCTTGCCGCGCTTCCCCGCCACGTGGTCGTAGGCGTCGTTCACCGCCTTCGCGAAAAGCCGGGCCGGGTGTTTCCCGCGGCAGCGGGGGCAGTAGGCGCTGCCGATGGCCGTCACCTCGTCCATGCCCACGTGCAGGGCGTCCGCTTCGAACGCGTCGATGAGCTCGTCGTAGAGGTCGAAGACGATCTCGTTCACGCGCGGGTTACTCGGACACCAGCTCCGGGAAAAAATGCCCTTATTGCCGGGATGGCGCCCGGGCGTTTCGTCCAGATCAGGATAGGCCGTGAGCAGGGGACCGGTGCGGCCCTGCCAAGATTGGTGGCCGAGACTCTGGAATTCGGGAACGAGCCTGACGCCGAGGCGGCGGCAGGCCGAGGCCAGCTTTTTCGCGTCGGCCCGGGAGACGGGAGACTCGCCGCGCAGCTCCGGGTGAGAGACGAATTCGAAATTGTAATCGACTTCCAGAATGAGAAGATTGACGCCGATCCGGGCCGCGTCCGGCAGTTCCCCGAGGAGAACGTCGAAATCCGATCGCGATCCGACGAGGTAATGCACCCCGAAGTACCGGACCGGCCGCGATTCGGCCGGCAGGTCGGAAACGCCGCCGGCGGGACCCGCCGCGGCCCAGAGCGCGAGAAGCGACAGGCGCGCGAAGCTTTTCAGTCTCATCACGATTCCCTTTCCCGGACGAATCCTGGCGGGCGATCCTCATTCCGGCCGCATGAGCGGGAAAAGCACGGCGTCGCGCAGCGTCGTGCGTGCGTGTCGTTATCAAGGACCGGTCAGAGGATTTTCAATTCTGAGAGAACCTTCTTGAGCTTTTCCCGGTTGGCCGGCTTCATGCCGCACAAGGGCAGGCGATACGTTTCCTCGATCAGACCCTTCATGGCCAGGGCGGCCTTGATCGGGATGGGGTTGGTTTCGATGAAAATGGCCTTGAAGAGCGGCAGGAGCGCGTAATGCAGGACGCGCGCCTCGTCCCATTTTCCGGCGAGCGCCTTGCCCGTCAACTCCGCCATTTTGGCGGGGATGAGATTGCTCGCCACGGAGACGACCCCGTCGCCCCCCGCGGCCATGATGGGGAGCGTGAGGTTGTCGTCCCCCGAGAGGACACAGAAGCCGTCGGGCCGGCCGCCGATGACGTCCATCACCTGGGCGAGGTTGCCGCTCGCCTCCTTGACCCCGACGATGTTTTTATGCCGGGCGAGCTCGAGGACGACGGCGGTTTCGATGTTCTTCCCGGTCCGGCCGGGGATGTTGTAGACGACGAGGGGCAGGTCGACCCGGTCCGCGATCGCGGTGAAGTGGCGGAGGAAGCCGTCCTCGGTGGGCTTGTTGTAGTAGGGCGCCACCTGCAGGCTGGCCGCGGCGCCCGCGTCCTTGGCGAAGGCGGTGAGCTCGATCGCCTCGGCCGTGCTGTTCGAGCCGGTGCCGGCGATGACCGGCACGCGGCCGCGCGCCTCGTCGATCGCGATCTCGATGACGCGGCGGTGCTCCTCCACGGTGAGGGTGGGGCTTTCGCCGGTCGTCCCCACGGGCACCAGGCCCTGCACCCCGGCTTCGATCTGGAGCCCGACAAGTTTCCGCAGGGCTTTCTCGTCGAGGCGGTTCTCTTTCGTGAACGGGGTGACGATCGCGGTATAGACGCCTTTGAACATCGGTTTCCTCCCTGAGCTTTTTTCGGCGGTTATCCTCGGGCGGGCCCGGGCGGGAATTTGCGTTTTCACGGCCGCGCCTTCGACGCCGCCGCGGCCCAAGCGGATTCCTTGAGCCGGTCAGACCCCCATGGTTTCCTTCATGAAATCGGCGAATTCGAAAAAGCCCTTTTTCCCGGCGATCCATTCGGCCGCCAGGACGGCGCCCAGGGCCAGGCCGGCCCGGCTGCGGACGGTGTGGGTGATCTCGATCGTGTCCTCGGCCGAGTCGAAGAGCACGGTGTGGGTGCCGGGAATGTACCCGCCCCGCACCGACGCGAAGTGGATTTCATCCGCCCCGATCGCGCGGTCGAGTCTTTCCACGGCGAGCTTGTTCTTGCCCCGGTCCTCCCCGAGCGATTCGAGGAGGAGGTTGCCGATGGTGAGCGCCGTGCCCGAGGGCGAGTCCTTTTTCCGCTTGTGGTGCAGCTCGTAGGCGAGAACGTCGTAGTCGGGGAAACGGCCGACGAGCCCGGCGGCGCGCCGCACGATCTCGAAAAAGAGGTTGGCGCCGACGGCGAAATTCGAGCCGTGGACGAGGGCGGCGCCGGCTTTCTCCACGATGCCTTTCACGGCCGATACTTTCCCCGACCAGCCGGTGGTGGCGATGACGGCCGGGATATGATGCGCGGCGTACCAGCGCACGCGCTCCTCGATGCCGTCGGGCAGGGCGAACTCGATGACCGCCTCGGCGGCCGGTGCCTTGACGGCGTCCAGCGACTTGAAATCGGCACCGTCGGCGATCGGGTCGACCCGCTCCGCGACGACGTGCCCGCGCCGGAGCGCGGCCGCCTCGGTCTCGCGTCCCATCTTCCCGTAGCCGGACAACATGATCTTCATAGGAGTGATCATAAAGGGAGGCGGGGTTTCGCGCAAGGGGTTTCTTCGCGTGAAGAGAAACTGCGGATAGGACGCGGATAGGACGCGGATGAGGAATGAGAGGAAAAGGGTTGAGGAAAGAAACACCGCGGACAGAACGCGGATGAAAAAAGAATAAAAAGAAATCAAAAACAGGAAATGATGGTTAATCAAATATTTGGCAAGGTAATATTCGGCGGATGCTTTGGAAATCGTTATTTTTGGTGATAAAATAATGATGTTGTGTCTATCCCACCGATTATTCAGAGCAGGAAGGGTTAATATGAAGAAGGCGACATCCTTGAACCTAATCATCGGACTGGCAATTACAAGCGCAGCCCTGATGGGCTGTCCGGCACCCGGCGGGGATTCTCCCACGGTGTACGCGGCGGGAGGTTACTATAACGGCTCCTCCTTTTTTGTCTGTTATTGGTCGGGTTCCACCAAGACCGACCTCCCCGACGACGGTAACAATAACGCGGAAGCTTATGCGATATTTGTGCAATAACAACGCGTATCGATAAAACGGAATTAAGTGGAGGGAAAACTTTATAAATCTTTGCTTTTAATTGTGGTGTAATTATCAAATCAGTATTGCTTGACTATTTATAAAGCCGGTCATTCAGTAATTTAGACTTTTTCTCTTTTTCCTCATCCGCGTCCTATCCGCGTCCTATCCGTAGTTCTTCTTTTCTTCGGCCTACGTCATTTGACTTGCACGATCGTGCAGGCCGCCACGTTGACGATGTCCTCCACGGTGCAGCCGCGCGACAAGTCGCTCACGGGGTGGGCGAAGCCCTGGAGGAGGGGGCCGTAGGCCTCGGCGCCGGCCAGGCGCTGGGTGAGCTTGTAGCAGATGTTGCCCGCGCCCAGGTCCGGGAAGACGAGGACGTTCGCCTTGCCTGAGATGGGCGAGCCGGGCGCCTTGCGGGCCGCCACGTCCGGGACCAGGGCGGCGTCTCCCTGGAGCTCGCCGTCGACGACGAGGTCGGGACGCTTCTCCTTGACCAGGCGGGTCGCCTCCCGGACCTTGACGACGTCGGGATGCTCGGCGGAGCCCTTGGTGGAGAAGGAGAGCATGGCGACGCGGGGCTCGGTTTCAAGGAAATGAACGCATGAATCGGCGGCGGCGAGGGCGATCTCCGAGAGCTCGTCCGCGCTCGGGTCGGGGATGGTGCCGCAGTCCGCGTAGATGAGCTCGCCGTTCACCCCCCAGCGCCTGTCCGGCAGGCACATGACGAAGCAGGACGAGGCGACCTTGATGCCGGGCTTGGTTTTGATGATCGTGATGGCCGCCCTGAGCACGTTGGCCGTCGCGTTCTCGGCGCCGGCCACCATGGTGTCCGCCTGCCCGGCGCGCACGAGCATGGCCGCCCAGCGGAGCGGGTCCATGATGTCACGGGCCGCGTCCTCGGGCGAAATTCCCTTATGCTTCCGCAGTTCGTAATAGGCCTGGGCGAACGAATCGGCTTTGTCGGAACGCCTGGGGTCGGAGATTTCGACCCCGGCCAGGGACACCGACAGCCCGCGGGCCCGGGAGTCGATGGCGGCCGCGTCTCCGACCAGGGTGACGGACGAGGCGATTCTCCGGTCGAGGATGACGCGGGCCGCCCTCAACGTGCGCTCCTCCAGGGCCTCCGGCAGCGCCAGACGCCGCGGCCCGGCCTGGGCGCGCTTCTCGATCCGTTCCTTGAAATTCATGCGTTCGCTCCTCTTCCTCCCGGATCCGTTCGCGTCGTCTTCCGGCGGGGTCTTCTTCTCCATTGAGCATCGTGCGCGAGAACATGGATACTTATTGATTCGGTATTATTCCGCATGCGACGAAAAACGATACGGGTATCGATTTTTAGTATATTCAATTCCCTTCCGGTTTTCAATGAGAAACGGCGAAAACCGGCACTTCTGATATGAACGGATTCCGGATGTCATTCCGACGGAAAGATTCCAACTTAACTCTTTAAAAAAGGCGGGTATACCATAAACCCGAAAAAGGAGGGTTACTCTATAGATCCGTCCCACCATCGCCATCATCCTCATCCTGCAAATCGGAAGAATGATGTACATCGCCTTCGACCGTCCCTACATCATCGGCAATGTCCTGGTGAAGGACGTGGCCGACGTCATCAGCACGTTTGAATATGTCGTCGGGCTCCAGGTCGGGCGCTACTCCATCGCCACGGCCGTCGGACTCTTCCAGGGGGTGATCGGGATGATTCTCGTCTTCCTGTCCAATTTCATGACGAAAAGACTCTGGGGGCATGGGATATGGTGAGGCCGGCATGAAACGACGATTGACGCTGCGCCGCCTGGGGAGCGGTTTTTACGAATATACCATTGTTTTTATCATCTTCTTCGCCGTTGCGCTCTGCCTCTTGCCCGTCATGCACGCGGCCGCGATCTCACTGAGCTCAAACAGCGCCATCATCAACGACCGGGTCACCATTATTCCGGTTGAGATGACGCTGCAGTCGCATATCTATGTTGGAAGCGATCCCGCCATGTGGCAGTCGATGCTCGTCACCGTCGTCATCACCGCGGCCTACACGGTCCTGGGCATGACGCTCACCGTCCTCGCCGCCTATCCGCTCACCAAAAAATGGCTGCCGGGCAGGAGAGCGCTATTATTACTTTTTCTGTTCACCCTTTTTTTCGGCGGGGGTGTTATCCCGAATTACCTGCTCATCAAGGAACTCGGCCTGCTGAATACGCTTTTCGCGCTTATTTTGCCCCCCGCACTGAGCATCTGGAACATGATCATCATGAAGACGTTTTTAGCTTCCATCCCGGAGAGCCTCATGGAATCGGCCCATATCGACGGCGCCAATGAGTTCACCATCCTCGTCAAAATCGTCCTCCCCCTCTCGCTGCCGGTCGTCGCCTCGCTGTCCCTCTTTTACGCCGTGTTCAAGTGGAACAGCTTCCAGGACGCCCTCTTCTATATTAATGATAGAAGCCTGCAGCCGATCCAACTCACGCTGTACAACATCGTCATGGACCTCGAATCGCCCTCCATCGCCATCCAGGAAGGGGCCGGGGCCCAGACCAACCGGTACCCCAAGGCCATGAAGGCGGCGAGCATCATGTTCGCCGCCATCCCCATCGTGTGCGTCTACCCCTGGCTCCAGAAGTACTTCGTCAAGGGCCTCACGGTCGGCTCGATCAAGGGATAGGACGACCGGGAAGCATCGCGTCTATAAGAAAAACTAAGGATAGGACGCGGATGTCCCGAACTAAGTTCGGGCGCGCGGATAAAGATGGGGAAGTTAATCGAGGATGATCTGAAAAGAGCATCGGTGAGAAAATGGGAAGTCTGCGGCGGATCGTCGCGGTCGACATTGTGAAAGAGCAGATATGTATCTCGGCGCCTTGAAAATTAACTCCGTTTTTTTTGCATTTTATCTTCGGAACGATACAATTGAATTATGATGTTTTATAAATTGATCGGATTCCTCGCTTGTCTTCCTTGTCTTTTATCCTGCGCCGGTAAGGATTATCTCAGGCTCCCCTCGGCGGGGGAGATGTCCGGACTCGAAGGCCGGAAAGTCGAGATCGCCGGCCGCATCTCAGACACGCCCTGGCAGCACCTGATCGGGAATCCGGACGGTTTCCCGTATTCGTATTATTTCGACGTCGAGGACTTCCAGATCGTCGTTTATTCGAAATCTCCGATCGCCTGCCCCGGTCCGCTCCTTGTGCGCGGTACGGTCGTCAAAGTGCAGGGTTCCTCCAAGCGGTCTGATACGAAGGCCGACGCCAGCTGGGTGGAATACCACCTGGCGGCGGATTCCTGGGAGTGCGGGAACACGGATAACACGGATGGGAACGGATAACACGGATAAAAGAGAAGAACCACGGATGGTCACGGATAGGACGGATGACACGGATAAGTGAAGGGAGAAAATAAGGAACACAGGAAATACAAAGCAGGAAGTAGAGAAAAAACTAAAAAAAGATCATAAAAGATTTTTCAGCTTTTTCCGTTTTCTTTTTTTCCTCCATCTTTCACTCTTGCGTCTTTCTTTATTCCTGAACTTCCTGGTTTCCTTAGCTTTTCTTTCTACTTCCTCATCCGCGTCCTATCCGTAGTTTTCCTTCCTCTCTTATCCGTGCGCATCCGTTCTGATCCGTGTCATCCGTGGTTCCCTTCCTTTCTTCTCCGTGCGGGCGAGACGCCCGCACTACCCAGTGGGGTGGTTCCCTTCTCCTCAGAACTCCGCCGAGCCGTAGGCCCGCGGGAAGGGAATCACGTCGCGGATGTTCTGCATGCCGGTGACGAACTGGACCAGGCGCTCGAAGCCGAGGCCGAAGCCTGAGTGCGGCACGCTCCCGTACCGGCGCAGGTCGAGGTACCACCAGTAATCCTTCTCGGGGAGGCCGCATTCGCGCAGGCGGGCGCGGAGTTTCTCGTGGTCGTCCTCGCGCTCGCTCCCGCCGATGATCTCTCCGATGCGCGGCACGAGCACGTCCATGGCGCGCACCGTCTTGCCGTCGTCGTTCAGCTTCATGTAGAAGGCCTTGATTTCCCTGGGGAATCCCGTAATGATCACCGGATTGTCGTAGACTTTCTCCGTCAGGTATTTCTCGTGCTCGGACTGCAGGTCGATGCCCCATTTGACCGGGTACTCGAACGGCTCTTTCGCCTTGAGGAGGGCGTCGATCGCCTCGGTGTAGGTGATGCGGGTGAAGGTCGATCCCACCACCCGCTCCAGCATGGCGAGGCGGCCCTTGTCGACCCACTGGTCGAAGAACTTCATGTCCTCAGGCAGGGCCTCGAGGGTCCGGCCGATGATGTATTTCAGGAAGGCTTCGGCCGCGTCCATGTCCCCATTGATGTCGCAGAAGGCCATCTCAGGCTCCACCATCCAGAACTCGGCCAGGTGGCGGCTGGTCTGGGAGTGCTCGGCGCGGAAGGTGGGGCCGAAGGTGTAGACGTTCCCGAGGGCGCAGGCGAAGATCTCGCCCTCGAGCTGGCCGCTCACCGTGAGCGAGGTCTTCTTGCCGAAGAAGTCCTGCGCGTAATCGATCGCCCCGCCGATGAGCGGCGGTTTGTCCAGGGGCAGGGTGGTCACCTGGAACATCTCGCCCGCGCCCTCGCAGTCGGAGGCGGTGATGATCGGCGTCTGCACGTAGAGAAAACCGCGCTCCTGGAAGAAGGAGTGGATCGCGAACGAGAGGGCGTTGCGCACCCGCGTCACCGCCCCGAAGGTGTTGGTGCGGGGACGGAGGTGGGCGATCTCGCGCAGGAACTCGAACGAATGGCGCTTCTTCTGGAGCGGGTACTCGCCCGGCGCCTCCCCGCGCACCAGGATGGTCCGCGCGCGGAGCTCGACCGGCTGCTCGGGCTTGGGGGATTTCACGAGCGCCCCCGTCGCCTCGAGGCTCGCGCCGGTTGAAAGGCGGGGAAGCAGGGCGGCCAGTCTTGAGTCCTTCTTGTCGATGAACACCTGGAGGTTGGCCAAACAGGAGCCGTCGTTGAGCTCCACGAAACAGAAGTCCTTGGAGTCGCGCGCCGTGCGGATCCACCCCCTGGCGGTGATCTCCTTTTCGTTCGGCGAAGCGGCGAGAATGTCCTTGATGCGGGCGGTGGTCATCGTTTTCCTCCTGCTTTAACAATCATCATAATGGCGTGGCGCATACGGAATTTATCAGGAAGCCAGGTAATGAGGAACCCAGGAAAATACAAAAACATGGAAAAGGTGATGAAAAGCGATACGAGTATCAATACTCATTTTTACCATTCCTCTTTCCTGGATTCCTTTCCTCTTGGCTTCCTTATAAATTCTTCTCAAGGAGTTACCGGAGATACGATCCCGCACTGACCGGCGATATCCGCTAGAAAAGATAAAGCGGATGCGAGTCGGGGTTCTTCCCGAAGAAGCACACGTCGTCGACCTTTTCGATCTTCGGGCCGCGGAGAAGCGCGTAGAGCGTGCGCTCGATGCCGATGCCGCCGCCCATGGTATCCGGGAAGAGCGGCCGGCCGTGTTCGTCCTTCATCGAGGCGAAGTAGAGGAACGGCCCGTACCCGCCGAGCGCGGCGATGTTCTCGATGCCGCCGTTTGTGATCACCGGCCGCTCGGGCAGGACCCGGTTGTCGATGATGCGCTCCACAATCGGCTCGAAGAGCCACTCGCGGACGGCGCCGGAGAGGATCTCGCGGCCGGCAAGCCGCTTGCCCGAGGCCGCGTCAATGCCGCGGGCGCAGATGTCGAAGTTGTAGATGGAGTCGGACGGGGCGTTTTTGACGTCGGCCTTTTTCCCGCCGGGGAGAAGGTAAGGATAGACGAGGTCGTAGTTTTCGCGATAGAGGCCGGTGATCCAGTAGAACTGCGCATCCGTTTCCTCGCCGCATTTCTCCTCGAAGTTCCGCGCGCCGTGCCTGGCCGCGGCCTTGTCCTTGGGAAAGGACGGGAAGGGGAGGGACGGGACCTCCCAGGCCACGCCGAGGGCCGCCAGATCGTCAGCGTTCCGCTTGATCACGGCCCCGACCGCGCGCGCGATCATGCGCTCGAAGAAATCGGTGACGGATTTGAAATCCGCGTCGAGAATCTCCTTCACCTTTTTTTGGTCATGCAGGTACTGCTCCAAATCGACGCCGCGGTTCCGGCGCAGCTCCACGTCGATCTGGGAGAAGTCGGCGAGGTACTTGCCGCGCTGGATGTTGTTGGGGCTCTCGAGCTCGAGCCGGATGTTCGGCGAGTCGACGTAGATACCCTTGACGTTGGGGTTGGCGCAGGCCAGGAATTTGGAATAGATCATGCTGTGGGTGGTGACGTAGAGGTGGCCCTTGTAGCGGACCGAGGGCGTGTGCTCGATGTCGTGGGCGAGCGGGTCGGTGAGAATGGAGAGCATCACCTTTTCTATATTGTACAGGCTCTGGTCCTTCAGGAATTCGGTGCAGGCCTGGACGAACGTGGTGCGGACCGCCATGGCGTGGAGAAGCTCGTCCGACAGCCACCGGGAGGCGTAGTTGTCGCGGATGAACTCCTCGAGCGAGCTCCCGCCCTGCCTGAGCGCCGCCTGGAAACTGTCCAGGCTTTCGCCGATGACCTTCATGCTGTCCTCCATGAGAACCGCCTTTCCGCTGAATGGATTGTGCGATACGAGCATAAACCGGGAGCGCGGGGAAAGTCAAAGGGCGGTTCGCTTTCCCGGACCTTTGAGGGGAGGACACGAAGGGACGCGGAGGGCACGGAGAGGAAGGGAAGAAATTCCGACAGGAAGCCGGGAAGGACAGGAAACCGGGGGAGGAGCGGGGGAAGGAGAAAGAAGACGCGAAAAGCACGGAGGAGGGAGAGCATTGACAGAAAGAAACAGTCGAATAGAATCAGGCTTATCGTGAACGGCGATATCTTCTTCGCATGAATCGCTTCACGTTTCGGGAATACGACGTGGCTTCGAAAAAGAAGATCGAAAATTTCAGGCGTTTGGTTTGGGAATATTATCGCGTCCACGGCCGGGATATGCCCTGGCGCCGGACGCGCGATCCGTACCGGGTCCTCGTTTCGGAATTCATGCTCCAGCAGACCCAGGTGGAGCGGGTGAAGAAAAAATATCCCGAATTCCTAAAATTATTCCCGAATGTCAGCGCACTGGCCCGCGCCCCGCTCCCCGCCGTGCTCTCCGCCTGGCAGGGCTTGGGATACAACCGGCGCGCCCGGAACCTGCTCCTCTGCGCCCGGGAAATCGTCCGACGGCACGGAGGGAAAGTGCCATGGACGGAAGAGGCGCTTTTGGCTCTGCCCGGCGTGGGGCGGTCGACGGCGGGGGCGGTCTTGGCCTTCGCATATAATTTGCCGTCGGTCTTCATCGAGACGAACGTCCGGGCCGCGTTCATCGACTTCTTTTTCCCGGAGGCGAAAAAAGTGAGCGATCGGGAAATCATCCCATTGGTGGAGGCGGCGCTCGACGCGCGGAACCCGAGAGAATGGTATTTCGCCCTGTTCGATTACGGCGTACACCTGAAATCGGTGAAACCCGGCGTCGGGGAACGGAGCGCGCAGTATAAGAAGCAGTCGAAGTTCGAAGGCTCGCGACGGCAGATCCGGGGGGCGATGCTCAGATTGCTTACCGGCCGGAGGAGAGGAATGACCTTCCGGGAAATGGCGAAAGAGCTGGGGAAAGAAGGCGAAGTCGTACGGAGCGTGCTTGAAGAGCTCGAGCGGGAGGGGTTTTTAAGGAAAATACGCAATCAATATGTGATTACAGACATGGAATAAAACACGGAGAAGACGGATTTTACAGTAATTTTTCAAACTGAGATAATGTGAGGCGAGCTGCTTTGAGAATATGGGAAAGAGTGGATCGTTTCACCGTGCGATGAGCGGGAATTGTAAGCTTAAGGGTTTCGTCTTCAATGTGTTTTTGAAGCCTGATGTGGCTGCCTTTTTAGCGGACTATTAACCAACCATCACGTTGCAGCGCCCTAATAATGAAAGTGAAATCCAGACTTGGAACTTTATTCACACGACCAACTCACGAATGATCGCTTTATCGTCCGCGGCGTAATCGTCTTCCACCGGTTCAAGATAAAGCTCAACCGCCTCCCGGATATTTTTCAAGGCTTCTTTGATGGTTTCACCTTCACTGATGCAGCCGGGGAGCGATGGGACGACGGCCGTGTATCCTCCATCCTCACTTGGTTCCAAAACGACACGCAATTTCATTGTTCACCTCAAAAAAAGGATACATACACTATATAAACAAATTGCTATAAAATCAACGTGACGAATCATTCAAAACGTTCGATTACGGCGTGCACCTGAAATCGATCCGGCCCGGACTCGGGAAGCGGAGCTCGCATTATGTAAAACAATGGAACAACGATTCTCTTCCCCCCTTTGAAAAAAACCTTGTGGCTGCCTTTTGTGCGGATGACCTTAAAGCCGTGGGCGTTAAGCAGCTTCTCCGCTTCCGAGGCCGTGAGGCGAGGAGTTTTACACAACTTTTACCTCAATATTGGTGGAGACTATTTCTTTCCTTGAGATTTCCCGCAATTCATCGGCGCTAAGCGTCTCAAGGCAAACTTCCGCCGCCTCACGAATATTGGCGACCGTTTCTTCAAACGAATCGCCTTGCGTTTGACATCCGGGAAGCTCGGGACAATACGCATAATAGCCGCTTTCATCTTTTTCGATTACGACAGACACCTTATAATTCATAATTTCTCCTTACCATGTATTCTACATTACCCATGGTCTTAATCAATCGAGATCATTCCTTGTGGGCGGGAACAAAACGGGCCGGCGAAGCTTTCGCCCCGCCGGCTCGCGTTTCTTTTTCGCGGATTGCCTCGCTTTAGAGTCCGGTATAAATCAGCGCCCGGCTGTTGTTGGCGTCGATGACGACGATGCTCGTGTCGTCGAGAACGGCCGCGCCGCACGGCCAGTTGAGGCCGCTTTGCGTGCAGGCGGCGGTTCGGGTCGTGAAATCGGGCTGGCCGAGGACGACGTCCGCGTTCGCGCCGTTCGAGGTCGGGATCGAATTGAAGATCAACACGCGGTGGTTGTCGAGGTCGGTCACGATGAGTTGATCGGCTGACGGGCTGGCCGTAAATTCCCACGGCCGGCGGAACTTGTTCACGGCCGTACCGTTCGAGTTGCTCGTGAAATTGTTCTGGCCCACCACCACGTCGGCGGGCTGGTTGTTCGAGGTCGGGAAGGTGTTCCAGATGAGGAGGCGGTTGTTGTCCGCGTCGGAGACAATCACCCTGGCGCCGTCGCTCCAGACGTCCGTCGGGGTGTGCAACGCCGATTGCGAACAGCCGGAACCGTTTGAGGTGAAGTTCGCCTGGCCCAACACAACGTCGGCTGAGGCGCCGTTGGAGGCTGGGATGGAATTGAAGATGAGCACCCGGTTGTTGACAGAATCCGCGATGAGAAGCTTGTCATTGGAGGTGATGAAGGCCGATTCGGCGCCGTTGATCTTCGAGGCGGAGAGACCGGAGGATGAAGAGGTGAAATCGGTCTGGCCCACGACCACGTCCGCGGCAGCGCCGGAGAAGGACGGGATCGAATTGTAGACGAGGACGCGATTGTTGGTGTAGTCGTCGATAATGAGTTTTGTTCCGTTGCAGCTCACCGATTCGGGCCCGCTGATGACCGTGCTCGACGTGCCGGCCGTGTTGCTCGTGAGCGAGGGCTGGCCGATAACGTAATCCGCGGCGGTGTTGTTGGCGGCGGGGATCGAATTGAAAACCAGGACGCGGTTGTTGCCGTAATCCGGCAGGAACAGCTTGCCGCCCGCGTACGTCGGGTTGCCGTACGACTTGGTATACGTATTGGCTCCGACCGAACCGCCCTGGTTCTCCGAATTGCTCGTGAAATCGGGCTGGCCGATCACGACCGAGGCGCCCTGATAGGTGGTGAAGCCGACGGAGGTACCGTTGAAGTGAACCGTCACCGGGGTTCCGGAGTTATTGCCGTTACCCGCCTGGTCCGTGCAGACCATGCTGTAGACGTTGACGGTGACCGTCACGTTGTCCGTGGGAGCGCCGGTGACCGAGATATCGGCCGTAAAATCCCTGTCGTTCGAGGTCTGGAGGTTGCCGGCCGTGCCGTTCGTCACGGTGATGTCCGCGGCCGTGAATCCTGTGACCGTTTCGCTGAAGCTGAAGGAGAAGGGGATCGGGTCGACCGAAGTCGGATCGGGGGCGGCGGTGGAAACGACGACATCCGGCGCGGTGCCGTCCCAGGAGACCGTGTTATCGCCGCTCGTGGAGGCGCTCGAGGCGTTCCCGACGGCGTCGTGGGCGGCGCCCGCCGCAATGCTTGCGATGATCGTGCCGTCGGTGGTCATACCCGTGACGGCCACGTTGTAGGTGGTGCCCGATCCGGTGACCGTGGCGGTCTTGGACCCGCCGGCCGTGCCGGTAATCGTCACGTCGCCGGTAGCGAAGTCGGAGACGGACTCGGAGAACACCACCGTGAAGTTGACGGGAGAGGTATGCGTCGGATCGGCCTGACCGCCCGCCTGGTCGACGGTGACCGTCGGGGCGGTGCCGTCGTAGGAGACGGTGTTGTCGGTGGAGGTCGAGGCGTCGTTGCCGTTGCCGGCCGCGTCGTGGGCCATGCCCACGGCGAGGGAGGCGATCACGGTGCCGTCGCCGGTCATACCGGAGACCGCCACGTTATACGTTGTGCCGCTTCCGGTGACGGTCCCCGTGGCGGCGCCCGCTGTTCCGGTGAGGGTCACATCGCCGGTGGCGAAGTCGGTGACGGACTCGGAGAAGACGACGGTGAAGTTGATCGGGCTTGCGTTCGTGGGATCGGCCTGTCCGCCCGCCTGCTCGACGGTGACCGTGGGGGCGATAGAATCGTAGGTGCGGGTGATCGAGTTCGCGGCGGCCGTGCTCGAGTTGCCCGCCAGGTCCTGGACCGCGGCCGCGTCGACGGTCACGGTGACGGTGCCTTGACTGGAGGGGCTGATAATGGAAGTCCAGACGATATTGTCGGAGGTCGAGGGTACGGAAGCCGAGCCCGTGCCCGCCGTGAAGGCGATGTCTGAGGCCGTGAAGCCGGTGACTTCCTCCGTGAAGGTGAAGGTGACGGTGAAGCCGGCGTTGATCGGATTCAGGGCCGTCGAGCTTAAGGTGAGGCCCGGGGCCGTCGTGTCGTAGGTAACCGTATTATCCGTCGAGATGGAGGCGGTGTTGGGATTGCCCGTACCGTCGTGGGCGACGCCGGCCGCAATCGTCGCGATCACGGTGCCGTCGCCGGTCATGCCGGATACCGCCGCGTTGTAGGTGGTGCCGCTCCCGGTGACGACGGCCGTGGCGGCGCCCGCGGTACCGGAGAGTGTGACGTCGCCGGTCGTGAAGTCTGAAACGGACTTGGAGAAAATGACCGTGAAGTTGACGGTCCCGCCGTTGGTGGGATCGGCCTGGGCGCCCGCCTGGTCGATGGTGACCGCGGGCTGGCTGCTGTCGTAGGTGACGGTATTGTCGGCGGCGGTGGAGGCTTCGCTCGCGTTACCGGCCGCGTCATGGGCGACGCCGGCGGCGAGAGACGCAATGACGGTGCCGTCGCCCGTCATGCCGGAAACCGCCACGTTGTAGGTTGTACCCGAGCCGGTGACGGTCGCCGTGTCGGCGCCGGCCGTGCCCGAAAGGGTCACATCGCCGGTTGCGAAGTCTGAGACCGACTCCGAGAACACGACCGTGAAGTTGACGGGCGAAGCGTTCGTGGGATCGTTCTGGCCGCCCGCCTGGTCGATGGTGACCGTGGGCGCGGTGCCGTCGTAGGTCACGGTGTCGTCGGTGGAGGTGGAGGCCCCGCTTGCATTGCCGGCCGCGTCGTGGGCGACGCCAGCCGCCAGGGACGCGATCACGGTGCCGTCGCCGGCCATGCCGGACACGGCCACGTTGTAGGTGGCGCCGCTGCCGGTGACGACGGCGGTTGTGGCTCCGGCCGTGCCGGACAGCGTCACGTCTCCGGTGGCGAAGTCGGCGACGGGCTCGGAGAAGACGACCGTGAAGTCGATCGTGCCATTGGCCGGGTCGTTCTGGGCGGACGCCTGGTCGATTGTGACGGCGGGCGACACTGTGTCGTAGACGATGCCGAATTGGACGGCGGCCGCGTTGGGCGAGCCGGTGGTCGACGTGCAGACGCCGGCGGCGACGTCGACCGTCACCGAGCCTTGGCCCGCGGGAACGACGTCCGCGGTGAAGACCGCGGGACCGCCCGCGAAGTTGGAGGCGGAGCCGTTGCCGACCGTGATGTCGGAAAGGTCGAAGTCGGCGACATCCCTGTCAAAGGTGACCGTGATCGGGATCGGGCTTGCGTTCGTGGGATCGGAAGCCGATGAAGTGATCGTCGGCAGGGGGGCGTTCGGATCGTAATAGATGGAGAACTGGGATGAGGCGATGTTGGGATTCAGGTTCGTGGAATCGTCGGTGCAGACGCCCGCCAGAACGTCGATGGTGACGTCGCCGACGGCGGTCGGGTTGATCGTGGCGGTGAAAACCGGGTTGGCGGAGTCGTCGAAGGCGCTCACGGTCGCGTTGGCGAGCCCGGCTTCCAGATCGCTCTGGGTGAATTCGTGAGCCGGATCGGCATCGGCGGCGATCGGTTCATTGAAAGTGATCGTGATATCGAAGGGGGCGTTCACCCCGCCCGAGGCGACGGAAGAGACGATCGGAGCCGGGCCGATATTGTCCGTCACTGAATAATCGGCGGAGGCCACGGCGCTGTTGGCGCTTCCCGATTTGACGGCCAGCGCTTTGATGTGGAGGGCGCCCTCCGGGTAGGCGCTGACAGCGATGGGGCCCGCGTACTCGGGCGAGGCCGACGTCGGCGCCGTGTCGTCGTCCGTGTAGTGGATGACGGCGCCCGAAGTGACGCAGGTGATGGAAATTTGCGCCGTGTCCTGCTCGATCGATCCGGCCGGCGGAGTTATCAAGGGCGTCTCAACGGTGGAGCCGCCGCCGCCGCCCGAGGTCGGCGCGGGGCAGGCGATGATCGATATTACGAGGCAGAAAATCATCAATACCTTGGAATATATTTTCAAGCTGGTTCTCATAGTCGTACCTCCTAATCATCGTACGCCAAATAGGGCGCAAATTTTCCGGTTTTTTTTTCACTCTTATATTTATTTGTAGAAAGGAATTATTTTTTCTAATATCAATATAATACATAATATAAAAAATATCCAAATAATCAAATAAATAAATTATAAATTTATCCATAAAAACGTTCAGGATGTTTCGTCGTAAACGGAATAATTATAGCCATAGATCCGTGGAAAAATCGCAATCTTGGGGTCACTTTCGAGGCATTTTACAATAAGAGGCTGTCCTTTTGGACAGCCTCTTATTGTAAGTAATGAAAACGATCGATTGGCTACGGCTCAATTTCGATTTCAAAAGCCGAGTGTAAAATCCTGGCTTCGTTGCCGCTGAAATTAAGCATCATGTCCGTGGACGCGACCGCGTCGCCGAGAACCTTGAGCGAAGATCCCGCGGCCCGAGTCGTATTCATCTGGATAAGCTGCGTCTGTCCGGCTCCCGCGGAAGTGAGCGTCATCCCATTGGAAGTCCCTATCGCTCCGTCAAGCGTCCAGGAAACGTCGGTTAATGAGTTGAGCGTGATCGTGTCAAAGGTCCCCTCGCCGTTGTTTACCGATGATACTTTTGTTTTGCTCGGCTTTCTTCATTAATCCCACTATTTCCGCCTCACTTGGCCGCACGTAAATCGGCCCCGCTCCGTCCGGCAAGCCTCCTTGACTCTGAAAAGTTTGAATGCCGAGTTCAAGAAGCGTGGGAAGCTCTTGTGAGGAAACAGCGATCGAGACATGCCCTGGTTTGTTCATGCCGGATCCCTCTGCGTATATTTTATACGCGTCCGGCCCCGTCAGGAGGACGTTCTTTTGACCCTCCGCGATTGAGCGGAGTTCCTCCGGCGGGAGATCGAGGTACTCTCCGATTCTCCGCCCCCCTTCGTAGACCGCGGTGTAAAAACGGCTTTTTCTGGCGTCGATGACGGGCAGGACCGTTCCCGGAAAAAAGGCGAACCGCGCCCCGAACGTGTCGAGGGTACTCGCTCCCGACAAGGGGCAGCCCGCCGCCAAAGCCAGACCCTTGGCCGCCGCCATGCCGATGCGCAGGCCGGTGAAGGAGCCGGGACCCAGGGAGCAGACGATGAGATCGAGGTCTTTCGCTTCCAGGGACAGGGAGGAAAGGACTTTTTCGATCCAGGCGATGAGCTTTTCGCCGTGGCGGAATCCCGAGGTGACGGATACGGCGCACGTTTCTTCGCCCTTTCGCGCGATCACGCCGAGCCGGCCGGTGGCGGTATCGATTCCGAGGACGTTCATCGGTTTTTTCCTTCCATTTCAAACCGCCTCCGTCCCCCGTCGAGGACGGTGATACCCACGGCCAGGGTGCGCGGGGGGAACAGGCGGCCGGCTTTTTCCGGCCATTCGATGACGGTCACGCCGTTCCCGTCCAGGTATTCCTCGATCCCGAGGTCGTCGAGTTGGTCGGGATCGGTGATCCGGTAGAGGTCGACGTGGTAAAGCGGCATCCGGCCTTCGTATTCCTGGATGAGGGTGAAGGTCGGGCTTGTCACCGGCTCCGCGATCCCCAGACCGAGGGCGATGCCCTTGACCAGGCTGGTCTTCCCCGCGCCGAGCGATCCGGAGAGGGCGACGACGTCGCCGGGCGCGAAGCGCCCCGCCAGTTTCCGGCCCAGGTCGAGCGTCTCTTCAAGGGAGACGGTCTCGAACACCTCGCTCATGCGGGCCCGCCGGGGACGAAGCATGATCCGAGGTGTCCGTCCATTGATCGCCGGGGAGGCGCTGATTGATTCTTCATGGCCGGATCAGTATATCGCAAATACCGACAATGTGAAACATTGTCGGTATTTCCGTTTGACAAACCGATCGCCCGGGCCTTACAGTTGAGGTGGAGGCCGATCCGACGCATGGAAGACCGTTCCAGCCGCGAAAATATTCCGTCCGTGCAAGATATCATGCCGACTCTGCTCCACAGGCTCGAAGGCGAGGGGAGGCTGGCGGTGGTCTCCATCGGCACCCGGGCCCTGTCCGATATAGGGGAGAAATTGTCCGACCGGGAGGCGGGTGCGGACAGGGCGGCGCCGGACGCCGTCGGCTCCGCCGTTAAGGCGAGTCTTCATGAGCTGTGGGGATGCGGCATCCGCAAGGACGACCTGGTCGCCTCCGATCTCCCCGGCGGCGACAACTACTACATCTTCCTGTCCCGGGCGCGCGAGAAATGGCAGGCTGAGATCGGCGACCTGGAGAACGTCGCGCTCCGGGTCCAGGAATTCGTGTACAATCGCCTTTTCGATGTTTATTACGGCGCGTTCGGACGCGGACCGCGCGTCCTGTCCGGATACGGCGTCACCTACCCGTCGGCCGCCGAGGAATCCGCGAACCTCATCCGGAACCTCATCGGCGAGGCCGAGTCGATCGCCCCCTTCCTGGTCCACAAAATCGGGCTCATGCGGCGCATGGCCCTGCACGACGTGATACTCAATCGGAAAGTGTTCGTCCGCTTCCGTCCCGTCGTGCTGCTGGAGACGAACCATGTGCTGGGGTATGAGGCCGAAACGGGCGGGCCTGAGGAGACGTTCCTGGGCGCCGCCCGCAACCTGACCAATTTCGCGCGCGAGGCGGGTTTCGCCGGGGAGCTGGGCGACGTCTGCCGGACCGAGGTCCTGGCCAAGGCCCGCGGGATCGATCGCGAATCGCTTCTCTTCCTGGAGGTCGATCTTGAGACATCGTTCGGCAACGACGCGGTCACGGCCGAATTCGGCCGGCTTCTCGAACAAAACGGAATCGATGAGGGACGGCTGGTTTTCCAGGTCAAATCCCGTCCGCTCGGCGGGGGCGCGGCGGCGCTCGACAGGTTGGAGGCGGCGTTCTGCCGGGCGCAGATTTCCGTCGAGATCGACGAAACCTGGACCGAAAACGACGTCGGACTGCTCGACGGGCATCGCCTGAAATTCCTGAAGGCGGGCCGCCGGATCCTGGCCGGAGCGCTCGAAGAGGGCGGCGCTCTTCCCCTGGTACGCGCGCTCGTCGGGGCGGCGGACCGGCTCGGGCTCTCGCTCATCGCGGGCGGGGTGATGAGCGGCGAGGAGGCGGCCGCGGCGGCCAGTCTCGGCGCGGTCGCGGGCCAGGGCCCTTATTTCAACCGGGCCGAAACCCCGGGCGGCGGGCTCGCCTACTCCAACGAAGATCTCAAGGACCGGTACCTCCAGAAAAAAATGCTCCTCTCCATCTACCTCAAGCGGGGGAGGGACTACTTTCACCGGGACGAGTACGATAAGGCGATTCTCGAATTTTCCAAGGTGCTCGAGATCGATCCGCTCAACGTCGAATCGTATTATTATCGGGGCCATTCTTTCTGCGCCGACGGCGTGCTCGGCATGGCCGTCAAGGACTACCTCAAGCTCAAGGAGCTCGACCCGGAATTCCCCAGCGTCAGGCTCCTGGAGGGGCTCATCGCGGAAAAGAAGGGCGACGAGGGACGGGCCCTGCAGGCCTACCGGGAATACCTCGAATACGCCGCCAAGTCGTTCGACACCGAGATCGCCTTCGCCCAGTCGCGCATCGACCGCTTGCGGGCGGAAAAGTAGGGAGATTTCCCGCCATACGGCGCGTCCGCCTTTTTTTTGATTCGTCCGGCATTTTGGGGACAAGGGGCGATTGTCATTGCGAGGACCGTACTATTCCCCGAATTTGCTGCAATTCGTTTGGTCCGAAGCAATCTCTTGACGGATGATGTCTTTGTGAAAAAGATGGAAAACGACTATAGAATCACGGCTCTCGATCATTTTTCCTTACTCCGTGGTTGAGGCCTCTGCGCCAAGAGATTGCTTCGGCCCAATCACGTAATCCCGGCGGCTCGGAATTGACGGGGCCTCGCAATGACCGATGACACGCTTCCCGGAAATCACGGATGAACCTTATATTTATCGCCCGCTCCGTCGATGTTATGAGATAGACGAGGAGACGGATTGTGAAAAAAACCCGCGTTTTGTTTCTGCTTCTTTTTATCTGCCAGCCTGCCCTTTGGGCGGACAGGTTCGCGTATAAATTCACTCAGGGCGACCAGTATCGGATTTTAACGACGGTGAAGGAAAATGTTTACTACAACGGACAGCTTGCGCATACCGCTGAGATTCTCGATAAAATCGCCCTGAAGGTGACGCAAGCGGCCGGCGGTTCCGGCACATTTTCCGCCCGCTTTCAAGTGTCGCAGCGTTTCAACACATACTGGGGCGTCTACCTCGAGGAAGAAGAGCAGACATCGACTTATACGGTCGACCGGCAGGGGCGGTTCTCCATCGCCGCCGGGCACTTTTTCCCACTGACGCGCGACATACCGCTTTTCCCCGACCGCGAATTGAAGGCCGGAGAAACCTGGAGCTCGCCGGGGATCGAAATTCACGATCTTCGCTCGCCGTACGGAATCGCGGAGCCGTACCGGGTGCCCGTCAATGTCGAGACAACCTATCTCGGCGCGAGCGGCTCAGGCGGCCGACCTTTGGCCAAGTTCGATATCCGTTATTCCTACATGACCAAAGTCAATCCCCATACCCCGCCGGCGGGTCCTTACTATCCCGTCATGATCAGCGGTACGATGCAAAAAATACTTTTTTGGGACGCCGCGCTCGGCAGGATGGATTCGTACACGGAAGATTTCGATGTGTTTTATTACCTCTCCAACGGCACCATGGTGGAATTCGTCGGTACGCACTCCGGGAAAGTGATCCCGGCCCAAATCCTCGACGCGCGCCGCGCGGCGGAAGACATCGACAAGGAGATCCAAAAAAACAGGCTCGAGGGCGTGCGGGCCGAACCGACGAGCGACGGGGTGAAGATCACGCTCGAGAACGTCCAGTTCGAGCCCGATTCGGACCGGATTATCGCCCGGGAGGCCCGCAAGCTGGATATCATCGCCTCGATCCTCAAGCGGTATACCGACCGGGACATCAAGCTGGTGGGACACACCGCCGCTGTGGGCACGCCCGAGTCGTGCCTGGAGCTCTCCATCCGGCGGGCCGCGGCCGTCGGAAACGCGCTTCTCGAGCGCGGCGCGCGCCGGGCGGACCGGATGACGATCCAGGGCAAGGGACTCACGGAGCCTGTCGCCCCCAACACGACCGTGGCCGGTCGGATCAAGAACCGGCGGGTGGAGATATTCATCCTGGAGAATTGAAGATTCAACTCCGGTTCAACGCGGAGAACACGGAGAAAGGACCCGACATGTCCGGCGAAGAGAAAACTTGTCCGGTCCGAAGCAATCTCTTGATCATTCGTAGTTTTCCGACGAATGCGGTAATGACAATATAGCCCGGAGATTGCTTCGGGACATTCCTGTTTTTCTATCGCTTTTATCGCTTGTCCCTCGCAATGACTTATTCCGCTTTTACCGAAAAAAACGGATGAACTGAATTATTATATCTTGTGATCTATGTTTGGTGGGATTATGATTGGACTGAGGAGTGTTCCTGTGAAGAAAATATTATATATAGCGTTCTTTCTGCCGTTGGCTACCGGCCTTTTCGCTGAGACGTTCACCTTTAAATTCACCAAGGGCGAAAAATACCGGATCGTGGCGACGGTACAGGAAAAAATTTATATCCAGGATAAACTCGAGAGCAGTCGGAGTTTCCTGGATAAAATTTCGGCGGAAGTAACGGACGATAAAGCGGGCACCGGATCAATTTCCGCTCTCTATCAAGTATCCGGTCGAGAGGAGTATTCGGAAGGTAGTTATACAATGGAGGATGAGACTCAGGCGTCCTTCACCGTCGACCCTCAGGGCCGATATACGGTGCCGAAAGGCAGTCTTTATCCGACGACGCGCAATGTCCCCCTCTTCCCGAAAAACGTTATCCGTCCCGGATTTTCATGGAGCGCACCAGGCATCGAAGTGCACGATATGCGGGAGTTATTTGATATCGAAACGCCGTTCGTTTTCCCCGTCAACGTCCAGTACAAGTTTGCGGGGTTCATAGAGAAGGAAAAAAAGCGACTCGCCGAAATAGAAATTGAGTATTCTTACGGCAATTCGGTAACCGGAATAGGTTCGACCGATGGAACGGTATCACTCGTAAGAATCGAGGGCATTCATAAGATGCTTTACTATTGGGACCCCGCGTTGGGGAAACCGAACTCGTACGAGGAAGTGTTCGACGTCAAGTACACACTCTCGAACTCAGCGACAGTCGAGTTTGTAGGCACCGCTCAATCCACGGTCACCGTCGCCCGGCCGCTCGACAAACAGAAGGCCGCGGAGGACATCAACAAGGAAATCGAGAAGAACAAGCTCAAGGACGTCCACGCCGAGAAGGCCGACCAGGGCGTCAAGATCACGCTCGACGACATTCAATTCCAGCCCGATTCCGACGAGATCATCCCCGGCGAGGCGCGCAAAATCGAAATCATCTCGGACATCTTGAAAAAATACCCGGATCGGGACATCAAGGTGGTCGGCCACACCGCTGCCGTGGGCACGCCCGAATCGTGTCTGGAGCTCTCCATCCGCCGGGCCAAGGCCGTGGGGGACTCGCTCCTCAAGCTCGGTGCGCGCCGCGCCGAACAGATGACGATCCAGGGCAAGGGCCTCACGGAGCCCGTCGCCCCCAACACGACCGAGGCCGGCCGGCGCAAGAACCGCCGGGTGGAAATCCTGCTGCTGGAAAATTGATCCGTGACCGGCATTTCCCCGCCGAGGCGGGAGGAAGCCCGGCACGCCGTCGCATGACCGGCAACCGCATGTCACCCCGAGCTTGTCGAGGGGTGCATGACGAAAAAAGCGTCAAGAAAATTGATTTTCGCTCGGTTCTCGACAGGCTCGAACTGACATTTCCGCGCTGATCCGGTCGTGCGATGTCCTCTCAGGAGCGGCGGGCCCGGAATTCGGTGGGGGTTTCGCCGGTGACTTTCTTAAAGATGCGGATGAACGACTCGGTGTTGAGGTACCCGAGCTCGTCGGTGATCTGGTTGATGTTGAGCGCGGTCGTGCGCAAAAGCTCCTTGCCCTTGTTGATTTTGAGCTCGATTTTATATTCGTTGAAGCCCGTGCCGGTGGCCGCCTTGAAAAGCCGGCTCAAATATTTCGGGCTCAAGGCGACGAACGAGGCCACGTCGTTCAGACTCACGTTTTTTTGGAAGTTTCTTTCGGTATAGGCTTTCACCTTCTCAATGATGCCCTTTGAATCGTCGTCGAGCAATTTACCCTCGAGCAGCCGGCGGATCACCGCCTTGGCGCGGTGGACCTGGAAGGGCTTTTCCAGGTAATCGTCGGCGTGAGCGCGCAGCGATTCGATGGCGACGTCTTTCGAGCTGTAGGCCGTGGAAATAATGATGCTTAAGTCCGGATAGCGCGATTTGATCTGCTTGAGGACCTCCGTGCCTTTGAGGCCGGGCATCATCACGTCGAGGATCACGAGGTCGACGGTGTTCGGAGAATTGAGAATGTCGAGCGCCGCCTGGCCATTGGAAGCCTCGATGACATTGTACTCCTCAAGGAGATCCTTGAATTCCTGGCGGAATTCGGTGTCGTCGTCTACCAATAGAATCGTATACGGCATGCGCTCAAACAATAATTATTTCTCCGTGGTATGTAAAGCACGTGGTGGAAAAAAGTCAACAGAAAGGAGACACGGAACTTGGCACGTTTTTTCTCTATCAGGCATATCCGCCGGCGACGGGGAGCGGACGTCAGCCGTTGTCGAGACTATGGAGATGACCGATCAATTGGCACGCGTCGAAAGGTTTTTGCATGACGAGACTGACCAGCGGCTGGAGTCGTTCTTTTTCCACTTTTTTCTGAATGTCGAGACTTCCTGATATGATGACGACGCGTACGCCGGGCGCCCGACGATGAATCCGCTTGAGGAGCTCGATCCCGTCGAAGCCCGGCATCTTGAAGTCGATGACCGCCGCTCCGTAACCGCCGGCCAGAATCAGGCGCTCGCCTTCCGGTCCGCTCGCCGCGGTGTCCACCCGGAAACCCTCGGCTCGGATCAAATCCGCCAGCTCTTGGGTGAGTTCCCGATCATCATCGACGAGTAGTATTTTTTCCATAGGGGCCTTCGTTGTCGCGACGACACAAGCCGCGACGCCGCGATGAACGTCATTATTGAGCCGCCGGCGGCGAGCTGTCAAGCCGGGCCCGATACGAATCGACCTGAATTCTCCCTACCCGATGTTGTATTCTTTCAGCTTTCGATGCAGCGTCTTTCTGCCGATTCCCAAAATTTCGGCCGTCCGGCTCTTGTTTCCGCCCAGGTGGTGGAGGGTGAAGGTGATAAGCTGCTTTTCCGCCTCCTGCCAGCTCACCCCGGCTTTCAACTTGAGGAAGTTCTCGTCCGAATCGGTGTTGATATAGGGGGGAAGATCCTCCGGGGTGATGATCGCCCCCTTGCACATGACGACCGCGCTCTCGATGCAGTTCCGCAGCTCCCGGATGTTGCCCGGCCAGAGGTGCCGGCCGAGGACGGCGCGGGCCTTGGGGTCCATGCCCTCGATCGGCTTGCCGTTCTCCTCCGCGAATTCCTTCAGAAAGGCGGCGATGAGGAGCGGGATGTCCTCGGGCCGGTCCCGCAGCGGCGGGATGTGAATGTTGACGACGTTCAGCCGGTAGAAAAGGTCCTCGCGAAACGCGCCCGCCTCGATGGCGGCCTTGAGGTCGCGGTTGGTGGCGGTGACGATGCGGGTGTCGACCTCGATCGTCTCCTCGCCGCCGACGCGCTCGAACTTCTTTTCCTGGAGCACGCGCAGGATCTTGATCTGGATGTTCTGGTTGATGTCGCCGATCTCGTCCAGGAAGATGGTGCCGAGGTGGGCGAGCTCGAAGCGGCCGCGCCGCCGGGATAGGGCGCCGGTGAAGGAGCCCTTCTCATGCCCGAAGAGCTCGCTTTCGAGGAGGGACTCGCTCAAGGCGGCGCAGTGCACCTTGATATACGGTTTGTCCTTGCGCGGCGAGTTCATGTGGATGGCGTCGGCGATCACCTCCTTGCCGACGCCGCTCTCCCCGGTGATGAGCACCGAGGCCTTGGTGGGCGCGACCTGGGCGACCACCTCGAGTATCTTCTTCATCTCCGAGCTCTTGCCGATGATGAGCGGGAAACCGGTGCGGCGGGCCAGCTCCTCCTCGAGCTCGCGGTGCTGGAGGAACAGCTCGCGCTTGGAGAGCGCCTTCTTGACGAGCACGGAGAGGTGCTCGAGGTTGGGCGGCTTGGTGAGGAAATCGTAGGCGCCGTCGTGCATCGCCCGCACGGCGCTCTCGATGGTGCCGTGGCCGGTGAGAATGATGACCGGCACCGTCGGGTACTGGGAGACGATCTGTTTGAGAAGCTCCTCGCCCGAGAGGCCCGCCATCTTCAGGTCGGAGATGACGAGGTCGATCTCCTCGCGGTTGAACACCGTCATCGCCTCGTTCCCCGAGCCGGCCAGGAAGACCTTGTGGCCGTCGAGCTCGAGAGCGCGGCCGAGGCCCTCCCTGATGTTCTTTTCGTCATCGACGACCAGGAGGTTATATTTCATCTGCTCTCGCTTTCCTCATCGACAATCAAGAGATCCCGTTTCATGGACTTCAGTGTCGTCGAGACGACCAGGAGAT
>JAFGSW010000079.1 GCA_016934415.1 Spirochaetales bacterium | reverse complement strand
TATATCTCCAAGTCTTACCAATTAATACTAGACAAATGTTGGCTACTTTTATTCAAATTCGCCTAGCTGCATGTGCGGAATGTAGGTTATCATGAACCCAGTAGCTTTTCTTTTGCTCTTTATCAAACCAACCTACTGCTCCTTTGATGGGTTTTGCATACCATAAAAATATGAGTAAATATTTTTTCACAGCTTTGTTTCCCCTTTTAAAGTTGAGCAATTTATCAATATCACTTTTGATTCCATCTCGATGGTAATTATTAACATGCCAATTCGCAAGTTCCTTTAGTTCAATATACCCGACCAAGCTGTCATCTTTAATTTCATCCAAGGGCACGGTCTTTTTCATTTGAAAAACCGAAATATCACGATATCCCATTTCAGGGATTACCCAATAATCACTACCGGATTCATCAAATATATTCTGAAGAGCATTGACAAGCTCGAACTTGAACCAGTGCTCAGTGGCGGCACCATGGATACACATATTCGTTAAAAATCTATCCTTTTCTTCCCGCTCCTTTAGGTTCTTTTGCAGAGTAGAAAAAGCATTCTTGATTGCTTGAGCTAAAAAACCGTTATTGTCCATAATAGCCCCCCGCCATTTGGAGATTTCTCCGCTTCACGCCTGTAAAACAAACCTTGCTCGCTCAAGACGAAGCATCTCGAACGGACTCATACATTTGACTCCAAGGCCAATGCATGCATTTGGGATTTTGATCTTCTTAACGGCAGCTTGCGGAATTTCATGGGTGACGATCGTATCGCCGTGCGCCAGAGCATGGGCGACCAGATAATAATCGGCCACCTGGAAAAAGGTGCTGACGGCCGAAGGTTCATAACTCTGACTCTGCGCCCATGCGCTCGTTTTTCCAAAAGCCGGAATAATCCTGTCGTCGGGCTTCAAAAAGAAAGCGTCGCCGCGCTTGGACGCCCAAACCGTTAACTCGTCGTTTCCGGCTTCGATTTCATTGGCCACCTTTTCAACGCTGAATACGGTGCACCTTCGGCGTTTTTTCGCGTCAACCAGTCCCAGAAAGCGGGACAGAAATCGAAGCCGTAATGCAGGTTCTTCGCCTGCATGAAAACATTGGCATCGAGCAGATATGCCATCGCCGCTACACTCCCAGGCTATGGGCGAGCTCGCGGAAAGTTTCCATTTTCTTGATCCCCAACATATGGAAGGCGTCCAGAAACAGCGTCTGTCCCTCCAGCGCGCTGGTTACGATGGCCGTGGCGAAGCGCCTGCTCAAGCGGGACGCCTGGGAGAGGTAAAAATCGCCGCCCGGCCGTTTCGGTTTCTCCGCCAATCGTTTCAATTCCTCACGGTATTCCTTCTGAAACGTTTCGCGCGTGACAAGACCGGCGTCGTACATCCGGCGCAGGATCACCAGGGTGCTGACTTTGTACGCCCGCGCCAGCCTGTTCGCCTCTGCCGGAACGTCTGCGCCGCGGTTGAAATCGCTCGTGAGCAACGCGAAGGGCACCAGTATTTCGGCGGCCGTTTTGTTGCACCATTGCTCGATATCGTTATCCGGCACGCGAAAAGGCTCGACGTCCGATACGGCCGTTTGTCCCAGCCAGATATGGGCCAATTCGTGCGCCAGGGTGAACATCTGGGCCGCTTTGTAGTCGGCCCCATTGACGAACACGAGGGGGGCCAGGTCGTCGGCGATGGCGAATCCCCGGAACTCGTCGGGGTTGAGCCGGCGATGGGTGTTGTTTCCGACGATGCCGCTGCACATGACCATGATTCCCGCGTCGTCGGCCTGATGAATGAAAAGCCTGAGGGCTTCCGTCCAGGTAGTCAGCCTGCGCCGCTCCTCGACGTCGAATCGCAGCGTGCGCCTGATATCGGCCGCGACGCCCGTGACGTCGGCGGACGTATCGGCGGAACCGACGAACGGCGCGCGATCTTCATGGGCGGTGAGGGCGTATTCACGGTACCATTCCTGTCGCTGCTGGCACAGGTAGACGGTGTCGAGCAGATCGGGACTCGGGCTCTCCGGTCTTTCCCGGGACGGTGCTCGGAAATCGGGAAGGGGCATGGCCTCACGGGGCGGCTCGCCTAAAAAGAAAAAACCGACCGGAGCGTGGGTCGCCCGGGCGAAGCTTTCCAGTTGTTTAAGCGTGGGACGGTCCCGGCCGTTTTCCCACGCCTCGAGCTTGGGGAAACGTTTTTGGAGGAGTGCGGGACTGACGCCGGACCTCTGCCGAGCCCATCCCAACATATCCGGTTTAACGTCTACCTTCATCATGTAAAAAATACCCACGCCAAAATGCAAATGTCCTCGGATTATTGAATATCATTATGCCACAAGTCAGACCGGATTGCCATTGCTTTTTTGGAATACATATCCCGCGCCCTTCACATCACCCCGCGCTACCGTCCCGTCACTATCTGCAACCTTCTCGTCAGTGCACGCCACCGTCCCGTCACTATCTGCGACCTTCTCGTAAGTTTACGCCACCTCCCCGTCGGCGAACGACACCGCCTTTGTCGGTGCACGCCGGCTCCATGTCGGTGAACGCCAAGCCTTGGTCAACGAACGACAGGGCCCCGTCGCTGCACGCCGAGTCCTTGTCAACGAACGACAACCGAATTTTCGGCGAACGCCAAGGCCTCGTCGGCGTACGACAAGCGAATTCCAACGCACGACAGCCTCTTGTCGACGCCTGTGAGCTTCATGTCAACGCCTGCGGCCGGCTTGTAAATGCCTGTTGCCGGTTTTTCGGCTCCGGTGAAGGCCCGGGAGTGAGTTGTGGCCGCCGTTTCAACCCCGGTTGCCGTATTTTCACTCCCTTGATCCTCCTTGTTGCCTCCCTTCATCTTCATGGATGGGCCCGTGTTCGTTCAGGCGCGGTCCCTATAAAAAACGGCGCGCCGCCCGCGGGCGACGCGCCTTTCATTTTCACCCTATGCGGTCGGCGCCTTTTCTTTTCTCTTGCCCATGTTCCTGTAAACAATGGAAAGATTGTACTTGGCCGCGTCGGCGGCGTCGCCGGCGTGAAGCTCCCGGCCCGCCTCATTGATCACCTTGATGCCGATGAACAGCAGGCCCTTCTCATAATAGAACTGCTTGACGGCGTCCGACAGGTTTTTAAGACGCTTCACTTCCTGCTCCGCGTCGATGGCCTTGATTTCCTTGACCAGGGATCGCCCTTTCTCGATCAGCGTCTTCAGGTCGGCCCCGTGCAGGCTTCCGGCATTGGCCTCCAGGAGCTTCACCGTTTGCTCCATCGCGCCGACGACGGCGGGCACGCTTCTGGCGTTTCCCATCTTCAAGAGATCGTCCGGGACCTTCTTGCCCATGCGGCTCGCCCGGAGGGCGCGATTGACCGCCGCCCGCCGCCACACCTTGGCCTGCCTGAGCAGATCGTTGACCTCATCCGTGGCGCTCTTCGAATCCTCTTCCGAAAGCGTCCTGTCTTCGTACGCGGCGCTGACGCGGTCCAGGGCAGCCGCCACCTCTTTCACGTAAGCTTCCGGCAGGAGCGCGGTGAGGTTCTCACCGTCCTGTTTGGCCAGTCCCAGGGTATACCCGGCCTGTTCCACCAGGTATCCGGCGCGGTGCCGGGAGCCCATTTCGATGACCTGGTCTTTTATCATTTCCGTAATCATGTTTTTCCTCCTGAAAAATTTTAGTAAGAGATTTTTTTCCTAGCCTTTTCGTTTGCGACTTGCTGTTTTCCGATATATGGCAAGCGGGCGGGGCTACCCGCGTTTTTTGCCGGAGAGTCGGCTCTTCATTTCCCGATTCCCGGGCGGTTCTCCGGGACGTTATCGAGCCCACGGTCCGCGGCGCGTGTGTTGAATGGAAAGATTTTGAGGCTGAAGGATGTGCGGAACGCGCTTGATGACATTTATTTTCCCGCGACCGATTTGGATGCCGCGATTATAGCAGGAAAAATATGGAAAAGGCAAAGGTTTTTTTCGATCGCGGTCCTTAATAACTACGGATGTAGAAGATCAAAGAGCTGAGTCACGTACAATGCGCTCACAACACAAGCCGGGGTCATCCAAAGAAAACCCGCTCTCCTCCCCCATCCCATTCGCGCCTGGGGGCGGGACGCCCCCAGGTACCCAGTCGCGCCATACATGTCTCCCCCGGGCTTTCTTGCCGGAAACATCACCGGCCGCAAGGCTCTTTTCGGTGCGGAGATCCTACGCGAAACGATCGAACGTCCTGAAGGTTTGAATGACGGTTTCGCTCAGGATGACACCCCCCCATTCGCGCCATACATGTCTCCCCCGGGACTGATTTTTCAATTGCAATTTCCCGCCCCATTCTCTATGATGGACCCGTCATTTCAAAACCGGAGGTTCGCATGAAACCGAGATTCATCGATCCCTTCACGCCCAACCGGCCCATCGACGACCCCGACCGCTTCTTCGGCCGGGAGGACTCGGTC
>JAFGSW010000078.1 GCA_016934415.1 Spirochaetales bacterium | reverse complement strand
TCAAAGGGAATGCCTTGCAGCTTGAGCTCCACGCACAAGGCCTCCTGGTAGGCGTGTTCCAAAAGTCCGGGTCCCAAAGCGTTATGAACCGCATAGGCGAAGCCCAGCAACTTGTAGCCCAGCTCTTTGTGTACCAGTTTTTCCATAAAAACCTCCTGAATAAGTTGTTTGGCGGGAGCGTCTCCGCGGCACCCGCTCTCACGAACAGTGAGCGGGTGCCGCGGAGACGCTCCCAGACACCCTGGGTTCAGGCGGTTTTTATGGCTGGAAAACAACCACAAAGAGCTGGACTGCACGTTACGGGCCTAGACGAGGCGACCGATTGACAATGGAGGCCACCACTCTGTAGAGGAAACTTCTATTTGCGATTTCAGGCTAAACTAGTGCGGGGATAAGCCCTACTTGTCGCGTTCGCTTCGGCGGAGTTTATCCCGAGCTTGTCGAGGGGCTCAGCGAACGTTGAGCGATCAACACTTTTATTTATTTGTTCGCTTCGACGCAGTTTATCCCGAGCTTGTCGAGGGGCTCAGCGAACGTTCCCCGAGTCCTTCGGCTTCGCTCAGGACAGGCTCCGTCGAAGGGCTCAGTCTGACTTATTTCCTCAACCCTCTTCTCCCTCATTCGCGCCCATTCGCGCCATACATGTTTTCAACCTCCCCCCCTTCGCGCCATACATGTCTTCACCACCGCCCTTGCCACGAAAACGGTTTTCCCGCACAATGGCCGCATGACAAAGCTCGGCATCGACGTCGGATCGTATTCCGTTTCCAGCGCGCTGGTCGTGGACGGGAAGGTGGCGGCCGCGACCTACGAGCCGCACCGGGGGCGGATCCGGGAGAAGCTGGATGAGCTCCTCGGAGCGTACGCCGAACGCGGCTATGACGCGGCCGCGCTGACCTCCGGACTCTGGGGGCGGGCCGGGGGCGCGCTCGATCCCACCCTGGCCGCCATCGAGGGCGCCCGCTTCCTTGCGCCGGGGGCGCGCAACGTCCTCTCCCTGGGAGGCGAGCGGTTCTTCCTCGCCTTCTTCAATGAGGCGCGTGAATACGAGTCCCACTCGGAAAATCCGCCCTGCGCCTCGGGCACGGGGTCGTTCATCGAGCAGCAGGCGGAACGGCTCGGCATTTCGGCCGAGGAGCTCGCCCGGCGCGCCCTGGCCTTCGAGGGCGAGGCGCCTTCCATCGCCACCCGCTGCGCCGTGTTCGCCAAGAGCGACATCATCCACGCCATGCAGGAGGGGTATTCCCTGGACGCGGTGGCCGCGGGCCTGTGCGCGGGCATCGCGCGCAACGTGCTCGACGCGCTTCTGAAGGGACGCGCCCTCGTTCCGCCGCTCGTCCTGGCCGGGGGCGTGTCGCAGAACGGAAAGGTCGTGGAGAGCCTGCGGGAGCTGGCCGGGGTGGAGGTGATCGTGCCGGAGCACGCCCGTCTGGCGGGCGCCGTGGGCGCGGCCCTCCTGGCCTCCGAACCGGACATTGACCCGGCCGGTCTTTTCTCCCCACATGATAGGGAAAGCGGGTTCCGGCCGCCGCTCGCGCTTTCTGCAAGCGCGTACCCGGATTTCGCGCGCTACCGCTTCACGATCGACGACGAGGTCGAGATCATGGACGACGGGCGCGACCGGCCGGCGCCCGCCTTCGTCGCCCTGGGGTTCGACGTCGGCTCCACCTCCACCAAGAGCGTGGCGGTGGACGACTCAGGCGAGGTGGTGCGCGGCTTTTACACCCGCACCAGGGGCGACCCGGTGGCGGCCGTGCGGCGCCTGCTCGGCGTCATGAAGCGAAGCTTCGGCGGATCCGCCGCCTCCGGCGGAGTTATGCCGCCGCTTTCGGCCGTCGGCGTGACCGGCTCGGGCCGCGCCATGATCGCCTCGCTCTTCCGCGCCGACCTGGCGGTGAACGAGATCACCGCCCATGCCACCGCGGCCCGCCGCCTTTCACCGGGCGTGGACACCATCATCGAAATCGGCGGGCAGGATTCGAAATTCACCCTGCTCCGCAACGGCGAAGTGTCGTTCTCGCAGATGAACTACGTGTGCGCCGCGGGCACGGGCAGCTTCATCGAGGAGCAGGCGGTCCGCCTCGGCCTGTCGCTCGCGGAGCTCTCCGCGCGGGCGCTCGGCAGCCGCGCGCCCGTCACCAGCGACCGCTGCACCGTCTACATGGAGCGCGACCTGTCCGTGCTGCTCGGCCGGGGTTATTCTCCGGATTCGCTCGCCGCGGCGGTGCTGCACTCCGTGCGGGACAATTACCTTTCCAAGGTGGTCCAGCGCCGGCCGCTCGGCTCGTCGATCGTCTTTCAGGGGGCGACCGCGCGCAATAAAGCGCTCGTCGCCGCTTTCGAGCAGGCCCTGGGCAAGCCGATCACGGTGTCGCCCTATTGTCATCTCACCGGCGCGTACGGGGCGGCTCTCCTTGCTGTGGAAGCCTTCCTCCCCAAAGAGGACATGAAGAGTGAAGGCGATGGGCGGCGCTTGTCGTCGTTCGCCGGGGGGGAGTCCGACATCGTCTTTTCCTCGGAGACGTGCGGGCTGTGCGCCAACAGGTGCCTCCTCACCGTGGCTTCCACGGACGGTGTGAGGACCGGCTGGGGCATGAAGTGCGGCCGCGACTACTCGGAGCGTCGGCGGCGGAAGGAGCGCGCCACCGCGATGCAGCGGCGGTTCGAGGCGATTGGACGCGAGCTGGACGGGCTGCCCGGCTCCGGCGCGCGGAGCGGCGTCACGATGACGCTCCTTGACGGCCTGTACCAGCGCGAGTATAACCCGCTCTGGAAGCTGTTCCTGCGGCGTTTGGGTTTTTCGGTGCGCGTGGTCCCGCCGTCGCCTGACGCCTTCCGCCTGGGCAAACGCGCGGTCAACTCGGATTTCTGCGCGCCCATGATCATGGCCCACGGCCTGGCCCTCGCCGCGGTCCGGGAAGGGGCCGACGCGATCTTCTTCCCGGCGCTCGTGAGCGAGCGCGATCCGGACACCGACGGGGCCGCCCTGTTCCGCGACAAAACGAGCGACTCGTATTTTTGCTACTACTCCCAGTATCTCCCGACCGTCCTCTCGGGCCTGACCGAAGGCGGGGTGCGGGAAAAGCTCGTCGCGCCGCTCGTGCGGTGGAACGGGCGGAGCGACGGGGAGATCGCGGCCGAGCTCCACGCCGCGCTGGCCGGACGATTTTCCGACATTGCTCCCGGGGAGACCGCCGCGGCCTATGGATTCGCTTCCGCCGAATTCGCCCGCGCGCGGGCCGCCTACCGGAAGCGGCTGCCTCCGCCCGCGCCCGGCGCCGTCCGGCTGGTGGTGCTCGGCCGGCCCTACGCGGTCTTCGATCCCGATTTGAGCCTTTCCATTCCGGCCCGGCTCGAGGAGCTCGGCGCCGAGGTCTACTGGCAGGGCGAGATCGATCCGGGCGACGGACCGCCTGAGGGCGGGCCGCCGACTCCTTTCCTCGACCGCATGCATTGGAAATACGGCCGGGAGATCCTGCGCGCCCTCGAATACGCGATCCGCACTCCCGGCGTTTTCCCGGTATTCTTGAGCTGTTTCCGCTGCAGCCCGGACTCGTTTCTCCTTTCCTACGCGCAGGAGATGATGAAGGAGTCGGGCAAGCCTTTCCTCTTCCTGGGGCTCGACGAGCTGGCCTCCGGCGTCGGCTACGCCACCCGCGTCGAAGCCGCGTTCCACTCCTTCAGAAATTATCTGGCGGGGGAAGGGCGGACCGGGAACGCGCCCCCCGACTCCGCCGCGAGAAAGGCTTCACGTAGCGAACGGGGGGAATCGCCTCAGGCCGCCGACACTTTCGTTCCCGGCGATCTCGTCCTTATTCCCAATGTGAGCCGGCTCATCGGCCGGTTCTGGGCTTCGTGTTTCGAAGCGGCCGGCTTCCGGGCCGAGGTCCTCGATACCGGGCCGGAAGAGCTCAACATCGGTTATTCTTACGTGCACGGCGGGGAGTGCCTGCCCGTGGCCGCCATCGTCGGCGGCATGGTGAAGAAGTGCCGGGAGCTCATCCCCGAGCCGGGCCGGGCCGCGCTCTACCTCCCCACCCTCTGCATGGCTTGCAACTTCCCGCAGTTCCCGATCATCGCGCGCAACGCCGCCCGCGAGGCGGGCTTCCCGGGCCTCAAGGTGCCGCTTGTCAACTCCATGTCCCAGGGCGACCATCTGCCCGGGAACCTCCCGCTCAAGCTCTTCGAGGCGGGCGTCATCGCAAGCCTTCTCTACAAAATCTATTTCCGGCTGAAACCCTACGAAAAAAAAGCGGGCGCGGCGGACGACGCCCTCGCCAGGGCCGGGGAGATAATGGCCGCCGCGTTCCGGGGAGGCGGTGAGCCAAGGGGCGCCTTTACCCAGGCCGCGGCCCTGTTCCGTGTCGTGGAGACGGATACCGGCGCCCGGCGCCGGCCGCGTCTGGCCGTGCTCGGAGACTTCTACGTAAAGTACAACGAGACCGTCAACCAGCGCCTGCAGGAGCTCATCATGAGGGAGGGAGGCGAGCTCGTCATCCCCTCCTTCACGGAGATGACCTTCCACTTCTTCGACGTGGACGCGCGCGAGCGGCCGGAGGAGGCGCGCCGGCTGAAGGTCCTGCGCCTTTTCGAGGAGCGCTACGAGAGGCTCGCCGCCGACCTCGTGGGGGAGAACGCGGAGCCGGACTGGAACGAGTGCGTCGCCGAGTTCGACGCCCGCGGCCTCGGCCATTACCTTCCCGGCGAGACCTCGCTCAACACCGCCCGCGCCCTCTACTGCCTGGCCCGGAAATCGGTGGAGGCGATCGTCCACATCAATCCCATGTTCTGCTGCCCCGGCGTCGTCTCGGCCTCGCTCTTCAAGAAGATCTCCCGCGATTTCGGCGTGCCCATCGTCGACATCTTCTACGACGGCACCGGAGACCCGAACCGGGTGCTCGTCCCGCACTTGCACTATCTGAGGGAGAGAGGACACCCCTCGACGGAGTTTATCCCGAGCCCTTCGACTTCGCTCAGGGCAAACTCCGTCGAGGGGCTCGGGGCAGGCTCCGGACATGGAGAAGACGGAGAACACGGAGAAGAGAAGTCGATGAGGAAGCCGGGAAACCAGGAAAAGAGGAGTAGGGAGCAAAAAAAGTGAAGGGTCATCGCGAGGGTCGAGGCAGATGGATATTGGTGAAAAGCGATGCCGACCCGAAGCAATCTCGTGTCGTTTTTTTCTTATTTATCGCCGGGGTAATGAAAGTGATCCTATCAACGGGCTTAGTTAACAGATCGAATCCCTTACCCGCACTCATCATGTTACTTCTCGCGTGTTGAGATTGCTTCGGGCCGCTTGATTTCAGATTATGGAAAAGATTCGTATGGCCCTCGCAATGACGAGGCGGTGTAGACCTTGTTGATTTCCAAGTATTTTCCTTTTTTCCTCCTTCGTGCTCTTCATTTTCGGAGCCTGCCGAAGGACCCGGGATAAACTCCGTCGAGGGGCGCCCTCCCCGAAGTGCGCTCCCCGGCGCCAGCCCTCGCAATTACTTTGCCTCTGTGATATTATTTCATTACCATTAATATTTCGGGGGATGATTGTCCGTTCGTATGCCTGAACCGTACCCGCTCCTGGCGGGAATCAATTCCATAGACGATCTCAAGCGGCTTCCGGAGCGCGTCCTGCCTCGCCTGGCCGAGGAGCTGCGCCGCTACATCATTGAGGTGGTGAGCCGGACCGGGGGGCACCTCGCCTCGAACCTGGGGGTCGTCGAGCTCACCATAGCCCTGCACCGCGTATTTTCATCTCCCCGCGACAAGATCATCTGGGACGTGGGCCACCAGACCTACGCCCACAAGATCCTCACCGGCCGCAAGGACGGATTCCGTTTCCTGCGCCAGCGGAATGGCATGAGCGGCTTCCCCAAGCGGAGCGAGAGCGAGCACGACGTGTTCGAGACCGGCCACGCCTCGACCTCGATCTCCGCCGCGCTCGGCATTCTCTGCGCCCAGGAGCTGCGGGAGGTCGACGGCCGTGTCATCGCCGTCATCGGCGACGGCTCGCTCACCGGCGGCATCGCCCTGGAGGCGCTGAACTGCGCCGGCCAGCTCGGCAAGAAGCTCATCATCGTTCTCAACGACAACACCATGTCGATCGACGAGAACGTGGGCGCGCTTTCAGTCTACCTCACCCGGATCACCGCCACCCGGCCCTACCGGCTCTTCCGCAAAACCGTCGACGGCCTCGTGCGC
The DNA here is from genome assembly GCA_016934415.1 of Spirochaetales bacterium. GTDB lineage: Bacteria > Spirochaetota > Spirochaetia > SZUA-6 > RPPD01 > JAFGSW01. Next base: position 20,605 of record JAFGSW010000078.1, on the reverse strand, counting down.
CGAATCCCGGTCGTCGGCCGGCGCATTCTCCAGTGGATTTACCGCCTCAAGGGGGCGGCCAAGGCATTCTTTTTCCGCAACCACTTTTTCGCCGATCTGGGGTTTGAGTACGTGGGCCCTCTCCACGGCCACGACATCCACTCGCTCATCCGTGTTCTCGACAACGTGGCGGAGAATTTCGAGCGGCCGACCGTCGTGCACGTGTCAACCGTCAAGGGCAAGGGGTACACGCACGCGGAGAGCGCCCCTTCCCGATTCCACGGCGTGGGCGCGTTCTCGGTGGCGGACGGGAAGCCCGCCGGCGAGGCGCGGACGAATTATACCGACGTCTTCGGCGAGGCGCTGCTCGATCTCGCGGCCGGAGACCGGCGGATCGCGGCCGTCACCGCGGCCATGGCGGCCGGCACGGGCCTCGAGCCGTTCGCGCGCGCCTTCCCGGACCGCTTCTTCGACGTGGGCATCGCCGAGCAGCACGCCGTCACGTTCTCAGCCGGTCTGGCCGCGGGCGGACTCAAGCCGGTGGTCGCCGTGTACTCGACCTTCATCCAGCGCGCCGTCGACCAGGTGATCCACGACGTCGCCCTGCAGAAGCTGCCCGTGGTCTTCGCCCTCGACCGCGCGGGCCTGGTGGGACGCGACGGCGAAACGCACCACGGCGTCTTCGACGTGGCGCTTTTCCGCGGCGTTCCCCACCTCGCCGTCATGGCCCCCGCTTCGGCCGGCGAGCTGCGGGCCATGCTCGCCTGGGCCCTGGATTCGGGTGCGCCGGCGGTCGTGCGCTACCCGCGGGCGGCCTGCTCCTTCGACCATCCCGCCTGCGACCTGCCCCTCGTCCCGGGCCGCGGCGGCAAGATCATCGACCGCGGCGGCGAGGCGCTCATCGTGGCGGTCGGGAGTCTGGCCGCCGAGGCCGCGGCGGCGGCCGCCGTGTTGGAGGAAGAGGGGATCCTGATAGACGTCTATTCGCCTCGCTTTCTCAGGCCCGTCGATGAGGCGTATTTTTTGAACGTCGTCGCGCCCTACCGGCGGATTCTCTTTGTCGAAGACGGCGTCAAGGGCGGCGGCATCGGCGAATACCTGGGCTGTCTGATGTCGGAACAAGGCGTCGAATCCGGCGGGGCGGCGGGCATTACCGTATTTTCCGCCGCGGGCGTGCCCGACCGGTTCGTCGAACAGGGCTCGAGGCGGGAGCTCCTCGCCCTGTGCGGCCTCGACGCCGCCGGCATCGCGAACCGGGTGCGGAAGCTCGTGGGCGAGGGGAGACTTACCCCCCAAATAAAGATTTAATCGAAGAGCGTTCACGCGGCGTGAGGCGGGAACCCCTCGCATTGTGCGGAGACTCCGAACAATCGGATTGAGGCTATGAAGATTCGGCTTTCCCGTTTTCGACCTACGCCCGGTCCGTCTGCGCCGGCCGGGCGGTGTTCCGTGCGTGCTCGAGGGCCTGGCGCGCAATGACCTTCAGCGATTCGATGTACTTCCGTTCGATGCGCAGCCACTTCTGGTTCAGGTTGTGCGCGTACCAGCCGATGATGAAGGCCGCCACGTTGTTCCGGAAGAGCTTCTTGACGACCTGGAGGGGGGAGTAGAAGCGCGTGTGCGCCTCGATCTGCAGGAGCTGGAGCCTGAGCAGGGAGAGATGGCGCGGCGTGAAGGTGACGTGGTGGGCGTCGTACTTGTTCCAGTCGTAGGTGAAGATGCGGTTTTCGTCCCGGGCCTCCACGAAAAAGTCCGAGCCGGGCAGGGGGGTGAGGATCATGAACTGGGCCGAATCGATGTTTTCCTTGATGGCGAAGCGGATGGTGGAGCGGATGGTCGCCTTGGTGTCGGTGTCGAAGCCGAAGACGAACATGCCGTGGATGAACATGCGGTGGGCGTGGATCGCCTTGATGGCCGCGCGGATGTCCTCGACCGTCTGCGACTTCTTCATGTTCTCGAGGGTGGCCGGGTCGACCGACTCGAAGCCGATGTACAGGGTCGTGCAGCCGGCGCGGCGGAGGAGGTCGAGGAGCTCGGGGTCCTTGGCGATCTCGGCCCGCACTTGGGTGGACCAGGTGAACCCGAAGCCGCGGTCGATCATCGCGTGAAGCAGTTCCTTGGTGCGTCTCCGGTTGGCGGCGAAATTGTCGTCGTAGAAGAAGATCTTGTGCTTTTTCGGGTTGTAGCGCTCGAGCTCCTGCATGACGCTTTCCGTGGAGCGGAAGCGGTAGCGCTTGCCGAACATGCCCGTCACTGAGCAGAAGGTGCAGTCGTAGGGGCAGCCGCGGGAGGTCTGGAGGGGGACGATGGTCTTGAGGAAGGTCCGCTTCAGACGGGCGTTGGCGCCGTAATTGACGAGCGAAAAGTCCGGGAAGGGCAGGCTGTCGAGGGGGGCGGTGAAGGGCTTGCGCGCAGTGCGCACCAGATTCCCGTTTTCCCGGTAAGCAAGATTGGGCACGCTTGCCAGGGTCCGCCCGCCGTTGAGGGCTTCGACGAGCATGGGCATCGATTCCTCGCCCTCGCCGGAGACGCAGTAATCGGCGTGCGTGAGGGCTTCTTCCGGCAGGAAACTGACGTGCGGCCCGCCCATGACGACCGGGATGCCGCGGCTGCGAAACCAGTCGGCCAGGTGGTACGCCTGCGGCGCGGTGGGCGTGATGGTCGAGATCGCGGCCAGATCGCAGTCGGGGTTGATCTTGTACACTTCCTTTTCGTGCACGAAAAGAACCGACGTATCATAGCCTTTTTCCTTGAGGATGGTGGCGAGGAGCGTACACCCCAGCCGCGGCAGATTATAGCGGCTGAAAACGTTCAGATGTTCGGCCCTCGGCTCGATGAATATGATCCTGTGAATGCTCATGTTTCTCTTTCCCGAGAGGGCCCTGACCGGCCGGGTCGACAAGCGCGGCCTCTCTTAAGAATCGGAAAATCGATCGGCTTTTTCCGGCTGCATTTCCTGCGTCGTTCGATTCTTCCTACTCGTACGTTTACGGATATGTTACTCGATCAATATATCCGTATACGTACAAGTTAGTCAAGAAATATCTTCGGGCTGCGGAAGTACCCCAAGGAGGGCGAAAACGCTTTAGGGATGGGTGTTTTGGCGATTCAAGGCCTGCATTTTCGTTGACCTTGATGCCGGCTGACAGTACTTTAACGATAACAAATTTTTTCTATTGGAGGCGGTTATGGATAAGTATTATGTGTGTCAGGGGTGCGGTCACGTCGAATTCGACGCCTCGCCGGCCAAATGCCCCGTGTGCGCGACGCCCGGGGATAAATACAAAGAGGACGCCGCGGCCGTCAACCCGGCCGAGAAAGAGGGCAAAGAGAAGCATGTTCCCGTGATTCTCGTCACCAGGGAGTGCGGGCTCATCCCCGGCGAATGCAGCGATATCCACATCAAGGTCGGCTCCACGCCCCATCCCATGCAGGAGGATCATTGGATCCAGTGGATCGACGTGTACAACAACAAAAAGTACGTCGCGCGCCATATGCTCACGCCTTCGATGGAGCCGGCGGTGAGCATCCACATCAAGCGCGCCCTCACCGGCAAGCTGCAGGTGATCGAAAGCTGCAACAAGCACGGCAAGTGGACGGCGGAAGCCGAGCTGCTGTAGGGTCGGATTAGATTTTACGGGCCGCCCCCGCTCCGCAGGACGAGGGGCGGTTTTTTTTGACCGAGACGTATTGCTTTTCCTGCGAACCGCAAACGTAGAGACGCACGGCCGTGCGTCTCTACGATAAAATCCCTCACATTTCGGCAGTATGAAATCAATCGTCGAAGCGCAGGAAGTATTTCCGGCGGCAGACGGCGCGGAACGCGCAGTCCCGGCAGGCGCGTCCGCCCGTCCGGTCGCTCGCGAACCCGATGGCGAAGTCGCCCGCCCGGATCCGGTCGGCCATTGATGCGAGCGCGGCCCTGGCGCCCTCGATCACTCCCCTCATTGCATCCGCCGTATACCAGGCCTTCGCCTCCGGATGGAGCACGTGGCGGTATCGCTCCTTCTCGAACGAGTAATAGGACGCCGCCGCCACTCGGCCGCCCGCTTCGAGCGCCGCGTCTCCCTTCGGAGAGCCTTCCTCCGCCAGCATCACATAACACGGGATCTGGAACGAGACGGGTCCCCCGTTATCGGGAAGGAGATCTCGCTTCGAAGGCGCCTTGTTTTTTTTGTAATCAACGATGAGGAGGCCGTGCTCGTTCAAACCCAATAGATCGATCTTCCCCGAGAGGGTGAGGCCCTTCTCAGCCCAGGGGAGCGAAAAAGCGCCCTCGACGCTCAGGATCCCGAAGTCGCCGAACGCCTCGGCGGTATTGTCGACGAAGGCCCGGAATCCGCCGGCCATCTCCCGCGTCATCGTGCGCCAGAGCGGCGGCAGGGGCAGGGGCTCGAATTTTTCCCAAGCGCGGGCCTCCTCCTCCGCGGCGCGAAGAACGTCGTCCCGGAGTCGCGCGCGCGCGGCGGCCTCGAACCGCCCTCGCTCCTCCTTGAGGCGGCGGAAGAACCGCTCGAACACGCGATGGATGAAGGTGCCCTGCCAGAAGGCCCGGTCCTGGGCGAAATCGCTCTCCGGCGCCTCCAGGCCCGCCGCCTTTTCGAGCAGGAACCGGAAGGCGCAGGCGGTAAAGCGCTCCAGGTCCGACGGCGAGAGGGAGAGGAGGCCGTCCCCGTCCGACAGGCGCTCGACGACCGCGCGCCGCAGCGCTTCCGGAGACACGGGCGATTCGGTGAAAAGAGACGCGCGCCGGTTTCCCGGCGCGGCCGTGCGGACGGCGGCGGCGGCCATCCCCCCGGCCTGCAGCGGGAAGAGCGGCTCGGGCGGCGTCGTCTCCGCGCCCAGGAAGAAGCGCTCTTCGGCGGCGTATCCGTCGGATTCCGCTTCTTCGCCGGCGAGCCGTTCGCGCAGGGCGCCGGTCCGGACGAAAAACGGCGGCGGCAGCCGCACCCGGCCGAAGCCCGCGCGCGCGCCCGTCATCCGCACCGTTTTTCCCGACACGCCGTAGAGGGACAGGAAGGCGTCGCTTGAGTCTGAGTCCGCGAGCCCGAGGCGGGCCTGCTCGTCGACGGACAGAAAGGGGAAGGGCGGGACGACGACGCGGGTCGTTTCCTCGCTCACGTTGACGATGAAATGGTGCTCGGGTCTGATTCCGGCGGACACGCGATAGGGGTAGACCGGCACTCCCGCCTCGCGGTCGGGCGGCACGTAGCGCGTTTCCGAGAGAACGTCGAGCCAGACGCGGAAAGGAGAAGCGGGCGGGGGGAGGGGAAGGGCGCGCGCGGTTTCACGGAGCTCGTCGAGCCGGTCGAGGGCGAGCTCGAGGCAGCGGCGTTCTTCGTCTCCGAAGTTGCCGCCCTCGAAGAACACGGCGCGGAATTTGGTGAAGCGCCGTTTCACCTCGTCGAACGTCGCCGCGCCGGAGAGCCCGTCAAGAGAGGTGCGCAGCGACCGGTAGAAGGACGCGGCCGCGCTGAAACGCGTATCATGTCGCCCGCCGGCCGCGGCCGCCCGCCGCAGATGATATTCCCACAGGTCGAAGGGCCGGTCGTCCGCCGTAAAATTCCTGACGCAATTGTTTTCCAGGCCGAAGCGGAGGAGACGGTCGGCGGCCTCATGATCCTTCCAGGGTACGGAGCGGTTGCCGATGAGGGTTTCGAGCGCGCGCAGGCCGTAGCCCGACGCGACTGCCGCGGCGGCCTGGCCCAGCACGTTGACCCCGGGATAGGCCGCTAACGGCCGGCCCGAATTGACGAGAAGCGGAACGTCGTAACGGCGGGCCGCGTCCGCGAGGGGCAGCGCGAGCTCGTCGAGGCCGGCCGCGGTCACCGCGATCCGGTTGATCCGGCCGCCGGGCGCCGGCGAGTCGAGGAGGGCGCGAAGGGCGAGCATGAGCGCGCTCATTTCGTCCTCGATCCCGGGGAAGACGTCGAGGGAGACGTTCGCGCCCGCTTCCCCCGGGCCGGCGCCGATCGCGCGAACCGCCGGATTCCCCCGGAGCGCGGGCGCGGCGTCGTTCCAGTCCTCGATCACCTCGGGGTAAAAAACAAGGTATGTTTTCTTCCCGGGAACGAACTCCTGAGCCGCGTCGTCCGGCTCGAAAAGCCCCGCGGCGTCGAGGAACTCCCGGTAGCGGGCGGCGAGGAGGGCGAGGTCGGAGCGTTTCGCCGCGTCGATCGCGTTTCCGGCCCGGCCCAGGAGCTTCTCTGTCCGTCCGATGAGGGGGAGGACGGGCTTCAGGCTCGAGAGGTGGGCCGGACCGGCGGCGGCGTGCTCAGGCGGGATGAGCGAGCGGAACACGGGCCGCCGGGCGTTTTCCCCGAGGAGCGCCTCCAGAAAGAGGCGGCGCACGATCCCGTTGGCCGGACGCCTGCCCTCGGGAGAGGCGAATGTTTCCTCCTTGAATTTGTCCCAGGAGACGCACGTATTCCGCGGCAGGGCGGAGCCGCCCGGTCCGAGCAGGCTCCGCAGCGTCCAGTCAGCCGCCACCTCCGATGGAAAAACGAAGACCGTGTCCGGCTCGCCCAGGCGCTCGCGCATCAGGGCCTCGACGTCGCTCATGAGGGGAGTATAGCAGATGGATTCAGGCACTGAAAGAGGAACGCTTGTCGTACTAGAAAATCTTGAAGGCGATGCCGCCTCCGATGACGATAATCGTGCTCGAGGTGAATATGGTGCTGAGATCGGTGGTCCAGAGCCCGAAATTGGCGTAGAGAAGGAGGCCTCCCAATTTCAAGCCGCCTTTGGCGCCCAGCAGGTACATCAATGGTAAATTAGTCGTGAGTGAACCCCCGGCGGGGATCTGTCCATGGAAAACAACTCCGCCGTATACCTGAACGAAGACGATGAGCAGGGACACCCGTACGTTGAGGAGGGCCGGTAAAAAGAAATCATGGGAGAAGCTCGGCGTGTATGAGGAATCGACGGTGACGTCCGGGTGGTAAAACAGTCCGGTGGTGACGCCGACCCCGAAAATATCGAAGAAAGTTATGTCGGCGTTCATGGAAAGGCCGGCCTGCAGGGACATGGCCAGATTGAAAAGACCGCCGATGATGTCGAAAGGCGAGGGAAGAGTGAGCGAGTAGAACGGATACCCGGAGAGATAATTGATTTCGAGTCCGATGTCCCACGTAAATCCGATGGGTGAGGGCCCGGCCGGCGCGGGAGCCGGCGCCTGTTGCGGCGACGGCGCCTGCTGCGGCGCCGGGGTCGGTGCAGGTTGGGGAGCGGGCGCCGGGGTGGGCGAGGGCGACGGACTCGGGGCGGGAGTCGGGGACGGTTCGGCCTTCGGCTCGGGGGAGGGCGACGGTTCCGGCGACTTTTCCGCGACCCTGGCCAGGTCCGGATTGACGACCATGTCTTTTTGATTGACGGCGGTGAGCTTTTCCCTCACGCCGAGTCCGCCTTCGGTGTTGTCGACGAGAGGGGGCGTGGCGATGCCGTTTTGGGACAGCCGCCGGCCGGAATCTTCATTCCGCGGCGACGGAGAGGGCGATGGCGACGGTGGAGAGGCGGAGGGCGAGGGTGAAGGCGATAGTACCGGTGAAGGCGACGGCGATATAAACGGCGACGGTGAAGGGAAAAGCGAAGGCTCGGGGCTGGGCGAGATCTCCGCCGGTGAGGGCGAGGGGATGGCGTCGTTCCGGGCGATGTCCGGTTCCGTGGTCGTATTCGCGATCGCCCGCGAGGGCCTGGTGACGAAGTCGTTGTTGCGCCAGTAGTCTTCGAGAGCGGCGGTCAGCCGGCTTTTATCGAAGGAGACTCTGCCGCCCGCGCCGCCATTCACCACGAGCGACTCCCCGGCCGCCAGCGCGGCGGACGCGGCGCCCCCGGCCGCGAGCGCGGAGGCGGCAGCCTTGCTCACCTCGAGCGAGCCCGTCAGGCAGGAAACGACGGGCGCGAGCTCCTTGCCGGCGCCGAATAACAGGTCAAACCCGAAATCCGTTCCTCCCGTGCCGGCGGCGAGCCCTATATCATTGTAGGAAAACTCGCCCGCGGCGATCCGGTCGTCGGTTTTTGTGCGCAGCCGGCCGAAGGCGACATCGAGGTCGCAGTTGCCATTGGCGTAGACGGCCCTCACCGTAAAGGAGGTGGAAGAGAGAGCCTTGACGACAGTCGTCGTGGGATAGAGCCGGAGCTCGATAGTCGAGCGGGAGTCCAGATTAACGGTGTCGCCCGCCTTCAGCTCCATCCCGACCGGCGGCCGCGCAGCGAAATCGACGTACTGCGAGACCCCGTCCCGGACGAGCATGAACCCCTTTCCCTCGGCGTAGACGACGAAGAGCCGGACGTCGTCGGCCCGCAGGGCAAGGGGAAGAAAAAGCGCGAAAAGAATGCAGAGGAGCGCCTGTCTTCTCATACAATAAAATCATACCACAGAAACCGGTCCGAAACAACTCAGCAAGATATCACTTGACAAACGACAGCCCCGGCCATATGGTTGAGGCAACCGATCGGATGCGCCGGTTCACGTCGAATCGCTGAGGGAGCTCCCCGTGCTGAAAACCTATCGCTTCGAAAACAACCGGATTTGCGAGTCCCAGGAAGCCGATTGCCCGATTCTCGTTTTCACAGGGCCTGACGAGGCCGAACGCCACAGCCTGACCGGCACCTACCTGGTGGACGAGCACACGCTCGCCTCGGCCCTCGACCCGGACGAAATCAGCCGTCTCGAGTACGAACCGGATCACATCGCCATCATCCTCAAACGTCCGAGAAATTATTCGAGCCAGGACGACCTGCGCTTCAAGGTGGCCTCCATCGGCGTGTTCATTTTCGCGGACAAGCTCGTCATCGTCATGTCCGACGAGATCCCAATCCTCGAATTCGATCAGAAGCGGCTCGTGAAGGTGGGAAACCTGAAGGACGTTTTCTTAAAAATCGTCTTCGGGACCATCTCCCATTTCCTCGCCCACTTGCGGATAATAAACCAGATTTCGGAGTCCCTCGAGCAGAAGATCAACACTTCAATGGAGAACAAGTATCTCCTCAACATGTTCACCCTGCAGAAAAGCCTCGTCTATTATTTGAACGGGATCAGTTACAACGCGTCCCTGTTCGAGAAACTCAAGAACAGCGTCGTCAAGGTGGGGTTTAACCAGGACCAGGTGGAAACCCTCGACGACATCATTATCGAAAACGGGCAGTGCCTGAAACAGGCTGAAATCTACACCAATATCCTCTCCGGCCTCATGGACGCCCGGGCCTCGATCGTCAACAACAACCTGAACCTCTCCATCAAGCGCCTCACCATCATCAATATCGTTTTCCTGCCCATCACCTTCATCGCCAGCGTCGGCGGGATGTCGGAATACACTCTCATGACCCGAAGCATTCCGATATGGCTTTCATATCTACTCTTTTCCGTCGCCATGGCGGGCATCGCCTTCGGCACCTACTTCGTCTTGAGAAAAATCAACTATGAAAGGACGAAGCGGGAGCGGCTTCCGAAACCCAAACGCAAGCCCCCGTCACCCTGACGGCCGACCCGAGCGTGCGGTAAGCCGTTCATAAAAGGTCCTTCCCCTGAATTCTTCGTGATGTCGATTGACTCTCCCCGCCCGCTCGGATATAAATTTAATAGAAGAGTGTTTTCCCGTTTTCCGAACACGCTTTTTATCCATCATTCCCCGGTGACAGGCGAGGGAAACCACCTATAATCGGACAGGCCGAAGATTCACCGATGCTCGGCCTCCCACCCGCGATGCGGAAAAATCGGCTTTTACCCGGACGATGCCCGTCCCGGGGCCCTTCCGATTGGCCGGGCAGCGCGGAAAAAGGAGCGAATCATGGCTGCGGATCGTCTTTTCGTCATTTACGGCGCCGGCAACGACGGAATCGGGCTGGTGGGAAAAATCACCACGCCCCTGGCCGAAGCCGGCGGCAACATCGTCGACCTGCGGCAGGACGTGCTCCACGGACTGTTCACCATCTACCTGGTGGTGGATTTCACCGCCGCCGGGCTCGATCTCGAGGGGTGCCGCCGCCTCACCGCCTCCATCGCCGAGAACGCCTCCCTGACCCTGTCCGCCGACCGTTTCACCCCCGTGCCGCGCTCGGCGGAAAAGACGAACCTGCTCTGCATCCTGGTCGGCGAGGACCGGCCCGGAATCGCCGCCAAAATTTCGGCCACCTTGAGCCGCTACAACATCAATATCGAATTTTCGAAAATGATCGCCCGGGAGGGGGTCTTCCTCATGGAGCTCCTGGTCGACTGCAGCCGGGCCGCCATTCCCCTCGAGAACCTCGAGCGGGAAATCGTGTCGGTCATGGCCGAGTTGAAGATCAAGGCCGTCGTCCAGAGCCAGGACGTGTTCAACAAGAAAAAGCGCTGGCTCGTCTTCTCGTTCTCCAAGAGTTTCCTGGGATCGGAAACCGCGGCCGAGATCGCCCGCCAGACCGGCCTCGAGGCCGCCGCCGTCACAAAGGCCTACGGCGGCAAGGAGCGCGGCCGCGCCCCGCTCGCGGCCGCGGCCCTGCTCGAGGGCCTGGGCAGCGAGGTGCTCGACAAGGTGGCGGCGGCGGCCGCGCCCACGCCGGACACGCAGGAGCTCGTGCAGACGCTGAAGACCTTCGGCTACCGGGTGGCGCTCGTGTGCCCGGCCGCCGACGCGCTCGTCGGGCGGATGGCCCGTCTCCTGGGCATCGATTCGGGCTGCGGCCTCGCCCTGGAGGCGGATCCGGACACGCGGCGCCTGTCCACGGAGACCGCCGCCGAGGCCCTCGAGCGATGCGGCGAAGAGAATTTTCTCCGCGACCTCGCGCGGCGGGAGGGACTCGCGCCCGAGGAGATCACCGTCATCCGCGACTCGAGCGGCGCGGGCGACGTGCCGCCGGGCATCCGCCTCGAGTGGGACCTGAAAACGATTCTCGAGCTCTACAACCAGCGCGTCCTCTCGCGCGACAACGTCCTCGGCCTGCTCGGCAGTTTCGGCCTGCCGTCGGGCGGGAGAGCGTGACGCGATGATGAAATCGGACCTGGAAATAGCCCAAGCTGGCCCGCTCCGCCCCATCGACGACATCGCGGCGCTCCTGAGCCTCGCGCCCGCGGACCTCTACCACTACGGGCCGCACATCGCCAAGGTGGACCCGGCCGTCGCCGCCCGCTTCGCGGACAAGCCCGGGGGGAAGCTCGTCCTCGTGACGGCCATGACGCCCACGCCCAAGGGCGAGGGAAAGACGACCACCACCATCGGCCTGGGCCAGGCGCTGTGCGCCCTCGGCAAGAAGGCGGTCATCGCCGTCCGCGAGCCCTCGCTCGGCCCGTGCTTCGGCGTGAAGGGCGGCGCGGCGGGCGGCGGCTACTCGCAGGTGGTGCCGATGGAGGACATCAATCTGCACTTCACCGGCGACTTCCACGCCGTCACCGCCGCCCACAACCTGCTCGCGGCCGCGCTCGACAATCACCTCCACCAGGACAACGCCCTCAACCTGAACCCGCGCGACGTGGTCTGGAAGCGCGTCATCGACATGAACGACCGCTCGCTGCGGAGCATTCTCATCGGCCTCGGCAACCGGGGCGCCAACGGCGTCCTGCGCGAGGACGGCTTCGAAATCACGGCCGCCTCCGAGGTGATGGCCGTGCTCTGCCTGGCGCGCGGCCCGGCCGACCTGAAGGAGCGCCTGGGACGGATCCTCGTCGGCTACGACCGGCTCGGCAAGCCCGTTTCCGCCGCCGACCTGGGCGCGTCCGGCGCCATGGCCGCCCTGCTCAAGAACGCCCTCAACCCCAACCTCGTCCAATCGCTCGAGGGGACGCCGGTCTTCGTGCACGGCGGGCCGTTCGCCAACATCGCCCACGGGTGCAACACGCTCATCGCCACCAGGCTCGCGCTCGCGTTGGGCGACTGCGTGGTCACCGAGGCCGGGTTCGGTTCGGACCTGGGCGCGGAAAAATTCTTCGACATCAAGTGCCGGTACGGGAACCTGAAACCCTCCTGCGCCGTGCTCGTGGTCACCTGCCGCGCCTACCAGATGCACGGGATCGAGAACATCGCCAAGCACGTGGAAAACATCCGGCTCTTCAATCTGGAGCCGATCGTTTCCATCAACAAATTTCTCGACGACCCGCCCGAAGAGATCAAGGAATTCAAGAAGCGGATCGAGGGCCTGGGCGCGGCCGTGTTCGTCACCGATTACCGCGAGCGGGGTTCCAAGGGCGGGCTCGAGCTGGCGCAGGCCGTGGCCGACGCCTGCGGGAAGGAATCGAATTTCGCCCCGCTCTACGACCTCTCGCTCTCTCTGGAGGAAAAGATCAACACCATCGCGACCAGGGTCTACGGCGCCGACGGCGTCGTCTTCGAGCCCGCGGCCAGGCGCGAGCTCAAGCGTCTCACCGACCTCGGGTTCGCCGACCTCCCCGTCTGCATGGCGAAGACGCCCGCCTCCCTTTCGGACAATTCCAAGAAGCGCGGCCGGCCGCGCGATTTCAGCCTCACCGTCACCGGCGCCAAGGTTTCGCGAGGCGCGGGTTTCGTGGTCGCGTACTCGGGCGACGTCATGACCATGCCCGGCCTGCCCAAGGAGCCGGCCCTGCTCAAGATCGACGCGGACGAGCATGGCCGGATCAGCGGGCTCTTCTAGCCTCGGAATTTATTCGTCTCCCCTTCGGGGCCTCACTTCTTGGACCTTGTAAGGCACCACGAAGGGCACGAAGGACACGAAGAGAGAGAAGGAAAGATGGCAAAGAATAAAATCAACTTTCCCATTGTTTTATCTTCATTTTTTTCTTCTTCTTTTCTTCTTCGTGAACTTCGTGTTCTTCGTGGTGCATAAAAAAGCCTTAATAAAAGGAGGGTTAGCATTATGGCAACCACCAAAGACAACCTCGAAACCGCCTTTGCCGGCGAATCGATGGCCAGGAACAAATACGCCTACTTCGCGGACGCGGCCCGCAAGGAAGGGTATCACTATATCGCCCGCATCTTCGAGGAAACGGCGCTCAATGAGATGCGGCACGCCAAGGACCACTTCAAGCTCCTGAAACACCTGGGCGACACCAAGGCCAACCTCAAGGCGGCCATGGAAGGCGAGAACTACGAGACCACGACCATGTACCGGGAGTTCGCCGAGCAGGCGGACAAGGAGGGCGAAAAGGAGGCGGCCGTGCTCTTCCGGCAGATCGCCAAGGTCGAGGCGCACCACCGCGACCGCTACAAGAAGCTCCTCGACCTGGTGGAAAAGGGCGCGGTCTGGAAGCGCGAAAAGCCGATCAAGTGGAAGTGCGGCGTGTGCGGCTACGTCCACGAAGGCGCCGAGCCGCCGGAGAAGTGCCCCTGCTGCAAGCACCCCAGGGAGCATTACGAGCCGGCGAACCTGGACGTCTGAGCACCCGATTGTAGAGACGCACGGCCGTGCGTCTCTACAATCAAAGCCAAGGAGACCCCGTGAACTTATATTATTATAAAAACGCCGAACCGGCGCTCGAAAAAATCCTCTCCCGGCGCGCGGAGTTCGACCCGCGCCTGCAGAAAGAGGTGGCCGCGATCGTGAGGGAAGTGCGCGACAAGGGCGACGAGGCCCTCGTCAAGTTCGCCCGGAAGTTCGACAAGATCGCCATGACGCCCGACCAGATCCGGGTGCGTCCCGAATACCTGCGGGAGTGCCTGGACAAGGTCGATCCCGCGCTCATGCGGATCATCAAGGAAGCGCACGAAAACATCCGGCGGTTCCACCAGTACGAGGTCGAGGAAACGTGGCTCAAGAATTTTCCCGACGGCGTCAAGCTCGGCCAGAAAATCACCCCCCTCGATCGCGTCGGCGTGTACGTGCCGGGCGGCGAGGGGTTCTATCCCAGCTCGCTTCTCATGAACGTGATCCCGGCCAAGCTCGCCAAGGTCCGGGAGATCTACGTGATCACGCCCCCCGGCCGGTTCAAGGAAACCCCCCTCCTCGGCGCAGTGTGCGCCTTCCTCGGCGTGAACGGCGTGTTCCTGGCGGGCGGGGCGCAGGCGATCGCCGCCCTCGCCTTCGGCACGGAAACCGTTCCCAAGGTCGACAAGGTGGTCGGGCCGGGCCGCATCCAGGTGGCGCTGGCCAAGCGCGAGGTGTACGGGTACGTCGACATCGACCTGATCGCCGGGCCTTCGGAGATCTGCGTGCTGGCGGACGCCCGCGCCGAGCCCGACTGGGTGGCGCTCGACCTGCTTTCCCAGGCCGAGCACGGCAGCGGCCTCGAGGCGATCGTCCTCGTCACCGACTCCCAGGCTTTCGCCGAGAAGGTGGCGGAGCACGTCTACGCGAACCTCACGTACGCCCCGAACCGGGAAAGGATCGAGCGGACGCTCGAGACCTACGGGGCGTTCATCGTCGTCGACGACCTGGTGCAGGGCGCCGAGGTGGTGAACAGCATCGCCCCCGAGCACCTCGAAATCATCGTGCGCGACCCCGCCGCCGTGCTGTCCAAGATCCGGCACGCCGGCGCGATCTTCGTCGGCCCCTACTCGAGCGAGCCGGTGGGAGACTACTGGGCCGGCACCAACCATGTCCTCCCCACCGGCGGCAGCGCCCGGTTCTTCTCCCCCCTCGGCGTGTACGACTTCTACAAGCGGAGCTCGCTCATCTATTATTCGAAGGAGGCCATCGTCCGGCACGCGCGGAAGATCGCGGACTTCGCCGAGGCGGAGAAGTTCCCCTTCCACGGCAAAGCCGTGCTCAAGCGGGTGGAGGATCTGAAAAAGCGCGCCCGGGAGAAATGAGCCAGGAGAAAAGAGTTCAATAAGGAAACCAGGAAGCCGGGAAAAGGGAAGAGGGATAAAAAAGGAGAAGGTTGAATACATATATTTCGCAAATGTAAAAAATGAAAAAAGAAAAAGTCATTGCGAGGGTCGGACAAGTAGGCCATTGTTATGATATGCGCGGCCCGAAGCAATCTCTTGACCCGGAGAGCCATTTCCATAATTGTCGGGAAGAGACGCTGTGTCATGAGATGGCTTCGGGCCGCCGTCACTTGCAGCTTTTGAAAAAAGTTGTCCGGCCCTTGCAATGACAGCACTGGAACAACTTTGTTAGTTTCCTCTCTCTTCCCTTTCCTGGATTCCTGGCTTCCTTAGCTTCCTGTCCTCTCACGCACGTTCACGTCGCCCGGTCGCCGATGCCCGAGTACTCCTTCACCCGCAGGTCGCCGGTGCCCACGTCGAAAGTCACCTTGCGGCCGCTCCGCCCGCCCACCTTCACCTCCACGAAGCGCAGGCCCATCTCGCGGAGGATCTCCCGTGTCCGCTCCAGGTTGCGGAGGCCGACGTTGAGCGAAGAGTCCTCCGGGAAATCGGCGAGCATGGCCCCGCCCACCACGTAGGCGAACATGCGCCTCGGTTCCGCGCCGAGGGCGATCATCTCATCGACGAGCGTCGGGATGAGGAGATCGGCGTATTTGAGGGAGCGGCCGAGAAGGTTGTCGGGTTCCTTCGGTTCGGAGCGCAAGCCGATCCGCGAGTCGGGGAGGTAGACGTGCGCCAGGCCGCCTATTTTCATCGCCTTGTCGTACAAGATCACCCCGACGCAGGAGCCGAGCACGGTGGCCAGCACGCCCTCGCCCGCGGCCAGGTCGTAGTCCCCGATGCCGACGTTGAAGCTATCCATTGTCGGCCGCCAAAACGGCGCGGAGATCCTCGGGGGTGAAGGGCTTGCGCAGGTATCGGTCGACGCCCAAGGCTTGGAGCTCCGACGCGACGTTGGCGCGCTCAAGGGCGGAGACGACGACGATGCGGACCGAAGGCGAGAGGGCGCGGATGCGCCGGATCGATTCGAGACCGTCGATCTCGTCGAGGGCCAGGTCCATGAAGACGAGGTCGGGGATAAGCTCGCCGAAAAGCCGGACGGCCTCCCTGCCGCCCGCCGCCTCTCCCGCCACTTCGTGGCCGAGCCGGCGCAGCTCCTCGGCGATGATCGACCGGATCAGCGTGGAATCGTCGACGATGAGGGCGCGCGACATAGGTTGCCTCCTCCGGCCGCTCACTTACCCAGGCGCAGGTGGAAATCGAGCCGTCCGAACGGAGTCATGATACCGACGGACGCGGTCTCGTCGTCCTCGGGCACGATGCTGAGGTCCCGCCCGAAGATGCAGGAGGGCGTCGTGAGGCGCCGGTGCCGGCCGCCCCCGGAATGGGCTTCCAGGAGCCGCGACGAGAAGATATTGAGCATCTCGCCGAGCGTGCCCTTCATCAGCCGCATTTCCTCTTCGCCGCCCGCGGGCGGCGCCGGCCGTCCGAGCCGGGTGATGAAGGCGGCGGCCGTGGACCGGGAGGCGAGGAGCACGATCTCGCCTTCGTCCTCTCCCCAGTACTGGACGACCAGGCCGACTTCGGGGCTGACCGTCGGGTCGGCCGACCCCGCCGGGCGGACGCTTCCCCCGGGCAGGGGGGCTTTCAGGAGGAAGCCGAGAATTTCCTCGACCCAGGCCCTGACGTGTTCCGGCAGGCCGTGCATCGATATTGGTCCGCTCATGTGGTTTATGCTTCTCGTGCCGCTCGCGGCGTCTCGTTCCCATTGTAAGCGATGGCGGGGCGTTCCGCCATTCTTTCGCCGCGCCGCTTCTCCGGCCGGGCGGACGAAAATTATTTCGAATTCATGTGGATACCGATCCCCATCGATATTAAAATGGGAGGGAAAGGAATCGATATGAAACGGAATGACCCCCGCCGCCTGACCTTGAGAAAGGCGGCGGCGTTGACGGCGCTTTCGCTGCTTCTCCTCGTCCTGGCCGCCTGCCCGACCGTGAACGGCATGTACGGCGAGGCCTACTCCCTCTACGTCAACCGCGACGAGTCCGGGGCGCTCTCCCTGCTCGACAAGATCATTGAAAAGGACGGGAGCTACGTTCCGGCCTACGTTCTCAAGGCGGCGATCTACGAGACGCGCGGCGACTGGAACGCGTCCGAGGAGATCCTCGCGGCCGCGCAAAAAACGGCGACGCCGTCTTCAGTGGTGTGCTTCAACCTGGGAAACATCCTGTTCAAAAAGGGCGAGTTCCGGAAGGCGGCGGACGAGTACACGCGGGCTCTTGAGCTCGATCCCGCGCTCGAGGCGGCCTACGTCAACCGAGCCAATGCCCGGCTGGGCCTCGGGGAGCGCGAAGCGGCCCTGAAGGATTACGAGACGTTTCTCGGCCTGACGAAAAAAGACTACCCGAACGTGAAGGCGCTGGTGAAGCTTCTGCGCCGGGAGCTCGGCAAGGAACCGTGAAATTGCGCCCCGGTGGCGGGCGATTCGAACTTGTACGCCAAAAGGAGGTGGGTTATTACATCGACGAGAGTGTTTTTCCTGTGCGTTCTGGCGCTGACGCTGGCGGGCGCGTTCCCGCTCGCGGCCCAGGACGCCGCGCCGAACGCGGAAACCTTGAAGCAGGCCGACGACCTGGACTGGATCGGACAGTTCCGCCAGGAGAAAGAATTGCTGCTCGGCGATCTGCCCAAGGCGGCGACGCCGGCCGAGCAGGCCGAATTTCAATGGCGGATTTCCCGCGCCACGCTCAACATCGGGGACTCGGGCCTCAAGGACAAGGTCCTCACCAACGAACAGGCCCTGAATATCTTCGAGGAGGGCGAGTCCTGGGCGGACAAGGCCATCAAATCCAATCCCTCCCTGGCCGAGGCGTATTTCTGGAAGTCCGCCAACATCGGGGTGTGGGGCCAGACCAAGGGCGTCCTCGATTCGCTCTTCAAGGCCGGGCCGATGCACGATACCCTGAAGATCGTCCTGAAGTACGATCCGGATTACGCGGACGCCTTCTACGTCCTCGGCGAGCTCTACGAAAAAGTGCCCGGCTTCATTTCGTTCGGGAACGTCGAGTACGCGGTCTCCCTGGGCCGCAAGGCGATCGACGTCATGGAGCCGCAGATCGCCTCCGGCAAGCTCCGGGGCCGGAACTACAGCGCCTACATCGCCCTCGCCAACCATCTCTGGGCCAGGAACTGGGACGCCGCCCGGCGCGCTTCGGCCAAGGCCGGCCAGCTCAGGCAGTACAATGAGCGCAAGGCCTATTTGGAGAAGAACTTCTTCTACGAGGGCACGCTCACCTTGAAGCCGATCTCCGACCGGGACGAGGCGAGGCAGATCACGGCCTCGGTCATCCACGAGTTGGAGGGCATCGCCAAACCCTCGGCCAGCAACGTAAGCGATTTGAAAGTGGCGCGTGAAACCGCGGCCAATTTCAAGTAAAAAAAAAGGCAGGCTGGCGCCTGCCTTTTTTTCGGGGGTGGGGAAGAGTAGGGAATTACTGGCATATAAATGGAGCTTAAAAAGAGAGGTAAACATGAAAATTAACTGGGTAAATATTCTGTCTTCGGCATATCTTCTTTTTGCTTTCTCTTTTTTTGGCTGTCAGTCGAAGGTAAAAGAAGATAATACTCAAAATAATAATCTTCAAAAGCCAAAACCCTCAGGAAAAGATCTGCCGGGGCCAGTGCCAAACGATCAACAGACGAACAAACCGCAATTAAATCCACAGTCAAGCAGCTTGCCAAAGAAAAATACAGGACCAAAAGTAAAAATAACTACCTATGAAATTTCCCCAAATCCTGAAGGTGGTAATGATCTAAGTGGTGAACAAAATTACTTCATTCCAGTTGATACCGAGAATTTAGCGATTGGAGGGCATCCGCTGACCATAACGAACATCCGTGGAATAGAACAATTGAAGAATGTGAAACACTTAATCCTCTATGGGATCAATTATAATTTTTCAGATGTATTCGAAGCAATTAAAATATTGTCAAATTCTGTTGAGAAAATTGTATTAGTCAATTGTAACATCAGAGATACTTCAATCACAGAATCATTCACAAAATTGAAGGCGATTGTCATTAGAAATACGGAAATCTATAATTCCCCTACTTTTAATCTTTCTTCAAACAACAATCTGGAATTTTTTTATTTATTTGTGGACTTTTTCCCTTCGGTTTTGTCACGGAAAAAATTTCTACAATATACACAAGAAGAGAGGGAAAGAGTAACATTAGAAATAAATCCTCCGGCAAATTTGAAACTGATATCAATAAATTTACCTTTTTTCCCACTTATAATAACTGAAAAATTGTGTGAGAAACTATCAAATGTTAAAACATTTGCAATTTTAGATTCTACATTTGACACAGGTCAAAATGATTATAATTTATTAAAAAAATATCATAATATAGTAATTAATGAATCCTTGGACATACCCGATCAAGCTGTTCCTTTTGAATATAAATTTGACACATTATGTGACGATACAAATTTCGAAGTAATAGGGTCGATGTAACTTTCGCGCTGCACCTCACGCAGGCTCTGTAAGCTGCCCCCCTCGTCCGCCCCGTGGTGGCCGGCCGTCCGTGGCCGCTCGCATTTCCCAACGCTGCGGTAGCCGCCAGTGTCCGTCGTGGTCACCGGCAGCTACCGCAGCGTTTAGCGAAACCCCGGGGCGCCTGGTGTGGGTGTGAGAATTTGAGTAACCGACACTTCCGGACGGAGCGGGAATCGTCGGTCACTCGACTCAGGCGGCCGGAGGTGAGGAACACTTGACGACAAGTCG
Organism: Spirochaetales bacterium; assembly: GCA_016934415.1. Taxonomy (GTDB): domain Bacteria; phylum Spirochaetota; class Spirochaetia; order SZUA-6; family RPPD01; genus JAFGSW01. The sequence continues at coordinate 1,119 of JAFGSW010000078.1, read as the reverse complement.
TTCGGCCGTTAAGAATAAATTGTGAACCGCATGCAGCACATCCTCGATTACTATTCGCAACCGGCCATGATCACCCGCCTGGAAAAATATTCAGCTTTCACCCAATGGCTCACCGCCGATCCCGGAGCTGTTTACCAAGTGGCCCAGGGATTGCTGATCCATGACATGTGGCTGGACAAATACGGCATTGAATACAAAGCGGAAAACGCCTATCCGCAGGAAACGGCGTATATGCAGGATCTGTTGGACAAAGCCCTCGAGCTGGATGGTGGAAACCTCGCAACGCCGCGCGCTCCTGGCAAAAGAGTGATCGCCTGCTGCCGGGAATTCTCAACGCTCATGTGCGCGTTATTGCGCGCCAAGGGCGTTCCGGCGCGAAGCCGGTGCGGATTCGCGGTGTATTTCGGATGGACCGGCGATTACGAGGACCACTGGTGCTGCGAATATCGGGACGGCGGCCGCTGGATCACGGCCGACCCCCAGCTCGACCCATTGCAGGAATCGTTCGTCAGGCTCTGGGCTTCTCAAAATGAAAAGCAAAGCGGCGTCTACAAAGATCAAATAAGAAACTTCAATCCGAGGAATATTACTACTGAAGATTTTTACACGGCGGGCCGCGTGTGGAAGCTTTGCCGGGAAAAAGCGCTGGATGGCGTGAAGTGCGGCATCAGCTGCCCGATCAATCCCGCCTGGGGCATCGATTCGCTCCACGGGCTGTGGTTCGTGCGCGGCAACCTGCTGCGGGATTTCGCCGCGCTCAACAAGGTCGAAACGTCCCCCTATCTCGTGCGCATCAGCAAGGGCCTGAACTGGAAATCGTGGAGGCTCGTCGGCGCTCCTGACAAGGACTTGACGGATGGAGACTGGAAGCTGCTGGATAAAATCGCGGAATTGACAATTGATCCGGACGGCAACTTCTCCGACATACGCGAATTATATCAGAGTAATCAGGACTTACGAGTTCCGGATGAGATCATTCGGCGGTGATATGGCCTTTTTCAGGCTTTGTGAAGTCATCGAAATTAAAAGTGAATCTTACTTTCCGAAGGTCAATAATCAAAAAAATACATTTTCTCGACGTGCCTGCCCAAGCAGCGAATGACCGTAACATGATCCGGC
>JAFGSW010000011.1 GCA_016934415.1 Spirochaetales bacterium | reverse complement strand
GGGGGGGGTACGACAGGCCGTTCAGGCGGGAGGGAAGGACCAGGCAGATGAGGGCCGGCACGGCCGCGGAAAAAACCTTTTCCCGAAACATGGCGCGCCTCCTTTTTTTGATAAGCTGAAACGTCGGCCAGATCGCCTTGAGGAGTCACAATGATTCTCAACATCTGCCGCCTGGACGCGTTCGCGGACAAGCCTTTCTCGTGAAATCCGGCCGCGGTATGCCCGCTTGAAAACGAACGGCCGGGTTGAACTATCGGGAAAAGCGGTCCCCTCTTTGCAGGGGACGATTGGAGTCCCCGGCGGGAATGGGACCCATGACGCATGGAAATGCGGTTCCGTGCGTGTTATCATTTCAATCAGGGAATGTATCGAGGGCGAAAAAACGATTCCAACGTCATTTTCAACCCAACGAACGGCTCCACCATTGACGGATGGAAACGGCCGGTTGTCCAGGCGTGCGGGCTGGTCCTGCCGGTCGCCGAGAAAAGCAAGGAGAAAACAATGAAAAAGAACGGAATGAAACGTCTGGCGCAAACGGCCTGCCTGGCCGGGATTGCCGCACTATTGGCCGGGTGCCCTGTGGCGGAATCAGCCCCCACGGTCTACACGGCGGGTTTTTATGATAACGGCTCACAGGAGGCGCCCTGCTATTGGACGGGCAAGACGCGCACCGACCTGCCGGGCTTCGGGACGAATGATGCTCATGCCTATTCGATTTGCGCGTCCGGGGGCAATACCTACACGGCGGGATTTTATTACGACGGTTCGAGGCATGTGCCCTGTTACTAGAAGGGCGTGTTGCGCACCGACCTGCCGGCCTTCGGGACGAACGATGCGATCGCCATGTCGGTGTATGTGTCCGGGGACACGGTGTACACGGCGGGGTATTATGATGACGGTTCGAAATACGTGCCCTGCTACTGGACCGGCACGTCGGCCACCGGCCTGGTGGGCGACGGGGTGCATAATGCGTATGCCCATTCGGTGTTCGTGTCCGGCGGCGTAGTCTACACGGCGGGGTATTATCATGACGGTGTAAAGTATGTGCCCTGCTATTGGGCGGGCACCACGCGCGTCGACCTGCCGGGCGACGGGACGCATGATGCCAATGCTTTTTCGATCAGCATAGTGGAATGATTCATTCCGGGGAAAGGCCGATAAAATAACAGTTTCGATGCAATTAAGCTTGCGCTGGACCGATGACTGTTTTCCCCGGTCCGCCGTTTCATATCGTTTCTGGCGGGATTTATAAAAGTCACACGAGCGCGGTTTTCTCGTACGGGTGCATCGTTGTCACCCCCTTCACCGTCTGCAGACGATAAAACAAGCGGTTTCAGGAACCGTAACCGCCTGTTTCGTTTTGCTCCCGCGGCCTCGCTCCTGAACACCCGGCTGCAAGCGCGAGTCCCTGCCGTCCCTCTGAATGCACGTTTTTCACCCGAAATCCGGCGCACTTCAGATCACGGCTAGTCCTGTTTACCGACAAATGCATATACCCGGTGACTTTGACCGAACGGCCGGGTGCGCCCGGCCGGAAAAATATCCGCGCATGTCGGCTTTCGTCGAGGATACGGTCCCCCGATTGCTTCCTAATATACTTCCTTCAACACTTCTAAAAAGCGGGCCCATGATTCCCTGTCGGCCTTCTCCCGGTACCGGGGAGAACCGAATACCGTGAAGGCGTGGGGCGCGCCGCTGTAGGTGATCATCTCATGGGGAACGCCTTTTTTCTCAAGCTCCCGCGCCAGGTCGGCAAAATCCGTCATGGTGACGCTTGAGTCCGCGGTCCCGTGAAAAACCACCACCTTGCTTTTGGTGCGTGAATAATCCTGCCCCTCGGGAGTGTCAAGCCCGCCGTGAAACGTGACAAACGCCTTCAGAGGAGTCCCGGACCTGGCCAGTTCCAGCACCGCGGCTCCGCCGAAGCAATAGCCCGCGGCCACGGTTCGTCCGGACGCGCCGAATTGTTTTTCCGCTTCCCTGACTCCGGCGTGAAGCAGGAGCCTCATTTTTTCCCTGTCCGCATACAGGGCGCCGGTAAGCGCCTGTCGTTGTTCGGTAGTTTCCGCCTTCACGCCCTTGCCGAAGAGGTCGACGGCGAAAACGGCATAGCCCTCCTTATTCAGCATCTCGGCCCTTTTTATCTCGTACTCGTCAAGCCCGTCCCAATCATGAACGAGAATCACGAGCCCCTTGCCGGACGAAGCGCCGATATAATAACCCTGGTACTCCTTTCCATCGGCCTTGTAGGCGACAAAATCGCCCCGGGCCGACAGCTGCATGGCCGTTGCCATCAGGAATAGAAAAACGATTGATTTTTTCATAACGCACTCTCCTTCATATATTTTGTATGTAACAGAGCAAGAGCAATATATATATAATAATATATACTACTTTACTAATCAATACGATTCACCCTGAATAAGTCCTGTAAAAATCTATAAAATCGTTTGGATTATTAACAGTGCACACACGGCAAAAAAGCGATGGATCGGCGTTTGCGAGGTTTTTTCCCCGTCTTGTTTTTCTGTTTCAACCAATCTGTCCCATTTCCTGAAAACCATTATTAGGGCTTCCTGGAAAATTGAAAACAACCCTTTACGACCGAATAGTGCCTATATGTGAGATAGCGGACCGCCCGCCGAACGGCAGGTAGAAATCTTTTTGTTCCGGTTGGTCGTCTTTTTGTCGGTACACGGCACACCTTCCAAGTGCAGGGGTCTTTAGACTTTAGGCGTTTTTCCTTGCGCTTCCTTCAACCTGTTTTGCCTCCATTTCATTGCCGTGTAAAGAGTTTTTTTCAGGAGGCCCTAACTAAAATTTATTAGCACGTGGGGCTGTTTTCAAGCGCCCCGCATCATTTCATGGAACGCGCGAAAATCTGATTGAACGGCGCGGCCGGCACGAAGCCGAGCCCGGACGAGACGTTGACGATTGAAGTGTTCAGCTTGCCGTTCAGAAGCGGAACGAACATGCCGCAAAAGACGATCGGCGCCTCCCGATTGATTGCGATCTCGTTGTCTCCGGAACGATACCCGTCGATACCGCGGGTGAAATCGACGTCGCGCTGGATGCCGGCGTTGTTCACGAGCACATTGAGCGCCAAATTCGGAGCGGATCCGGTCGATGAACGCCAATCGGTCGGCCTGCCGGGACACGTCGCCGGCCTGGATGTTCAGCTCCGGATGCTTTTTCCGAACCTCGAGCAGCCGCTCCTCGCACCGGCCGGTGACGATGACCGTATTGCCCGCCTGCAGGAAATATCTCGCGAAAGAATAACCGATCCCAGTCGAGTCGCTGGTGACGAGCACCGTATTTCCGGACATGTTCACAAACCGCTTCCTTGGACTTTGAGCATAGTCGATTGAGTACGGGCGGCTAATGAGGGGAGCCGATATGGCGTTCGCGCGTGGGGCCATGCGGCCGGAGACCTGCTTGACAGGCGCGAATAAGCCAATTGTATTGTCGAAATCGGCCGAGCTCAATCAATCGTCGCGAATATTCTCGATCATCTTTCGCCCCAGACTCTCTCCATGCTTCCAAACTTCTTCTGCCTTGGCGCCAGCGGCACCGGCATCCCAGCCGGCTTTTATCAGTGCATTGGTAATGGCAATAATCGTGTCTTCCTTTTTCCCAGCCTTGATTTCCGCTTTTTTCTGTTTGCTAAATATCTTTAGTATTTTTGCAAAAAGAGAATCGACGCCCGATTTTAGGATTTTTTTATAAATTTCCTCCCCAATGTCCTTTATTATTTTCTTCGCAATCTCAATCAACCACGGCAGAACGACCGGGCCCAATAGGGCCACGACGCCTTCAACCGGTATTCCCGCGATCTTTTCATCGGCTTCTTCTGAATATTCTTCCGGAAATTCGACATAGGCCCGGGCGAAAGCCGCCTCGGACGGCGCTTCTTTGCACAACAGGTCTTTCAGTTCTTCGATGAGTAAATCTTCATTGTGTTTCATTGCCCTTCGACCTCCCCTTAAGTATCAATTGACTTACCAGAACTAGATGGGCGATACTCACTATGCTCGAAACACTGATTATTGCTGCCAGCGGTTCGTAGTGAGCGCCATTCTCGATATCGACAAAAAGAAAACATATAGTAGTAAAAAGAATGAATGCGCAGGCAAAGCTAATAATACTCAGTATGCACGACAATACGCGAGGGCGGGGATTGTCCCTCCGCCTGAGCAAATCGAAAGACAGACCGAAATTGCTGAGGGACCATGTAAGCAAAGTCACCATTACGGGAATACATATCAGTAAAAAGAGAAACGCCGGATGCAATGCATATTCCGTCACACGCCGCAAAAGGACCAACGCGATAACCCATACGGACAACCCAATAATGGAGAATTTCGCGCAGACAAACAGCTTCTTCGCAAGAGAATATTTGTCGTTTCTTAGGGAATAATTCCTATGCCATAAAAAAACGTATGAAATAATAAATGCGATAAATCCCGCCGACAAAGGAATTATGTATCCGAAAAAACTGAAAATGCTCAGTTTTGTATTTTCCAACAACCCCTCATTTATAAGGGCGATAAAGACGGCCTGGAGGAACAGGCCGACGATAATACCCCCTGAGAAAATTTCTATTTTGGCCCCTGTCCGGTTTTCCAATGCCGGTATTTTTCTACGCCATTTACTGGCGGGTTGAATCGCCATCCGTATTATTTTTCGAATGAAAAGTTCTTTTGCGGCCACATTGACGGTCTTTAAAAAATATTCCTCAACACGGCCCTGGCCCACACAGTCGGCGGCAAAAGCGTCCGAGTGCAATTCCCGCGCATTGAGCAGCGCGGACCAGGAACTGAATAAAAACAACAACGAAAAGAGAGGAATGGCAATGATGTACGCGTAATACTTAACTGCACCGGGATTTTTCGCGGCGAACAGGAAGACCGGATCAAGGACCAGTGAAAGCAGCAAGAAGATCAAAATTGTTTTTATGACATTCATCATTGCATGGAAGAATTCAACGTCACCGGCATTGATGTGTCCCGCCTCATGCGCGAGAACCACATCGCTTTCATTTTCCGTTCCTTTTTGTGTATATTTCAGTAAAAAACCGGTGGAAATGAATACCAAAGGTTTTTCCCTCGATTTCGCAGTCCAGGCGACAACGGCATTACCGTGCATGAGTTTGATATCGCTTTCATTATTGCCCGTATAGCGCCTTAATCGATCACGAAAATTCCACAGTCCAGCGGTCACTTCATCATCCGTGACTGCGGCGGCCCTTTTCAGCATTTTAGCGATATCGGCTTTTCTCTTGACGGTAAAAAAGATTAACAGACCGATTGCCAGGCCAGCAATGAGACCGGCGTAGAAAACACCTAACTGCAAATGTTCGGTGAATATCAACATCTTTACAAGCAGGATATATACGGCGGACAATATACAACTTATATAGCAGGCCATATATAAGCTTTTCAACTCAAGATAATTTCCATTTTTCATCATGCGACCTTCCCTTCCATTGGTATGTGCCGAGCCGCGTACCGTTATACGACCTTTTACTTCGAAAAGCAGTCACCAATCGCATGGCTATCAAATGGTATCCAATGCCGGATATTGAAACGGCGAGCCGACTGCTTTTGTGTTTTTGTTCCACTCTGAATCATATCTGCTTCTCCATCCAAGCTAATACTATACACTCACCTCTTTCCCCTTCTTTTCTCCAGAATACGCAGTAATTGATGCCTATCGTTCCCATGATAAACCGCGCTCATACTTCTGCCTGCCCGGATATTTATCACCTTTCGGCTTCCCCTGCCCTCAACCGGCGCTTCCAAACCAGAGTTAACGAAGATCGGTACCAAATCCCCCGATAAAAACATCAAGATGCAATAACCCCAACGGAACCTATCCCTCTTTTTTTCAAGTTCCCCACCTATATCATACCGAGTGCAATGCGGCGAAATGAATGAGCCAATACCAATAATATCGATTCGCCCAAGCCCCCGGAAAACGGCATATGCCCCCCATAGGGGACTGCCGCTTCCGCGCAATCCAAGCATATCGACGGCTCTCATCGCCTTCCCGTACGGCCGTCGCTTCAGGGGGTCTGATCATTCTTCCAGGTAGTCGAACCGCAATCCGCTGCTGCTTTCACCCCGTCCCGGGCCCACCCGCCGCGCCGTCCAGACATGCGTTGAACCGTCAATCCATCTGGCTCGTTGCCAATGCATGCGGACGTTGAGACCGTGGCGGGCGACGGCCTCTTCATTCACGACGTGCATTTCACCCCCCGATTCCGCCGTTGTCAGAATTCGGCTTACCACCGGGATGAAATCCGTGTCCCCGTTCCGTTCCCTCATCAGGCGGGCTTGAACGAGTTGAATATCCCTGCCGCCGGATTTTGTCTGCACGGGGACATACGGTATCCAGTTTTCGGGTACCGAAGACATCAGGCGGTAGAGCGGGACGCCCCCTCCCGGCGCTCCGCCCGTTTCCAGGAGCTTTCCGTCATCTTCACCGAGCGCGGTGATGTCGACTAGCGCGGCCATGCTTTCCTTTATGTCCTTCATATACGTCGCGAACGCATCCGTGGAATTCGCGAGGCGCGCCCTTTTAAAGGAAAAAGCGATCAAGGCCAGCGCTTGCACGGTCGAATCCAACGCTTGTAAAAACCTTTTCAGCGCCGTTTTTTTCCCAATATCCTCCAGGGCCTCCGCCGTTTCCCTCAGCGCGTCCGCCGTCCGCGCTGCCGCGCCGCTTTTCACATGCAACAAGGTGCAGGAAGGCGAATCGTAGCCGGCCGCATTCGAGATCATGTCCCCCAATTCACGCACGGTATCGACGAGGAGCCCCATGGCGGGGATTTCAGCCAGCATTTCCGCAACCCCCTCCATCGAGAGCGCCGTATCGGTCACGGCGGCGACACGGGCGGGGGCGGTTGCCTGGAAGAGTGAAAACAGGCGCGGCAGAACGGTTCTGGCGTACATGATGTCCTGTTTGTCGTTTCTGCTTTTCCAATAATCAAAACCGGAGATGCCGGAACCGAGGCCGTTGGCGATCATATGCTGGACGGCCCAAACCATGTTCGCCGTCTCATCCCGTAAAAAACGCGCTTCCTCGAAATCCGGGGACGTTTCATTTCTTCCCAGCGTCGGCGGGAAAAACAGGATGGGCGCCGAATCATGGCGCCTGTTCCGTTCCGCGTCTTCAAGTTGTTTTTCCCTTTTGTAGGAGATACCGAACATGTCCCAGCGCTGCCATCCCTGGCCGGAGGCGCCGCCCGCCGGCATGATGGCATGCTCATTTCCGAATACATCGTTCACCGTCAGGGTTTTCAACCGGCAGACGGACCCCACGGCCAACGGCAACGGGATATGGAACCAGTCGTCACCGTATACGAAAGCAAACTCCATCAAGAGGAGCTTGGCAATGTCCGTCGTCTTGACGTCCATAGTGCCGAAATTGATTTTGGCGTCTTCAAACGCCCAGAATCTGGAATTCGGCATGCCGTCGAATTGAATCGGCGTCGGTATCATTTCCACGGGATCATCGGCAATCAACGCATCGCCGACGTCGTCGGAGTGCTCGAGTTTTTTCGACGGATCCCTGATGACGGTGAAATGGGGCCAATCCAGTTCACCCCCCGGCGATTCCGAAATTTCAAAGACGTATTGCTCATCGCCGTTCCGGGGCGCCGCGCAGCAAGCCGCGTAATTGAATCCGGAATGATCCCACGAGACTTCGGAATCCAGAATCGGCGCGGCATACACCGACCGGTACCACGAATATAGGCCCTCGAGCGCGACGACCACGCTTTCCCGTTCGCCGCCGTCGGCGAGCGCCGCTATTTCTCCGGGGACGGTCGGGCTGTCGCATACCAGATCGCCGGCTTCCATGAGCTTTTTCCCATTGATCACCCTGTTCGCCGCGACCCTGAGGAAGTCAAGCGTCTCCTCGTCGAGCGCGGCTTTTTCCTCCTCCGGCGGGTCATCGACGGCGAACAACTCCTTGAATTTGTCGATGACGGCTTCCCGGACGCCCGATGCCCGCAATTCCTGTTCCAGCTCAAGGCCCAGCTGCACGCTCAGGCGGAAATCGATCACCGGGATCTCTTGTTCAAGCATCGTCTCCAAGGGTTTTCCCCCGGGTATCCGTTTCACGGCGCCCGGCGCGCCGAAGGCCCGCGCCTTGCAGTGGGTAAGCGTGGAACGTTCGGTCTGATAGGTCACGTTCACCGGACTACCGGCGTCCTCGGCTTTCATCTCCCCCAGCTGCCATTGGCGGGTCAGCATCCACAACGGGTCCCTGACGCAGGCCTGCAGGCTGCGCATGAAATTATCCTCCCGCGCGCGCGGCTCCAGCCGCTTCCAGAAGGAATATTTACTCAGATACTGAGTTTCCCGCAGGGGAACGACATCCATATACACTGAATCCATTCTCATCAACCTCCGCTCGGGTGAAAAGGGAACTGTAAAGCCGCGGCGGCGTAATCCGGAGTGCCTTTCATGTAGAGGGCGGGCAGGAACCTGCCGAGCTTTCTGAATGCGTCCGGATCAACAGCCCGAATTTTCATCAAGTCCATGGTCTGGGTGACGCATCCGACAAGATGATCCCAAGCCCACGGGCCGCTCCCGTTCCCGAACACGGGAGACACGCACACCAGGCAGACATTCGGCGCTTCACAACTGGGCCGGTTGTATTGATAGACAATGGAAGCCGCTTCCTCCCGGTTGGGAATCATCTCGTCCCAGGCATCCAGCAGGAGACCGGCAACACCTTTCGTGAAATCGATAGTGCCTGGCGTGAACGCCGCCAGGGACAGGGTCCCTTGGTGCTCGTCCTTCATCGCCCTGTCCCAGTCTTCTTTCCACGGCAAAGCGACCCATCTCCCGTTCTCCCGGTAAGGGAGTTGTCCGATTGACATCTGAAGAAAACGGCCGTTATATACCCTGGAAAGCATGGACAGGGTCTCATAGTTGCGCAACCGGGGATGAGTGGCGGCGGCCTGCCGGAACCAGATGCCCGGAGTTTTTTCGCTTTCACCGTCAAGCAGTTCCGCGGCGTGGGCGAAGGCCGTGTCCAGTTCGCCGGCATTGGAGAGTGAGAATCGGGGCAGGACGACCGTCGGTTTTCCCAGTATGATTTTGTAGCATTCCAGCACGGCCGATACGGCCGAATTGATTCTATCGTTTTTGAGGTCGGGATCGGGATCGACGGCATTGAGGGCGCACTCCCTCCGGAGGACGGCACCGTCCGGGCAGGTGATGGTGAAGACGTATTGCCCCGCGTCCGGAACGGACGTGTCGTTGGGAACGTCGATTTCGGATTCCCATGTATCCGGGGGAGAGTGGGCAACGGCCACATCCGCCGCGCCGGGACCGGAAACGCGTATGACGACGTTTTGATTTTCACCGCCGGGAAAGATACCGCGCGCGGAAAAGCGTATTGTGCCCGCCGCTTCATCCAGGGCGACGCGCACGGTTTGCATTCCGTTCATGGCCGCGTCTGCTTCGGATACCTTCTCCCCGCACGCCTTCAGTCGCTTCCCGATTTCCTTGAGAACGGACGCGGCTTGAGCCTCCAAACGGGCCTCGGCCCCCGGCGCCGCTCCGGGAATCCCGAAGGGGATGGCCTGTTCAAGTGCCGCCCTGAGGTGATCGCTCCGCCCCACAGCCGGAGGATGCAGCAGCGAATCCCTTATCGCCTCAAGGCCGTCGCAAACCCCGGGGTTTTCCGTGGTCCCGAACACCCCCCCCCTCAATCCGAGGAATTCCGTTTCGCTCAGGCTTCGAAACGCCCCGGATTCCCCGCCGTTTCCCGCGGGTCCCTGCTCCGTTTCCTCCGGCAGGAACAGGTCCTGCGGTTTCAAAACGGCCGAGTGGGTGATCGATTTCAAGAGGGCCCTCGCCACCGGCAGCGCTTCCTCAAAAGATTTCTGCCCCGCGGTGAAATCCCCGTCCCGCGCATAGATGAATTGGACGGCGCCCTCTCCGTCAATCCCGTATTGCTTTCCGATGTAGTACGACATTATCTGTTCAATCTCAGCCGATTCGGATGTGAGCGGATGGGCGGATAAAAGGAGGAAGTCCATCGCCGAAAAATTGAACACCTTGTGAAAAGCGGCCTCGTCATCCCGTTTGAAACCGAGAGGCGTTATCGTCAAGCGAACGGAGGCCGAACCGTCGCAGTATTCCGCCCGGCAGATGATGTTCTCCGGGTCGCCCAGAATGTAAGCGGCCCACGCGTTCACATGGGGCGACACCCTGCTTCTCACCGACTCTGGCCACAGGTCCTTCGCGTCCCGCCATGTTTGGGGAAAATCCGCAATACTCCGGGGGAAGAGAATAAAGCTCGAGTGCTTGACATTCACTCCTCCCCGCGGCGTTTTGGCGATGAGGAAATCGTCCGGCGGGCTGCCGTCGGCCGAGGTCGCGTTCAACACGGCCCCCGCGGATTCGTAATTCCCGAGGACCGACTGGTGGACGCTTTCCGCCAGGACCAGATCGCTTACGGCGTCGAAAGTCCCCTCCAGATCGTCCAATTCCTGCAGCACGGCTTCCTTTTCATCGCCGCTCATGCCTCGCAAGCCTTCATCCGAACCAAACGGAACCGCCCCCTCCCCGCCGGCTTTGAAGGCCCGGTACGCTTTCAACAGTTCCAGGCCGTCGACCACGTTCCGGGCGGCCGCGTTTTCCATCGGTTCGCCCGGCTCCACCCCGGTCTCCTTTCCCGCATTCAGCGGATACAGTTTCCTGAAAGGCAGTATGTATTGGTCAAGGTGCAGCGCCGCCGATCCCCGGCGGTGGTCCTCGTGCAGCGCCCGCTCGAAACGGTAACCGAGCAAAACGGACAACGGCTGCCCGTTCCGGATGCCCTCTAGATACCAGAGGGCCGTTTTCACCCGTTCCGAAGACAGGTTGATGCGTAATGCTTCGGCGTTCTCCGCATTGGCGTGGGTCAAAAACGCATTACGTAATACGGCGGCGGTGACGCCGTGCGCGTTTCCAGGCGCCAGGATGTATCCGCCGCTTTCACCGGCCGCGGCCGGCTTTAGGTCCTCCACAAACCCATATCCGCCGATGTAGGGTTTTGCATAACATTGGTTTTTAATGAGAAACTCGAGACGGCGCAGGGCAAACGCACCCAGCCACGCGTCTATCCGGTGAGTGGACAGGTCCAGCACCTCCGATACCAACCGTTCGAGTTCGGCGGAGGGCAGTCGGCCCAGCCAGAGGACATCGTCCAACAAGGTTCCATCATCGCTTATTTTTGTCAGATTGTTCTGTTCCGCATACCTCAAGAGCGCTTCCCGCAATAAGGTAAAAAGCACGGTATCCGGGGGATCTTCGCGGCCGCTGTTATCCTGGTCGTAGCGATTGGCGCGTATGTCATCCACGACGTCGACGTCGGCCAGGGTCTGGAGGTAATTATTCACCAAAGGCAGTTCCTCGGAGAGGGGCGGGATCTGCACCAGCGGCTTGTCAAGCGCACGCCCCTCTCCCCATATCGTGGTATCGACCAGGGGCGGAATAACGGACGTTGCGGTGATTTCCTGGAACAGCGTTACGGCTTCCTGCTTGCCCTTTTCAAACTCCTTCCAATAGTCCTCGAACGAGTAGCCCGGATCGGGGCCTGCATCGCCTTCCGAACCGCCGCCCCTCCGGAAAATGTTCCTGACGAACGAGTATACCCTCTCCAGGAAAAAAAGGCCGGGCCATGAGAACTTGAGGAGATCGCGGACGTAATTGTCGCTGACCACGGTCCGTACACCGATGTTTCGCGCGCCGTCCTGCACGCCCAGTATTTTCACCAGTTCCGCGTCCGGATCGTCCGTGCCCCCCGCTCTGGGTACGGCTTCGGCGTCCTGCGCCAGCCACAGCCAATGGGCCGAAAGATTCCGGACGATCGACAACAATCGTTCGTAAAAATCCTTTTTTTGTTCATCATCCCCGAATTCCCATTTATCGTAGCTTGAAACGGGAAGTATGCCGTACGGCATGTCGTCAATTCGCACGGCGGGAAAAGGCCCGCGGGCGCGCACGAAGCCGAGATAATGATTCTTCAGCTCATCAAGATCGATATTCTGGAACGCTTTCCCCAGGAAGTCGGGGGACAGATAGGCGCCCCACGTCACCGGCCACAACACCCGGGCCATGCGCTCGGCGTTTTCATCGCCGGTCTCAGCGGCGCCCTCGACGTGATTCAGAATTTCCCGATAGCCAAATCCCAACGCCCTGGCCAACCGCCAGCCGTCGGTGAGCCGGTGCCTGGAAACGTTCCAGGCCGGAAATTGGTCTCTCAGGAATTCCCGCGTATAGCTTGACGGATAATCGCTTTCACGACTGTCATATGCTGAATCCGTGCCTTCTATGCTGTTGGTCGGCGTGCCTTGCCTCAACAGCTCGACTCCGTCGGCATATCCGGCATGGGTGAAAAGGTCGGCCAGCGCGTCAGGCGCGTCGGCATCCGGCGTCTTCACGCCCAGGACGATGACCTTGCTGAAGCCGTCATCGATCTGGTCGGAGGAAAGGCCGTCCAGCGGCACTTTCACCGCCATGCCCGCCGCCACGGCCTCGTCGAAATCCGCCATCCACAGGGAATCCCCGTCAAAAAAACCGCGGTTTCCGGAATCGGCATCTTCCGGAGCGGAACCGCTTTCATCCGTCAGGTCCGCGGATGATTCCTCCGCGTATCCCAACAGCGGATCAGGGCAGACGGGAAGGGGATCGGGAACCAGGCGGCCGGGCATTTCCCTGTACAGTACTTCGGAAACCGTACCGCCCCCGTTCCGCAGGCGGTACAGCCGGAAGACGAAATAGTCGGGCATGAGCCGGGAGCGGGGAGGCCTGCTCCAGGACTCCGGACGGAGGGGGATATCATCCCGGTTGAAAAAATCCACGCCCTGCCTGACCAGATACGCGGATCGATGCGGACCGAACTTATCGACCAGGTCGATCCAGGCCGGCATGACGAACTTCTCTCGTATTCTCTTTCTCTCGCGCCAATACGCCTTCCCGGCCTCTATGATGTTCGCATCGTCGAATCCCTCATCGAGTATGCCGTTGATGTCTTCCACCGAAAGGAAGTAATACTCGCCGATCTGCCTGATTTTTCCCGCATCCTGTTCGGAGACGGCGTCGAGGAGGCTTTCATATGCCGCGTGGTTAAGAGCCGAGGCCCTGCCCCTTGCGGCGAAATAGAGCCGCGCCTTCTCCACTTCTTCTTGTGTAAATTCCGGCTCATGCGCGTCTACGGCGATATCGTCCGGATACACCCTGATCCACAATTCGGGGTGGTCGGACCCGAGAAATTTATATTTCGTCTCGATTCTCACCGGGAACATGAAAAAAGGGGTGCTTTGGGAAAAATTCCGGATTGAAAGCAGCGGATCCAATTGCAATTCCGCCATTTTCGTTTTCAGGAGATTTTCAGCGGAATTGATTCCGTCCAGGACACCCGTCAGCCCCAGACGGACGGCGTCATACTCGTTGATAAGGCCGGTTAAGTCAGCAGGGTTGCCGGAGCGCTTCCGGTTCCTGATGAGGTCCTGCTTCTTCAAAATCTCAGTTTTTCTGCCGACGATACCGGCTTTCCCTATCCCGATGTCGTTTTGAAGCCGTTTTATCTCGCGCAGTTTTCCATTAAATCTGTTCAGGTCGCCGTCACTCATCTCTATTCCTCTCCACGCCCGTGTTCGGTGCGTTATCCCGAAGATTCGGGCAGCATATCGTCGGCGTGAACGGCGATTCTCACCGGTTTTTGAAACGTGATCAGCGCCATATGCGCGGCGTCCCGCCCCCAAATGCCGGCGCCCGGCTCCGCCCCCGGATCGCCCTGCAGAACATTGTGGCGCGGTTCCGCGCCGTCGATATAGCCGGCTTCGGAAAGCCTGCTGATGATATGACCTTCGGCGTCTTTCGCGAAAAAGAGTCCCCATGATAGATCGTCCCATTCGGTGATCGCATCAGGCATCTCTTCACCCTGCAAAAAGGAGTCCATGCCGAAGCGTGATTCGGATACCCGCTCCTCTATAACGAAAAACCAACCCGCATCGTTTTCAACGGTTCCGCCGTCGTCATGCCGGTCGGTACTCCCGCGCACCTCCGCTTCCGTAAGGTTAAATCCCAGGAACGTAATGTCCGGTTTCAGGCTTCCCTTCAGCACCGGGAATTCGATGGAATCCCCCCCTGCGGCGGCGTCCATGACGGAAAAATCAGGTCGCCGCACGTCGCGGCCGCCGTCGTTCTCCCAGACGGCTTTCAGGGCGTAAATCACGGTGTTCGGGTATTTTTTCAGAAGGTCGCCCCGGACGAGCACGACCAGCTTGTCTTCAAGATCGGGATCAACCACGCTTCTGTTGCGGCCGAGGGGGCTGTTCCGCCACTCGTGGATGGGCTTGATGTCCAGAAGCATTTCCTTCCATTTTTCGTCGATACGCGCGTTGATGAAGGCTTCCTTTTCTCCGTCGTCTTCAATGGCCGCTATCTCGTCGGCCATCCGGCCGGTCACTTCCGCCCGCAGCCTGGTTTCAATGCGGGCCGGCCTGACCGTCTCGGACACGTCCCAGAACTGGCGGAAGCAGGTACACCGCAGGTCCGTGGGGTACTCGCGCCAGAGCAGTTCGCCGGCGAACTCCGCGTTGCAGCCGGTCATGAACGCCTCCACGAAGGCCTGGTTTGTCCTCAGCAGGGTAAGGGTGTTCTGCTGAACGTATTCCAGTCCGGGCAACAGGTAGTCCTGCGACAGTTCGGCCAGGGCCTTGTACATGGGATGCGAAAATTCGGGATGCGCCATCACCGGCGCGATGGTCGGCCGGCCGCCGGCGGAGCCGGGAAGGGCGAACCTGGTGAGGAGCTTGCGGTGCAGGTTTGTCTCCGGGTGGAGTTGTTCCAGCATCCGGGAATGCAGCGTTCCCAGATCGGCGGGCGCGCGGCGGGGCGGCTCGGCCGGCGGGCGCATGAGAAAGGACTGCATGGCCCGGGCGAAGGCCCGGAATTTTTCCGGCTCCGGAAAATCAGCGGGAGGTTGCGCCTTCCCGAGAAACTCGGGAGTGATGGAACCCTCCCGGACCGTGTCGGCGATGAGGGCCTCGCGGCCGAGCCGCAGGAGAAGCGCGAACAGCACCAGCAGCGCCCCCTGGACGCTGAGAACCACGGGATGCGCCAGGTTGACGCCGACGCCGCACAGTTTGAGGATGATCATGGTGATCCAACCCACGATCGAAAGGATGAGCATGAGGACGGGCGCATACTTCACGACGGCCCAGAGCGGCCCGCGGGCCCACGAGGGCCGGAAGGCTTCGGACGCGGTTTCAAGACTCCCCGCTCCGTCCGGTCTCCGGGCCGGTCCGGCGCCCTGCACCTCGCCTTCATTCATGCGGCTGAGCAGGTCCTTCCGGTTCGCCTGCCCGTCTTCCCGCTGCCTTCTTCTGACGATGCCCCGTTTCCGGAACGCGCGCCTGAAGGAGGGATCGAAAACGACGGCCGGCAGGACGGTATCGTTCAAATACCCTTTTACCGTGTTTCCGTTCCCGGAAAGCGCGGGGCCCGCCGAGATCTTGGCGTGCAGGGGTGAGGCGAGTTGCAGGAAGTAATTTTGCGGCAGGACGGCCAGCTTTTTTTGTATTATATTGTCATTGATCAACGCCGCCATCTGGGCTTCCCTGATTCGTTGATTCGCCTCCTCGACCGCTCCGGCCTGCCGCCACGCCTCGTGAACCAGATTTTCCTGGTCCCGGCGCACCACGCCCACGCCGAATCCCGCCGTCGCCCTTTGGCGCGGGTCCAGGTTGATTTCCTTTATCCAGCCGGGCGCCCCGTTCTCCAGCCGGTCAATGAGCGCGTGGTATTTGGCGTAGATCTCCGGCAGCACTCTGGGCCTGGTGGCCGGATCGGAGAGGTCGACCGTGAGGCCCTCGTTTTGATTGAGAAGCAGGCGCAATTGCTCCCGGTAATCCGGATCGCACGCTTCGGTTTCCGACGATAAATGCCGCAAGGCCCCTTCCAGCCCCAGGACATACGGCGTGTTTTCCTCCGGCGGAGAAATACCCAGACCCGGGTCGGTACAGTCAATATTCCGTTTCCCCACCCGGTTGTCCAAAGGCCGCGCCTCGAGGAGCCTGACAAGGTATTCAAAATCGCCCCGCAGCCCGGTGCGGAACTCCCAGCGGAAATAATACGGCAGATCGACCGGTCCGTCGTTCGCCGTGTCCCACGCCGGAGCCTGCAGGGAGACGGCGTCCACGGGTTCGCCCAGGCCGGCCTTCCTGCCCGTCTCGAACGTCGGCACCAGGAAAGCGCCGTACAGAACGCCGGGCAGGAGCCGGCGGGCGCAGACGATCCGGGAGATGATCCTCTCCGGATTTTCCTTCATGATGATCCCCACGTTCCCGTCCGAGAGAGCGTCTTCATCGTCTCCCGTCACCTGCACGTGCGCCCACCGCCAGAGCTCGGCCGGGTCCGGCAGGCTCTGCCGCTGGCTCTTGACGGTAATGAAGGGAGCCGGCCGGGAAGCGTCCCTGGTTTCGTCGTACTCCGGCTCCAGCTCCGTTTCTTCGTCCCCCCCGGTGGGGGTTGTTTTTTCGGCCCGCAGAACCACCAGGCCGACCCAGGGCCGCAGCCGGTCGTTCACCTGCCTGGCCGGCGTCATCATCCAGGGGAAATCCGCCTCCGCGAATTCCACCATGGGAAAATAGTTGGGCTCGAAATCGCCGACATTGTTTTTCGGATCCGTGCGGACGACGACGTTCCGGTCGACGCCCACCACGTCCCCGGGACCGTACAGCTGAACGTCTTTCTCGATCACGTCTTCCTTCTGATTGATTTTCAGCTTGAGGTGTACCGGCGCCCGCTGCGCGCCCGGAACGTCGGCGCCGTCGTCAATGGCGATGGCGGAGGCGAGCCCCTGCCTGAGCCAGGGCATGTATACATACTTCGTGGCGCTCATGACATCCTCTCGTACCCGGTGACTATCTGAACGTTTCCCGCCGTTTCGGGATTATCGTGCGCGTATTGCTCAAGAACGCTTTTCGCCCCGCCGAAGGTGTCCGCAGCCGCGGCCACGCTCCGCCCGCTGTATTTGTCGGTCACGTGGTAGCGTTCGGTGAGGACGCCCACCAATGGTTTTTGGGCGGCGTTGAAATATTTGTCTCTTCCCCGGTTTTTGCCGGCCCTGTTGGCGAGGCCCGCCGCCGCGTTTCTCCAGGGCAGGCCCGTCCGCGGCAGGGGCGACGCGACCCTGTTTTCGTCTATGACTTCCGTTTCGAAGGCCAAGGCGCAATGGCGGGCCGGGCCGGCCGTGACCCTCTCCGAGCCGATCACGATATTCATGTCGTATTCCTCGAACGAGGGGCGCGACAATTTCTCCGAATGCGACAGTTTTTTCGACTGGCCCGTGGCGTAGTATTCCTTGGTATAGGCGACCCGGAGCGCGTTCGCATCCTCCACCGGGAGATCGTTTATCTCGGTCACCCTGTATTCCGTATCCCCCGCGATCGGGTGGTTGCCGTATTTGTCGAGCTTTTCATTGAAAGGCAGGACGGTCTGGGAAATCTGGCTCAATCCCCGCGAATGCACGTTCACCGTTCCCGCCGCGTCTTCGATTTTCCGGAGGCGGACAAGCTGTTCGCTCTCGCCCGGCAAAAGGCTCTTCCAGTTCCCCGGGCTGTTCAGGGCCGCGAGCAGGTCCTCCCACGGGTCCATGGCCGGCAGGGCGCGGCCCCCGCGCCGTCCCCAGGTGACGTCGAAGCGGATCTTCACCTTGACGCACAGGATCTTGAATTTGCCGGTGCCCTTGGCGCGCCAGGGCGTGGGCCCGGACAGGGTGAAATCCAGGGTGATGCTCAAAAGGGAGGCGCCGCCCGCGAAGACCTCCACCCCCGCCCCCATGTCGATGACGAAGGAAAAGGGGGAGAAGATGAACAACGCGTGGAAGTAGAGGTAGCCGTGCACCTTGAACTTGGATTTTTTAGCCAACAGCTCCAGCTTGGCCCCGAACTGCAGGGAATTGGTGGTAACCGCCATGTAGCATTCCAGGGACAACCGGGGATTGCTCCCCTTGCCCAGGGAAAGCGTCATCCGCCGCAGGGCCGGCATGCCGGCCTGCACCTTGAACTTGGGATTGTATCCCCCGAACGAAATGAGGAAGAAGGGCGGGCTGCCCCAGCTGAACCGCATGGCCATGTCGCCGCTCAAGGAAAACTGCAGGATGCGCGAGTCGTAGATCACGGCGTCCAGGGAGAAGGTCTTCTTTTCAAAATCCAGCACGCCCAGGATGTCCAGGTGGATGACCACCACGGTCTCCGTGTCGGCTTCCGCGTTCGGCAGCTGGGCCGTCACCTGGCCCAGGATGGCGACCCGCACCGGCTTGGGCAGTTCGATGAAGATCCCCACCTCCGCGCGGATGATCTTGGGATTGCCCCACCCGATGATGGCCATGGGGCCGAAAAGGTAGCGCCCCTTGTCCGGCGGGAACCCCGCCCGCAGGTCGCTGATGATGCGCGCGGCGTTGGCGATGGGGTCCTGCGGGAACAGGACCGAGTCCAGGGTGCCCTGCTTGAGCCCCTCGCGCAGGTAATCCACGTTCATGGAGCGCTGAATGCCGAGGAGCCCCCCCACGCCCGACAGGTTGAAGTTGTAGGGAAGCGTGATCGGGGGATCGAACTCCACGCCGATGACGACGAGCATGGAAAATCCCTTGGAGCCGTCCGGCATCCGGGTGGTGATCAGGCCGACGGCGGTCAGCCCGATTTTGCCGAACGCCAGCTCCAGGATGCCCGCGTAGCGCTTGTTGTCATTGTCGAATTCGAGGTACCCGCCGCCCGTCACCGTCCCGGCGTCGATGGCGAGTCCCGCGCCGAGGGGCGGAAGGAAGGAAAGATTGAAACTTGGCGATCGGTCAATCTTTATAAGGGACTCTATACCAATACGTCTGATTGAAAACGAAAGGGGTCCCAGACACCCGCCAAAGCAAACGGCAGCTCGTACTCTGATATTACCGTCTTCCCGTAAAGCCAGGCTTATGTAAATAGATTCAAAAGAAATAGGCCCTATGTTTTTATGTATGGGTATCGTGATCTCAAGGGATGCAGATCCCTTGAAATATAAGCCTTCAATACTCGACCAGCCGGCTATGACATCAAAATGCACTCTAATACCTTCAGGTGGAAGTATTTTGCCTAAAAAACCGTCACCATCACCGGCCTTGATCACTATTTCGGCATTCCGCAAGGCGCCTTCAACTACAAACTCATTGCCGTCATTCTGTTCAATACTGTAGAAGAGTTTGATCCCGGTTGACGATGCTTTAAGATGGGAGCCATCTTCTTCTCCGAAGAGTATCATTGATCCACTTTCATCTTCACGATTTAGTTCCACACCGAAGCCTAAATTCAAGCCGGCTTCATTTGCATCATCCAGATTTTCCAAAGACAAACCGTTTTGAGGGTGAATAATCAAACCCCAATTACCTTCGAATGAAGACTGTAACAATAGCTTCAGGAACCAACTACCGCATATGTTTATTTTTTGTCCGAACCCGGATTTACCGTAAGGAACAATGGCCAGACTTTCATAGTATTGCTCGTCTGCGGTTTTTAAAGGCACGATGCTGCCACCAACCTCAAAAAGATTTTCGCCGTCCTGCTGCCAAAATAACGGCACTCGTAGTGCAGTTGTTGTATCTGGAGCCGGCGTTTCTCCTTGATCCTGAAGTTGGAAATGGGCAGGCACGTCAAGTAACAATAAGAGGTTGCGCAGATATGTTAAAAGTTTCTGCGGATCAAAGTCATTCCGGGACCATCCGTATGTTGAAATTAATAATTGCTGAGGATCCGAAAATATTTTTTCAATTGCATTCCACTGGATTTTCCAAGAAGTATGTTCCACAACAGGAGGAGTGCCTTTGATATAACTAACTCGAATGATTCCGAATAGCACGAGGATGTTATGGAGAACGGGAGCTTTTCTCTGAAGATATTTAACAATTAAAAAATCAATAATATTTAATCCAAGTTCAGAGAAGGCATCTCGCAATTCCTGTGTTCCAAGACCGTTGGTATTGAAATTCTGGATATTAGCAATCATTTTCGTAAACGAAGAGACATTTTCAAGAATGAGAAGAATATCATTCCCATTACGGGTCGAAGCCTCCAGAGAAGAAAAAATCGTCTTAATTGTAGAAGTAAACGAAGAAATATCGGCACTGGAAATATGCCTACCCAAATCCCATCCTAGTTCCCTAACAAAGGCGACTACTCCAGAACCCGGAGGTTCTGCGAGCGCGGCATCGTGAAGCGGTTTAAAAACAAGCGCAAATTCATTTATTATCTTTTTTATCAAATTGTCTTCAGGCATAATGAACATCCTAAATTACACAGGATTCAAAAAGGCCTTCTTTTTATTCGTAGGGAGATTTAATGATAAAATCTTCAACCCTGTTTAGTTTATTGGCAAATATATTTTCAGCCCATACCTTTATCAGTTTAAAATGTGAAGACCAAGGATTGGCACAGGAGTTTGCATCTGCGCTTCCGTCTTGGCGGAAATATTTCCATGAGTTTGTCCCTGCTTGCGTACTCATGACGGTAAATGAGTTACCAATGTCATGCGGAATGCCCATCATGTGTCCGTATTCATGCGGTCCCCTTCCAGCCTCCGCACCATCCTGAAACGGACTGAACGTCAGCATTTCCCTCATATTCCAAGTAAAGTCTGACATCTGGACGACCTCACCACCCGGCAGCATGGCGGCCACCGGTGTGGTATCTGGGAAAACCGTCACTGTGAAAGCGAAGGCGGCAGTTTCGGTATTTTGGATTTTAAACCTGACGGGTATGACCATCCCGTCAATTCTTGAAACTAACTGAAATGTAGACTGAGAAAAGACTGGCGGAGAGCCCCAGTATTCATTGATCGCTATGTTTGCGTTATTTATAATTTGTTCCGCGGTATGGGTTACTCCAGGTTTGATATCAAGTTTAAAATACACTGTTACGGTAATCTCATAGGTAGTATCAGCAGAAGGACCAAGAGATATCTCGAACCGCCCCTGTATTCCGTATTCTTCCCCAATCACATCCGAAACCAGAAAGTTCCCGGCATTCATCGAATAACTGATTTTTTCAAATCGCTGATAAAAGGGTCCGGGCGCGATTCCTTGAACATCGCCGACCTTTGCCTTGAATAACAACTGGGTTACAATATCTTCCGGGAGCCATCCCAAACCGTTACCTAGGTAATATGAAATAGACTGTTTCTGATCCGGGTTATACAGTTCATTGAGAAAATCAGCAACATCGAAATCTGTAATGTTTACTGGCATAGAGCTTCTCCGTGAGCGTTCCGTTTTTCAATTATCCAAAAAATCTATCTCCGGCAGTTCAATATCGCCGCCCGTGATAACAGGCTGCAGGTCCTCCATAATTTCAACCATTCGATCCTGTAATTCATCGTAAAAAGTCCAATTGGTAGCTTCTCCAAGGCGGAGAGGCTTGCGTAATTTATCGTAGTCATATTTTTTTACTTTCCATGCCCGATAGCTATTTACAGTATTAATGACACTTACTTCTTCGTACCTTAGTTTTCCGGTAACTGGCAAGGATTGATAAAGTCCCGAGAGGAAAGGAGCTGTCCCGTAACAAAAATCAAAATGAGCCAATTCGTGAAACAACATTTCCGGCCGGGGTAACTCCACATGCTTACCGGAAAAATTCTCGAAGTAGTACTTCCTCCCAGTCGTTTCACTCGGTTTGAAATTCCATGGCGTCGGAGTCGTATCATAGTGGATAAACGAAAAAGTATCCCTCTTGAGAATATATGCTCCATAGTCTTTTAAAGTTACACCGGCGGCATTCTCGCTTGGGTCAAGATGCGGGTCCGAAGGATACCCCGGGATGACAACCAAAGGGGTTAATGCACTTGAAAATCTCACAATACTGTTTATCAGAACGCAACCGATCGACAACTGTGATTCTCTTCTGGGCGTCGGTAACGGTCCCTGTAACGAAAAAGATAAATCGAAATTGACCTCAATAAGGTTTCGTATAATAGTATTGAACGGCGCGGGCAGTAGCGTACCCGTCTTGACGGGAGTAAAGGACAATCCCCCGTCGAAACCGGAAATTATTTGCAAATGAGCTTGAGTAAGCCTTACAAGATGTCTATTCGGATATATAAAAAATCCCATCAAAAATCCATTTTCAATTCTGTATTGTTGACTTCTATTATTACGCCAACTTGCGGGTTGTTCATATCAATATTTTTATTTGCATTTATCATCAGCCCTACCTTCGATTATTCCCCTCACAAACGGACAAACGCGTCGCCATTCAAACCGCCGATGGCCGATCGTTATGAAGGCAATCCCTCCTCCCCGCCGATTTTCACGCACTCCGTTATTTCGTTTTCCCGGAACCGGGACGGCAGATTCAGACGGTACTGGTTGAAAAAGAGACAGCGGGATTTATACTGCGTGATATGATTGAACATTTTTTTACTTTCCTAAAATCATTTTTAGCATATATGATTCGGGGAAACAAGCATTTTTTTATTTTTTCAGCGGTGATATCCCTCCGTGGCCGGACCGATGAGCTCCGCTTTTTCGAGAAGCCTGACCCGGTTTAAGTCCCGGTAGAGCCGCAGGCGGATCGATTCATGTTCCGGTAAAATGGCCTGCTGGTAGCGTTTCGGACTCAATTTATGCTCGCAGATGAGCTCATATTCGTGAAAAACGCGTAATTTCGAGGTTCCGGCGGCGATGATGACTTCTTTCCCTGCAAACCGGTCCGCCACCGAGTAGGCCGAGGTTTCGTACCTCACGAACCCCTTGCTCACCCGGCACTTTTTCCAGATCAACGTCTCGTACGGTTCGGCGGGCAGATCGTGG
>JAFGSW010000077.1 GCA_016934415.1 Spirochaetales bacterium | reverse complement strand
GTCTTAGGCCGCGACGGCCCATATTTTCCGCCGACAACGTCGGCGGAGCTAATAGGCGGAAAACGGCTGTCTCCTGAGAGGCCTTTCCACCCGACACTCACTTCTAAAGGGACAGAAAAGAAAGTAAAACTCTTGAGCCGAATGTAGCACAGGAAGGCGTGCGATGCAAGCAGAATTCCACGCCTGTACCGACCGCTGCCATGGACTTCTCCCTTATATGCCTTCTCCTGTGGGATTATGAGGTATATCGATTTTCTTGAAGATTGGCTGCGGCTGTCCCCGACCATGTCCGCCGGGAGAGACATAACAGTTACCGTCCTCCGGAACCGAGCCCGGATTTCCTCCGGCCCGCAATGCGCCTCCCAGACACGCAAGCGGCAGCCAAAAAAGAAAAAATCGTTCTTTTTACATTATATCCTGAATAAAGGGGATCTCAATTATAAAAGTACGAGCTGCACTATCAACCTTTGTCTTCGTTTTATCGATAATACCGCCGTGGATACATCAGGCTAAGGCCGTGATGCCCGTGAAATACTCGGGAGAAGGCTGCCCCATCTTCCTCATCCGTAGTTTCCCCCCTATTCCTTAAGGCTCATGACGCCGCAGACCTTAGCGAAGGCGGTTTTGGCAACACTCTTTATGCGCCGTTGTGCCGACTGCAAATCATTTTTTTATATCTTCGTCAATTATCGCGACCCCAAACCATCCGACCATCTGTTATTTCTTTTTCTATCCTTGCGCTAAAAAGATTCAAACCTCATACCGGCTTTCTCCATTATTCTTTTTGATGCGAAATTACCAAAATCGCATCCGGCAAATATTCTATGAAGCTTAATAACTTTGAACCCGAATATTATCATCGCTTTCAATGCCTCGGTGCCATATCCGTTATTCCAATATTTTTTATAAATCGAATAATATACTTCAACCTGAACTTGCTCCCCTAACCGACCATTTTAAATCCGATAAAACCGATTAAATTCCCGCTTAAAAGTTAGTGGTGATAGGAGAGTACGGATTAAATTACCGGAAGGATATGAATCAATTAGTAGTTTTCTCAGTTTGGAAGCCTTTTTAAAAGAAAGGACTATGTTTTTGATTGACAGAATTAATAGTGTATTAAAAAGGAAAAAAAAGATGACTTCATTGTATTTGATTCGATGTATGTTATTGAAATTAAAAAAGAAATAGTAAGTTTTTATAGATTTTGGGATGATTTTGAAAACGATAATGCTCTTTGTAGAATAACAACTAATGAAATGAAGGAGCTGCTTTTTGCTTGGCTAAATGAAATAGAATGAAGCATTTTTTGAAAAGAGATGCCCTTGATCATCCGCCAATTTCTCTGACAGAGAATTCATGATCAAAGGAATTCAGGAAATGCTCTATTCCTTTTCAGGCCCAGCGCGACTATTTCGGCGCGCACACCTACGAGCGGACGGATCAGCCGCGGGGAAAATACTTCCACACGAACTGGACGGGCCGCGGCGGGACGACGGCCGCGGGCACGTATACGGCGTAATAGAAATCAATACGAAAACGAAAGGGCCGCCCGGCAAGGGCGTCTTTTTTTTGGGAATACAGGCCTGCAAGCGCCGCCTCGTTTCCGACGTCATTGTTTATGTGTCGCCGATTCTCGCCCCGTCGCAGGAAGCAGCCTCGCGGCGGCAATACCGCCCTCGTGAACCGAACATCCTCCAGCGTCTTTTCCAGGAGCGGTTTTCCGTCTTCGCGAGTCTGTACGACGAAAAGAACGCGGGCGAGTACGGCAAGTTCCGCTTGCCCTTGATCGAGCGGGCGGTCGCGGCCTTTCGCCTCTGCGGCGATTGGAAGCAAGGCATCGCCCGGGTACATTGTCCGGACTGCGCGTACGATTTTTTCGTCCCGTTCTCGTGCAAGAGCGTCTTCTTGTGCCCCTCGTGCAGCCAGAAACGCACCCTGCTTTTGGGTGAGTACCTGAGCACCGATCTGCTTCTCCAATTGCCCCACCGGCGATTTGTCTGGACCATCGCTGGAAGCTGCGCTGCGAAATCGCTGGAAGCTGCGCTGCGAAATTCCCAAATGCCTGCGGGTATATCTCAAGCACGACGGGGCGCTGCACGCCGAGTTGAGCCGATTGATCTTCCGCCTGCTCTCAGAGTATTTCAGCGAAACCGCCGGTATGGTCTCCAGCCTCCAGACCTTCGGGGAGTACGCCGCGTGGCATCCACACTGGCATACCATCGTGTTGGAAGGCGGCTTTGACCGCTACGACCGGTTTGTCTTTATCCCTATTGGGGCAAGCGAGGAGCTGGTCGAGCTCTGGCGGGCACGGGTAGTGGAGTTCTTCGCGGCGCGCAAGCTCATCAACGCCGCTTTGGAGACGAAAGGCCGGGGGCCGCCGTAAGCAAAGTAGTTCCCCATGCGATCTTCGACTTTCTCTCGTTCATGACCCAACGCGGGGCCCCAGGGGAATCTCTGCGGCCGGGATTCTTGTGCCGCTTGAACGCATTACCGGATGCGGCCGTACAAAGTATTACATTACGCGGGGCAACATATAACTTCACGCGGCGTCACATGGAACCGGTCGTGGCTGCAAGTAGTAAGGTGAAGCAACATGAAGTACAACTTCACGTTACTTCAAGTACAACCTGGAGGAGCTTCAAGTAATAACCTGGAGGAGCTTGAAGTACTATGCTGAAAAGCAAATGCTTTTCAGCATTTCCGATTATAATGGTTTTCTATTTCCTTACTCCATAACACGATACCGCATACCGTCGGTTACGGAAATAGAAAACCATTTGCTATTGAGTATATTCCTACCGGAAAATCAACGGCACGAACTCGCGCAAGCCGGCCTGCCACACGCCCCAGTCATGGCCGCCGGGCATCGTCTTGAAGGTGTGCGCGATGCCGTGCCCGGTTAAAAACGCGTCCGCGTTCCGGGCGATGTCAAGCAGGCCGTCGGATTGGCCGCACAATATCCAGATCATCTGGGCGGGGCGGTCCGCCTCGACATTGAAAAGCGAGGTATCGGTGTTCGGTGCGGGCGAAAAGGCCCCGACGCTGGAGAACGATTCCGGGCGCCCGAGGCCGAAATCGAGAGCCTGGCCGCCGCCCATGGAAAGCCCGCAGATGCCGCGGTGCTCCCGGTCGGTATACACCGGATAATGTTGCTCGATAAAGGGGATGAGATCGTTGAAAAGATCGTTCTCGAAATTCGCGAACGCCGCCTGCGCCTCGGCGCTGAACGGGTCCGACGGAACGCCGTCGGGATTCATGGCGCGCCCGTTCGGGAAGACCAGGATCATCGGCTCGACTGATCCCCCGGCGTACAGCACGTCCATGATATGCTGCGCGCCGTTGTTGATCCACTCCGTCTCCGTTCCGCCGATTCCGTGCAGCACGTAGAGTACGCCGTACGTTTCGTCTTCGGTATACCCGTGAGGGGTATAGACGTAGCAATGGCGATCGACCCCGGTCGTCGTGGAAAAGTAGGTCTGCCTCGCGACTGCTCCCTGCGGGCCAAGGGCGCAGGCCCAGGCCGTCAAAAGAAGAAAAGCGAGCGCGAGGAGGCGGGACGGAACGCCGCTCGAAAAACGGACTCTTTCATGCATGGTGCGGCCTCCCCCGCCGGCTCTCCGGCCGACGAACGTTATACTCCATAGTAAAATGTTTTCCATTTCCAAGACCACCGGAGCCATTTATCCCGTTATGGTGCAAGGAAATAGAAAACCATTATAATCGGAAATGCTGAAAAGCATTTGCTTTTCAGCATAACCTTAACGCAAACGGGCGATCGGCGCAACCTCCGGATCGCGGAACAGCCATCAGGCTGTTGAAAACCGAAAACGGTTTTTGTCGCTAAAAATAAAAAAGTTCTTGGCACTTCTTTTTGCGGGTGATACTATACTCAATAGAAAACGTCGGCGGCATCTCAAAAACACAGACACCATCCGCATACGCGCGCGGCGAAAAGCCGGGCGCACCTGCCAGGCGATCGACCCTTCGACACGGCGGAGAAAACCGCATCCGAATATAACAATAAATACCGCCTGCTCAGGGCAGCCCCTCACTGCATACAATTGTGTTGGAGGGAGGCTTCGAGCGTTGGGACGGGTTTGCCTTCGGTCCCATTGGGGCACACATTGAAATGCGCGTCTTCGCGTGCTACCCTATGATGCAAGAACTGAAAGGCGGGCGGGAAATGACGCTGTCGGCGTCACTTCCCGCCCAACGGACGGCCCCGGCGTTGCCGGGCGGGGATGGCGGGCGGTCGCGGGCTATTCCTTTTCCTCTCATATCATCAGGAAAACGCCCTGATCGCGCGGAGCGGCGAGGAGACTCGATGCATGAGATCCGGTGGAATCCCGTCCTGAAATGGTGGGTGATGGTTTCGGCGGGAAGGGAAAGCCGGCCCCTCACTCCGGCGGACCACTGTCCCTTCTGCCCGGGGTCCGGGAAAGTCCCGGATGCCTACGATGTTTTGTCGTATGATAATGACTGGCCGATACTCGCCCCCCTGCCGCCGGAAGTCGAGCCCATCACGTCGACGCTGTATAAAAACGCGCGTTCCTATGGTAAATGCGAAGTGATCCTCTACTCTTCCGACCACAACAAGACACTCGGCGACCTGTCACCGTCGAGTATGGACAGGCTGGTCGATCTCTGGACGGAGAGGTACCGGGAACTCGGCGCCCTGGACTCCGTCAAATATGTTTTTATTTTTGAAAACCGGGGCAGGGAGGTCGGGGCGACCATCATCCATCCGCACGGCCAGATTTACGGTTTTCCGTTCATTCCTAAAAAAATCGAACTCGAGCTCGCCTCCTGCAAAGAGTACTTCGAAAGGGAGGAGAAAAATCTCTACCGTGAAATGCTGCTCGAAGAACTGAAGGACGGCAGGCGCATCGTCGATGAAAACGGTTCTTTCGTCACCTTTGTCCCGTATTTCGCGGAATATCCGTACCAGGTATATGTCATCCCCCGGCGGCACCGTCTCTCGATCGATCAATTGAGCGATGATGAAAAGCGCCTGCTGGGTTCATCGCTCACCCGGATCGTCAAGACGTACAATCACGTCTTTCCGCGGGACTTTCCCTATATGATGTGCTTCGACCAGAAGCCCACCGACGGCGACGATTACCGGTATTATCAGTTTCATGTCAAATTCTTTCCGCCGCTTCGAAACGAAAAAACACAGAAATACAACGCCTGTTCGGAGACCGGCGGCTGGGTGCACGGCAATCCCTCATCGCCCGAAGCAAAGGCGGAAGAGCTGCGAAAGATAATGGAGACCCTCTACGGCGGCACACGATAATCTGCGGGAACGGATCAACATCCTGACGAAAGAATTCAGAACGCTTTTCACCGGAGCGGCCGGTATTGACGTTTTCAACGCACCCGGAAGGGTCAATATCATCGGCGAACATACGGATTACAACGGCGGCTATGTCCTTCCGATCGCCGTCGATATGAGCATTCTTGCCGCCGTCTCGCGCAGAAACGACCGTCTCCTTCATCTAAAATCACTCAACTTTACCGGCAGTGTCGCGGCCCCGCTCGACGGGCTTGAATACGACCGGGGGAGGGGCTGGGCCAACTATCCGCTCGGCGCCGCGTGGGCGCTTGAGAAGAACGGCATCGCGGTCTGCGGAGCGGATATCGTTTTCCAGGGCGATATTCCCCCCGGAAGCGGACTCTCGTCGTCTGCGGCAATCGAGGTCCTGATGATGAAACTTCTGCTCGCTGTGTCGGGGCGGACCATTGAAAAAAAGGAGATCCCGATACTCTGCAGACAAGCGGAAAATGAGTTCATCGGCGTGAAAAGCGGTATCATGGACCAGTTCATCATTACGTTCGGCAGGGAGAACCACGCTCTTTTTCTCAACTGCGCGAACCTTGAATACCGTCTGATCCCTTTCCGCAATGCCGATGAGGCGGTCGTCATCGTCGGCGATACGAACGTGAAGCGCGAGCTGGCAAAGTCAGCCTACAACCAACGCGTCGCCGAGTGCGCCGAAGGCGTACGGCTGCTGAAGGAGCTTACGGGAAAACGGGACATCACTACGCTCGGCAGCGTCGATAAAGAAGAATTCGATGCCTGCCGGGGAAAACTTCCCGGCCCGGTCGGCCGCCGGTGCGGCCACGTCATCTCCGAAAACAGGCGGGTTCTCGACGCGGTTGACGCACTCGAACGCGGTCATCTGCCTGAACTGGGCCGGCTCCTCCGCGAATCGCACGCTTCGCTGCGCGACCTCTATGAAGTAAGCTGCGGGGAACTCGACTGTATGGTCGAGGCGTTCCTGCGGTCTCCGGCGGTTTATGGCGCCCGGATGACCGGCGCGGGATTCGGCGGAAGCGCCATCGCCCTGGTAAAGGCCGACAGCGGGGAGGAAGTGATCGAACGGGCTCGCAGGACCTATAAGGAAAAAACCGGCATCGATGGTTCCTTCCATGTCTGCAGGATCGCCGACGGAGCGGGAAAACTGACGACGCAGATCGCCTGATGACGCCCCGTCACTTTCGTCCCCCTGTGTCTTCCAAACCATCGCGGCCAAAACCGACGACGGCGAACCGTGCTGCAACCGGGTGGGGGAGAACGGCGCCGGATCACGGCGACTCTCTTACGGCATTCCTTTTATTGACGGCTTCCAGATCAAGCAGGGCCGTCTTGAAATTTTCCGTGGCCTGCGCCTGCGCCTGAACCGCGGTCTTGATGTCGGTGGTGATGGCCACCAACTCCATGACGGCTTTGACGATCTCCGCCGCGCCCCGGTCCTGTTCACCCATGGCCAGGGAAAGCCGGCCGGCCATGTCCGCGTTGAGCCGGGAGTTGGAAAGGATCTTGTCGAGATGGCCGCCGATGAGCGAGGAGAATGAGGCCGCCTCGTCGATGGTGTCGATCAGACCGGTGAGAACGGCGCCGATGTCCTTGAGGCCCGCGTCCGTGTTTTCCGCCAGCGCGCGGATTTCCTTGGACACCACGGCGAACCCGCGCCCGCTGTCGCCGGCGTGAGTCGCCTCGATCGACGCATTGAAGGCCAGCATCCGCGTCTGGTCCGCGATGCCCTCAATGAACGAAAGCAGTTTGACGATGTCGGCCGATTTATTCTGGATGTGCCCGATGAAATCGATCACCCGCTTGATCGACGTTATGGATTCGCCGGCGATCCCGTCCAGATCGCGAGAAACGCCGGCCGCCTTGGTTGAAATCGCGGAGATGGTGCCGATATTCGCCTTCATCTCCTCTAAAGAAGACGCGCTCTTCTCCACTTCCGTATTCTGGCGGGAAACCGACCGCGAGATTGATTCAATACTTTCGGCCAACTGTCCCATCGAGGCGGAAAGAGTTACGATCCCCGTCTCGATTTCAGCGTGCGCATCCATGCGGCGGACTAAAAGCATTCCCTGAAGGGCGCTGGAGATCTGACTCGCCAGCTTATCGTAGAGGGCACCGCCCGACGCCTGGACGCTCCAGACCACGAACCCGATCTGGGTGTCCTGAAAGTGGAGGGCATTGACCCCCAACCGGTGCGACCGGTCGGCGTTGAGGACGGAGGGTGGAACGATCTCCCGGCTCCGGAAGCGCCGGCCGGCCGGGCCGACAGGAATCCGCCCATCCCGGTTATAGGCCAATACCAGACGCGACCAATCCGGCGCCGGATCGGGGAAACGGTATGGCCGGGGATCCTCAAAAAGCGACAGATAACATTCGTCCACTCCCAGCCGGGGCAGGCCTTCCGCCAGGAGGTCGAGGATCGATTCAAGCCGGAAGTTTAAAATAAGCCGCCGTCCCAATGCCAGTTGGCTTTCCAGGCGCTCCAACTCCCGCACCTTCCGGTTTTCCTCGCAACGGGCGGCGGTTTCGCCGATAAGCACGCGCGCCTGGTGGCAGATATACTCCGCGGCGCGCCGTCGGCGCGGACCGCGGAGGCGGGAACGCGCCTGCGCGGCCAGGAGCGAGATCGCATCCTGCCACGGTGAAATCGGCCGCCCTTCCCGGAACGTGGCACGCAGCATTAATGACAGCTCGTTGAGAAACGAGCCGTCCCCGCCCGCTTCAATGTCCCGCCTGAGGAGCGTGAGCAGGCTGTGCGCCCGGTCCGGCGCGCTTCCCGGTTCGTCCGAAACGATCCTGCTGCGGGAACGTCCGGCCGCCTTCCGTCCCGGCCCGGCGGCGCCGGCCAGGGCCAGGGACGGTTCCATGCAGCCGCAGGTCTGGGCGACCACCAGCCGCGGCTCGGTGACCGTACGTTCCGGGGCGGGTTTCCCATCCAGGATATCGGCCATCAGGTGCACGGCCCGGACGCCCAGTTCGCGCCACGCCGGATGGACCGTGGTCAGGGACGGCGTGTTGATCCGGCTTTCGGTGAATCCGTCGAATCCGGTGACCGCCAGGTCGAAGGGCACCCGGACGCCCTCCTCCTCCAGGGCGCGCATCACCCAGAGCGCCACCGGATCGCAGGAACCGATAACGGCCTCCACGCCCCCGTCCCGGACCACGCGCCGGATCCATTCGGAAAGCAACTCCGACACGGGGCGCCCCTCCTCGGTTCGGTTCCACGGCACCCAAGGCTTCACGAAATCGGTGGGAACCGCCAGTCCGCGCGACCGCATCACGTCCTCGTAGGCCCGAAACCGTTCATGGAAGGATTCCAATTCCGTTAAATGACCGAGAAAGGCGATTCGACTGAAGCCATGGACGTCGATGAGATGTTCCACCGCCAGTTTCATCCCCTCATACCCGCCGTATGTCACCACGGGGAATCCGGGGAGCCGGCCCTCCACGGTGACGGAGGGAAGGCCGAACCCGCGGATGAACTCCGTCATGGCGCCGGCATCCAGGTGGGCGGAAAGGTTCCCCACCCAGCAAATGAGACCGTCGATGCGCCGGTCCCCGGCCAGGTCGTAGATGATGTTCTGTTGGGAGGCGAATCCGTCCGGATCGTTCAAGGCGCCGCCGTGGAATGAAAGCAGCGTGACATCACGTTGGGCGGCGGCGTCCAGCGCCCCCTGCCAGGGAAGTGAGGCCCATTCATCAGTCAAGCCCTGATTAAAATAACCGATGACGCGTCTTTCCATATTACTCTTCCGACCAGCTAAGAAATTCTTGCGGGACACGCCGCCATCCCGGCCTGCGGCATCCCTTTTTATAGCATAATGGGCGAAAGATGGATTTTCCATGCTTTATTCCCGGCTGGACGGCGTCACCTGCTCCGCGCATACATCCGTTCCGGATTTGAAAATGATCAATGAATGCGGGAATTTATCCGGCACAATAGTTTTTCGAGGGGGAGGCCCGGCGCTTCGCCTCCTCTCAGGACAGTCACCTGGTGCGGCGATACGGTGTCAATCCTTCAAGCAGCCGTGGGACATGGAAGAG
Source organism: Spirochaetales bacterium (assembly GCA_016934415.1). Taxonomy (GTDB): domain Bacteria; phylum Spirochaetota; class Spirochaetia; order SZUA-6; family RPPD01; genus JAFGSW01. The sequence continues at coordinate 15,690 of JAFGSW010000077.1, read as the reverse complement.
ACAGCCGGGCGGACACCCTGAGGAGCGACGGTGGATGCCGTATATCATGCAATAAAGCCGCGTGCCCGACAAATCGCTTTAGCCGGCGGACGGGTAAGGCGGAAAGCGGTTATTGACAAGGCATGATGATAAAATCATGATAGCCTGCGAAGAGAGGATCGCTTTTCAGGGTGAAAGTGAAGCTGGAAAAGGAAACCATCCTGCAATTCGGCAAATTCCTGCTCGTGGGCGTCGCCAATACCGCGGTCGGGCTGGGCTCGATATTGATTCTCATCAACCTCCTCGGATTTCAATATCAAATCGCCAATATCATCGGTTACGCCCTGGGTCTGACCTGCAGTTTTTTTCTCAATAAATTTTTCACCTTCCGGAGCGCCTTCTTTCGGCCGGCGGAGATCGTTAAATTCCTGGCGGCCTTCGCGATCAGCTATGCGCTGCAACTGCTGACCCTTACCCTGTCCCATGAGGTCATAAAAATCGGGTCCAACCTCTCGACCCTGATCGGTATGGCGGTTTATACAATGGTCAATTTCCTGCTCAATAAATTTTTCACTTTTATAAAAACGGCCGGAAAGCGGCCGCACAATATTGCTGGACCACCATGACCAAAGTGCGGAAGATAAAATAGAGAGAAAACAACTCCTAAAAACGGGGTGGTGTTTGAAGATCAACATGCCGACGACACCACGGCCCGACATCGGAAGAGGTCGAATACGAATCGATAAAAAAAACAAGGCCGCCAGAATGCATAAAACCTGAAAAATCGCGATCGCCTGCAGGACGTAAAAATAATCGAAAACGAGGGAAAAACCGAAACCAGGTAATGCGTGCCCTGCGGGCGAAACGACAGGTACGGCTTGAAAAATACGTCTTCGAGTTCTATAGTATCATTCAAGGATCGGATTGCGGACGGGAAAACCTCTGTCGGCGGCGCATCCCGCCTAGCGGGGGGCCCCGGCGTTGCCGGACGGGGACTGCATGCGGTCGCACGCTTTCATTTTTTCTATCATTGAAAAGTTATCGGGTGAATCATCTCACCATATGGAGGAAAAAATGAAGATCGGAATGCGATTTTTAATCGTCGCGGTCTTCGCCGGCGCGCTCAACTCATGCAGCGATATGCTCACGGACCTTCGAGATTTACAGAGTCCGGCCGCGCCTCTCTACGGCTGGGCTAAAAACTTCGGCGGACCGGGTGATGATTCCGGTCAGGCGGCAACAATAGATGCGAATGGGAATATCTTTCTCACCGGGAGTTTTCAAGGACCGGCTGATTTCGATCCGGGTCCCGGGACGGATATGAAATTAAACAATGGCCTTTTTGCCACAAAATTCAATGCCGATGCGGCCTACGGATGGACGAAGACGATATCCGAAGGGGGCAATTCCGGGCGAAACGTTGCGACCGACGCGAGCGGAAATATCCATTACCCGGGTTCTTTCGGGGGCACGATAGATTTCGACCCGGACATCGGACAGGATATTAGAACTTGTTCTGGTAACAGGGCCGGATTCGTGGGGAAAATCAACGCGGACGGAACATACGGGGGAACCAATATTTTCAACGGAGGGGGCAATGCATATTGCGCTTGCAGCGGCGTGGCGATCGACGGCGGCGGCAATATTTTTTTAACGGGCACGTTCGGGGCGCAAGGCAGCGTGGGGACGATCGATTTTAATCCCTATTCCGGAACGGACAACAAGTCGACCCAGGTCGCTTTCGCCTTTGATATTTTCCTCACGAAACTCAACGCGAACGAGACGTACGGCTGGACCAAGACCTTCGGCGGCCCGGCGGCCAACAGCAACAGCGGCGCCGACGCGGCGGTCGATGCCGCCGGGAACGTCTACCTGACGGGGAGTTTCGAGGGAACGGTCGATTTCAACCCGGATTCCGGGACGGACAATAAGGCAAGCACCGGTTCCCGCGACGCCTTTCTCACCCGAATCAACGCGAACGGGACGTACGCCTGGACCAAGACCTTCGGCGGGACAAGTTATGATTCGGGCACGGGGGTGGCGACCGACGCAGCCGGGAATATTTATGTTACCGGGACTTTTCCGGGAACGGCCGATTTCGACCCGGGTCCCGGGACGGACAATAGGTCAAGCGCGGGCGGCTACGATATTTTTCTCACGCGGATCAACGCCGACGGCTCCTACGCCTGGACGATGATCTTCGGCGGCGCGGGCGACGATTACAGCCAGAAAGTTGCGTGCGACGCGGACGGGAACGTCCATCTGGCGGGGGGGTTTCGAGAGACGGTCGACTTTGACCCCGGCCCCGGGATCGACGATAAAATAAGCGCCTCGTACAATGGCTTTCTTACGAGGATCAATGCGGACGGGACGTACGGCTGGACCAAGACCTTCGTCGGGACGAACAATTACGTGCGTGCCGCGGCCTTCGACGCAGACCACAATATCTATGTCACCGGAACCTTTTCGGGCACCGTCGACTTCGACCCGGGTCCCGGGACGGACAATAAAACAAGCCTCGGCGGCAGCGACGCCTTTCTCGTACGATTGAATCGTCAATAACGGAAAGAGGCCGTCCTTTTGGGACGGCCTCTTTGAGCGGGGACTTTTTTTATTAGCCGATGGCTTCGCCTCCGGTTTCTCCCGTGCGAATCCGTATGCATTGTTCCAGCGGCAGCACGAAGATCTTGCCGTCGCCGATACTGCCGGTTTTGGCCCCGGCGACGATGGCGTCGACGGTCGGCTTCACGAAATTGTCATTGACCGCGATCTCGAGCCGGGTCTTTTTCAGCAGGTTGACCTCGGTGATGACGCCGCGGTAAGTCTCGCTGTAGCCTTTCTGCTGCCCGCAGCCCGTAGCGGTGGACACGGTCATCTTGAACACCTCGGCCTCGTACAGCTTTTTCTTCACGTCCTCAATTTTATGAGGTTGAATCATGGCGATGATCAGTTTCACAATCGTCCTCCTTCCGTCAGTCGAGGATCTGGAAGCCGGAATAGGCCTCCATTCCGTGCTCGTCGATGTCGAGCCCCTTGAGCTCTTCGGTCTTGCTCACCCGCAGCCCGACGGTCTTCTTCAGGATGAAGAATAGGGCGAAGCCGAGGCCGAGAACGTACACCGCAACGGAGGCGATGCCCAGCGCCTGCACTCCCAGCTGGTGGAAGCCGCCGCCGAAGAACAGGCCGGTGAGCCCATTGTTGTATTGCGGCTCGGCGAAGAGGCCGACGGCCAGCGTCCCGAACACGCCGCAGACGCCGTGCACCGAGATCGCGCCGACCGGGTCGTCGATCTTCAACACGCGGTCGACGAAGAGCACGGAGAGCACCACCAGCACCCCGGCGAGGAGGCCGATGACGACCGCGCTCACGGGAGAGACGTTCGCGCAGGGCGCGGTGACGGCCACCAGCCCGGCCAGTACGCCGTTCAGGGCCATGGAGGCGTCCGGCTTCTTTGAGATGATCCAGATCGTGATGAGCGCCGAAACCGCCCCGGCCGCCGCCGACAGGTTGGTCGTCACGGCGATGTGACCGATGTTATCGGCGAACTTGAGCGTGCTCCCCGGATTGAACCCGAACCAGCCCAGCCAAAGAATGAACACGCCAAGCGCCGCGAGCGGGATGTTGTGCCCGGCGATGGCCTTGGGCCGCCCGTCCGGTCCGTACTTGCCGATGCGCGGCCCGAGCACGACCGCCCCGGTCAGGGCCAGCCAGCCGCCCACGGAGTGAACCACCGTGGAGCCGGCGAAATCGAGGAAGTTAAGCTTGGCAAGCCAGCCGTTGGGATTCCAGATCCAGTGCCCGGTCACCGGGTAGATGATCGCGCTGATCACCACGCTGTAGATCAGGTAGGACTTGAACTTGGTCCGCTCGGCCATGGCGCCGGATACGATCGTGGCCGCGGTGGCGGCGAACACGACCTGGAAGAGCCAGGTCGCGTACTGGTAGTACCCGCCCGCCTTGCCGGGATCGGCGCTGGTGACGGCGAAATCGGTTATGCCTAAAACTCCCAGGACGTCCTGGCCATACATGAAACCCCAGCCGATGAAAAAGAACACGAGCGAGCCGATGCTGAAATCGAGCAGGTTTTTCATGAGAATGTTCGTGGCGTTTTTGGCCCGCGTAAAGCCGGTCTCCACCATGGCGAACCCCGCCTGCATGAAGAAGACCAGGAACGCGGACACGAGCAGCCAGATGAAATCGGCGCTGGTGCCGCCCGGATCGACGGGGACCTTTTCCCCCGCGGCGGCCGGCGCGGCCGGTGCCGCGTCCTGAGCGATCGCGGTCGCCGCACAGAACGCGAACAGTACGAGCATGACAACGAGAATGATTTTCTTAACCGGTGGTTTCTTCATCCGATTACCTCCTTGCGAATAATGTTGTCTTCTCATTAAATACAAAGTTCGTGCCAATCGCCGGGGATGCATCATAAATCACCAGGCAAACGACCGCGACATCGGAAAAAACCGACATTCAAGCCCGGGCTTGCCGTCATCAATGAAGGGAATGACCAAAGGCTGTGCGGACTTATGACCTAAAAATATGCAAAAGTTCGAAACACGCACAAATTAGGTGTAAAAAAAGCCCCGGATCGTCCGGGGCTTTTTCTATCGCCGGCCGACGCGCGGCGATGCGTGGGATGCGGCTTTTTGTTTTTTCCGATTGTTACAGGCGGCGGCAGGCGCCGTTTACTGGTAGACCCTCACCCAATCCACGTACATGTATTGCGGGAAGACGGTGGTCGCGTCCGGCGGACCGGGCCACGTTCCGCCCACAGCCAGGTTCAAGAGCGCGTAGTTCGGCTGCCGGAACTCGTCGCAATCGGTTGAAGTAATATCCTGCGTGTGTACGGTCTGACCATCGAATTTGATAGTGATCGTCTTTGGGGTCCAATTGAGTTCGTAATAGTGCCAGTCCGCGGCGAGCGGCTCGGCGTTCTGGTACTCCCCGCCCGTGGAACAATGGCCGCCATTTTCCCAATGGACGGCGCCGTGCGAGATCCGGTCCTTGGTACCGCCCCCGATCATTTCCATGATGTCGATTTCGCCATTGGCGGGCCAGGCGCCCGAGTTCCCCATGAGCCAGAAGGCGGGCCACATCCCCTGCCCGTACGGAAGCTGCATACGGGCGACGATAACGCCGTACTTCCAGGAGCGTTTCCCCTTGGTGACAAGACGGGCCGAGGTATAGCCCCCGTCCCCGCCGGTCGTTTTCAGGGCGCGGATAACGAGCACGCCATTGTTGATCGAGGCGTTCGGCCCCCCCGTACCGTTATCGGTGTAGCGCTGCCATTCACAGTTCCAGGTATGGCTCCATCCCGTCGCCTCGGTCTCGTAGCTCCAGGCGGAAAGGTCGATGTCGGGTCCGTCGAACTCATCGCTCCAAGCGAGATCCATCCCATCCGGTGGGTCCCAGTTGTCCTGGGTGTCGCTCGGGGGCGGGGCCGTGAAGGGGTCGAGCGTCGGGGCCGGACACCCGGGAAGAAGGATTAAGGAAGCGCCGGCCAGGCACAGACTGAGCCCAACAATTTTATGCCGAATAAGCCTCACCTATCCTCCTGGGATTTAAAATATATAGTACTTTTAATATACATATATCGATACTAAAATTCCAGTTAAAATATCAAAATTCTCTATTTTTATCCCACGATTCACAGAATCACCCTCAGGTCTGCCCTTCCTTGTCGGCCTACAGTGAGTCAAACATCAAAAAAGTCAGAAAAAAGAGATGCGAATCGGATTCGCATCTCAAGTCATTTTACAAGTGCCCCCAAGATTGTTATTGTTCTCTGTTGAGGGTCGGTGTCCCCAGCCGCCATTCCCCAATGATTGTAAAAACGACCCGATAAACGCATCGCACTCGAATTTGCAGCAACTTTGGGGGCAATGACTCAGTTAACTACCGGCAGGAAAAAAGTTATGGAAAGCTTTTATCAGCGGATGTGGGCATTCAATGAAAAAAAAGTGCATTACCCTGCCGGCTCTACGATGCCGCATCGATATAAAATTGCATCAGGTAATCAAGGATCTGCCGCCTGACGTCACCCCCCAGATCGACGCTGTACGCGCCGGTCGTCCCGCCGGCGGCCGCGATGGGCGTCAGTTCCGGGCCGGAAGCGCCGAAGGCTATCACGTACGTCAAGACGGGAGGGTACGCCGCCGCCGCATTCCCGGCCGCGAGCGCAGCCCCGGCGATTGAATTGGCGGAGCAGTCCGTTGGCCCGCCGTCGCTGATGAGAACAACGATCGTTTGATCGGCGAGGTGCGCCTGCGCCCAGGAGGAGGCGTAGGAGAAGACGCCGGTGAGCGCCGGCTGGATGGGGGTGGCGCTTCCCGTCGGCGTTTTGGCGGCCAGGGAATCCGCGATCGCCTGTCTGACGCTCGCAAGATCTGCCGGACCGACAGCGGGTACCATATAGTCCGCCGGATCGCACGACGTGTCGGGTGAAAAGGAGCCTTGGCACACGAAGAAAAGGGGTACACATGGTCCGTAGATGCCGCCCCCGTTGCATTACGCAAAAAAAAAGCGCGCCTGACCGCTTCGGCCCCCCCATGGATAAAGTATAAAACAACGGATGATTTTAACAAGCAGTCCGTCGCTCCGGCGCGTGCTTCCCAAAGGCGTCCATATCACCAGAGTCTCAACCGGAGGTTCCTCGATCCGTCGGGAATCAAATCGTCCTCGTTTTTGGCATTGAAATAAGGCAACAGCCGATTCCAATGTTCGAGAGGCGTGCCGGCTTGCTTGACTAACTCGTCCAGAACCGCGGCCTGCCCGGCGATCTCATTCCGGCCGCCCGGGGCATTGGCGTGACCGAACATGGCCACGCGGGCGGCCTCGCTTAAAAGGCTTTTGGAAAGCAGTCTCACCAGAGCCCATTCGGGCATTACAAGGAGACCGCGCAGACTCTTCGGTTGGAGCTTGAAACCGAGCGCGCGGAGGGCCCGGAACGCATCGCGGCAGGCGCGGATGCCGAGGACGATCGCGTCGCGCGTGCGGCAGAGCCGCTGCGCGTCACCGCCCGCGGCGTACATGGCGCCGGCAAGCGGGAAGACGAGGGCGGCGTGATAGCGAAGGTACGCGCGCATGTCCGGGTTTTCCGCGCAGGGCATGCCCGCGTCCGATAGGACGGCCGCCGCCAGGTCCAGCGCCGGCCGCGCCGCCTCGGCGAGAATCCCCAGGGTCGTCTTCGACCGGCGTTCGAGGCCCGGCTTTTCCTTCGTGCGGCCGTCGAGGTAATGGACGATCCCGCCCTCCCGGTAGCCGCCGAACGCGCCGAACCCGAGCACCAGGCGGTTCTCCCCCGCGAGCGACGCTTCGGCCGCCGGGTCCTCCAGGTTGTTCCCGATGACGACCATTGCTTTCGCGCCCCGGATTTTTCCAAGCCGCCCCAGGACGTCCAGGACCTGCCCCGAGCGCACGGTCACGATGACGACATCAAACTCCGCTTCCGGCGGGAGAGAATCGATTGTCCGGATTTCGGCCGATTCCTCATCGCCCAGGAGCTCGTTCCGGACGGCCAATCCCCGCTCGCGAAGCGAGGCGAGCCGCTCGCCGCGGGCCAGGCCCGTGACCTCGTGCCCCGCCTTAACAAGCCTGAGCGCATAGACGCTCCCGATCACGCCCATGCCGCACACCAGGATACGTTCTTTCATACAAACCTCCTCTCCGGAGAGCCTTATCTTTGAAGGAAATCAACCGTGCCGTTTCGTCGACATGCAACCGATTGTATCCCGTTTGATAAAAAAAGAAAACGGAGCTTCAAGCGGGAAGCGCGACCCTGAAAAATTTCGCATCATTTCATTCCTCACCGCCCCAAGTTTTAGTAATATTGAGACATCTCATCCAACAGGAGGCATTCCATGAACATCGCCTATTTCAGAAAAAGCTCCCGCGGCGCGGCGGAAACCCTTGCCGCCCTGAAAAACTCGGCGGGCAAGGCCGGATTCACGCTCGGCGGAGAAACCGTTTTGAACAAGGGAACGACGACGGTCCTGAACGCCTGCCGTCCGGAATGGGCGGAAACGGTCGCCGCCGCCGATCCGGCCCTCCTGGGCCTCCTGCCCTGTTCGGTGATGGTGATCGAGAAAGAGGGCGTCGTAAGCGTGGGCGCCGCGCTGCCCGCGGTGCTCGCCGACGCGGTCGCCTCCGGAGAGCTCAAGTCTCTCGCCGTCCGGGCCGAAAAAACCCTGCGCGGCGTCGTGGAGCAGGCGGCGGGCGTGGGCCCCCTGAAGCCGATGAAACTCAAGTTGTATTCCACGCACAGCTGTCCGTACTGCAAAATGGAAAAAGCCTGGCTGGACGAGCGGAAGACGCCCCACGAGCTCGTCTACGTCGACGACGACCAAAAGGAGGCGGAATCCCTCGTGCGCCGGTCGGGCCAGATGGGCGTGCCCGTGACCGAGGTGATCTATGGCGACGACGAATCCGAATTCGTCATCGGCTTCGACCGCCCGAAGCTGGAAGCGATCGTCGCGGAGATGTAATTCGGTTTTCGACAAAAGGGGGGAAAACAATTATGGCGGCAAATGAAATTGAGATTGAGCGCCGAAAAAACGCGGCTCTTGACGCCATCAGGAAAGCCATCGGCGCCGGAGAAGATGAATCCGGCGCGCCACTTTTCATCTCCCATCACCTTGAAGAGCCCGAAGATTCGTACTGGCTAAAGCATGTGGGCAGCGCCCGCCCGGAACCGGCCCGAGTACTCGATATTTTGGAATTAAAATCCTACTGGGGCGATGAGAATTCCGACGGTATCGATACGTTCGATTTCTCCCTTCCCGGGGACATGACCGACTATGTTATCAGCGTTCGCTTTGACGAAGAAGGACAAGTGGAATCCGTTCAGATGGAAAGCTGACTGAAAACTGACGCTCGACAACCTGTGATTGAGATGAGTGGATGCTATAATGGTGATTGGGAAGGCTGCAACAGCGTCCCCCGGCGCGCAGACTCCTTGCTTCGCATGGAGTCCGTGCTCGGGACGTTTGGCGAAATTGCAGCAATTCCGTGTCGAGGAAACATATGTGCTACGGTTGGGAACCCGATGATATTATACAAATCATTTCCGATCTCCGGGAAAGCGAAGAAAGTAAATCTCTGGAAATTATCGAACGCGCGCTGGAAAAAACGGCGATACAACTCGGAGAAAAGTACAGGTCGGAAGATTATCCGCATATCAGTCTGCAAAATGTAGTACAAAGATTGTTCACCGAAGAAAACGCACATGGCTCAAGAGTAATCGATACGAAAGATGAAATTGTGATGAGAACCGAAAAATGCAGAATATTCGAGGTATTCAAAGAGTTGAACGGTACGGATATCGGTTATCGTTATAAATGCAGACAGGATTACTTCATGGTGAAAGGATATGATCGGTCTATCCGGCTTGAAATTGAAAAGTGCTTGATGAGGGGTGACAATTGCTGCCTTCACCATTTTATTCAAACCAATAGCGATGCGCACGATCGATAAAAAAAAGAAATGAGAATTGAGATTAACGCAATGTTCTATAAACGTTAAGGTGATGGCACATAAATCGAAAGACGATAAAGCATGGCGCGATTCCCGATACCACAAGCTCTTCGGGCTCAAGGCTGCGAATGAAGCCGCGAGGGTCCTCCAATTCTTCGAGAAAGAACGGCCGAACGACAAGCGGCCGCGCGCGGCGATCGACGCCGTCAAGGCCTGGGCGGAAGGCAAGCGTACACTGGGAATGAAAGAGGTGCGCAGGCTTTCCCTCGCCGCCCACGCGGCGGCCAAGGCGGTAAAATCGGACGCCGCGAGATTGGCCGCTCACGCCGCCGGGCAGGCGGTGGCGGCCTGGCACGTTCCGACTCACGCCCTGGCCGCATTCGGGTATGCCGGCAGGGCCGCCATGGCAGCACGAGATAAGCGTAAAAAAGCAAGCAAATGACTGGTTTCAGTATTGAACAATTCAAATCCCAATATTCGCACCAGGTGCGGGACTTGGTGAAAGACGCATTTGAAGAATTCGGATTTGGGTTTGATTTATCGAATAAAGACAAAGACTTAATCGATATCCGAAAGAGTTGTTTTATCGAACATGGAAAATTTTGGGTATTACTGGAAAATAAAAAAATAATAGGTACGATTGCACTAAAACCTTTCCGAAACGTCTATATGAAAAATATGGGTTTCATGAGATAGGGCCTTATAAGAAATCGAATATAAAAGATTAAAAATGGTTCGAAATAAACCTATGAAATCGCTGCATCGTATGGGAGCGCAAAAAACACCGCTTCTTTTTCCCAAGGTTCGCTTCGCCTTTCAAACGTAAATAACGTACCGGTATCCGAAAAAAAGTGCGAGAATTTATCATGATCGACGTGCTATAATGTCAATGTTTTTCGGATGCATGGAGAAAGCGGGAAACGCGGCCGAAGCACCGGTACGTTTTCCACCGTCGGGTCAAACGTAAGGTATGAATAAAAAGATCATCGAGGCGACCGGCCTCACGCGCCACTTCCGCGTGCTCGAGCGGCGGGAAGGCCTGTCGGGCGCCTTCAAGGACCTTTTCTCGAGAAATTATCGTACCGTCAAGGCGGTGGACGGCGTCTCCTTTTCCGTGGACCGGGGGGAGATCCTGGGCCTGATCGGGCCGAACGGCGCGGGAAAATCCACCACCATCAAGCTCCTGACCGGCGTGCTCAAGCCGACGGCGGGCGGCGTGACGGTGGACGGGTTCGTCCCCTTCTCGGACCGCCGCAGGTACGTGGCCAATATCGGCGTGGTGCTGGGGCAGCGCTCCCAGCTCTGGTGGAACCTGCCGGTGATCGAGTCCTTCAAGGTCCTGAAGGAAATCTATCGCGTGCCGGACGCCGTTTACGAGCGGAACCTGAAACTCTTCAACGACCTCGTCGACCTGAAGCGGCATTACCACACGCCCGTACGCAAGCTCTCCCTGGGGCAGAAGTCGATCTGCGACATCGCCGCCTCCTTTCTTCACGATCCCGCGCTCATCTTCCTGGACGAGCCCACCATCGGCCTGGACGTGTCCGTCAAGAAAAATGTGCGCAAGATCATCCGCACGCTGAACCGGGAGTTGGGGACCACCATCATCATCACCACCCACGACACGGGCGACATCGGCAACCTCTGCCCGCGCCTCATCCTGATCGACAAGGGCACAATCGTCTACGACGGGCCCACGGCGCGGTTCAACAAGGCGTTCGGCTCCTTTCGGACGCTCCACCTGGACATGAGCGACATGGGGGAGGACGAGCGGGGCGCCCTGGAAGGGCGGCTGGCCGGGTGCTTCCCCTGCCGGGAAAAGATCTCCGTCAGGGAAGAAGGCGACGGCTGGGTCACGCTCACCCTGAACCAGGACGAGGTCCCGCTCCTCGACGTCCTCAACCACTGCCTCAAGACCTGCCGCGTGAAGGACGTGAAAATCGAGGACATCTCCCTGGAGGAGGTCATCATCAAGTCCTACGAGGGGGCGCTGGCGTGAGGCGGTACGCGGCGATCGTCAGAAACATGTTCCTTGAATCGCTCAACTTCCGGGCGGATTTCATCTTCATGGTCCTGGGCAACCTGGTCGGCGTTTTCCTGGCGTACTACCTGTGGCGGGCCGTGTACGCGGGGAGCGGCGGCACCCTGCACGGCCTGGGTTTTCTCCAGGCTTTCGCCTATGTCGCGGTGAGCGGCTGCATCTTCACCATGATCGAGACCTGGGCCGAGTGGGACCTGGCCATGAGCATCAGCCGCGGCGACATCGTCCTGAGGCTCCACCTGCCCCTCGACCTGCACCTGACGACCCTGGTCGAGTCCCTGGGCATCTTCCTCACCCGGCTTGTTTTCACCGGCGTCCCGTTTCTCCTCCTCATTATTTTCGCCTTCGGGGTGCCGGTCGCCGCGGGGATCAATCTCATCTTCTTCACCGTCTCGCTTTTCTTTTCCTTTCTCATTTCGTTCAACATCGATTTCATCGTGGGCGTCACCGCCTTCTCCTTCGAATCGGTCCTGGGTTTGAAGCTCATCAAGGACGCGGTGATCCTGTTTCTCTCCGGCGCCGTCATCCCCCTCGCCTTTTTCCCCGAGGCCTTGCGGCCCGTGCTCATGGTGCTGCCCTTCCAGGCGATGTACTACACCCCGGTCAATCTGCTTCTCGGGGAAAAAAGCATCCCCGAATCGGTCCTCATGCTTCTGATACAGGCGGGCTGGATCGCGGCGTTCATGACGGCGGGCCGGCTGTTCCACCGGAAAATCCTGGGCAAGCTCACCGTGAGCGGGGGGTAAGGATGGTGAAGCGGCTTTTTTATTATTGGAGGATATACAGGAAGCTGACCTCGCAGCATATCAAGTCCCGGATGTCGTTCCGGGCCGATTTCCTCATCAGCGTCCTCGGGATGCTGGCCCTCAACGTGTCCGGGTTCCTGTCTCTCCTGGTGCTCTTCAATACCATCCCCAGCCTCGGCGGCTGGGACTATTACGAGATGCTCTTTCTCTACGGTTTTTTCGGGCTGGCCATCGCGCCCGTGGCGATCCTGTTCGACAAGTTCTGGTCGCTCTGGAGCGACGTCATCTGGGGGAACTTCATCAACTGCTGCTTCAAGCCGCTCAACACGATGTTCTACTACCTGTCGGACACGGTGGACCTGAAGTCGCTCGGGAGCCTCGCCGTCTCCGTCGCCGTCTTCGTCTATGCGCTCCCCCACCTGCGCGTCTCCTGGACGGCGCTCAAGGTGGTCTGCCTGGTCCTCATGTACCTGGGCTCCGTCTTTTCCTTCATCGGCATCCGGACCGCCGTCAGCGCCACCGCCTTCTGGATGGGCCGCAACGTCTCCGTCATGAACTTCTTCTCCCTCAAAGTGGAACAGTTCGTCCGCTACCCGCTCACCATCTTCGGCAAGCCGTTCCAGATCGTGTTCGTCTTCGTCATCCCCTACGCCTTCGTCGCCTACATGCCCGTCAACCACCTGCTGCACAGCCCGGACGTGTCGCCCGAGTGGTTTTTGACCCCGCTCGTGGGCGCGGCCGTCTTCGGGATCGGCTGCCTGGTCTGGTCGCTGGGGGTGAGGCGGTATAACGGGACGGGGACGTAATGATGGGTTTTTTTGCCGTCCGCTGGCGCGGGCCTTTATGTACGCGGGTTTCATTGCGTAGGAGACCACGGATGACACTGATGGGACGGATGACACGGATGAGGAAAAAAAGTAGAAAAGTGTGGAAAAATGAATTTTTCCAGTCCAACGCGCCGGAGTAGGTGAGTTGGAATTTCAATTTTATCCAGAGGGGGATTTGAACCCCTACGATTCTGCGGTTATATATCCTGAATCCGAAAAGCAGTTTTTACAGCTTTCTACCATGTTTCCTCTATCGAGAAACAGACGAGATTCTCTGTTGGCTTTAGGTAGACAGGTATATAGGGGCCGATAGAGTTTAACTCAATATAAGTAACATTCTTAGTAACCGAAAAAATAAAAAAATTGTCAGACCTTCTTGAATTAGTCTAATAATCGTGCTAATACTCATACAGCTTTTTGTTTTTTATAAAAATGTTGCTAAATTGACAAATTTGAATATTATTTTATATAGGGAGGTGCCGAAATGCGTCAAGAAGGAATTCTATTTGGGGATGCCTTACTTGTAGCAGTATTCGCCCAGTTTCCAAACGCAACTTTTAAGATCAATGATGAAAGTGACATCGTTGAAGCTTTTTTCAAAGCAAAGCAAACGGGTAAATTTTCATCTCTTTTTACAAACTATGCCTTCGACTCAGATGGTATTTCCCCTCATTCAATTGCAATAGAAGAGGGTATTTATTCACTTCAGCAAGCTAGATTGATAGGAAGAGATAATCCGGACTTAAAGGAATATAAAATTAAGAAACCACTAAAGATTCGATTTGATAATTTTATTAAGCCAAATCTTCCTGCAGAAATGGAAAAGAATATTGAGCAACTATCAGAGGAAATCCGCAGTACTCTGAACATAAAGACAGCATAGAATTATTCTGTGGAAGATATAAGAGATCGAATTGATTCATTTGTAAATGATTACCTACCGCATACTGAGTTCTTAAACGACAAGCCCAAATTTATCCATGATCCATTATGGGGCACAATTGAGTTATATGAACATGAGCTATCAATTTTAGACACCCCGCTATTACAACGGTTAAGACAAATACATCAAACTGGATTTGTTTATGAGACTTTTCCCTCTGCACAACACACTAGATTTGAACATACTATTGGCGTAATTCATATAGCTAGCAGAATAGCTCAAACGCTAAAAAAAAAGTACAATAGAATAATTGACTGGGATATTGAAAAAAAAGTGCGCTTAGCTGCATTAATGCACGATGTTGGACATTCTGCTTTTTCTCATACAAGTGAAGAGATATTTGAAAATTGTGAAGATATTACTCAATTGATTAACGCAGGTGGTGAATTTGCCGGCAAAGGAGCAGGTGAGGTATTATCTTATTTGATAACGACATCAAAGCCATTTCGAAAATTTTATGATCAGATAATAAAGCACTATAGTCTAGAGATTAAAATAGACGATTTTGCACCATTGATTTTAGGGAGAGTTAGTAAGGATAAAATGCTTTTTGAGGCTGAGATAATAAGTGGACCAATTGATGCTGATAAACTAGATTATTTTCCTAGAGATGGTAGAGCTGTCGGAATTGAACTATCCCTAGATATTGATAGACTTCTTCATTGTATCGAAATTGTGGATGATCCAAATGGACACTCATCTAAAATTCTTGTTGTAAATCGTGGTGGATATAACCCAATTCAACAGCTTCTATTTGCTAGAGCAATTCTTTTCGCAACGGTATACCATCATCATAAAGTTCGATCATGCGATTGTATGTTTAAATCTTGTCTGTCTCAGTTTGTAGAAAAAGAAATGCCATTTAAAGTAACCAATATGTATCCGCAAGGATTTACTCTTAACAATGCTTCTGACTTTTTATATATAACTGATATAGATTTTTTATCAAACGCAAACCAATATAATCCGGACACATTTGAGCATTCTGCGTCTCATGATTTATTGTATAGAAAATTATTCAAACGAGTACTTAGCATATCAACATTGACAATAATCGATTATGATGATGAGAATAAACCAGAAATAAAAGCTGGTTATGGGCAATTTTATAACCTAAGAAGTAATCAAGAAAAACTCCGAGAATTTTCAGACAAAATATGGGAACAAGCTAAAATAGAAATACCAAAGTGGTTTATCTGGGTTGATATTCCAAGAAAAACAAGTTTCGATAAAGCAGGTTTAGCGATGATTAATAGAGCTGCAGCAGGTAGAAAACCGGATATAGTAAAGTTATCCAAAGCAATTCCCACTGAAGATTGGGGAAAGACTTATCAACAATATTTTGAACAGAGTTATATTTTTGGCCCACCAGATGTGGAAATAAGGAAAAAGATTGCTTCTGTTGCAAAAAATATCATTAAAAATGATTTCGGATTTGAACTTAATGATTATGCATTTCCTGAATGCTTGGTTGATAATCCCTAATATAAAGATGCCCAAATTAAGTGAAAACCCGCCTTCGCCATCCGGGCGAAACACTTTCCTTTTATAAGAAATTGAATTTAGATAATATTCTTTCAATTACGCATAACGCTTAGAAGTGCAAATTTTCGCAGATAGTGACCCACATTGTCGCATAAAGTGACCCAGGCATTGTCGCTGATAATGACCCACCATTGTCGC
>JAFGSW010000076.1 GCA_016934415.1 Spirochaetales bacterium | reverse complement strand
GTTTCAATGAGTCCGACGAAGGTTTCAATGAGTCCGACGAAGGTTTCAGTGAGTCCGACGAATGTTTCAATGAGTCCGACGAAAGTTCCAACGCGAGAGAAGCCCCATTTTCCTCTCTTCTTCCTCATCCGCGTTTATCCGTAGTCCTCCCTTTCTCTTGTCCGTGTCATCCGTCCCATCCGTGTCATCCGTGGTTCCCTTTTCCTCCCTGCACAAGAGCGAAGCCGCCCTTGACGCGGCGGTCCGGATCGGGCTACCATCGCGGCACATGATTCCAGCCGACCGCGACTTCGATCCCCGAAAAATAAAGGGCGTGTTCTTCGACCTGTACGGAACGCTGTTCATTTACGGCGACATGGACCGCGCCTGGGACGAGTGGCTCAGGTTCATGTACGGGAGCCTCCTCGAGTTCGGTCTGAAGATGTCCGAGGATGAGTTCTCGGCGGAGTGCGACGGGTTCTTCACCAAGCCCTTCCCGCTCGAGCTCGAGGTTTCGGACGGCCGCACCCTCGACGAGCGGCGGCACATCGCCTTCTTCCGCCGTCTCGGGCTCGAGGTCCCCGACGAATCGGTCACCCCCATCGCGGAGAATTCGCTGGCCGGCTGGCAGCGCTTCATCCGCTTCGACGAGAAGGCCTACGCCGTCCTCAAGGCGCTCGCGGGGAAAAAGAAACTGGCGCTCATCTCCAACTTCGACCACCCGCCCCACGTCCACCGCCTCATGGCGGAGTACGCCCTCGACCGATTCTTCGACGCGATCGTCGTGTCGAGCGAGGTCGGCGTCGCCAAGCCCGATCCGCGCGTCTTCGAGCTCGCCTGCTCGAAGACGGGGCTCGCCCCGCGCGAGGTGGTGTTCGTCGGCGACTCCGAGGAGGACGACGTGGCCGGCGCCCGCGCGGCCGGTTGTTTCCCCATCCTCATCCGCCGCCCCGGCGGCCCGCCCCGCCTCGATTATACCCACGCCGAATCCGCTCCCCCCTCCCGCTCGCCCGCCGTCCCCCTCGGCGTCGTAACGTCGCTGACGGAGATATTTAAATACCTCTGAGGAAAAGAATTTATAAGGAAGCCAGGAGTGGAGGAAACCAGGAAAAGAGGGGAGAATTTCGGAAACACTTTTTTTATTTCTTCTTTCCTGAATTTCTTTTCTCATTTTCCTCTGTTCTTGGTTTCCTTTCTTCCTGGCTTCCTTAGAAATTCTTTCTTCCTCGCACGCCTCACCATTTCCGAAAGCCGCCCATAAACAGCTTCAGCAGTTTCCCCAGCCCGGAGAGCTTCCGGAGGGGGTTCCCCGCATAGAGGAAATCGAGGATGCCCTTGAGGCGGGCGTAGGTCGTCCCCGAGTGCGGGTACCACCACATGGCTTTGGGCATGCGGTGGAAGAGATCGTCGACCACCACCTTGACCTGGGTCATCTCCTCGAAGCCGGCCCGCCCGTGCGAGCGGCCGATCCCGGACCGCTTGAACCCGCCCCAGGGGGTTTCGGCCAGGCAGTGGCTCATGAGATGATCGTTGATCGTGACCGCGCCGGCCTCCAGGCGGGCGGCCAGCCGCCCGGCGCGCCCCGTGCGCCGCGACCAGACGCTGGCGCTGAGCCCGTAGACCGTTGAGTTCGCCTTCTCCGCCGCCTCGTCCTCGGTCGCGAACGTGTCCACGGTCATGATCGGTCCGAAGGCCTCCTCCCGCATGATCTTCATGTCCGCCGTCACCCGGTCGAGAACGACGGCGGGGTGGAGGAGCTTCTCCGGGTCGTCGGTCCCGGCCATCGCGAGGACGCGGGCGCCCGCGGCCAGGGCCCCGGCCACCTGGGCCTTGATCGTTTCGTACTGCCGGCGGTTCGCGAGCGCTCCCACGTCCACGTCGAAGGCGCGCTCGCGGCCGCAGCGGAGGCGCGCGAGCCGTTCGGCGAGGAGGCTTGAGAAGGAGCGGGCGATCCGCTCGTGCACGTAGATGCGCTGCACGCCGGCGCACGACTGGCCGCAGTTGGAGAGGCCGGCCCAGAGAGCGCCGTTGACCGCGCGGTCGAGGGAGGCGTCGGGCAGCACGACCATGGCGTCATTGCCGCCGAGCTCGAGGCAGAGGGGGATGAGCCTGTCCGCCGCCAGGCGCATGAGCTCCCTGCCCACGGGGATGGAGCCGGTGAAGAAGAGCTTGTTCACGCCCGCCTCGATGAAGGCGCGTCCGGCGACGCCGCCCGGCAGGTGGATGAGGCGGAAAAGCCCGCCCGGCACGCCCGCCTCCTCGACCACCTCGCGGATGAGCTCGCCCGCGCTCCGCGCCATGCTCGCCACCTTGAGGACGACGGCATTGCCGGCCATGAGTCCCATGACCGTTTCGTGAAAAGGGATGCCGAAGGGGTAGTTCCAGGGACTGATGATGCCGACGACGCCCCACGGCTCGCGGAGCAGGTACGACCGCTTGTAGCTCATGACGATGTTGCCCGCACGCAAGCGGCGTTTCTTGAGCGCGCCCTGCGCCGCTTTGGCGTACCAGGCGGCGGCCATGGCGGCGGGGATGACCTCGGTGGAGAGCGCGTCCACCCGGGTCTTGCCTGAGGCCTCCGCCACGGCCGCCGCGATCTCGTCGGCGCGGCGCCGCACGATCCCTCTCATCCGCATCACGATCTTTTTCCGCGCCCCGAAGCTCGTCCGCCGCCAGGACCGCTGCGCCGCGCGCGCCCGTTCCATGGCATCGTTCAAATCACCGATGCTGTGCTCGCGGATGGTTGTGCCGGATGTCGCCGCCATACGGGCCTCCTCTCCTCTTCGTACCTGATTATCCCGAACTCAACTATACAATATCATTAAGGAAACCATAAAAGAAGAGAGGGGGTTGATAAGGAAACCAGGAAACCGGGAAAGGATGGAAAAGAGAACGGGAGAAGACATGGGAGAAAAGGGATAGAAACATAATTGCCGGAAAAATCCGCGGATTCATCACTCAATCCATCTTTTTTGATTGCGGAAATCGCGGCTGGGAGAACAACGGGCGGCGAAGGGGCCGATTCCGGCTACAGGAAAGTGAACGTCGGGGAGGAATACGCCGGCGAACCGGAGATCAAGGAGTTAACCGAGAACCTGCGCGAGAATTATCCCGATCTCATGGACCCGCGTTATAAATAGTCCGCGTCACGCCAAGAGTTCGACGCTTCGCTTTTATTTTGTGGAACTCAAGTGTAGAGACGCACGGCCGTGCGTCTCTACAATAAAATCTGATTAGGATCGAGTCAGTCGGCTGTCATGTCCCCCCGAAACCGATCGCCGGGTAGCGGCCCGCGCAGCTCAAGATCCCCATGACGGACAGGCAGCCGTCGTAGTAGCGCCAGCGGCCGGTGACCGGCTGGATGCTCCACAGGTCGCGCACGAAGTCGAGGGCGCGCGGGTGGCTCGAGACCAGGGCGCCGGTCGCGTTCATGGCCACCAGGCCGGGCGAGTGATGGTTGGAGAGCCTGGTCCGGCCGTCGAGCGTGAAGCCGTCGCCGTAGGTTGAGACGCCCCGGCCGTCGAAGAAGCGGTGGAGGCGATCGATGACGGCGAGCTCGGCGGCGGTTCCGCCGAACCAGGCGCAGTCGAGCGCCAGGTTGCGGACGACGCGCCAGGCGTCGTTGCGGAAATTCTCGTGGCCTCGTCCCGTGGGATCGCAGGGCTTCCCGTCGAAGCCGCAGTAATCGGGGGAGAGGCCCGTTTCGGGATGGGCGGCGGAGACGAGCAGGCGGCGGCTGGCGGCGGCGACGCGGCGCCATTCGTCCCGGTCTTCCGCCGCCCAGCGGCTCCACAGCTCGTAGAAGGCGGGCAGGTGGTAGGAAGGGTCGGTGAAGGCTGCGGCCGTGCCGTAGGGGACGAAGACCACCTGGCGCGCGGCCGGGTCGATCATCGGCGTGACACCGCTCTCCGGATCGGCGTAGCGGTCCTGGTGGAGCATGTGATGGAGGATGTCGTCGGCCGCGGCCTTGTAGGCCGAATCGGCGCCGCCCTTGTCCCAGCGCCGCCAGGCGAAAAAGAGGGCCATCGCCATGTATTCCTCGCCGTCCGGCGCCGGCGGCGCGTCCATGACGGAGCCGTCGGTGTGGACCTGCCAGGCGAAGTACCCGTTCCAGTCGCCCGAGGAGCGGCGCATGCGGCGCGAGGCGAAATTCCAGAGGCGGTCGAATTCCCCGCGCCAGCCCGCCTGCACCGCGATCATCATGCCGTACGACATGCCCTCCGAGCAGACGTTCTCGTGGCCGCTGTCGTAGATGTAGGCCTCGTCCTTCTCCACGGGGTAGTAGCAGCGTATGGAATCGTCCCCGTGGAAAAAATCATGGATCGCCTTGTTCACCTTGTCGTCGATCTCGCGGTCGGTCAGGCCGATCTCGCGGAATAAATTCCTGTCGCCGGGGCTTTTGCCGGCCGCGGGGCCGGGAGCCGCGCAGGAGAAGAGAACGGGGGTCAGGAAATGCGAAACGTTCACGTATCCTCCAGTGGTGCTTTCGGAATAACCGAACGGCGCGTTGTCGCCCGGGCATGGTGGCGGGTCGCACGCTTGCCGGCACCCGCCGCAACGCATCTCGCAACGCAGTTCCAAGCGGGTTTCAAGTGAGCTTCCAGCGAAGCCTGAGCCGGGAGGAGCGAGCGAAAAAACCGGCGACGCGGTCGCGCTTCCGCGCTTGTCTCCTCCCGACGGGACTTCCTATTGCTTGATGAAAGGTCCCATGCTGGTCGTCGCCGGATACCCGGATGTACTCCCGCCGATGAACATTTGGTTTCCGGATATGCTGTAGAGAAAATAGTTTTGTTGGCCTAGAGGGGCGCCGGCGCAATCTCCCGTCGATCCCGTCACCGAGAGTTGGATGTGATCGGCGCTCTCATCATATGCCACGACTGAGTATGATATGGTGCCGTTCGAAGGGGTTCCGTAATAGGCCAACTCGCTCAAAGTCTTTGAGAAAGTCCATGAGACCGTCTGACCGGCCGATGAAAAAACCCATGTTCCTTCAAATTCCGCGAATAACGAGCAGCCGGCAAGACCCAATACGAGAAGCCCGACGCTTGCGATCAATAGAAAGTGAAGCGGTTTTTTACGGTTCATGTTGTTCTCCTTATTTTAGGGACCGATATTGTTTATGTATAACAATATCACGGATTTGGCGCAATTGCTTGTTTTTTTCTGAGCTTTATTTATGGCGGTCGTCTTTTTCCCGTTATCATGGTGGAAAAAAGCGAGGCTCGCCGCACGCAATTAACATGAGCATCGGCATATTGTATAATCGACGGCGACAGGCGGGGGAGACTCATGCGCGGATCCGGTCCGGTATGCCTTATCATTTCCTTTCTTTTCATCGCGGGCTGTAGAGGCGATAAGGCCGAAACGACCCGCAACATCGCCGACATCGTTTCCGTCACGGCTCACAGCGAGCTTTCGGTTCTCAAGGACCGGTACAGGTACGCCGGTTGGAAAGCGATGGACGGCGATCCCGCGACCGCCTGGGTCGAGGGCGCCGACGGGCCCGGCAGCGGAGAGAGCATTGCCGTCGCGTTTTCGGGCAGGGTGAAGATTGACCGGATCGACCTGCGGCCCGGTTATTATGACAAGCGGTGGTACGGCGAAAACAACCGCATCAAAAAGATCGAAATCGCCGCCTCGGACGCCGGCTTCAGCGGCCTCTTCGACTTAAGCGACGGCATGGACGTGAAAACCGTAAAGCTCCCCGGGGAGATCAGGACCTCAAGCGTCGTTTTCACGAAACGGGACGTCTACCCGGGGAGCGTCCACGACGACACCTGCCTGGCCGAAATCGAGTTTTATTACGGCGAGAAACGTCCCCTCCCGTG
This sequence comes from Spirochaetales bacterium, assembly GCA_016934415.1. Taxonomy (GTDB): domain Bacteria; phylum Spirochaetota; class Spirochaetia; order SZUA-6; family RPPD01; genus JAFGSW01. The sequence continues at coordinate 9,941 of JAFGSW010000076.1, read as the reverse complement.
GTTCAAGGACCTCCACCTGCTCTCCGGGGTTGAAAAAAGGTACCGGAAGAACTTCGACGGACTGGCGCGCAAGTATCCCGGCCTATTCAACGGCGATCCCGCCGGGAAAAAATTCGAGACGTTTGATTTTATGATCGCGAAAACCTCCGGCGACGGGTTAATGGAAGAGGAATGCTTGTTCAAGGACAAGACGTACTTCCGCAGACTTTTACTGGACGAAGGTATCGTCTGGGCGGCGGGCGTATGGGCCAAGGACGGAAGCCGCGTACGGGCGACGGTTAACCGGCGGCTTACGGTGTCGGGAGTCGATATATACCGCAACGATGAGATGCATCTGAATAGGTACTATAGAGAATACAAAATCGAGGAAAGCGCGGCACCGCAGACTACAAGCTTCGATTGGAACGAACGTCTGATGGGAATCATCGAACACGGTTTTGGCTTGGAGGAGTATGGACCTTTTCTCGGCACGTTCCTGAAAAAAATTCGACGAGAACGATATGCCCGATTACTACAAGCCGGAGAATTGGAAGGCCGCAGCGAAGCAATACGCCGAGGAGCGGGTCAAGCGATATATGTCGGCCGAAGACTGAAACTGGGAAAAGGCCCGGAAGTCGATGAACCCGCGCCGGCAAATGAGTTTCTCTTCTATAAATAGAGTTTGGATCGCCGTGCCGCAAAATTACTTCCCTGTTTTTAACACTTCGCCTGGTTTTTCAAAAACCTCGCCCTGATTTTCAAAAAACTTGGGGTGTATCTCTCCTTTCCATCACCATCAGTGTAATCAGTTCCTAACGCTGGAAGCTCACTTGAAACTCGCTTGAAACTGCGTTGCGAGATTCGGCCTCTTCCTTAAGTATCCATGTAGGTCCCCTTTCTCTCCTCATCCGCGTTCGTCCGTAGTACTCCTCCTTTCCCCATCGGTGTAATTGTTCCAGGCGGGCGAGACGCCCGCACTACCCAGCCGTGTCAGGAGCCTGCCCTGAGCTTGTCGAAGGGTGGTTCACTCTCCTCACTGCATCGGGCCCTTTTCGTCGCTTGTCGAAACCGGCCGATTGTGTCACCATAAATCGTCCATGCTTCTGTCCCTCACCGACGTGAAAAAGACCTACCTCACCCCCGGCTACGGGGAGCGGCGCGAGGTGCTCAAGGGGATCACCTTCGACCTCGAGGAGCGGGGGACCCTCGCCGTCACCGGACCGTCCGGCTCGGGCAAGAGCACGCTCCTCCACCTCATCGGCCTCCTGGACTCGGCCGACGCGGGCGAGATCAAGTTCAAGGACAAGACCGTCGCCGCCATGGGCGAGGCCGAGCGCGACCGCTTCCGGAACCGCGAGATCGGCTTCGTGTTCCAGCTCCACTACCTTCTCCCCCAGCACACCCTCCTCGACAACGTCCTCCTCCCGGCCCTGCCCGGCGCGCGCCGGGGCGACTGGCCCGAGATCGAGAAGCGGGCCCGACGCCTCCTTGAGCGCACGGGCCTGAAGGGATTCGAGCGCGCCCTGCCCGGCGAGCTCTCCGGCGGCGAGCGCCAGCGCGCCGCCCTGGCGCGCGCGCTCGTCAACTCGCCCTCGCTTCTCCTCGCCGACGAGCCGACCGGCTCGCTCGACCGCGACACCGCCCTCTCCGTGGCCGGGCTCCTCAGGGAGCTCAACCGGGAGGAGAATACCGCCCTGGTCGTCGTCACGCACTCGGACGAGCTCGCCCGCGGCCTGGACCGGGTGCGCCGCCTCGAGAACGGCCTGCTGAAGCCGCTCGGGCCGAGGTAGGGCCGCCATGTTCGCGCGACTTTCCCTGACATTGCGTTCCGCCCTGCAGAGCCTCGCCCATTACCGGCGCCGCTACGCGGCCGTCGCCGCGGGCGCGATGCTGGCGGCCGCGCTCCTCACCGGTTCGCTTCTCACCGGCGCCTCGGTGCGCGGGAGCCTGGAGGCCCAGGCGGCGCGGCGCACGGGTACAATCGAGTACGCCCTTCGGTCGAGCGACGGATTTTTTCCGGCGAGCCTGGCGGCCCGGCTCGGCGCGCGCCTCAAGACCGCGGTGACGCCCGCCCTCGCGCTCACGGGCGAGGCGGGCGCCGCCGGCCGGGGCGGTCCCCCCCGTCGGGTCGCCGTGCTCGGGGTGCCCGACTCGTTCTTCACGCTTTTCGGCGGCGAAGGCCCCGCCCCGACCTTGTCCCCGGCGGAACGGACCGCCTTCGTGAGCGAGGCCGTGAGCCGGGCGCTCGACTGCCGCCCCGGCGATGAGATCGTGCTCCGGGTGGAACGGCCGGGGCTCCTCCCGGCCGAAAGCGTCGCCGGCCGCACCGACGAACGTTTTTTCCCGCTCCGCCTGAAAACGGCGGGCGTCCTGCCGGCCGAACGGGGCGCTCTGTTCGGGCTCGCGAACGACCAGGCGGTTCCGCTCAATGTGTTCGTGCCCTGGGAGCTCCTGGCCCGGTCGGCCGGGCTGCGCGGCAAGGCCAATCTCCTGCTCGCGAAGGATCGGGCGGGCGCGCGGCTCTCGGCCGAGGAGCTGGCGCTGGCCCTGAAAAGCGAGATGCGGCCGGCCGATTACGGGATCGAAGTGCGAGAAGGGACGGGCGAACGGGTCGAGGTGCGCGACGACCGCCTGTTCGTGCGGCCCGTCGTCGAGGCGGCGGCGCGCGACATGGACCCCGCCGCGCGCGGCCGGCTCGTCTATTTCGTGAACCGCCTGGGCGGAGCGCCGTATTCGTTTGCGGCCGCCGTCGACCCGGCCGACCTGCCCGTGCCGCTCAAGGACGATGAGATCATCGTGAGCGACTGGCTGGCCGCCGACCGGAAGCTGCGGCCCGGGAGCGAGGTCTCGCTCGCCTATTTTTATGTCGCCGACGACGCCGCGCTCGCGGAAAAGGAGGCGCGCTTTTCAGTGCGCGCCGTTCTGCCCCAGACGCACCCGGTTTTCGACGCGCGCCTGACGCCGGACTTTCCCGGTCTCACCGACGAAGCCGAGTGCCGCTCGTGGCAAGCCGGCGTGCCGGTGGATTTTTCACGGATCAGGCCGAAGGACGAGGCTTTCTGGCGCCGTTTCCGCGCCGCGCCCAAGGCCGTCATCGGCTTGGCCGCGGGGCGGAGGCTGTGGGCCAACCGCTACGGCGAATCAACCTCGCTCTTCCTCCGCTCCCGCGGGCGCTGGTTCGATCACGCGGCCGCCCTCGTCAAGCGCCTCGATCCGGCCGGCCTCGGCTATTCTTTCGTCCCGCTGCGCGCGGAAGCGGCCGCGGCGGCCGGGTCGGGACTCGACTTCACCGGCTTGTTCGCGGGCCTCGGCTTTTTCGCCGTGGCCGCGGGCCTGCTCCTGGCCGCATTTCTCTTTTCCGCCGCCGTCGCGGACAGGCGGCGGGAGCTGGGGCTGCTCCGGGCGGCCGGATTGTCCCGCGGCCTGGTGTTCGCGAGGCTCGGACTGGAAGGCGCGGTCACGGCCCTGGCCGGTTGCGCGGCGGGCGCGGCGCTCGGGGCGGCTTTCGCCGGGTTGATGATTCTTCTGTTGAAAACGCTTTTCAGCGGGACGATCGGGGAGGGCGATATCGGCTTTTATTTTTCATGGACGCACTTCGCGGCCGGCCTGGCATTGAGTTTCATTTTTTCCCTCGCCGTGTTCGCGCTGGCGCTCATCCGGGAAACGCGCCGGCCGATCGGCGGGCTCCTGTCCGGCGCTCCGGACGGGCGGCGGAGGATGAAAAAAGCGAGGCGCTGGCGGCGGCTCGCGGCCGGGATTTTATTGATCGGCTTCGCCTTCGTCCTCACCCTCGGCTTCCAGAAAAAGGGAATCGATCCGGGATATTTCTTCGCCGCCTCGGCGGCGTCGTTGGCCGGGCTTCTCTTCCTCCTCGACGGCGCGCTCGTCCGCTCGCGCCCGGCCCGCGCGGGCCTGCCGCCGGGGAACGCGGCGCGCGCCCTGGCCGCCCTGCGTCTGAACCGCGGCCGCACCGTGACGGGCGTCCTCGTGCTTTCCCTGGGCGTGTTTCTGGTCGCGGCCGTGGGCGCCAACACCTACTCGCTCCCGGCGGATCCCTCCCGGCGCGACACGGGCACCGGCGGGTTCGCGCTGTGGGTGGAGACCGCGGCGCCCGTCGCGGACAACCTCAACGACCCGGCCGCCCGCGCGCGGTTGGGCCTGGACGATCTTCCGGCCGGCGTGAGCTTCGTCCCCATGCGCGTCCGCGCGGGCGACGACGCGAGCTGCCTCAACCTGAACCTGGCGCGCAATCCGGAGGTGACCGGCGTCGACCCCGCGGCGCTCGCTTCGCGAAAAGCCTTCGCCTTCGCGGCGTCGGTGTTCCGCTTCCCGGGCGGGGCGAGCCCCTGGCGGGCGCTCGACAACGGCCCGGGCGGACAAGTGCCGGCGGGACAGGCCGCGGCGATCGCGGACGAGGAGAGCCTCACCTGGAACCTGGGCCTGGCGGCCGGCGACCGGATCGCGATCCGGGACGAAAGCGGCCGGGAACGAAGCGCCCTTTTTGTGGCGGCGCTTTCCAATTCGCTCTTCCAGGGGAGTGTGATCGTTTCCGAGGATGAGTTCCTGCGGCTCTACCCGTCGTCGTCAGGGTACACGCGCTTCCTGGTGGACGCCCGGGGATTTTCGGCCGCGGATCGTGATGCGCTCGCCGCGACGCTGCGCGACCGCCTGCGCCCCTTCGGGGCCGACGTCGAGTCGGCCGAGGCCAGGCTCTTCCGCTACAATCGCGTGGCCGACACCTACCTCCTCATGTTCCTCGTCCTGGGCGGGCTCGGGCTTCTCATCGGGATCGGCGGGTTCGGCGTGCTCGTGCGGCGGGACCTGGTCTCCCGGCGCGGCGAGATCGCGCTCATGCGCGCCGTCGGCATTCCCGCCCGCGACGTCTTCCGCTCGCTCCTCGCCGAGCAGTTCATCGTCCTGGCGGCCGCGCTCGCGGTCGGGCTTTCAGCCTCGCTCGTCGCCCTGCTCCCGGCCGCGATCAAGGCGCCCGGGCGGCTGCCCTGGGCGATCCTCATCTGCCTGTTCGCGGTGATGGCGGTCGGCGGCTTTCTCTGGGTCCGTCGCTCGGTGCGCGGCGCGCTCGGAGGAGACCTCATCGGCGTGCTGAAGAACGAATAGGCCTGCGAAGGAATGGGGACCCACCGAGACACTGATAAGCGAAGGCGGAAGGAAAAACCGGGAATGAGGGAATGGGTATGTGGCGATGGGGCGGGAGAATGCGTACCTTGTATATTCGCGCCTATGAAGGAATATTTCGAGAACAAACCGTCGTGATTACTTCTTGAGGCCCTCGGCCAACTCCAGAAGCTCGCCGCGGGTGCCCAGATTGAGTTTCCGATAGATGTGATTGGCGTGGCTCTTCACCGTCGGGATGGAGATGAACAGCCTCTCCCCGATCTCGCGGTAGCTGCGCCGTTCGATGAGGAGCTCGGCCACATCGAGCTCCCGCTCGGTGAGGTCGTGTCCCCCGAAAAGGGCCTTGTCGAAGGCGGGCGTGGCGAGGGTGGTGGGTTTGATGAGCTCCAGGATCAGGAAGCGGAACATGACCGCGTTCGTGGAGACCAGGATGAGGCAGAGAAAGGGCCACCTGATCCCGAAGAACCCGTCGAAAAAAGCCGCCAGGTCCGGACCGCTTTCCCCGACGATCTTGAAGGGGACGATGACGATCAAGATGACGAGCCATATCCGCATGGCGGATTTCAGCCGGCGGTTTTCGATCCGGCCCAGGTACCTGCCCAGGAGGAAGCCGATGACGACGAACTGGAACGTCGTCAGGTGGTACAGAACGAGGATATAATCCTTCCAGCGCTCCCGGAACAGGAGGACGAGGACGAGGTAGACCGCCACCATGGAAACGGTGATGCCCAGGTGGGCGAATCGTTTTCTCATGGTGTAGCGGACCGAGAGCAGGCGGTAGAAGGACCGCTGCAGAAGGTAAAACAATGCCGCCCCGAGGGCGTAGTTGGCCAGGTACCACGCGCATTCCCCGGCGAAGTCGACCGGGGCCTTGATCATCACCAGGTAGACGCTCATGAAATACAGGCAGTACAGGGTGAGCTCGCATAACAGCAGGATGAAAAGAAATCGAATCGCCTGATCCTTGTTCTGCTTGTAAAAGACGAAAGACATGATGAAAGAGCAGACGTTCAGGGCGAAACCGATGATGAACAATATGTACATGACGTGAGACATTTGACCCCGATGCCGGTATGCTTGTTTCCGCCCGTCCGGCGCGATCGACCGGTCGGGTTTCGGATCCAAACTTCGGATAACCGGGCCATTATGCTTGGCCGTCGGCACTTGGTGATCATTCTACAAGAAACGCCCGAAAGAGAAAAGACGGGAAGCCGGGGGCAAAATACGCTTAAGGAGATCGCTTCGCCGTTATATACTCGGCGGGACGGAGGAAGCATGATCATGAAAATCGGAATGATGACGCCGCTTTTTTCCCTTTTACTCCTCGCCCTGTCCATGACTACCCGCGCTGCTCCGGGGAAGATCCCCTTCTTACACCCTCAAACAATCGGGCGGAGAACGCGATCCGGCCGTTTATGGTAGGCCGGAAAAACCGGCTGCTCGCGGGTACAATCGCCGGCGCCGAATCGTCGGCAGTTCATCACAGCCTGATCGAATCGGCGAAACCGGCTAATCTCAATCCATATGAATATCTGATGTCTTCGCGCGTTTGCCGTATGGGAAAACAAAAGATGACCTTGTGAAGTTGTCGCCCTGGAATTCGACCCCGGCGCAAATCAGGGGTGGATGGTTTTAGCGCTTGCTTACAAATGAACTGAAGGCTTTTCAAGAAAAACATGAAATAGGCGCGGGGACCGGATTCATACGTAAATATTGTCGTTATCCCAATCCGTTCCCCTGTAATTGCATTCCCCGAATCTTTCCGTAATGCCGAAAGTATTCATATCGCTCGGCTCGGCCGTTTTCCAGATCGTAATATCGCCGCAACCGCGAATCCGCATTTCACTGTAAAAAGAAGACTTGATATAATTCAAATATTCTCTTGCCGCTTTCGGCCTGCATAAATAACCCTTGTTGAATCCTCCCAATATGAGGGAGAGACGTCCGGGTTTATTGTGCAAAAATTGGAATATCGCCTGCGTTATTTGCGGATACGAGACTGAAAAGAAATCGTCGATTGAAATAACGCCTCTTTCGCATAAAAGCAGTTCGGCTAGTTCCAAATCATTATGTATCGCTTGGCCGGTGTGTTCTCCGTCAATATGCACCCATCGACAATTGTGTATTGAATTTATAATTATGGGATTTATGAAAACGGCGTAGGACCGCGCCTGCAAATAATGGCACGTTATGTATGGTCGACACTCCGTTATTAATTTTTTTACGTTATCCAGCGATAACGGATCAACAAATATACAGGATTCTCCATCTGTGCAATGGAGAGCGGCAAGTCCCGCCGATTTGCCTTTCCATACGCCTATCTCGACCAGGCTGCCCTTTATCCCGTTGTTTTCCTGATAATCAAGCAAAACATCCCACGTGGCGATATCGGTTTTGCAAAACCAGCCTTCAATTTTTGAAAAATACGAATCGTATTCGGCGAGTTCGTTCATGAACAAGCATTATAGCCAAAAAAAGCAATTTAACAAGGGCAAGATTGGAGATGGAGGCGTCTCGTCGTCGCGCCCCCGCGGATGGAAGGGAAAAGGCCGCGTGCAAGGCGGAATGGTCGCGGCCGCCGCGTCGGCATACGCGTCTCATCCCGCGGAAAACGACGATTCCACCGGTGATCTACGAAACGCGCTTCTTATCGCAGCCGCCTTCCCGTATTCGGAACCGATTTCCGTTCCCGTTCATCCGAAACTTTCCCCGGGAGGGCATGGGTCGGGCCTGGCAATCGTCGCGACGAAACGGGGATTCGCGCCTTCGCCCGGATGCCCGGTCTTGCCCCCGCATCGCGCCGGAAGAAAAAATCCGGCGGCCGCATGCGCCGCGCGAAGCGACGGCTTCAATCGTTTCGCATGGTTGACAACCCCAGAAAAAGTCAATTATAAATGTGCTGAGAGCGTTCGATGAATCTTGCGAGAGCCCGGAAAGCGTCATCCTGAATCTACGGGAACGTTTCAAAAATGGAGAGTATCGAACCGTTCGGGAAAAATATTCCCAGCCGCAGGCTGCGCCGTGCAGTCATGCCGTCATAGGTGCCGTTCATGCCGGATCGTTCCTCAACGCCTCCTTCCCCCTCCGTCGCGATCGAGTGCGGCACGGTCCGTCAACGGTTGGAGGGATTCGGGGCGTCCGGGGCGTTCGACGCCTATGAGCTTACGCGGCATCCTCTCAAGGAGGAGCTCTATGACCTTCTCTTCGGGACCCCGGCGCAGGGAACGGGATTGGGTCTTGATATCTACCGCATCAACAACACCTACCTTCACGCGGGAGATGCGAACATCGACGCCTGCGGCGAAATCGTGGCCGCCGCGAAAAAGCGCAATCCCGGCTTGAAGATCATGCTCGTCCCCTGGTCGCCGCCGGCCGCCCTGAAAAGCAATGGCGGCATCAACAACGGCGGAACGCTGGCGCCGGGGAACGGAACGTTCGACTACGCCGCCTATGCGGCATGGTGGGCGGACAGCCTGACCGACGAGACGAACGGCTGGGCCAAGCCCGGCGTCCGGATTGCGCCCGACTACATCAGCCTCCAGAACGAACCCGATATGCACACCGGCTATGAGTCCTGTCTCTTCAGCCCGAATGAAACCGCCGACTACGCCGGCTACGGCCGGGCTTTTGACGCGGTCCATGCCGAGATCAAAGCGCGCGTACCGGCGCGTCTCGCCGCCATGCCCGAAATGGTCGGTCCGGACAGCGTGGGCTATTCCACCAGTCCGGCGGACTGGATCATGCGCGGTTCGCGGGATTATATCGACGCCTTGTCGCGTTCCGGCAAAGCCAACATGTACGGCTATTCCTTTCACCCCTACAGCGACGGCAAAGGCCAAGCCGGCTACGACAACCCCGACAACCACCTTCCCGGCATGGAGGACTACGCCGCGGACGCCAGATACAATGACAAGCCGCTTTTTATGACCGAATACGAGCGCCTGGAGAAGATGCCCACGTTCGACCACGCCGTGAAGCTGGCCTGGCATATACACAATTTCCTGGTGAAGATGAAAGCGGCTTCCTATTTCTATTGGGCCCTTTTCCGCGCCTCCACTTTCAGCGGCATGGTCGATTTCACCGGCACTCCGAACGCCTACCGGGTCAGCGACCTGTATTGGTTCTTCAAGCATTACTCCTATTTCACCGAGCCGGGCTGGTCGGTGGTGGAAGCCGTCGCCGATTCGGACAAGCTGAGGATTACGGCCTTCAAGAATCCGGCCGGCGACCGGTTGACGGTCGTCATGCTCAATATATCCGACTGCGAGGAAAGCGTTCCCCTTGTGTTGTCCGGATTTACGCCCGTGAGCTCTGAAATTTACAGGAGCAGTTCGACGGAACACTGGGTGAAGGCGGGGACTTACGAGGCGGGGCGGAAGATCACGTTGCCGTCTCTGTCGATCGCCACCGTCAGGTTTTATCCGTGAGCGGGTGCGGATGAACCGATGCTGAGCGAACCGGCTGAGCCGTAGAGCCCGATTCGAACGAACGCCGTTTTTTATTCGATCGATGTATGAAGCCGAAAATCGGTTCGGAACAGCTTTTTACAACTCCTGTGCAGCTCCCTCCCCTCTGTGTTGACACAATCCGAGCTTCTTACAACTCCCGTGCAGCTTCTTACAACTCCCGGGCAGTCCTTTACAACTCCCGGGCAGTCCTTTACCACTCCTGAGTAACTCCTTACCACTCCTGAGTAACTCCTTACCACTCCTGAGTAGCTCCTTACCACTCCTGTGTGACTCCTTACGACTCCTGTGCAGCTCCTTACGACTCCTGTGCAGCTCCTTACGACTCCTGTGCAGCTCCTTACGACTCCTGTGCAGCTC
>JAFGSW010000075.1 GCA_016934415.1 Spirochaetales bacterium | reverse complement strand
TATAATGGACCCCATAAACTGGACACGGGAGAAATAGTGGTATCCAATGTTTATGGAGGCCCATATGGGAGAGAGGCAACGTCAGAGACGGACCAAAGACTTCAAGTTCAAAGTTGCGCTTGAGGCGATCCGGAACGAAAAACAAGTCAACGAAATTGCTGCTCAATACTCAGTGCACCCGAACCAGGTGGCGGAGTGGAAGAAGCAGCTGCTCGAAAAAGGGCCGAGCATTTTTGCGACCAACGCGGAGAAATCGGAGAAGCAAACGAACGATAAAACCGATGCGCTGTACAAGACGATCGGCCATCAGCAGGTGAAGATCGACTGGCTTAAAAAAAAGCTCGGGATCTCCGAATAGAGGAGAAGCGCATCATGGTCGACAAGCATCATCCTGAACTGAACATCAAGGAGCAGTGCGCACTCATGGAATTGGCCCGTTCAACTTATTATTACGAGTCAGCGGGGGAGAGCGAATACAATCTGGCTCTCATGAGGCGGATTGATGAGCTGTACACGGAGCACCCGAGCTGGGGGAGCCGGAAGCTGCGGGATAAGTTGAGGCTGGAAGGAAAGGTGGTGAATCGGAAAAGAATCCAGCGTTTAATGCGAAAAATGGCGATCCAGGCCATTTATCCTAAGAAAAACCTCTCAAAACAGAACTTCAAGAATTCCATTTTTCCCTATCTGCTTCGAGGGCTGGCGATTGATACCCCGAATCAGGTGTGGAGCATCGACATCACCTACATCCGGCTTCATCATGGTTGGGCGTACTTGGTCGGTATTATCGACTGGTATTCAAAGTACGTACTCGCCTGGCGGCTCTCCAACACCATGGATCGGTTCTTCTGTCTGGAAGCTCTGGAAGAGGCGTTTGAAAAACACGGCCATCCGGAAATCCTTAATTCGGATCAAGGATCGCAGTTCACAAGCCCCGCTTACATCAGCGTGCTCAAGGATGCCGGGGTAAAAATCAGTATGAATGGGAAAGGCAGGGCACTCGACAACCTGCCCATCGAGCGGTTCTGGCGGACGTTGAAATGGGATGAAGTTTACTTGAAGGATTACAAAACCATGACCGAAGCTCAAGAACAAATAGGGAGGTACATCGAAATCTACAACACTGTCCGCCCGCATGAAACGTGCGGCGGTCAGACACCGCACCATGTCTATACTTCACGTTGTGAAGGAGACGTGGCGTGAAGACCACTAAAACTTTCTGAAAAAAGTGTCTTGACAATGGGGTCCACTATGACCCGCCCGCCGCTATCCGGAATACCACGCGGCATTTCCGGTCACGTTCCATATTTCACGCTGAAAAACAACCCCAAAAACGCGCAATAAAATGCGTTTCGCGATTTTCCCGGTGCTTCCTCCCTTCCCGGTTTTCTCCTTACTCCCCCGGGGAAGGCGGGTACGCGTAGATCCAGGCTTCACCCCGCATCTTGGCCGCGTACGGTTCAAAGGCCTCCTTGTCCGTCAGCGAGTCCATGGACACGGGGCGGTGGACGGTGCCGAGCCCGGCGGCTTGTTTCACGAGCTCGGCCTTGAGTGCGCTCACCGTGACGCCGGGGGCGAGATCGGAGAGGTTGGCGACCGGCGAGGGGCGGGAGGCCACGGCGCGCCCGCCGTCGCCGGGGGAGACGCCGATGAGAAAGCGCCCGAGATCGGCCAGGTCGCTCGAGACGAGGAGGGTGCCGTGGTGCAGTTCGCCCGCGCGCCTGACGGCGAAGGCGTTGCCCGAGACCTTGGCGCCGCGGCAGAGAATGTCTCGGCCGCCGGAGACTTCGGCCTTGAGGTTCCAGGCGGCGAGCGCGCGCAGGACGACGGCGAAGACGGCCGACCGGTCAAGCGCGCCCTTCGGCGCGAAGAACGCAAAGTTGAGGTTGCCCGCGTCCTGGTACACCGCGCCGCCGCCCGAGATCCGCCGGCCCAGCTGGACGCCGCTGCGGGCGAGGAGGGGGGGGCTGGTTTCGCGGCGGGGGTCCTGGAAGCGGCCGACGACGACCGCCCGGGCGGCCTGCCAGAGGAAAAGAATCCGGCGCTCCCCGCAGAGACGGTCGAGCGCGTATTCCTCGAAGGCCAGGTTGAGGTGAAGATCGGTGGTGCGGCTTTCGATGACGACGGCGTCACTCATAACTTGTCCGGGAGAGAGGACACGAAGAACACGAAGGGAGGAGAAGACCGCGAAGAAGGAAGGAGAATGTGAAGCAAGAGAAAAAAATAAGATGAAAAGCATTTTCTATCGCATACATACCAGTTAACTCTTCTTCCCCCTTCGTGGGCTTCGTCTTCTTCGTATACTTCGTGTCCTTTCAAGGGACGTTGATCCGCCGGCGACTCCGCCGTCGTTTTTCGTAATCGAATCGCCCCGATATTATCGTAAATTTTACGTTCCTTCCGGCAATTGACCGGGATCGCCTTTTTCAGGACCATGATCGCCTTTTCGTTTGTGCCGTCCTTTGACGTTCGTCTATATTCGAACGTACCGGGGAGGATCACGTGAAGGGAACGATGGCCGAGAAGCTCCTGCGCGAACACCTCGTGGAGGGCGGGCTCGAAGCGGGCGGGGAGATCGGGATCAGAATCGACCAAACCCTGACGCAGGACGCGACCGGCACCATGGTCTATCTCGAATTCGAGAGCATGGGCGTCACGCGGGTCAAGAACGAGCTGGCCGTCAGCTACGTCGACCACAATGTCATCCAGACAGATTTCCGGAACGCCGACGACCACCGGTTCCTGCAGTCGGCCGCCGCGCGCTACGGCGTGATCTTCTCCCCGCCGGGCAACGGCGTCTCCCACCACGTCCACCGGCAGCGCTTCGGCAAACCGGGCAAGACCCTGCTCGGCTCGGACTCGCACACCACCACCGGGGGCTGTCTCGGCATGCTCGCCATGGGGGCGGGCGGGATCAGCGTGGCCCTGGCGATGGCCGGGCTCCCGTACCACATCACCGTCCCCGGGGTCTGGGAAATCCGGGTGGAGGGGAAGTTCCGGCCCTTCGTGTCCGGCAAGGACCTCATCCTGACCCTCCTCCGCGATCACTCCTGCAAGGCCGGCATCGGCAAGATCATGGAGTTCACGGGCCCGGGGCTCGCGAACATGGACATGGCCGCGCGGGCCACGGTGGCCAACATGTCGGTGGACATGGGATTCACCGCCTGCGTCTTCCCCTCGGACGCGGTTACGAAGGAATTCTTCGCGATGAACGGCCGGCCCGGGGATTACCGGCCGTTCGCGCCCGAGCCGGACGCCCGCTACTGGAGAACGACCCGCGTGAGGCTGGACGACATCGAGCCGATGGTGGCCTGCCCGAGCAACCTGGACAACGTGAGGCCGGCGGCGGGCCTTTCCGACGTGAAGATCAACCAGGTGATCATCGGCAGCTCGTGCAATGGCGATTACCGGGATTTCATGGTCGCGGCGCTCATGGTGAAAGGAAAGGTCCGCCATCCGGACGTGAGCTTCGAGATCAATACCGGCAGCCGGCAGACCCTGCAGAACGTCATGGAGGCGGGCGGGATCCGCGCCTTCATCGACGCCGGGGCGCGCGTGCACGAGCCGGGCTGCCTCGGCTGCATCGGCATGGGACAGGCGCCGGCCACGGGCGCCAATTCGCTGCGCACGTTCCCGCGCAATTTCAAGGGCCGGAGCGGGACGCTGGACGACGCGGTCTATCTCTGCTCACCGGAGACCGCCGCCGCCTCCGCCCTGACCGGCCGCATCACCGATCCGCGAACCCTGCAGGAGTGCCCGCCGGTGACCTACCCCGCGCGCTACTCGTGGAATCCCGAATGGTTCATCACGCCCGACCCCGCGGCCGGGGAGGTCGAGCTCGTCAAGGGGCCGAACATCAAGCCCTTTCCGCGCTTCCCCGCGCTGGAGGACGCGATCGAGGGAGAGGTCCTGCTCAAGGCGGGGGACAATGTCAGCACCGACGTCATCATGCCCGCGGGAAACCAGGTGCTTCCCCTGCGCTCGAACATTCCGGAGATCAGCCGCTACGTGTTTTACGTCCTCGATCCGGATTTCGCCGGGCGGGCGAAGGCGAAGGGCGGCGGGTTTGTCGTGGGCGGAGAGAATTACGGCCAGGGCTCCTCCCGCGAGCACGCCGCCTTGGCGCCCCGCTACCTCGGCGTGCGGGCCAAGCTCGTCAGGAGCTTCGCGCGCATTCACAAGGAGAACCTCATCGACTTCGGCATCCTGCCGCTCACCTTCGCCGATCCGGAGGACTACGATTCCCTCCGGCGGGGCGACCGGATCGTCCTGAGCGGTTTGCGCCGGGCCCTGGCGGAAGGAGCGCCCGGCCCGCGGCGCCTCGAGGCGCTCGTCAATGAGCGGCCGGTGAGCGCCGTCCTGGACGCGTCACCCCGGCAATTGAGAATATTGCTGGCCGGCGGCGCGCTGAATCTCGCGCGCGACTAGCCGGGGAAGAGAGGGAACTGACGGCACCGTTGAGGAGGAGGTGGAACCAGCGATAACAATGACGGGGATAAGTCAAGGAACCCGGGAATAGGGAAAGATTCAGGTCATGAAGCAGGGTTGCCCGTGTCGTTTCAGGGTGAGGTGCTTTTGCATAGAGAGGTATTACTTTTCATTTTCCTTCGGTTTTTTCCCCTCTTCGGCTTTCGATTTTTCCTGTATCTGATAATACAGGTCGTTTAATTCCCAATAAATATCACTGCCGTACAAGCTTTTATTCAAGAATAGATAATCCCAAAAGGATTTGCCGGTGGAATCAAAGCTGTCAAGCGGTGTTCCCATATTAATGAGCAATTCAAGAACTTCCGGATTCTTTCCTTCCGCCGCCACCTGCATAACAAGCGTCTTGCCGGCGGCATCGCGTACATTGGGATTTGCGTCAATACTCAGCATATATTTGAATACATCGATATTTTCATTGTTTTTCGCGCACAGCATCAATGCGGTCTGGCCCGACTTATTGCGAACATTTACCCGGGCGCCGTGAGAAATCAGCTTTTTCGTTATTGCCACGTTTCTATTCCACCCGGCGGCGTACATCAAGGCGGTATTGTTCGTAAGCTCGTTTCGCCCGTTTACGTCCAGACCTTTTGACAATAATATCCCGATGATTTCGGGATTGTCGCTCCAGTTGGCGGCGGCCATTAAAAGATTATACCCCCGCGTATCCACGGTGTTGACATCGGCTCCCCTGTCGATCAGCAGCCTCGTTATGTCCGCGTTCTTGTTCAAACTGACGGAATACATAAGCGCCGTCCATCGCTGCCCGACGGTATCTTCCGGATCGGCGCCTTTCTCCAACAACAATGTGACGATTCCGACGTCATTCACCAGGCCGGCGGCGTAGAGCAGGGCCGTGTACCCGTTTTCATTTTTGGCATTGACGTTCGCCGATTGCAGTTGAGCGGCGACTTCGCCTTTCGTGACGGATTTCCAATATTGTGCGTCGAAGGGCCACTTTGATTTATCGCCCCATGCCATGGCGGTCATGCAGAAAAATGACAGCAACAAGATTTTATTTTTCATTTACCGGCAAGGATACCATAGAGATCGATATTAATCCACTTTATTTATTCCTTTACGCCACCGCAGCGACGATTCCATTTCATTCGTTTCACTTTCTTCTTTTCTTGTTTCGTAAAATTTTGAAAATATGGTTTTCCAAGTGATCGATTCCGCCGAATTCCCGGACGGGCAGGGAGATTATGTTCGCTTTCAAGAGCGGGTTCATATGCGTCACCGTCATTTCTTCCGCTCCGCCGATGCTTTCACAATCGTCTTCGATCAAGACGTCGGGCGGTATTCGCACGACGACATCCTTGTATTCCTCGCCCGCCCGCCGATGTGCGAGCTCGCCGTGAGGAAATCCCCAACGCCGCAACACGGATTGAATGTCGCTTACTTCTTGTTCATCGCGCCTTGAGGTGAGGTACACTATTCCCGCGCCTTGGTTTTTCCACTGAAGCAGTTTTGTTACCGCGTCACCAATGGGAACATACGATCGATAGTCATGAATCGACGGATCGCCGTCTTTTACCTGCCGCACCCTTTGTTCTCTGCTTTGGCCGACTCCACTTTTATGCATGATAATGGTGCCTTCGGTGAATATCATTATTTTCATCAGTGGTTCCCTCATTCGAACTTTTTCTTGCGCTCCTTACAATAGGTGCAGTGCCCTGTCGTAAATTCTGTTGCACTACTCCGGTATCGTCAGGCCGCGGTTGTCGAAATACTCAATCTTCTCCGACAATCCCGTTTCGGCTTCAAATTTATATTCGATTTTTGTCCCACTGTTTTCGTATTCGGGCAGGGCGATGAGCACCAACCCGTGCGCCAATTCATGTTCATCCTTGATCTTGACGGGATGTATTCCGTCGAACGCCTTGTTCTCAAGCGCGATGTCCGTGAAACTTTCGCGAGTCGACGTTATTGTCGTTTATCGCCGTGCAGAGGCCGCCGTTCCCAAGCGGATATTCGCAGTCATATATGTGGAATATGGATTCTTTGATGCGATCGATTTTCATTTTACCAAAATGTCCGCGTTGCCGATGAATTATCGCGCACGAGCGCCGTACGGGACGTGATGTCGCTGCGCGATCAGATGCGATATACGACTCATAATTCTATCACATTCCCCGGCGACATGTCGCGCGTTGCTCGTCTTGACTTTTGCGGTCGCGGGGATATACACTCACGCCGTGAAGCGAGGCATTCCGCTGATTATCCTCGGTCTCTTTTTTTTATTTCTGTCCGATTGCAGCGACATGCTGAACGATCTCCTGCACCCGGGGGGGAGCGGGAGAATCTATTCCAGCGAAACGTCCTGCATCCTCGACGGGACCGGTGAAACCGGCGCCTTCTGCGTCGATACGGACGGGGATTACATGTACATGGGCGGCGCGGGGCCGGGCAAATATCTGTACCGGGTGAGCATCGCGGACAATTCGCTCATCGGCACGCCCCTTCCCGCGCTGGTCTTTCGCTTGATCGTGGTCGGCGACTATATCTGGACCTGTTCCCGGACCGTCTTCCAAAAAGTCAACCGGCACACCATGGCCGTGGAATGGAGCGACGCGGCCACGGCCGTCGATTCCCGCAGTTTCGCGTTCGACGGAACATATGTCTGGGCCGCGGACCGGGGCACCAACCTGCTTTACAGGATAAACCCGGCGACGAATGAGTTGACCTCCTACGCCGGGATCGTGCAAAACGGCTCGCGCTATATGCGCTTTATCAACGGATATCTCTGGGTCACGTGCAGTGATTCAAACTCGGTTGTGAAGATCAATCCCGTCGACCGAACATTCACGGTTATTCCCGGCATCACCGGGGCCTGGGGCGTTTGTTACGACGGCGCCGACGTCTTCGCGGCGGGAATGGCGGGGTGGCTGTATAAAATCGATCCGTCCGGGGCAACCGTCGTCGACTCCTCGTTGATAAGCGGGTGCGCCTGGCTGTGCGACGCGGTGTTCGACGGCACCCGCGTTTGGTGCGCGGACAACGGCCTCGATGACGTTAAAATCATCGATCCGGCCACCTTGGCCGTATTGGACACCCGGTCCACGCCGGCCATGCCTCATATGGCTTGCTTTGACGGCAAATATGTCTGGGTCGCCAATGAAAGCTCGACGACGGTCGTGAAGCTTTTGTATTAAAGCCGCCTGAATCCTCGGCCGCCTATCCGCTTTCCCATTATGATATCGGGCTTTCCGAATCCGTTCGCGTCCGGAATCACGCCGACGATTTTATATCCGTTCTTTTCATAGAATTCGTACGGATGATTGCCGCAGTTTTTTATATTTTCAATTTCATGAAATAAATCGCATGCGTAGAGGTCTTTCTTCGCCAGGCTCGTTTTGTCGAGCTCGTCGTCAGTGCCGAGTATGATGTTGAGAACGTTCCTTTCAGCGGCTCTTCTTTCGAGCTCCTTCAACAGCCTGCTTCCGATCCCTTTTCCCTGCATCGCGGGTTTCACCATCATCGGGTGCAGTTCCCACGTTATCGTTTTGTACATGGGCCGCAATCCGGCCCAACCGGCCAGTTCATCGTTTTCCACGAATCCGCACGCGATATATTCCCGATGGCAGCATTCCGCCACTTCCTCCCTCGCGGATTCAATCGTCGGCCAGGAATCGACCGTTATCGATTTGGAGGCTTGGAACAAGATCTCGGCCGCTTGATTCCTGTATTCTTCCTGCGCTTCGCTTAATTCGATAAACATGTGTTCCTCCCCGTCGCTTTATCCGCTCCACCGTCGAATATTGTCGGGCAAATTATCATTCGTTCAAGAATAGCCCGTCCGGAAGGCTTTTACGCCGAAAAGGCGCATCGTAAAATACAGTAAACGCCTTTTTCACGGGTTTTTCAAACGCATTTCGCGGCCGGGAACGCTCGAATCGGCGCCCCCGAAATAAGTCGAAAATAACTTCCCACGTAAAAAGCCATTGCGATATAATACGATCCATTACACAAAAGGAGGCTCCCGTCATGCAAACAGTGAACGATTCCGCCCTTGAATCCACCTGGAAAAAAATGTGCGCCGCGGGCGGGATCGCCGCCCTGGCCCAGGTGGCGTGCGCGCTCGTCACCATGATCGTCGCCTTCGGCATCGGCGGCGAACCTGAAAGCGCCGGGCAATTCTTCGACTGGATGGCGCGCGACCGGTTCGCCGCCGTGCTGCGCCTCGATTTCGCGTCCCTCGTGAGCACGGTCTTCTACTACTTCACGATCTTCGGCGTGTACGCCGCCCTGCGGCGCGTCAACGGCGCCTTTATTCTGGCGGCGATGATGTTCTCGTTCATCGGGATCACGCTCTGGCTTTCATCGCATTCGTCGCTTTCCCTCTTGAATCTCTACAATCAATACGCCGGAGCCGCCGACCCGGAGCTCAAGTCGCGAATCCTTACGGCCGGGGACGCGATCCTGGCGTCCAACATGTGGCACTCCTCCGGGGCGTTTGTCGGCGGCTACCTGGCGCAGTTCTCGGCGCTGGGCATTTCGATCCTGATGCTCACCGGCAATGTTTTCGGCAGGCTCATCGCCGTGATCGGCATCGTCACGCACGGCCTGGACCTGGCCCATATCGTCGTCGGCCCCTTCCTGCCGACGGTGTCCGTCGCCCTCATGGCGGTCGCGGGGACGCTCTACCTGCCCTGGTTCGTGCTCCTGGGATTGCGCATGCTCAAAATCGGGCGGGGGGAAGGGCGACTCGTTGCAGGCGCGAATGAAGGTCGACGAATGAGATCTCGGGAAACGCCTGACCGGAAAGGATGAAAAATGAAAGTCTTGATTTTCGGCCGAGGCAGGATCGCGATTGAAAGATATGCGAAATATCTGCCGACCGCACTGGAACGAGCGGAGAGCGCGGAAGAGCTCGAGATATTATGGATCGATCGAAATAAAAAAGACTGCATCGACGTGTCGAATTGGGAAACCCGCGTACCGGTGCGGGAAATAAAAAAGATCCTCATTTTGTCCCCCCCCGACGCGCACTTCTCGAATTTCAAATCAGTCGTGAAAGCCTGCCTGTCCCTCTCCGCCCCGTTCCCTGACGTGTACGTCGAAAAGCCGATCTACCTCGAGAGTGAGGAGGAAAGCTGGCTTGATATCCTCGCAGCGGATCCGGGCCTGGAGAAAAGGGTTTTTTACATCGATCATTACCGGTTCAAGGACTCCCTCGATTTTTTCCTGGAGAGAAAGCGCGAGATCCTGGACGCGATCGGACCGATAAGGGAAATCGCTTTCGTCTCCCTTGAAAAAGAGCCGTTTTGGGATTCCGCCGCGTTCCGTCGCGGCTATTTCGCCGAGCACGGCTGCCACTTTTTCGGGATGCTGGACCGCCTCTTCCCCGAAATCGGCCGGTGCGGTTTTTCTCCTTTTCAGGCGTCCGGCTGGAAAAGATGGGAGCAGGCCGGACGGCCCCAGAACTGCGGGGAGGACAGCGCCGTGTTGTTGTCTCTGAAGCTCGACGGTGCCCGAGACCCGTCTTTTTCGAAATTCGAGAAGGCGGTATTGATCATAGGCAAGGGCTTGACGGATAAAAAGGCGTTCTGCGTGAAAGGCGAGCACGGCGCGTGCCGGCTCTATTACAATGAGAACCGTAACTTCGTCGTATCCTCGCGGTTCGCCGAAACCGCGCCGCGGCCGGACGCGAAGGATTCCTACGCGAGGGTGGCGGAGAATATTTTCCCGCTGCCGGACGATCCGATATTCCTGCTGCCGGTCAAGCGGGGAATCGCCGACCAGGAAAAAGTGATCGCGCTGGGGAAGCGTTTCACCGGCCCGATGGGGCGATACAATCCCGGCGCGGTCCCGGCGGAAATAAAACACGAGTTGGAACGGTTGGGCGTTTAGCGAAAGCCGCTTCCTGCGTCCCGCTCGAGCGGCCCGGTGTCGTTTCCCCGCGGGAAATTGTCGCCGTAACGCGCCCTCCCGCGTTATATTTACGGCATGATCAGAAATCTTTGGTACGCGGTTCTCGAGTCGAGAGAGCTTCAGGGGAAACCCCTCGGCGTGATGCGCCTGGGGGAGCGCCTTGTTTTTTTCAGGGATGCGGACGGGAAGCCCGTGTGCCTCTACGACCGGTGCGCCCACCGCGGCGCTTCCCTGGCCGGCGGGAAAATGGCCGGCCATAACCTCCAGTGCCCGTTCCACGGTCTCGAGTACGACGCGACGGGCCGCTGCGTTCTCATTCCGGCCAACGGCCGGAACGCGCCCGTGCCCGAATCGTTCAGGATGCCGTCCTACCCGACCCACGAGGAGCACGGCATTATCTGGGTGTGGTGGGGCGGAAATCCGCCGCCCGGCCTTTCGCCGCCGGCTTTCTTCGACGACCTCAAAGGTCTCCCGTATTGGACCACGGTACGGGATCCGTGGGACAACCATTACACGCGGGTGCTCGAAAACCAGCTCGACGTCGTTCACCTGCCGTTCGTCCACCACAACACCATCGGCCGGGGGAAAGCGACGCTGGTCGAGGGGCCGGGCCTGGAGTGGAAAGGGGAGACCCTTTTTTTCATCTACCCCTATAATAAAAAGGACGACGGCTCGAAGCCGCGCACGCCATCCGAAGTGCCGGTGCCGCCGGTCGACAGTGAGTTCAAGATCGAGCTCATCTTCCCGAACATCTGGCAAAATCACATTTCGAGGAAGGTCCGCATTCTCGGTCTGTTCGTGCCCGTTGACGAAACGCACACGCTCCTCTACCTGCGCTTCTACCAGACCTTCATGAAAATTCCCGGTCTGCGTTGGCTGATAGGGAAATTGGCGTCGATCTTCAACCTTGTTGTCGCGCACCAGGACCGGCGGGTGGTGAACACGCAGCTCCCCAAGGCGGACGGCACGGGCACGGGCGAGCTCCTTATCCAGGGCGACCACCCGATCATGGAATTCCGCAAGAAGCGCCTGGCATTGAAGCGCGCCGCCGAGAATCGATAGAACCACGGACAACGCACCGGTCGCCTGCGGCCGGCAGGTGCCGGCCCCTGCGGCGGAGATGGAATGAGAAGCGAACGTGAAATCCTGAATTTGATTGTCGCCTTTGCGCGGGAGAATACCACGGTGCGGGCGGTTGTCCAAAACGGCTCACGGGTGAATCCGCGCGTCACCCCGGACGAGTTCGCCGATTATGACGTCGTTTTCGTCGTGGAAAATCCCGAAGACTTCAAGGGCGACAGGAGTTGGATGCGGGGCTTCGGTGAGACGCTTATCGTGCAGCAAAACGACAGCGACGAGCCGGGGGTGAATTGGGTCATTTTTTTAATGCTCTTCTCCGACGGCGTCAGGATCGATCTGAAGTTTTTTCCGACATCCCGGTCGCAGCTGCTTTATAAGGACAGCCTCAAGAAACTGCTCCTCGACAAGGACGGGCTGTTCGACAATTTCACGGCGCCGGACGATTCGTCCTATTTTGTAAAAAAGCCGTCGGAAGATCAATTTTACAGAACGGTCGATAATTTCTGGTGGTGCCTGACGAACGTAGCCGGGGGAATCGCGCGCGGCGAGTTGTGCTACGTCAAAACGATGCATGAAACCGTAGTCAGGCCGGAAATGAACCGGCTGCTCGCCTGGCACATCGGCCTGCGCCGCGATTGGAAGGTCGACCCCGGTCATTTCGGGAGATGGTTCCACAAGCACCTTCCGCCGGACGTGTGGAGCGCCGTCGAACGGAGTTATGCCGGAAGCGATTACGGCGACATCTGGCGCTCGGTCTTCGAGTCCGGGAAGCTCGTCCGGCGCATCGGCCTCGAGCTGGCCGGGAAATTGGGATATCGTTACCCGATCGACGAAGACGAGAACGTGACGGGATATGTGTCGGATATGAAAAAAAGATCCGGGGAAGAAAAGCAGCAGGATTGACGAACGACGGACACCGTCGGTCGCCCTTCGACCCTTCGACGTCGCTCGGGGCAGGCAAGCTCGGGGTGACTTTTTTTGGACAAAGGAATCAAAAAAAATCCCAAATGATGGCCGCGGCCGCCTTCTTTTTCCTCGTCATTCCGGCCGACCTCGGATCGCCGCTCAAGATCGACCTGTGCTTGACGTTTGCAGTCTCGGGCTTCGGCTCGTAAAAAGGAGCGGCCGGGGAGGAGACATGTATGGGACGCGAATGAGGAAAGAATTTATATGGAAACCAGGAAAAAGGAAAAGGCTTTTCCGAAAACGCGTCGTGAAACCGGTTGCGCTGCCGTGAGCGGAATATTTCGTCGTCGATGTGCACCTTTTTTTCGCGCTTGTATTGACTCTTTCTATTAATAACGTTTAGCCTGCAACAACAAGTTCCATTTAATATCTTTTTATTAAAAATTGGGATGAGAAAATATGTCATTCAGAAAAACGGCATGCGAAAAGTTTCGATTCCTGTACGGAATTACCCAAAAAAAGGAGGCAAGGGATGTTGCGAAAGGTACTGATTTTTCTGGCGTTGTGCGCCCTGGCGGTGTTTTCGTGTCTGCCGCCGAGCGCGAGCGGCGGCGACAACGGCGGCAGCAGGGCGACGAGCACCATCGTCGTGCGCGCCAAAGGCGTCGCCGGCAGCGAGCAGATTCGGTTGACCGTCGGCGGCGCCACCGTCCAGACGTGGACGCTCTCAACCGGCATGGCCAACTACACCGCCACCACCGACAACACGGGCGCGGTTCGCGTCGAGTTTTTCAACGACGGAAGCGGCCGTGACGTGCAGGTGGACTACATCACCATGAACGGCACCACCCTGCAGGCCGAGGACCAGGCCGCCAACACCGGCTCCTGGAATTCGAGCTCGAACTCATGCGGCGGGGTGAAATCCGAAATGCTGTACTGCAACGGCTATATCGATTTCGGCACTCTGTCCGGCGGCAGCAGTTCGTCAAGCAGTTCGTCAAGCAGTTCGTCAAGCAGCTCCTCGAGCAGCTCGTCATCGAGCTCGTCAAGCGGCGGCGCCAACACCATCGTCGTCCGGGCCAAGGGCACGGCGGGCACG
>JAFGSW010000010.1 GCA_016934415.1 Spirochaetales bacterium | reverse complement strand
TTTTTTTACAATTTTTTACAACAATTTACGTCAGCGTCACAACTTCGCCGCACTTATATGTTATTTTCCCATCATCGCGAGCACGCGATACCTTCCCGACCAAAGACCATTTTCCCTGACGGTACCGGAAACGCCTTACCGGATGCGGCCGCACAACGCACTGTGTCACGCCGGGCGACATACTACGTTTCCCGGCGCGACATGGAACGTGACATGACCGCACGCAGCAAGATGAAGCTCCATGATGTACAACTTCACGCCGCTTCATCCGGTGACTTTTTCCGGTTCACCCGGCTCTTTTCTTTCGGTCTTTCCGGTCGGAATATAAAACCAATTCACAAGGAGGCACCCGAAATGACGTTAGCCACACCCAGAATCAACGAGTTCGCCGAAAGGTTTTACCTGCGCTTTCTCCGCCAGGACAAACTGCTCGCGGACGTCTGTTCCGACATATACGACCGGTTCATCCGCCAGATGCGGCAGTACCGCCGCAAACACCCGGAGAAGGTACGGGTGAACGCGTCCTTCGTGCGCCGCTGCGAGGACTGGATCGTCCGCAAGGTCCTGGACCAGGAAAAACGCCGGAAGTCCCGCTGGGAGCTCGAATGCGAGCTGGCCAAGACCCAGGCTCTGGAACATCATGATCCGGACAACTACTCCTCGGCCTTCGCCCTGCTCAAGCTCGGCAACCTCTTCAGCCGCTGGATCGAGAAAGACCCCAAGGCGGCTCCATTCCTGGAAATCTTTCTCCTCTACCATGCGTACTACCTGAACGGTCGGATTCTCAACCAATTCTCCAGGATATTGCCCCTCCGCAAGAGCGAGTTCGTGCGCCGCGTGAAGAAAACCAAAAAGATGGTGGCCGAACGCTTCGCCGTGAAAGTGGGCAAGGCCATGGAAACGTCACGGCTCTGGTACTGCCGGAGCCTCAAGGCGGAACTGCGGTCGAAAGACGCGGCGCCGGAAAAGCGGGCCAGGAACGAGGCGATGAGAAAGGAGTTCCTCCGCCGCCAGCATCGGGCGCTGGAGCGGGCGTCCTCGGTCAAGCCCTATCCCAAGTTTACGGAGCTGGCGGAGATTTGCAGGCTCAGTGAACGGCAGGTGCGCTACGCGCTCCGCAAGTGCCGGGCGGAAATCGCCGCGATGTGCGGGGAGTAGCGGCGAAGGACGCATGTCCGGGCTGCCGGGCTCCTCCCCCACCAGATCGACCTCAATGTGCTCAAAAATGAATGACTGGGGAGAAATTGGAGTTTGCAATTCGGCGCCTATTATGACCATAAAAAACTTCCTCAAACAAGACGACGGGGGGAATCCCCGTCGTCTTGTGTTTCGCCTTCCCGTATTCCTCCCGGCACCATTTCAGGGGATGATGGGAAGAGGGAGAAGCGGCCCGCGTGAAGGGTCCCGTTAAGCTTCGCCCCCGCGCGCAAGGTCCGTCAATGCCCGGTCGGCGGCAAGACTTCTTCCGTCGTATCGAAAATCTGCAGTTCGTACATGGAGAAGCCGTACTGCATGCGGCGCTTTTTCAGGAATAACTTCACGGAGCGGGCGGTGGCCGCGGCGTGGATTCTTTCTTTATTGTAGACGGAGAAATCGCCGCCATTGCCATTGTGTTCCGAATAAATCAGCCGCCAGCGTTCGCCGTCGTCCGAAACCAGCACTTCGTATTCAACCGCGTACTGGCCGTCCCAATGCACGACGATGGTGTCGAATCGGGCCGCTTTTCCCAGATCGACGATGATATACTGGTCGCCGGCAAAAGCCGAGCCCCAGCGGGTGGTCTGGTCGCCGTCGGTGGCGTATTCTCCCCGCAAGTCCTTCCCCTGGAAATTTTCCACGGATGAGACGACGGTCTTTCTCCCCAACGCCAGATCGCGGGGCGGAACGCAGGCGGAAGGGCCGGAAGGC
Source organism: Spirochaetales bacterium (assembly GCA_016934415.1). Lineage (GTDB taxonomy): Bacteria > Spirochaetota > Spirochaetia > SZUA-6 > RPPD01 > JAFGSW01. The sequence continues at coordinate 102,506 of JAFGSW010000010.1, read as the reverse complement.
CAGGTCCCGAAGTCCGGTTGCCAGCCCAAACGCCGCTTGTCGATTTCCTTTTTAAACCGCCAGCCGGCCAGGTAACCTTCTTTTATCTCCATAAAGACCAGCCATGAGATCCCGTTTTTTTCGCAGGTATCGATGGAGCACGCGTTCACCTGTTCGTCGGAAAAGGGCGATGAAATGGAAAGTTCCGTGCAGACGGCGGTGATGCCCGCCGCTTTCAATGAGGGCAGGGCTTTGTCGACCAGTCCGCCGTAGGCGTGGAAGGCGACGGCGGCGTTGGTCCAGTCGACCTTGAGCCGGTCCATGTCGTGCCTGACGTGTGTGACGGTCAACGCCCCCGAATAAGAGAACAGGAGGAACATGGTCCGCGGCGCGCGGCGGCGGATGAGATCGTACATCTCCTGTTCCATGGCCAGTGTTTTGTCGTCATACGGCGCGGTCCAGCCGGCGTACGGTTCGTTGTAGATTTCGTAGATCACCCAGGGCTTGTCCTTGTAGCGGGGCGCGTAGGTGTTCCAGAAGACCCGGGCAAAGTCGAGATCGAACGAGCCGTTGCGGCCGCCGCAGCCGATGGTGATGACGCAGTACAGGCCGTCCTCGCCGCACCACTTCACGATCGTATCCATCCGGTTGACGTACGAACCGGCCGGTACGCCCGAATCGTGGCGCTCCGCGTAGACGTGCAGGGTGTTCAGGCCGAAGTCCCGGATTTCCCGGACGGATTCCCGGTCGGGTAATTCTCCCGCCATGTCGAGCGACCAGTACACGCCGCGCAGCCGGGTGCCGCGATCGGTCAGGACCGTGCCGTCTCCCAGGCGCGGGCGGCCGGGCGCGGTGGCGACCGGCACCGGGTCGATGTGAACGCATGAAACAAGCATGAAGCACAGCAGCACACACGGCCGGGTAAATCTCATCATCTTCCTCTCTTGTTCCGATGCGGGCTCCGGCATCGCCTTGATCGTGCCTTCGCTTTGTCAACGGGAGCCGGTGCCGCCTTCCGCCATGTACGCGACAATGCTCCCGTGTTTCGCGGCCGACAGGAATAAAATGATAGTAAGAATTATAGGCTGTCACAAGCCCCAGGCGGCCGGCAACGTCGGGGCGGGTGTTTGGAGCGGGAAGCGACGCACCCGGTGTGCTTTTCCGCGACAATTCAGTTCCCCGGTCATAGTGCTGCGCCGAACGATACGGCGTTCGGGACCTCCCGCGCGGTTCGAGTTAAACCCGGCGCCGTCGAGGAGAGCGTCCCCCGCCGTCCGTGCACTTGTCAAAAACCGGCGAATGCTCTACCGTATCCGGCATGAGTACGGTGGTCAGCATTATGCCCTGCCTGGACACGCGGGACGGCCGGGTGGTCAAGGGCGTCCGTTTTGTCGATATCAGGGACGCGGGCGATCCCGTGGCCTGCGCGCGCGCCTATTGCGCCGCGGGAGCGGATGAACTGGCGCTCCTTGACATCACCGCCACGGTCGAGGGGCGCCGGACGATGATCGACCTGGTGCGCCGAACCGCGGCGGCGGTGACGGTCCCGTTCACCGTCGGAGGAGGGATAAGCGACGTCGCTTCGGCCGCGGCCGTGCTGGAGGCCGGCGCCGACAAGGTGTCGACCTCGAGCGCGGCGTTCCGCACACCCGGGATCATCGCCGAGATGATCGGGGAATTCGGCAGGGAGCGCGTCGTCGTCGCCATCGACGCGGCGGCCAATCCCGCGCTGCCGTCCGGCTACGAAGTGTACATAGACGGAGGCCGGACCGCCACGGGACGCGACGCGATCGAGTGGGCGCGGGAAGTGAGCGATTACGGCGCGGCGGTCATCCTGCCCACCAGCAAGAGCACGGACGGCGTCCGGACGGGCTACGATCTCCCTCTCATCCGGGGAATCCGGGCGGCCACCGCCGCCGCGATAGTCGCCTCGGGCGGCGCCGGAACCCTTGAGCATTTCTACGACGCGGTGGAAGCCGGGGCGACCATACTGCTCGCCGCTTCCGTATTCCATTTCAACGTTATTTCCATTTCAGAACTGAAGACCTATCTCAAGGGCAGAGGCGTTTCCACGCGGTGAAGCGTGAACGGTACGCCGCCGGCGTGCTTTTCAAGCAGCGCCATTCTGTTTTTTTCCGGAAAAGCGCTGTTTTCCACTCCGAATTCCAGTTCAGCGACGGTGATCGATGAAAGAGCGATGTCGTTGGGTTTTTTTTTCTTACCTGGAAAGTACGATGCGAGGCCGTTCCTTGATGCAGTACATGACGAATTGGTGTCGAGAAAATACGTCATAGACCATCTCGCGCCTGATCGTCACCTTGATCCCTTCCTTCTTCCAAAAAATCACCGATAAAACCGTTCAATCCGTGAAGAAAGGTTTCCTATAATCTGTTTTTATCCAACATAGATAGATGGATGTAAAACATAGAACGATGGATGTTGAACATAGAATCCTTCGACTCTCCCGCACTCAAGGTATTGAGTGCGGGATCGCTCAGGATAGGCTCAGCTTAATTTTTTGAATAGATGTAGAGATGGATGTCCACGATCTATCCGCTACATCGATCTCACCCTACAAACGGAGAATGTTATTTTTCCTTTAGAGTTGTTCGATCCGCTTGCAGTCAGTCAACTTTACAGGAGAATTTTCTTTTCCGGTAATACCGTAAACTCTTTCCCGTCGTATGCGCAGGCAAAATAATCCTTGTTTTCCATTTCATACGACACGGGTCCGATGATGAACAACCACTGTGCCGCTTGATTTATATATTTACGCTGAGCCAGCAGGCTTTTTTTCATTGGCTGCTGTTCGATGAATTTCACTTTGTGGTCGTTTTCAAGGTACGTGATGATTATTTTCAAGCCGCAAGAAATATGCGCCAATTTGATTAATTCATCGAACCATAGACGGCCATTGTTCTCATGCTCGATGGCGACGTCAAAATCCCATTCAAACTTCGGATATTCGGTATTATCGGGGAAACTGAAATACCCGAGATCTATCCGGTAATACTCGCGGCTTATCCCATTATCATGATATCCGAAGGGCTTTTTGCCTATTGCGGCCAAAACGTTCATGATAAATGGAGTCCACTCTTTATCAGTAAAGTATTTCTTTTTCCAATCGCCGGTTGTAATGATTTCTTTCCTCAGCGATTCTGAAAATGCGTTCCAAAACAATTCGGGCGTGATATTCATGCTCTTCTCCTTGTATGTACATTATTTGCTACTAAAACTCTTCTTGCCGTCATTCATAGTAAGGATATGATTTTTTTTCTTCGTTTTCATAAAAAATAATAGAACATTCCACCCATTTCCTTTATACTGCACTCTATAAAAGTCATGAGATAAAACCTCGAAGGAGAGAGCCCATGTCCGGCAAACGCTCGACGGCGAAACCCTCCGCTCCCTCCGAACCCATGGAAAAACTCCTCTGGAAAGCCGCGGACAAGCTGCGGAAGAATATAGACGCCGCCGAGTACAAGCACATCTGCCAAGCAGCCGACGGTGGGGAAGCTGGTGGACGAGGCGATGGAAGCCATCGAGAAGGAGAACCCCTCCCTCAAGGACGTGCTCCCCAAGGTGTTCGCGCGCGGCAACCTCGATCTGGTCAACCTGGGCGGTCTCATCGACCTTATCGGCAACATCGCCCTGCATGACGCCAAGGCCCGGAGCGCGGACGTGCTGGGCCACGTGTTCGAGTATTTCCTGGGCGAGTTCGCCCTGGCCGAAGGCAAGAAGGGCGGCCAGTTCTGCACTCACCGGAAAACCTCTTTATCGATAATCGGCGGGTGTTTGCCCTGATAACGTTTGCCTTTCCATATGAAATCCCCGGTGAGGAACTCCTCTTCCAGCTCAAGCGCAAGTCGGATGTTCCGGTTTCCAAACAAAAGCGGCAGTCATACATCAAGAATGCGTTGGTGGTGCTGGACGAGCTCGGCTACCAGGTGATGGACCGAACCGAAACCCATCTTTTTTTCCAGTTCATTACCGCATGGTACATGAAAGGCAGCACCATCATAACCAGCAATCGATCGGTCAGGGATTGGGTGCACATCTTCGCGGAAGACCAAATGGCTACCACTGCCATTCTCGATCGGCTTTTCCACCGCTCCCAGATTCATCAACATCGACGGGAGAAGCTACCGTCTGAAGAACTTCGATCTCATCTCCCAGGGAAAGGACAAGTAACTGTGAATTTTATTTTCCATGAATTCGTAAAGGTATGCGTCGATTTTCCTCGTAAAGGTATACGCCTATTGACAGGATGCCGTTTCGCTGGGCGTAGGAACGCAGTAGTTTGCATTGGGCGGGAATCGAGTATCCTTTCCGTTCTTGTTCTTTAGGACAACTCATCCCGATTCTTTTGTAAAGGAGTCTGTACCTTCTCAAAGGTTCCTCGGTCAATAATCGGTTCCCATATCGCCAGTACTTCCTCCCGGTTTTCTTGTCATGTGTATTGATGACTCCGATACCGAATGGGACAAAACAGTGCTGCTGATATAGAGATTGATAAACAGCCTTAATTACCTTTTTCACCTGTATAGACGGATAACGTGATGGCGCCGACGTTGTCTGAATAAGTATCATAAGCGGCCACATCGCCTGCATCATTTGAAATTGTATCTTCGGTTATGAATATAAGGAAATCATTTTTTAAAAGGTAAACGTCAACATAGTCTCCGACAGCATCCTTTTCGGCTGATTCAAAAGACTCATAATTGGTCCCTATCCCGCCAATTATATAATCGGATTGAGAAGGCCATAATTTGTTTTCCAACCCTTTATCCCAGATTATGCGCTTGTTTTTATAAATAAATATGCTGTTTTTAAAGCATGCGCCTGCCGGCCATGCATCATAGGAACCCTTTTTGTAAAAAAATCTATAGTACCCTTCAAATTCAGCGACAAAACGAAAACCGTTTCTGACGGTGCTGTCTATGCGGATATCTTTCAGAAAAACTCTATTCGACATGAATTCATAGGTGAAGTCCACGTTTTCAGTAATATCCTTTTTTACAGTCACATTACAGCTTTCTTGTTTGCTGTTTTTAAAATAACGCATCTCGAGGCTGTGGTTCCCCGCTTCAACAATTATCGTTTTTTTCTGCCGCGCGCCGATTACTTCACATAAATTATCATCGATATAGAGTTCTCCACTTTCTCTCACTGAAACTTCTATATATCCTTTATCCGGTTCCCTGAAGGCGGCAACTATCTCTACATCTTGTGTAGGCGAGATTTTTTTATTTTTCTCCGTATCTTTTGTCCGGACTTCATCAGGCGCTATCCTTATCCCTTCCGTCTCCATGTTGGCGACAGACTTCGATTCGTCTTCTTTTTGGATCGAGGTTTCTCCATCCGGCTTGTTTGCATTTTGTTCCTTGACCTCGGTCCCCGAAACCAGCAGGATTACCGAACAAATTGCCAGTATTAAAATTATAAGTATTACTGATACAATTATCAGTGGTTTTTTCATAGTTACTTCCTTTTTTGTTTTTTCTTCCAATCAGAAGGCAATATTTGAATCATAAGAAATACCGTCTGAAAAATCCAGATGCATCAAGGAAATTGCGCATGCTCTTATACAAGCACGCGTTCCTCTCTATCATATCACGGTAAAAATTCAAATAATGGAGTAATTGGCCGCCCCCATTCGTTACGAAAGCATAGCGCCCTCGATCACACAGGTCAAGGGCTGTATTGTATTCCGGACATCAGCGGCTGCTGACCCGACGGCCTGATTATGCGAGGTTTATGATTGACGTATTTTCGCTTAGGGCGGCTTCTGCCCTTCGACTTACGACAGGTGATAATATCTCGCATAGATTCTGAATCGTGAAGGACGGCGACCATGGAAATCCTGCCATCGTATCCCGGAATACAGAATCGCGTACGTACTGCTAAAAATCCAAACAATCCGGGATTTCTTCAATTACGTTCTCGTAGCAATGAGTTCTAAACCCTTCCAGCCGGGGGAGCTAACCCAAACACACTCGAACGGAGCGCTTTCCGGTGAACGCCGGAAAGCGCTATTTTTATGTCCTTTTCTTCCGGCACGAGGGAGGAAATGAGGGCTTTGAGGGCGGAAATTGCTATGAGTATTTACTTGTTGCCTATCATGCTGTTGAAAAACCGAAAGCGGTTTTTCAACAGCTTCCATAGACGAAAACCAGAAATTGCCGGAACTCGTTATTCGAATCTTTCCATGGTTTATCGGTTGTTTTTTTACCAATTTCTAGTGCAAAAATGGACTCCGGCAATTTCATAAGCAGGTTGTTGAAAAAACTCAACTTTTCCAACAACCTGCTAGTACCAATAAAGCTGCTTATCAAGCGGACAGATCCCACAATCTGATATCGCTGTCCGACGCCGAGATTGCATATTTCCCGTCGGGAGAAAACGCCGCGGAATTGACCTGCAACTCATGATATGTGAAAAACATTGCTACCTCTTTCCCGGTAGCCGTATGCCATAAATTGACGGAAGGCAAATCGCCTGAACTGCCCTTTGCCGATCCTGAAAGCACATAATTGCCGTCGGGAGAAAAGGCAACTGATTTTTGCCGGCCGTGATGAAACTGTCCGTGTACTCCGTAATTCATGCTAAACGAACCCACATGTTTTGTCCCGGCGGGACATGAATAAGATCTCCATGGGCCGCCGGCCCCCGTGTATGCCTCACCGGTGCCCAAGGCGCTGTCTTTTGATGTAAACTTGCCTTTGATTGTTACACCAGGACCTTCCGCGCTGAAACAACCGTCATGGCGAATGATAATTTCCTGATAAACAGCCCCCCCCGGTTTATAAACCAATGGAAGGCCGTTCAATTGAAGATCATCCGAAGGGACTATCATTGTCCCGTCACTGGAAACATTGAATACTATATTTTCCCCCAGCCAGAGACCGGGGGTGATCGTCAACCACCTGGCATACAGTGTCATGTCGGACGTCACCTTATCGGAATTGAAATCCCATGCACGCGTGCAGTGGGAATCGGAATACCAGCCGACAAAAGGAGAGCCGGGTTTGGTCGGATTGGCCGGTTCCATCGCCAGGGCGTCATGGCCAACGGTCTGAACCGAAACCGCACTTCCACCGCGTGAATCAAAAATCACACTATGGCCTTTTTTTTCAGTTTCAGTCGCGGTATGCTCCGGAGTTGTATTCCGCGTATCCTCCTTCCCGCACGCCGATATAAAAATAATTGTCAGTGGAAAAAGAACGACATGTAAATTCTTCGTCATGAAATGCCTTATCACACTTGTGATCCTCGACCGGCGTTGTCGGAACGACACCTAGTGCATAAGCCCGTCATATGCCGAGCTTTTTTCCGCCGTGAATCGCGTTTGTATAAAACATATTACATGAAAGGGCGCTTTTCAAGCAGAGTCCACGACGCTTTACCGTCGTCCTGCGCCGCAAGAATGCGGAGACGAACGTCCGTCGTGAAAAATAGACAACCACCTGATATGGAGTAGGGGGAACTTCGAAAAATCTTTGTGCCTGATGAACGGATGTTCATCATGGATAAATCATTGCAACTGCTTTCACTTTATCTTACAATTCATCTTGTCGCCGGGGAAGGGGCGTTGAGGTGAAAAACGCATGCATATTCCTTTTGGTCTTCACGTGTCTGACGGGGACCGTCTCCGCCGCCATGATCGACGGCAGCGTCGAACTGTACAACGCGCCTGACGGGAAACGAATCGGGGTCTTGTATGACGGGACAAAGGTTGCGCTGCTCGCCGATCGGGGCGCCTGGCGTGAGATAAAGGTGACGGTGAGGAACCATCGGAATATCAGAGGCGCGTTGGAGAACGGGACCGCTGAGCTCTACTACCTGTATGACGACCTTTTGGGGAGAATCGGCCATATTGAGCGGGGTGTGACCCTGCGGACGGCGATGGAAGGCAATGCCGTGTCCATTGCCGCGTTTATCGAAAAGACCGGACTCAAGGAGGCGGTTCGCTACTATTCGAGGGGAGAGAGGAAGCTCACCTCCCCCCGCTCCGTCTATTTTTCGTTGACGGAGGAAATATCGGAATTACAGGCGGCTGAGATCGCCGAAGGCGCCGGGCGCATCGATCCCGTCACGTATGACCGGGACGTTCTTTTCATTGAGGCGGGATATTCGGGCGGAGCCCTCACCACCATCATCTGCTACAGCCTGCTTGACGGACATTTTGAGATCAAGGAACGGTATCACTGCGATCAAAGCGGGCGCCCCCTGCAGTATGTGACGGGATACGATCCGGCTGAAAGACACGTTGTATCTTATTTCGGCGGCCATTCATATAAGGATTTTTTTTGGACACGAAGCCCGCAAACCTCCATTTTCGCCGAAAACGGCCATCTGGCGTTCGTTTTATACACGCCCGACCATGAATATGAACTGCGTCTGACTCTCACGGTGGCGGAAAACAAGCGCCTGGACCCCCCCTTCCACCTTCAGGCGACCCGCGCGGCGATATGCAAGATCGACCGCATTGCCGGGCAAACGGTACAAAAGGAGGAGTTTGATTCCCTCGCCGGCACGGAAGAGATACTGGGACAAATAAGAAACAGCGCCCTTTTTAAAAGGCAAATCCGCGTCATACCGAGCGGGATTGATTTCGAGAAGGAGTTCGGCGCCATCACCGCGGAACTGCTGGACTTTTATAAATAGCATAAACCACTCCCGTCCCCGCCGGCGCCGAACAAGCGGTCGGCGCCGGCGGATGCATGAAGAGCGGTTCGTTTAGGGCTGTAAAGGAGGATAGGACATGCGGCACCGGAAGATGAAAAAAATCGTCAGGGCGGCGGTCCGCTGGCCGCTCACGCTGGCGGCGGTTTTTGTGTTCGCCTGCGCGCCTTCCCCGGAGGACATACGGGCGCAGATCGATAACCTCGGCGATCCCCTGACCGAAACGACCAAGGCGGCGCAGAAAAAGCTTGGGGCGATGGGCAAGGCGGTGATTCCCGAAATCGCGGCCCTCTGCCGCGACGTGGAAGATCCGGTGGCGTTTTCTCGCGCTCTGCAAAGGAGATCCGCCTGCATCATCCTGGGGACGGCGCTGGGAAACGAGCCTGAAGCCGCCGCCCTGCTCATCGAACTCACCGATTCGCGCGACGGCGTCCTGAGAAAGAGCGCGATCTACCATCTGCGCGGTGTCTGGGGCGGGGAGGTGGAAAAAGAGCTGAGCGCGAAAATCGTCGATACGCTCTACGGCATTATGCGGGAGGGGGCCGGGAAGGAATGCAGGGTGTACGAATACGATCCCGCGAATGAAAAGGCGGGGACGGAGTGGCTCGGCAGCGCTTTCGTTTTTCATGATTTCGACGTGGCGGCGGTGGAAACGCTGGCGGTAATGTATTCGGTGCAGAAGGAAATGGCGCCCTCGTGGGGTCTCTTGTGCGGGAAGACGCTGGAAAAGGCGCTGCTTTTCCCCCGCGTTCAGGAGCAGGCGCGGGCGGCTCTTGAAAAAAAATGACGCCGCCGGACGCGCCGGCGGAAAAAGCTCATCTCATTATGCGGCGGCCCGGCATCTGCGTTCACGCCAGCTTACACATGGTAATGGACAACCGGCGCCCTGTCAATGACGGCCGTGCCGGCCGCAATGCCGCCGGTTCCGGGGGATCGCGCGCCATCGGCGCCGGATGAAAACGATTTTTCTTCCGCGTTTTTTTGGATGAGTATTACTTAATTCGAAATATATAAAGCAGATCCCGGCAATTTCATAAGCAGGATGTTGAAAAAGCTCAACTTTTTCAACATCCTGCTAGAGCCGGTAAAGCTCGTTGACCTCGGACGCGCTCAACGCCCGGTCATACACGCGGACCTCGTCTATGACTCCCGCCAGGTTGTAGCCGATGGTAAGATCGTTCAGGGTCAGTACCGACGTGTCCGAGGCCGAACCGTCGGGGGATCCGTTGATATACAGGCTGTAGGTGTCGCCGCTTTTCACCACCGCGACATGAATCCACGCGCCGGTATTGATTGAAGCCGCGCTCTCGACGCTCCAGCTGAACGCCCCGTTTTTGCGCGAATGGGATAGTTTATCGCCACCGACTCCCAACGATTCCCCGTCCGTTCCCGGGGATGAGGGAAGCTCCCGCCAGCAGAGGATCGTGCCGCTGGTGTCCGCGGTGTTGACCCAGGCGCTCAAGGTGAACTCGGCGGGCGGAGCGAAGTAAGCCAGCGCAATGGTGTCCGCTCCGCTGAAGCTGTAAGCCGAATCGGTCGTGCCGAACCTGTCCGCGGCCGGGGTGGCCCCGTTGAGCGTGCCGTCTTTGGGAACCGACCCCTGGTCTGAAGCGTCGCCGCTGAACGGATAGTAGTGGATGAGACCTAGCTCGGGATCAAACGGCGTTCCCGTTGGACAGCCCGGAAGACAGAAAAGCAACAAAATACAGGTGACGATACCCGGCATTATGACATGACGATGGTTGGTTCGTATCATCCGTACACCGCTCCTTTCGTGCGTTCAGACAAAGAGTACCCTATGCGATCCCGAAGCACAAGAGGGACGGGATGAATTGAGGAATGACACATCTCCCCACCGTGGTTGCGTGCGAGGTCCGATTTCGGTTTGAAAAAACGACCGGCCGGCGACTTTTTTCCTTATACCCGATCGAACGATCTAGTAACGATTGTTGTTGAAGCTTCTCCGGGGACGATCCGACGGCGGGCGGGCCTTGTCCACTTTAAGGTTCCGGCCGTCGACTTCCGTCCCGTCCAGCGCCTTTTTGGCCGCTTCCGCCTCGGCCTGGGAAGACATTTCCACGAAACCGAATCCTTTGCCTTCCATGACGTTCACGCGCACGACGCTGCCGTGGGCGGCGAACAATCCCTGCAGCTTTTCGCTGCTGGTGGAATAACTCAAATTGCCTACATAAAGTTTGCTATCTTGCATGTTAACCTCCGTATCGTTGTCTCAAAATCATTTCTTCTAAGGAGGCCCAAGATAACCACTCTCGCGCTCTTAAAAAAAAATCTAAGGGACAAGCGGGGCGTTCTTTCCGAACGCTTTTTGATTCTTTGTTCTTCTGCCGGTCGTTTCGTCGAACAAAAACCGGTATATGCCGGTGCCTGAGTATACGGATAAACGCCGGAAAAAGCAACTGCTTGCGGAGTTTTTCCCATGCAAAGTGATTTTCTCCAAAAAGGTGGAAATCTTCACCCCCGCGCATGACCTCAGTGCAAAAATCCGGAAATCTGAAAAAAATAAGGTTTCGCTCTCAAACAAGGGCGGCGCTGTTGCTCTCCTGACGCCGCGTCGGCGCGATACTGTGTTGCCGATCGCCATCCTCAGCCATTCGAGAATTCCGTTCCGCTCAATCAGGCAGCCGTTCCAGGAATGCCCGCACGGCGCTCATGAAGGCGGGAAAAGCGTCGAAGCGGATGAGGTGGCCGACGCCGGGGACGACGACGACCGTCGCGTCCGGTTTGAGCTCGCGGATGCGGGCGACGACCTCGGGAGTGACGATCCCCCCGAGCTCCGGGCTGCCCGCCAGGACGAGCAGGGGAGTGGTGAACCTCCCTATGGTGGCCATCCAGTCGGCCCCCGGGAGATTCATTCGCTCGAACAGGAAATCGACCATCCCCTGATCGAGCTGTTTTTTCGATTCGCACATCGCGTGCAGCAGGTCTTCCGGCCAGGAGGGGTGATCCCCGCCGTATTCCTCGAGCAGATCTTCCAGGGAGTGGGCGGGCAGCTCACTGGCCCATTGACGCATGGGATTCTCCGCTTCCCGGCCGTCGGGCGGGGGCGGCATCCGCCCGGGCATCCACCAGGGCGGATCTTCCAGGATCAAGGCCCCGGCCAGGTCCGGGAAACGCACGGCGAGCCCGTAGGAGGCGCCCGCGCCCATCGAATGGCCGCAGACGACCGGGCGCTTCAGCTTGAGGTCGCGGATGAGCTCCGCCAGGTCGGCGGCCATGTCGACGTCCTCGCCCGGCCGCAGGCGCCCGGAAAGGCCGTGGCCGCGCATGTCGGGCATGATCACGTCGTATTCGGACTCGAGATCCCGGGCCGCCTGCACCCAGCACAGCCCGTTGTCGGAGAAGCCGTGCACCAGCACCAGGGGGCGTTTGTCCCCCCGGCCGGTGCGGTAATAATGCAGCCGCGCCCCGGCGACCGATACGTCGTTCTGCGTCCAATGAGCCGTCATGCCTTTCCCCCCGCCGATTATACACGACGGTTCGTTCATCCCGCAAGGCGCGCTCAGCCGTCCGCGCGCCGGACGGCATCTCTCTTGAAATGGTTGGGAGCCGGCCGCGGTGACGGGAGCGGCGAGCGTCGTGTGAAATCGCCCGCCGCCGTACCGCTCCTCATCCTCGACGAATTCGGCCGCGATCCGCCGCAGAGAAAGCCAGTCGACCGGGTGGTGCGGAACGGATTCTGGAATGCGGAGTTAATGGAGCCCCGGGAAAGACGGTTTCCCTTGCGGCGGTCGTTTATTCGGGAATCGGTTCCTTGGTCTTCACGATTTTTAGCCAGAGGACGACGAGGTTCGCGTCCTTGAACACCTCGCGGGTTTTCCGGTTGAGGAATCCGGTTTTGCCGTTGTACACGACCTTCGTCGGCAAATTTTCGGCGGCGACGAATTCCAGATCGACCGTGGAAGTCTGTTTATTGCCCTGGTACTGTATTTCACATTGCATGACGCTTCACCTCTGCCTGCATTGTATCCGATATCCCGTGTTTATGCACTATGTAATTGAAAGGAATTGCCGTATATATGGTTGACACCGGGCGCCGGTCGCGCGGCGGACGCCGGCGGCAACGGCGCCCTTGTCGCGCGGAGAAACATGGTCGCCCGGACGTTTTTGGTTCTTCGGGGAATTTCGGGGGAATACTGAAAAGAGCCACGGCGAGGACCCGATACGTTGAGCGAAGATAAAACTTGTCTGGTCCGAAGCAATCTCTTGAAGGAACGATGTGTGCAAATCAATGGGGTAACCGGCGCGGGGCGGACGCCCATTACTCAATGGACTCCGGTGAAATTCACCCGTATACTTACATGAGGTGTAAAAAATGTTGCAAAACGATGAAACGCAAACCAAAATCTGTCTGATCTTCGGCGGGGATTCCGGAGTGGGAAAGGCCGCCGCCCTGATGCTCGCCCGCACCGGATCCACCGTGGTCATCGCCTGCCGGGACATGGAGGGCGGCGGAACGGCCCGGAGGGAGATCATCGCCAAGACGGGGAACAACTCGGTGTCCCTCATCGAGTGCGATCCGTCGTCCCAAAAATCGATCCGCGACTGCGCCGGTCAATTCAAAAAAAAATACGCCAGGCTCGACGCGCTCATCAACAACGTGGCCAACTTCGATCTCTCCCTGTCGCGGCCGGTGCTGACGGAAGACGGCCGGGAGCTCATCTTCGCGATGAATTACCTGGGCCCTTTTCTTCTCACGAATCTGCTTCTGGATTCGCTGAAGAACGGCGGGGTCTCGCGCGTCGTCAACATCGTGTCCCGGGGGCTTTCGCTCTATCCCCTTCTCACCATTGAGTTCGACAACCTGAACAGCGAGCGCCGCTACAGCCCCGCGCACGCCTACCACCACGCGAAGCTCGCCCTGGTCATGTTCACCTACGAGCTCGCCGCGAGGCTTCGGGAGACGTCCGTCACCGTCAATTGCGTCTGGGTGCCGAACGAAAAATTGGGGGACGACCTGCAAATCCGGATATCGCCCCTCAAAAAGTGGCTGTATTTGATTCAGGCCCGGAGCGATTTTTCCCAGATGGATATGGCGGAGCTGTATCTCTGGCTCGCCACCGCCAAGGACGCCGGGAGCCTGAACGGCCGGTGCATCGACGAAAAACGCCGCGTCGTCCGCACGCCGAAAAGCTCCTATGACGGGGATATCCGGCGGCGCTTATGGGACGTCAGCCTGAAGCTGACGGGGCTCGAGGCCTGAAAACGGCGGATGTCAACGGGAAATTGCCGGACCCGGGTTGAAAGATTTTTCTCTATTTTTCAGCCGGTCTCCTCAATTTCCGATAGAGAAAACCGACTCCGGCAATTTCATAAGCCGGCTATTTGAGCGTCACCCTGTTTTTCCCGCGTCTTTTCGATTCATACAAGGCGTCATCGGCCTTTTTTATCATGCCCTTCATCGTCGTCGCGCTGTTGGGGCAATTCGACAGGCCGACGCTCACCGTGATCTGCATGTCGTTTTTGAATTGTTCCTCGACGGCCGCCCGTATTCTTTCGGCGATCTCCTCCGCCTCCGCCCCGTCCGTATGGGGCAGGATGATGACGAATTCCTCCCCCCCGTATCGTGAACAGACGTCCAGGTCCCGCAGCGCGCCGTCAAGCAGCCCGCTTAACCGCGTCAATACCCCGTCGCCGTACTGATGGCCGCGCGTGTCGTTGGCCTTTTTAAAATCGTCGATGTCGATCATGAGAAGCGAAAACGTGACGCCGTATCGGTCATGGCGCCGCAATTCTTCGTCGATTTTCACATGCAGGTATTGCCGGTTATAGAGTTTCGTCAGACCGTCGATCGAGGCCATTTCGGCTATTTTCCCGATAAAGGCCTCCCCGATAAGCTTGGGGTTTCGCATTTCGTCCTTGATATTGGTCAGGTAGTCCAGCGTGGCGACGGATATTTCCACGTTCCGTTTCAGTACCCGTGAAAGGTGTTTTTTATGAACGAGGATTTCCTCCCACAGGGTTTTGGCCTTGTCGTTTTCAAAGACTTGATGCGTAATATAAAAGAGCAGGTTGACGTAGAGATCACCGCCGCTTTCGCGAAGGAGCTTTTCGTATAATGATTTTTGCGTTTTATCCAGTACCCGGTCGCCGGCGATGCCGGAAATGAATTCCGTGGTGAATATCTCATTGTTCAGTATTTCAAATATTCTGTTTTTTTCATCATTCTTGTCTTTCATGCGCGGACCCTGCTGAAAATTTCACCCGCCGTCGGGGCGGGAAGGCCTTCCAGTTTCATTATAGATAAAATAACCGGCATTGTGCAATTGAATAATGTGCGGTCGCCGCCGCTCAACTCCTTTCCCGATCCGGGAACGCCGCGCGGGGAAAACAATCAATGAAAAGGTGAATGTTCCTCTTCCAATCGAGCCTCCCCGTTCGTGAAATTTAACGCGTCACGCTTTCACGAAGATGAAAGGAAGGTGCCGTATGATCGTGCAAATCGCCATGTTCCGGTTGTCGGGCGGCGGCGACATGGGCAAGCCGCTGGCGGCCTCGCGCCTCGCCGTCTTGCCGGCCACTTCGCACACTGCGAGCATCAACCGGACCGATCTGCCGATGGGTTCCATCGAGCCGTTTTTGAAGGGCCATATTCTGAAGGGATTCTTTGAATAGGATGCGCGGGGAATTTTTATTTATCAATTTCCCCGTTTTCCCGATGGGCTTTAATCGTTTTTTTTTACGGGTATGAGGAGGTCATATTATGACAAAGGTGAACACGTACCTGAATTTTGCGGGCAACACGGAAGAAGCGTTCGTTTTTTATAAATCGGTTTTCAGAACCGAGTTCGAATCGGTGGTCCGATTCAAGGACATGCCCATGGAAGGGGTCACGATTCCCAAGGAAGACGAAAACAAAATAATGCATATCCGTCTTCCCATCGCGGACGGCGTCTCCCTGATGGGGTCCGATTCGCTTGAATCCCTGGGTCAAAAAATCGTCGTCGGCAATAATGTGTACGTATCGTTGCATCCGGACAGCAGGGAGGAGGCGGACAGGATTTTCCGGAACCTTTCGGAGGGGGGCGCCGTGGAGATGGCCATCGCGGACCAGCCGTGGGGAGAGTACTGGGGAAGCTTTAGGGACAAGTTCGGCATTCAGTGGATGGTGAGTTACGCGTACCCCAAGAAGTAGGCGGACCGGTTTGCCCGCCGGTGAGCGGCAACGCAGGAGGCGGGATATGAGCACGATAATGGTTTTGTGAAGGAAGGAAAATGAGAAAACTTATCATGTGGAATGTTATCTCGCTCGATGGATGCTTCGAGGGTGAGAAGGCGTGGGATTTGGCCTTTCACGATCGCGTGTGGTGTAAAGAGCTTGAAGATTTCAGCAATGAACAGTTCAAGTCAGCCGACATGCTCGTTTTTGGAGAAAAAACGTACCGCGGCATGGCGGACTACTGGAGCAAGGCCGAAGGAGAAACGGCTGATTACATGAATAAACTGCAGAAAGCGGTTTGTTCCTCCACGCTCAAGGCCGCCGATTGGAACAACACAATTATTGTGCGCGATGCAGTCGCTGAGCTACCGAGACTAAAGCAAGGAGGCGATGGAAATTTATTCGTTTTCGGGAGTGGTATCCTCTCGGCATCGCTCATGAAAGCGAATCTTTTTGACGATTACCGTCTGTGCATCGCTCCCGTCTTTCTGGTCAAGGGCAGGTGCTTGTTCAATAAAGACCTGCCTTATCAAAAGCTTGTTCTCATCAAAACACAGCCTCTGCAGACGGGCGGCGTTATATTGATGTACGCCCCGGCTTCAAAACAGGATGGAGAGCCATGACAAAAAATAAATTGATACGGATGGATAATGTCCTCCTCGTCGTCGACGACCTCAAAGCCGCAATCGCGTTCTTTATCGAACTTGGTCTGGAGCTTGAGGGGGAGACTGCCGTCGAGGGAGAGTGGGTGGACCGCATCGTCGGGCTCGACGGCGTCAGAAGCGACGTCGCCGTGATGCGGACCCCGGACGGTCACGGGCGGCTCGAGCTGGACAAATTCCACACGCCCCAGGCGGTCAGGGCCGAGCCGGAGGACGCGCCGGTGAATACGCTGGGCATCCGTCGCATCATGTTCGCCGTCACGGACATAGAAGACGTCGTCGCCCGCCTGCGGAAACATGGGGCTGAAATCATCGGCGGGATGACGCGGTACGGGGACATGTATCGACTCTGCTACCTCCGCGGCCCCGAGGGCATTATTGTCGCGCTGGCCGAACAACTCGGTACTATACTCAATCATACAGAGACTTAGTAAAGTCTCTGTATGACAAATGTAAAACGATTGAGTATACATGAAGCTGCTTTACGGTCTGAAACGAATGGTGGAGGTGCGGATGTCTGTATCGGTGCTCTACATGTCAATGTCGCTCGATGGGTACATCGCGGGTCCGAACGACGAACCGGAGAACCCCGGCGGCGACGGCTTCATGCGGCTGCACGAGTGGTATGGGTTCGCAGGAATGCCGCCCAACACGAAGGTCGCCGGCTGGGGCACGCCTACTCGGATCGTTCGGTTTTCAAAGGCTGTCGAACGGAATTTTGTCCGCTCTACCGTTCCTCGGGATCGACGTGAACCCAGATGTTCGGATCCGGCGTTTCATTATCGAACGCAGTCACGACCCTCTCCATGGACGTTTCCTTCAAGTCAAAATCGTACATACGCCAGGGGTATTGACGCGGCGAGCCGAAACATATGGCGGCGCGGCGATCCGTTCAGCCGATTATTCGCGAAATAAAAAAACGCCGGCCGGAACGACGCGCGCATCCGGACCGGCGATCGCGCGGTTGTCGCGCGCGTGGGGCTGCGGGAAACGCCGGACGCCCCGCGCGGCGAAAGCAACCGGTCATTCTCCATGCCCTTCCCATATGGTGAATGAGAAACCGCGGTCGACGAACGTGCCCGTTGAAGCGCTTCTTATGTAAATTGTCAGGACGTCAAACGACCTGGCCCAGGAAATGACTTCCTCCGCCCCGGCGGCGTAAAGGGTGGCTTCCACGACGGTGTTGTCATTGGTGAATGTATGCCCGGCAACGGCGATATCATAGTGCCCCGCCTCTGAATGCGTAATGGTGAAATTCCCCGTTCCTGATATTATTTCGCCGTCAAGCAATACCGTACCATAGGCGACAGGCGAATATTGTTCCTGCCCAATCGGTTGCTGGCAGGATGCAAGCAGCACGACCGTGGGTATGAATAGGAAGAGTATAACAGATCTACCCCTTACGCCGCGCGCCGTCATGCGATTTGGAAATCGACAATTGATTGTGTGCTTCATCGTACACCTCCTCATGGTGAATTCGTTTTCTGCATGTGTTCCGGTTTCTCCGTACCGGTCAATTGCAGTGCGCCGTCCCCGTCCCGTCCGCGCCGGTTTTCGGACGTCCTTGGCTACTTAATTATCAACAATCACAACATACATGGAAGCCCCGCCGTCGGTGCCGTATTCGTATTTTTTCCCGATCTCAAAAGAGTATCCCGGCTGAAAGAGAAACCAGCCGCCTCCTATGTCAAACCAAAGGGAATACGTTTCCGCGGCCACGTATAAAAAAGCGGTGATCTGGTCCACGGACAACGGGCCCGATTCACAGACGAGATCATCCACGCTTTTGCCTATCGAGAATTGCGTGCCCTCTATTCCCCCTTTGTTCGCGAAACGGATCTGAAAGGAATCCGCCGGCGGGAAATTCCCGGGATCGCATGAGAAAACAAAAACGATAACGCAAAAAAACGACGCGAACTTCCGCACCACCGAACGCTCCTTTCATTTTGTTTCCCCGCCGCTGCGGCACTCAGTCCAGGCCGCGTACCTGCAGGGGAACGAACGTATACGGCAATTCTTCCGGATCCCGCCCCAGTTCACCCAATGGATTACTTCCCCAGGTCCAGACGGTGCCGTCTTCCCTCAGGGCGACTGAATGGTGTGCGCCGCCCTCGACGGCAACGACGCCCGTCATCATCATCACGTGTTGCGGGACCGTATAATATTCCTCAAGCTTGTCATGACCCGCACCCAATTGGATGTATTCATTATCACCCCAGGCCAGCAACGCGCCGTCCTCACTCAACGCCAGCGTATGCCTGTAGCCGCAGGCGATGTCCGTCACCACGGACGCAATGCCGGTCATCGGAGACGGTACGGGTGTATCGTCCGTATGTCCCAGCCCCAGCTGTCCCCGGTCGTTCCGGCCCCAGGTCCAGACGGTGCCGTCGGATTTTAATGCGGCGCACCGATGATTTCCGCCCAGCATCTTCACCACATTCGCCAGACGGGGGACCGCCGTCGGCGCGGTCACGATTCCCCCGCGGAAACCCAAACCCAGCTCGCCATAGACATTGTCTCCCCAGGCGTAGAGTTGTTCTCCGATACCGTCCCCGTCGGCGTCCACCAGCGCGTATGACGAGAAGTGGCCGGCCGCTATCCCCGTCACCTTGCCGTTGAGACGGCCGTCGTCCAGACGATGCGGCGCGTTCTGATTTTCCAGTCCCGGCACGCCCAACTCGCCGTACCGGTTGCTCCCCCACGTCCAGACGTTCCCCGCCGCGTCCAGGGCGATGGCGTGGGTTTGACCGGCCCGAATGCTCGTAAAGACTACGCCCGGCAGGTCGACGCGGACCGGATCAGGGGTGTGAAACACGGCCTTTTCCGGATCATCCGCGACGCCGATGCCCAACATTCCAAACTGATTCTCCCCCCAGGAGTACAATGCCCCTTCTTCCGTTACGGCGAAAGCGTTGTTCAGCGCCGCGTTGATGACGGAGGCATCCGCCAGGCCCGATATCAGGACGGGATCGGGATACGGAATCGTATTGTCTTCCAGTCCCAGTTGATAGGCGGCGTTGCATCCCCATCCCCTTATCGCGGCGTCTTCATGCAAAAAAAGAGTGTATAAAGCGCCGCTTGAAATCCTGGTATGCCGCGGCGGCGGGGTAATCAGGGGCCTTTTGTCCGCCAGTCGGCAACCAGCCAAGGCGAGCACGCCTAATGACAAGATAAAAGGTAAAAGACTGTTCCGTCCGCTCATATGGCGCCTCATTTCTGTTCCAGCCTCACCCAGACGTACCGATAATACGGCCCGATCGTATCGTCTTCCGAGAACAGGTATTCATCCACTTCGTATCTCATGATATGGGTGCCCGGGAGACTGAACCTTCGGTCGATCCAGATATCGCCCGGACGTTCCGCCGTGGAACCGTCCGGAGCGAAGTACGTCCATTTGCCGCCGGTCATTTCCGCCGCGTCGTCATTGGAGGCGAACGCCCGGAAGGTCTCTATCCAGAAGGGGGCGGACGCCCCCGCGGGGACGTCGCGGTTGATGACGTCCCCGCCTGAAAACGGCGGATTGATGAGCATCGCCGGAGGCGGATCGAAGCGCACGCCCGTTTTTGTCAACGGGACGTCGCCGCCCGTGTCGATCATTTCATTGTACTGCGCCCGCGTCCTGGATCCCAACGTAACGTCGACCGTACTCAGCATGGCGCCGGGTTCGGGGTCGGCCAGCATGACATTATGAGCAAGCAGGATGAATTGTGAATCGTTATCGGTATGGTTGGGATCTCCCGTTGTGCCTCTTAGGTACGAGGGCGAAAGCGGTTTGTACTTTATTTCAAGTTTCCACTTCGTCTCACCGGGAACCTTGTCGAAAACGAATTGATAACCTTCGTCATTGCCGTAGTTATTCACGTATGCATCATCACCGTCTCCGTCATGAACCGGGAAATTGATGATGCTTGCCATGTCATGTTTCACTCCGTATGGAAAATACAATGTAAACGTCAACCCGGCTGTAGTCGGGGTGTACTTTATTTGTTCGCAGCCGGGATCGAACGTCAGCACCGCCTGGTGGACGTTGTTGCTGGAGTTTCCCGGGTCGGTCTCAAAAACGTGGAAGACGATCGGGAGGGTGCGCATCATGCCGTTTTCATCCGCCTCCAGGGGCTTGTAGAACTCGTAGGTATTGGCGGGGAGTCCGGATCCCGCGTAATCGTCGATTTCAATGCTGACGCCGTCCTCCGCCTCGACCCCGTTACGGGCGGTGACGCAGAGCAGGAAGTAATTCGTTCCGGAAACCGAATTGGGCGGCAGGGGAAAGCCGATGTCGCCGCCCGTCTTGGGTATTTCCGCCAGCAGGGTCCCGCTCGCGGCTGTTTTATCCGGCGTCCAGTACAGGCGGTAATGGGTGAAGCCGGACTCGTCCGACGCCTTCCGGACGGTTATCTCTCCGCCTATTTCGCCGACGTCCGGGTCGGCGTCGGTGAAATAGAGTTCCTGCGCGGCAAACGGCGGCCGTTCGCCCGGATCGGCGCACCCAATGACGACGCACAGCGGCAGCAGGATGATAATCGCCGCGCGCAGGAGTGTTTCGTTATGCCTTCGTTCCATTTCTCTTTCCTCCATGAGCTCCTTCTTCGCGGCAGGCCGCTGATCGGGTGACGGGTACTTGAAGCATATATCATTGCGCCGCGCCGGATGATGATAAAAGGCGTTGAATTTATGCACGAATGCGCAGACGCCCGGAAACCGCCGCGGAATATGGACTTGATTCGCGCGCCGGTTGAAAAATCCCGTTTCTGTGATATGATCCTCCGTAGATGTCCAAACACGGCGGCGAACCACACATGACGGTCCCGATTTCGGAGCTCACCCAGCTGGTCCGCTATCTCATGCATCTCAAGGCAGACATACCGGGCATTTTCCGGGCGGCCGGCGCCGATCCCGACGTTCTCAACCGCCCCGACGGCAGGGTTCCGGTGGCTCATTTTGTCGCCGTCGAGGAGGAGGCGGCCCGCGTTGCGGGAGACCCCCATTTCGGGCTGCACCTGGGAGAGTTCTTCGATCCCGGCCACTGGTCGATTCTTGGATACATGATGATGAACTGTCGGACCCTGGAAGAGGCGTTCGAAAAGGCCGCCCGCTACCAGAAAATATGCGGCTACGTCATCGGCGCCCGCTATCAGCTGGGTCTCGGGACGGTGACGTGCGTCCTCTCCGTTCCTAAACACGCCCCCCCGTTGTCACGGCATTGCTATGAAGGCGTTTTCTCAAGCACGGTGAGGATGGTGCGCACGCTGACCGGACGAAATCTGCGGCCCAAGGCGGTGGGGTTTTCCCACCCGCTGTCCGCCCCCAAGGCCGAATACGAACGCATCTTCGGCTGT
This sequence comes from Spirochaetales bacterium, assembly GCA_016934415.1. Taxonomy (GTDB): domain Bacteria; phylum Spirochaetota; class Spirochaetia; order SZUA-6; family RPPD01; genus JAFGSW01. The sequence goes on along the minus strand of JAFGSW010000010.1, from coordinate 80,667 downwards.
CCGGTGCTGTTTTCCCAAAAGCGAACCTATATGACGGTGCCCATGGAGATCGCCGGCTGGCCCGTCCTTCTTCCCGACCGCCGCCTGCTTGCCCAATTCGAAAGCTACGCGCGCGCGTACCTGTCCGAACTCGAGGGGCGGAAAAAAACCACCGACGCCGTCGTCCGGATACTCCTGGAGAGTCTCGACGCCAGGAACCTGAAGTTGAAAACGGTGGCCAAGGAGATGGGGTTGAGCGGACGGGTCCTGCAGGTAAGACTCAGGAATGAAGGCACCGTTTTCAGGAAGCTTTTGGAGGAGACCCGGGAACGGCTGGCGAAAAAGTACCTCGCGGAAAAATATACCGTGGAGGATATCACCTACCTGCTGGGATTCTCGGAGGCCAGCGTGTTCCGGAAGGCTTTCAAGAAATGGTCGGGGCAAACCCCTTGTGAATACCGGAAGTCGGCCGTCGGAGCCTGACGGCTTCGCCGTACGACGGGGTGGGGCGCTGTAGCACGAAGCATGATCGCGCCGTCGGTCGGAAAACTGAGTCCGGCGGCTTATGCGTCCGGTTCCAGGGACACTCCCGTGCGTTTTTGGGCGGCAATCTCCGCGGCGGACACCAGCGGATGATGATATCTGCCCCTGACCGTCGTCTTGCTGTGTCTGATCTGGATAGCGCGGGCCGGGCAAAAATGAATGCAGGCGAAGCAGAAGAGGCATTTGGTCCGCCGGTTCCATGCCGGCCGATCGGCGTTTATCTCGATTTTTCCCGCCAAGCATATTTTTTCACAGAGACCGCAGCCGTTGCATGTGTCGTCGGCGAAGAATTTGTTTTCAAGATTGAAGTATCGCGTCTTGTTGCAGATGAACATGATCGCCGGCCGCAGGGCGTAATAGAGGTACATGGCGAGCTCCCTGGGGTCCGCCTCCCGGCGGGTTTCCCCGGCGTTGACGGCCGCGGCGATCGAATCCAGCGCCGCCGGCACGGCGGCTTCCTTTCTCGCGGCTTCGTCGGCCGAATCGACCTCGAACATGGGAAGATACGTTTCCGGCATATTCACGGAAAAAAAGGAATCAATCTTTTTCCCCTGCCTTGAAAGGATCCTGTCCATGTCGTCGCGCACGCGGGAGGAGCACTCCCGTGACGCGACGGCGAACAGGTAGGAAGCCGGCCTCACGCTGATCTTTTTCAGGAATTCCCCGACGACGATGGGCAGGCCCAGGCAGTGGATCGGGAATATGAAGCCGAGCGCGTCCGCTTCAGGCGCCATGTTCCCGTTTTTTTCCGCGTTTACCATCGGCGCGAGGACGGCGCCTTTCAGCCTTTTCCGAAGCTCGCGCGCGATATGAAGCGAATTGCCCGTGCCTGAAAAATAATAGATTCGTGTTTTCATCTCTCCGGGCGCCCCCCTCCGGCCCGCCGCCATGAGGATCAATTCCTCCCTTGAGCGGCAGCGCACATGCCGATCCCCGCCCTTTTCAATCAACCGGTCGATGCAGCTTTTCGTAATTGCCGCGACCGCCTCTTCCGTGAGCGGGATCACGCCTTGTTTCCTTTCCCGTGCGGCGAGCGCCGGTTTTTTGACGTTCGCCGGGGACGTTCAGGCGGATGATTTCTCCGTTCAATGTATGCGCGCCGCGGCGCCCGTGACCGTGATAAATCCCGCCTGTTTTGTGCTTTATTGCGCGAACGGCGCTTGTCGCGCCGTTCTTGACAACGGGCGCCGCCGGCGTGCTATGATGGGCCGATGTTCAAAGACCGGTCGGAAGACCCGACAACGGTTTCGATTTCGGTTTTGTCGCAGCTCGTCCGTTACCTCACTCATTGTAAGGCCGATATCCCGGCCGTGTTTCGGGCGGCGGGACTCGATCCCGACATTCTCAACAACCCCGACCGGCGGCTGACCGGCGATCAGTATTACGCCGTGGAGGAGGAGGGAGTGCGCGTCGCGGGCGATCCCTTTTTCGGACTGCACATGGGGGAGTTTTTCGAACCGGGCCACTGGTCCGTCCTGGGATACATGATGCTGAACTGCCGGACGATCGGCGAGGCGTACGGGAAGATGGCGCGATACCGGAAAATCGTCGGCAACCTGTTCGATTGCCGGATCCGTCCGGGAGCGGCGAGACTGCTGCTTGTATTCACAGGTTCCAAACACGCGCCGCCGCTGTCGCGGCACAGCTGTGAATGCGTCATCGCCGGTGCGGTGGCGATGATCCGCAGGTTGACCGGCCGCGACTACCGGCCGCGGGAGGTCGGTTTTTCCCATCCGGCGCCCCCGTCAACGGCGGAGTATGAACGCGTGTTCGGCTGCCGCGTGCGTTTCGGGCGAAAAAAAAATTATCTGTCCCTTGATCCCGACATCGTCCGCCGGCCCGTCCTGCTTCCCGATCGGGACGTGCTCGCCCATTTCGAAAGATACGCGGACGAATACCTGTCCTCCCTGGAAGGGTCGCGGAAAATTTCCCACGCCGTCATCCGGATAATCCTGGGAAGCCTTGAAGGCGACCGGCTTAACCAAAAAAACGTCGCTCGGGAGCTGGGGATCAGCGTCAGGACCCTGCAGGAACGGCTCAGCGGGGAAGGCGCCTCCTTTCGGAAGCTTTTGGAGGAGACCCGGGAACGGCTGGCGAAAAAGTACCTCGCGGAAAACTATACCGTGGAGGAGATCGCCTGCCTGTTGGGATTCGCCGACGCCGGCAGTTTCCGGAAAGCCTTCAAGAAGTGGACGGGACAAACGCCCCGTGAATACGGGAACACGTCCTCCGGCGGCGCCTAACCGGGACGTCCCCGTGCCGGTCCCGGAGAAAAACCGGGCCCCGGTCAGGGGAGAACACGGGAGCGCGCCTATAATTCCGTCACGTTGACGGCAAGCGCATACTCGCCGCAGTTCCAAGAGCCCGCCTTGTCGACAATCCTGACGCGGAAGAAGCGGTCGTCCGCGCACCCGCACTCGCCGTCCCATTCGTAAATGACGGTTTCCACGGTTGATCCTCCGGCGGCGGAACTCGCGAGCGGCGTGCCGTCATCGGGCGTCAATATGAAAGAGGCGGATAAGCTGCTGCAGGAACCGCTCGCTGTTTCGGACGGGCCCGGGAAAAAGTCCGGCGAAGCACGCGGAGGATCCTCGGCATGCCGAAACTGCGCACTGCACAGTCGAACGATCCATTCAGAGAGGATGACTGGCAGGCTGTTGAGAAACCGAATGCGGTTTTTCAACAGCCTGCCAGAGGGCTTGTCGGGAGTCCCGGCTGTTCGAATCCCTTGACGCGTTCCGTCATTCCTTAGGACAGAATTCCATCCGCCTCTTCGGCGTCAACGTCCATGATGTAGCGGATGCCGCTCACCCGGGCGGCGTCCGGCGTCAGGGCGGCGATGTCGTCGCGGGAAAGGTATTCGAGCGCGAACTTGCGGCTGCCGGCCATGAGCTGGCGCAGCCCCTGCGCCAGGCGCTCGTAGTACGTGTACAGGCCGATCGCCCCGGTGGGGAGCTTTTCGTACTCTTTGTCTCCCAATTCATGGCGCAGATGGGAGGCGGTGATGAAAATTTCGTCCTTGGTGCGGCCGAAGCGTTCAATGTACACGGGAATCTGCTGTTCATCGATCGTCTTGCCTATGGTTTTGCCCACCATGGCCGCGGCGATCGGGGCGCGGGCCATCCCGATCATCCTGACGTACGGCGCGCCCATGGCCAGGCCCTTGAAGATCTGGTCCTCGAAGGTGAACCCGCCGTTGACCGCCAGCGCGGGCACATACCGGCCCTTGTCCGCCAGGTGTTTTATATATCGATACGCCAATGTGTGCAGCTCCACGGGCGGCACGCCCCATTCGTTCATCATGCGCCAGGGGCTCATGCCGGTGCCGCCGCCGGCCCCGTCTACGGTCAGGAGGTCGATCTTGTATTTGGAGGAGAACGCGACGGCGCGCGCCAGGTCGGCGGGCCGGTAGGCGCCGGTCTTCAGGAACACGTACTTGGCGCCGGCCTTGCGCAGTTCCTCCACCCGTTTGGAGAAGCCTTCCTCGGTCACCATGCCCACGCGCGAATGGCGCTCGAACTCCTTGAAGGCGCCGCGCTCGAAGGCCCGGATGACGACGGCGTCGGTGGGATTGGGAAGAACGATATAGCCGCGCTCGTGAAGCATCTGCGCCTTTTTCAGGTTGTTGATTTTCACCTCGCCGCCGATGTCCTTGGCGCCTTGTCCCCATTTGAGCTCGACCGCCTCCACGCCCAGCTTCGAAAGCGCGTATTCCTGCACGCCCAGATACGTGTCTTCTATGTTGGCCTGGACGATGACGGCGCCGTAGCCGCCGCGCTGGTGGTCCCGGTAGAGCGTGACGCGGTTTTTCAGGTCGGCCGTGTCGACCACCTTGCCGTTTTCGAATTTCGACGCGGGATCCATGCCCGCCACGTTTTCGCCGATGGTGAGGGCGGTGCCGGAGAGGGCCGAACCGATGGCCAGCCCTTCCCAGTTGTTCTTGGCGATGTTGGTGGACCCGATGCCGGAGATGAGCCAGGGATACCGGAACTTCAGGCCTTTCCCTCCCCCGATCTTCACCTCAAGATTGACCGCGGGAAAGATGGCCTTGTCGCTGTCCGCCTCGATGCCGTGGGCGCCGGCCGCGGTGCCCATGATGTTGAAGTGCGAATAATCGACCGGGTATTTTTTCTCCCCGGCCGTGGTGATGACGCCGAAGGGCTGGGGATAGATCACCTCGTGGCCGCGGTAGGCCGATTTGCCGATCTCGCACATGCCGATGCACCCGTCGACGCAGGTGACGCACATGCCCGAAGTGGGGATGATCGAGTCCTCGGTCCGGTTCTTGGTGAGCGTGGCCGCGGACGAGTTTATCCGTGAATAGGACATGGTATTCTCCTTTCGCTTGAAGCGAATATGCCTGAAAGAGGATTCATTGATCCTTTTGTATTTCGCATGCAACGCATGGATCCATGTAGCACATGAGGTCGCTGAACTGTTCCTTCTCAATGCAGGGCGGCGCGATGTTGGCGCAGCCGCCGCAGACCGCTTTTTCCGGCTCGGTGTATGTGCAGCGGAGCTGGCAGGCCGGGCACACGTACAGGCAGCCGCCGCAGAGACGGCAGACGTCGGACTGGACGTCGAAGGGCGTGCCGATGCTGCGGCGTTCGCCGCGGCCCCGGAAGCCGATGGCCTTGGCCATCATCTGTTCCTCGCACATGCGCACGCACCGCCCGCAGAGGATGCAGTCCTCGTACTCCTGCCTAAAGCGCTGCCGGCGGACCCCGTGGGCCGAGGCCAGGTCCTGGATGACCTTCGACTGCGGACAGGAGGCGAGCAGGAGCTCGATGATCATGCGCCGGGCCTTCACCACCCGCTCGGAGGAGGTGCGCACCTTCAGTCCCGGTTCGGCCCGGTAGGTGCAGGAGGAGACGAGCCGGGCGCGTTCGCCTTCGCCTATTTCCACCACGCACAGGCGGCAGTTGCCCGAGGGGGTGAGACCGTCCAGGTGGCAGAGGGTGGGGATGGGGAATCCCAGGAAGCGCGCCGCCTCCAGGATGGTGGAGCCTTCCTCGACCGAGGTTGACAGGCCGTTGATGGTGAGCTGAATCATCGTTTTTTCCCCGCTTTCTTGCCCGTGACGGATGTGTTCCCCCGGGCGGCCGGTTTTTTCGCGGTTTTCAGCGCCGTGGTATTCCGGGGCGCGAGCCGGTCAGGCCCCGTTTTTTTTGCCGTACGCGCCGGCTTTTTTGAGACGGTGCGCGGCTTGGCGGATGGTTTCTTATTCGCTTGAGCGGCGTCGGTTGTTTTGGCCGACCGACGTTTCTTCACCGGTGGCGCTGGCCGCTTCTCCGGAATCATCGCCTTGTCGATGAAATCCAGGTCGCAGCGCAGGCAGCGGCGCGCTTCCTTGCGGGCCGCTGCTTCGCTGAGCGCGCTGTCAATTTCGGTGAAATTATGCCTGCGCTTCGCGACCGGCAGGGCGGGGGGAGCGGCCCGCCGGGCGGTTTCGAGCTCCTTATCGCTCACGTTCGCGGGCGCGATGAACGCCTCCGGCCGCACGCGGCGGCGGGACGGCGTCTCGAGCTCCAACCCGTGCAGGTGGCGGTCGATGAGCCGGGCCGCCTTTTTACCGGCCGTGATCGCGTCCACCACCGTGTTGGGCCCGGTGACCAGGTCCCCGGCGGCGAATACGCCGGGGATATTGGTGAGCAGGGTGACGCGGTCCGCCAGCACCCGGCCTCCCTTGTCCAGCGCCACGCCCATTTTTCCCAGCGCCGTGCTCGAGGGGCGCTCGCCGATGGCCACGATGAGCGTGTCGAGCGGCGTCCTGAACTCGGTCCCCGGCACGGGAACCGGACGGCGACGGCCGCTTGCGTCCGCGTCGCCCAGCCTGTTCCGGACGCACTCGATGCCGGTGAATGCGCCGCCCCGGGAGAGGATGCGCGTGGGCGTGACCAGGGTTTCAAGTTCCACCCCTTCCCGGACGGCCGCCTCGATCTCCTCCCGGCGGGCGTGGATCTTGACCGGAGAAACGAGCGTCTCAATGGTGACGCCTTCCTCCAGGGCGGCCTCGACCTCTTCTTCGTAGGCGGGCATTTCCCCGCGCGTGCGGCGGTAGAAGAGGACCACCGACTCGACGTCCTTCTGGCGGAGCGCCACCCGAGCCGCGTCAACGGCCGAATTGCCGCCGCCGATGATCCCGACGCGGCCGCGCGCCCATTGCTCGCCCCGCAGGTTCCAGGCTTTGAGGAAATCGATGGAAGGATACACGCCGTGCACGGTTTCACCGTCCAGGCCGAGCGGCCAGCTTCCGTGCGCGCCCATGGCCAGGAACACGGCCTTGTGCCCCAGGGAAAAGAGGTCTGCCAGGCTGAAATCGCGTCCCAGGACCCGGCCGCACGTGACGGTGATGCGGTCGTTCATGAGGGAGTCGATTTCCTTCCGCACCACGTCCCGGGGCAGGCGGTAGGCGGGAAGCGAGCTGGAAAGCATGCCGCCGGGCTCCGTTTCGGCTTCGAACACGTTCACCGTGTAGCCGGCCAGCGACAGGTAATGCGCGGCCGTGAGCCCGGCCGGGCCCGCGCCCACCACCGCCACCTTGAGCGCGGCATTGCCATTGCCTTGGGCCGGAACGGGTTTGTAGACCGCCGGATCGACCCGGTCGGTGACGAAGCGCTTCAGGGCGCGCACGGCGATGGCTTCTCCGCCGCTTGCCCCCAGATTGCATTTGTGTTCGCACTTGCGGTCGCAAGCCCGGGCGCACACAGAGGGAAAGGGATTAGCCTCCCGGATGACTCGGTAGGCTTCTTCATATTCGCCCTTCTCTATGAGGGCCACATAGCGCCAGACTTCGGTGTCAAGGGGACAGGCCGCCTGGCAGGGGGGGCCGACCAGATCTTTACAGACGAAGGCGGCGCACTTCCTGTCACGCACATGCTCCTCGTATTCGTGACGGAAATATCGCAGGGTGCTCAGGACCGGATTGGCGGCCGTCTGGCCCAGTCCGCACATGGTGGTGTCTTTGACGGTGAGGGCCAGTTCCTCAAGCAGGGCGATGTGCTCCATCGTGCCCCGCCCGGCGGTGATGTCGTCCAGAATCTCGTACATGCGTTGGGTTCCCTTGCGGCAGGTGAAGCATTTGCCGCAGGATTCGTCCTTGAGGAACGCCATGAAATATTTGGCCACATCCACCAGGCAGGTGTTTTCGTCCATGACGATCATGCCGCCCGAGCCCATGATGGAGCCGGCTCTGGCCAGACTGTCGTAGTCAAGCGGCAGGTCGAACAGCGAAGCGGGGATACAACCGCCGGACGGGCCGCCTGTCTGAACGGCCTTGATACGGGTCTTGCCCGCCGGGCCGCCCCCGATCTCGTAGACCACCCGGCTGATGGGAGTGCCCAGCGGCACTTCAACCAGTCCCGTGTTCTTGATTTTGCCCACCAGGGAGAATATTTTAGTCCCGGCATTGTTTTTCGTGCCGATTTTCAGGTACTCGGCCGCGCCCTGGCGGATGATGTACGGCACGTTGGCCAGTGTTTCCACATTGTTGATGCAGGTGGGACGGCCGAAGACGCCGCGCTCCGCGGGAAAGGGCGGGCGCTGGCGCGGTTCCCCGATCTTACCTTCAATAGATTTGATAAGCGCCGTCTCCTCGCCGCATACGAAAGCACCCGCACCGTGGAAGATTTCGATTTCGAAGCCGAAACCGCTCCCCAGGATGTTCTTTCCCAAAAGGCCGCGGCGATCCGCCTCTTTGACGGCCAGGGTGGCGTGGCGGATGGCGAGCGGGTACTCGGTGCGCACGTAGATGATGCCGCGGTCGGCCCCGATGGCCCGGGCGGCGATGATCATGCCTTCCACAATGGCGTGAGGATTGCCCTCCAGCAGGCTCCGGTCCATGTAGGCGCCCGGGTCGCCCTCGTCGGCATTGCAGACGAGGTATTTACCGCGGCGCCCGTCGGCGCGCCGGGCGAGGTCCCATTTTTTACCCGTGGGGAACCCGGCGCCGCCTCGCCCGCGCAGCCCGGACTCGAGTATCTCGTTGATGATCCATCCCGGATCCTCGGCGCCGAGGGCCTTTTCGAGCGCCTCGTATCCGCCGGTGCGGAGGTAATCTTCGATACGAATCGGATCGATGGCCCGGTTATGCCCGAGAATGAGTCTTGTCTGGCCGCTGAAGAACGGGATATCCCCTTCGCTGACGCGTTTGATCATGGAACCTGGTTCGCGGTAAAGCAGGTCTTCGGCCACCGTGCCGGCCAAGGCGGCGTCAATAATGCGCGGCACGTCGTCCATGGTGAGTTTGGGGTACAGGTTGTTGCCCGGTTCGACAATAATGAAGGGGTCCATTTCGCAGAAACCGAGACAGCCGGTAATGCGCAGTGATATCTTGTCCGCCAGCCCGCGCTCCAGGATCGTGCGCTTGATGATCCGCATCAGATCGTTCGAGCCGCTCGCCAATCCGCCCGTGCCGCCGCAGATCACAAGGCAGGGTTTCCCTTGCCCGTTTCCGGACCGGAGGCTTTCCCGGTAGGAGGATAATTCGGCGGCTGATTGGAATTTTTTCATGGTCACGTCCTCTTTTCGGCTGGTGTGGGAATCAGTGAGAGAAGTCGACCGCGACAGGCCGGAACGGTGCAGATTTCAAGGTGAAACCCACCGTGGATACGGAGGAGCGCCATGTCGGCGCCGCATTCCGCGCAGAGGGAGCGGCTTTCGAATTCCTTCCCGCAATGCGGGCAGCACAGGACGACCGCTGAGACGGGAGAAGACGGTGGCGGCGCCGGTTCCCATTCAGCGACTGGGCTGCCGTACAGTGAGGACAGATGCAGGCGTCCTCCGCCCCCGTCGCTCAGGAATTCCAGACTGATGGACGGACGTCCCTCCGTGGGGTGTTTCCCGTCCATAAGGCTTTGACCGCAGGCGGGACATGAGGCTTCCATGGGCACCAAGCGCCGATCGGCGGCCGGATCACCCGTTTCCTGTCCCCGCTTTGTTTGGGCGATAATTTCCCTGACTTTGCGCCGGCTGACGTGGGAATAGTAGCGGCCGTCAACCACGACCGTGGGACCGAGGGCGCACGCCCCGAGACAGTTGACGGTTTCAACCGTGAATTCCTTGTCTTTCGTGGTTTCACCCGCTTTCACGCCGAGGTGTTTTTCGAATTCCTCAACGATGCGGGGAGCGCCGCGGACGTGGCAGGCCGTACCCAGGCAGATGAGGGCCAGGTGCCTGCCCCGCGGTTTGAGGCTGAAAGCACGATAGAACGTGGCCACGCCGTACACGTCCGCCAGGGGGCGGCCTGTTTTTTCAGAGATTGCCCGCAAGACGTACTCGGGCAGGTACCCTAAAAGCCCCTGGGTCTCCTCCAGCAGGCCGATGAGTCCGCCCGGTTGGTCATGGTATTTGTCGATAATGGAGTCCAGTTGCTTGTTATTCATGTGCCGTCCTCGTGTCGGCGGGCCGCAATGCGCGGTCCGGCGTGATTGGAGTATGTGAGTGTCTGGTTACTGGTAATTTTCGCAGTGCCAGATCCCGCCTTCGGGCTTATTATGGGTGCATGTCGTTCGGTTTTGGCAATCAACGCAAAGCCCCTTATACCGGGTGCCGTCTTCCCGGGAACCGGCGTCGACAAAGGCGATTTCCCCTTTATCTGGAGGGGTGGTGATGACGGGCACGGGCGACGTGCCGTCGTATTCCGCGCAGTCCCATACGGGAATGGTCCGCTCGACGCACAGCGTGCAGTCGGGCGCGTTTTTACAGGTGGAGCAAAGGCCTGTTTCGTATTTTTCATGACAGGTGTTATTGGTCATTTTTTCTCCCCGTCCCTGTAATTGATGGACATGTCACTGTTTGCCGGCGCCGGCCATGGTCTTTTAAAGGTACATGGCGGCAGGTACCTGTTTCCCTATGTGGCAATATCCGTACCGTGCATGACGAGGATCCGGAAAAAAATCAAACAGAATAGTGTTTTTCCATTATCGTGAAATATGCCGAAAAAATCGTTCTTTCCTGGAGGTAGAGAAGACCGGGACCGAGGTATCTTTGGTGTCGATTGGCTTACTGCAAGATTGAAAAGGTGTATTTCGCCTTTGACGACCGGGGAAAAATCGGCCAGTGGGGCGTTTCTCACCGAAAAAATCGCGAGAAGCGTCAAGCCCGTGTTTGGATGCCTTGGCATTTGAGGCGGGCGGATTGAAATGATCGGGTTCGGGTGTTATGTTGACTTTACGGAGAAATCCTGGAAGAAAAGCGTCAATGACTCTTTTTTATCCGCGTGATTTTGTTACGTTGCCGGAGGTGGAAGGATGAAAAATCCATGGTTGCATTTTGCTGAAGGTCTCAGGCGGATTTGTCTCATGGGAGCACTCGTTGTCGTGTTGGCCGCCCTCCTCTCGCCGGGCGCACCGACCTTCGCCGAGGGCGTCTGCATGGCCTCCACTGATAATTGGAGCCTGGAAGGCGCGAATAAGTACGCCTTTGCTGATACGGAATGGTTTCAAGGCTTGACCATATTTCAAAAAATGGAAGAAAAAGTGGAAGCCTGGCGTACGCACAGCGGGAAAAGCGCCCGTGATCATGTCTACGTCACGGTCATCGACAATGGCGGGGTGGATTTGAAGAAGAATTTCAACCAGATATTCTCGCACAAGCGATATGCCATTCTCGGAGTTGATTTGGGTGTCCATGATACTCCGTACTATGGTTTTTCGCATATGCATGCAATGACAAGCATTCTCGCGGCGGATTATTATGAGGCGGGCGCGAGAAAAGAAATGAACGGACTCGCATCCGCTTTATTAGGGGAGAAGTTGTTTCTTTTTCTTTCAGATCGCGTCGGAGCATCAAATTTTCAAAATTTGGTGAAAGCAAGCGTCAGCACTACTCCCTTCCCCGATATAGTACTTTTCGCTTTTTTTAAGGATGATATCAACAAATTGGACCAGGAAGATCTCAACATATTGCTGAGAGTGATCAGGGATAAATCCGACAAAACCCTTTTTATCGCGCCCGCGGGAAATATGCCCGAATTTCTCAGCGGAAATGAGGCGCTCCTGGCGGCGGAGCCGAATGTGCTTTTTGCGGGCGGAACGTCATCCTGCAGTCCATCCAGGATGCTGGACTCGTCGGCATACGGCGACGGCGTTATTCTTGCCGCTCCGGCCAAGGGAGTGCCGGCGTTTCATCAGAAAGGGAACTTGATGACCATGACCGGCAACTGCTTCGCCGTGCCCCAGATCGCCTCGCTGGCCGCCGTTCTCAAGTATATCATTCCCGAACTGCAGCCGAAGCACATAAAAGCCTTGATTCTCGCTTTTTCATGGAATACTGCGTATCACGACAAAGACCCCGAGAAAAAACACGCGGTACAAGTGCCTTCCTTCGCGCGCGCCATCGCCCAGGCGATCGCCTACCAGGCCACCCGTTATGAGGACGCCGAGGCGCTGAGAAGCCTCGGCGCCTTGAATATGCCGGTTCCCGCCTCATACGCCGATGAGTGGCGGATGATCATGCCGCTCGTTTTTGATACCGGAACCGTCATGAGCTCATTATGCGATACGCATCTCGATTACCACGTGCGAGATTTTGGAGCGTATCAAATAGAGGCCTTGATCCGTTCCGCCGAGCCCTCCTGGGCGTCCCTCGCATCGTCCACGGTCGAGGCGGCCAAGGGTGAAATCGGACCGGACTCATTCAGCATATGGGGGGCATGGGGAATGAAGCGAACCTCTCCCGCTCCGAAGATGACCTCATTATTCATGGAATCCAACGGAACCTCCTTCTCCTTGCGGAAAATGTATCAGATCGGGGAATCCAATCAACCGGGAATCGTGCTCGTGCATTTCAGGCAAGACGAAGACGGCGAGGAAAGATATTTCGGACATGGGAAACGGGGAAGCCTTGTCTTCGAGGGCTGCGAGATACTCTCCCGGCACAACGTCTCTCATGCTCCGGCGGTCGTCGCCGTCGCGGGCCGCTTCGAAGGCGTCCTGGCGATGTACGAGTGGATAGACAGCGGGAAGAATGAGTCGAGATTCGTAGGGGAGAAGGTATTCGCCGGTGAATTCACGCTCCCCTTTCACGCCGATCACGCGAACAGGGAGGTCTGTTCCCTCCTGGAAGGGATCTGCCGCGGCGGATTCGGCGCGTGCCGGGAATGCGGGAAGCAGGGATCGCCGTAGCGGCGCCCTCCCCCGTTTCAGCCCGTTTTGTCGCGCAATGTTTTTCGGTCGATCCCCAGAATTTTCGACGCTTTGGTTTTATTGCCGTTGACGCTGGCCAATACGTTGCGGATGTAATCGCATTCGACGTCCGCCAGGGTGCGGGTGAAGCCCGTCCGGTGGTTGGCTGAAAAACGCATGAGCGAGGGGAGATCGCATGAATCGATCAATTCGTTTTCCGCCATGATCACCAGACATTGGACGAGGTTTTCCAACTCGCGCACGTTCCCCGGCCAGAAATAATTCTTTAAGATGTGCATGGCGGCTGTTGAGAAGCGAATCGCCGGCTTGTTCGCTTCCCGGGAGAATCTGTTCACGAAATAATGAATCAACAGGAGAATATCGTCGCCCCGTTCGCGCAATGGAGGCAGGGTGATGGAGATGACATTGAGCCGGTAGAAAAGGTCCTCGCGGAAAAGGCCTTTTTTCACCACATCGGGCAGATGCTTGTTGGTCGAGGCCACGATGCGGACGTCCACTTTCTGGGGACGGCGGGAGGCGATCATGTATACCTCCCGGTCTTGCAGGACGCGGAGCAATTTTACCTGCATGGTCAGGCCCATCTCGCTGATTTCGTCCAGGAAGATCGTTCCGGCGTCCGCAGTCTGGAAAAAGCCGGCGCGCGTCTCGAAGGCGCCGGTGAAGGCGCCCTTGACGTAGCCGAAAAGTTCGCTTTCGAGCAGGCTCTCCGGGATGCCGCCGCAGTTGACGGGCACGAAGGGGGCCGAGGCGCGCGCGCCGGTGTAGTGGACGGCCCGCGCCACCAGTTCCTTGCCGGTGCCGCTTTCCCCCGACACGAGCACGGTGGCCGGCGCGGTGGCCGCCTTTTCCACGGCGCGGAACACTTGACGCATGGATTCCGATTCGCCGATGAGTCCCAGGGGCGATCCGTCCCTGGCGGCAAGCTGGCTGCGGATGCTTTGCCGCAGGCTCAGGTTGTCGAGGGCCTTGCCCACCGCGTCCATCAACTCGGTGTCGGTGAAGGGTTTGGGCAGGTATTCGAAAGCGCCGGTTTTAACGGCGCTCACCGCTCCCTGGATGGACGGATAGCCTGTGATGGCGATGATCTCAGCGTCGCGGTGGTTTTCCCGCACATGCCTGATGAGGTCGCTCCCGCTTACCCCGGGCATTTTCATGTCCGTGATGACGAGGTCGATGCGCGCGCGGTCAAGGAGCTCGATGGCCCCGGCCGCGTGGGCGGCGGTGAACACCCGGTAACCCCCATCCGTCAGATTGCGTTTGATGACCTCCAGCGTGTCGATCGCGTCATCGACCACCAGGATCGTTTTTTCTTTCGTTCGCGTACTCATGTCGCCTCCGCCCGCTTTGGTGCTTCATCCGCGCCGTCCCGGAGGCCGTCCGGAGCGGACAAGGGCAGTCTGATTTCGAAACGGGAGCCGCGTCCCGGCGCGCTCTCCACGGTGATGGTGCCTCCGTGAGCGGTCACGATCCCGTGCACGACCGGGAGCCCCAGTCCGGTGCCTTGGCCCGTGTCCTTGGTGGTGAAGAAGGGGAAAAATATCCGTTTTTTTACGTCAGGAGTCATGCCTTCCCCCGTGTCTTTTATAATAAGCGAGACATGATCCTTTGCCGACGCCGTGGCGACGGTAAGCGTGCCCCCGGACGGCATGGCCTGCACGGCGTTGACGATCAAATTGACCAATACCTGGGTCAGCTGCGACTGATCGGCGATAAGCGGAGGCGGATCCTTCTCAAGCTTGCGCACCACACGGATGCCCGCTCGGGCGCAGCGGGCTTCGAGAAAGTAGAGTCCGTCGTTGACGATCTGGTTTACATCGGCCTTGGCCCGTCTTGTGGGAACCTGACGGGCGAAGATCAGCACCTTCCTGACGATTTCCCGCGCGTGGAGAGAGGCTTTCACGATCCGTTCCGCGTCACGCTTCATCTGCTCCGGCGCAGACGTCTTTTTCCCCATGAGTTGCGCATATCCGAGGATGGCGCTGAGCGGCTCGTTGAGCTCATGGGCGACGCCCGCGGCGAGTTGGCCGATGGTGGCAAGGCGGTCGGCGCGCCGAATCTGCTCCTTGAGTCCGGCCTGTTCCTCCCGAGCCCTTTTCTGCTCAATAATAAGTGATATGGCACGTGCGACATTGTCGATCAGATTGCGCTCCTCCTTGAGGAAGGGTCCTTCGTCGAACGTAAAAGCCGCATGGGAGTACATCACTTCAATCGTACCCGCCTTTTCACCGCGAACCGTAATGTCCGCGGACAAGCGCGGCCGCCGGTCGGCAAATCCTGCGGTTGTATAGGAACGGTCGTCAAGGACAATCCGGGCCCCGGCAAGGTCTGGGTACTGAAAAGCCGGGGGGAGCAGGTCGGCTGCCTTATGCAGGAATCCATCAAGTGCAGTTTCTGCGCCGGCGGCGTGTTCGATGCCGTACATACAGGTCAGTTCTTTCACCCGCTCTCGAAGGGCGGCCTGCACCCGTTGGGTGTGCAGCGAAATATACAGGGGCTGGGCCAGGTTCTCGAAGAAGATCCTGTCCGATTCGGTAAAAGAATCGTGGCGCTTGCCGCTGAGACGGAGAAGGCCTATGACACTGTGGCGGTTTGAGAGCGGGACAACCAAACGTGAATCGGCTTTCATATCGCTTCTCAACTCTTTTTCCATGTCTGATTTCCTGATTTCGAAATGAAAGCTGTCCTTTATCCGTGTCACTACTTCACATCGCTGGGGATGCTCCGTATAGATCAACCAGAGTTCGGCTTCATCGCATCCGGCGCTATCGAGAAGGAGCGCCGAGGCTTTTTCCAGAAACTCTAGTCGCGTCAAACCCTGATTGGCATACATGGAAAGACGGGAGGACAGGCTTTGGAGAGATTCTTTTTTAACAGGAATCTTGTCTTTAATGGGATTCTCCCCGCTCGAGTAATTCGAGAACTGATTATTTTATAACGGATGAGCGATGGAATTCAATGGATTTTTCTCCAACTCGTACACCGGCCGTCCGTGGTTTCACTGAAAAATGGAATGGCATCCCATTGACTCACAACGCAAGCTCGGGGAGAATTCAGTGAGGAGGAAAGGAAATGCACTCTGAAAAAGGAAAAAAGGGGATATCGCCGGTCTTCCTTTCGACGGCCATGCTGCCGCGCTATCGGGAAAACTGTCGGATGTTGTGCTCTTTCAGGAAACGGCTGAAAGAGAATGAAGCGATGTCGCTGATATCGGAAAAAACCATCCAGCCGGCGAAAAAAAAGATTCATAAGGAAAAGGCGTTCCGCGTCGTGCGCCGTGAGACTTTGCGATTCTACGGCGCGTCACGTTGCAGCCCCTGAAAAGGGAAAAACGCGCAAGCGTAACATCACGGGTGAAAGACGTCCAGGGGGATTGGATGACATCGACCGTGAAAAAGCGCTCTTTTCAGGCGAATTGCGTCTGCCCCGATCACCGTTCCGGCTTTTCGCCGGGATGGTTCGGGGACCGCGGCGGATTGAGCATGCCTTTCGTCAGGGTCTTGAGGCTCAGAAGATGGACCGAAACGGCGACCGCGACGAGACTAAGTCCTATCCGGAGCCAGAGTGCCGTGATGACAAACACGATTGAACATCCCGCCTCATCCCATTATTATAGATGCATGGAAGAATCGAGAATCAGGGATCTCCCCCATTTCCTCTCGCTGTGGCAGGACATTTACGCATCCGCGGGCAGACCCGCCTGGGATCACATTCTGCCCTATTATGACAAGGACATCGTATTCCGGGATACCGTCCAGGAAATACGGGGCATCAAGGACTTTTCCGCGATGACCCGCCGCCTGGCGAAGCGATCGAAAAAACTCGAGTTTCTGGTCCGCCACGGCGTCATGGAGGGGAACCTGATCTTCATCGAGTGGGAGATGAAGATCTCCTTTAAAAGCTATCCCGCGTCCTCTCTCTTCGGGGCCACCCGGATCCTGCTCCGGGACGGAAAGATCCTCGAGCAGCGCGATTATTACGACCTCTGGGGAGACATCCTCGACAACATTCCCTTCGTGAGAAAAGCGTACCGCCTGTTCATGCGGAAGGCGTTCGGCTGATGGGGCTGTTCCGTTATCTGCTTCAATACAGTGTCCGCGACATGGCCGAATTCCTCCGGAACGAGAAGAAGCCTCCCGCTCAATGCGGCGGCGATCTTCAAGGCAAGACCGTCGTCATTTCGGGAGCGACCTCGGGGATCGGCCTGGAAACGGCGCGTCTTTTCGCCTCCCGGGGGGCGAATCTCGTCTGCTTAAACCGCGATCCCGTAAAATCGGAACGATTGGAAAATGAGCTGGAGAACCGCTACGGCCGCCGTCCCAGGACGATTCCGGTCGATTTCGGCTCCCTCAAGCGGACGAAGGAGTGCGCCCGGCGGTTGCTGGAGTTGTCCGAGCCCATGGACGTTCTCATCCATAATTCCGGCGTCTACCACACGAGGAGGCGGTTCTCGGCGGACGGCCTGGAAATCGTGTTTCAGGTGAACCATCTGAGTCACTTTTGCCTGAACTACCTGCTGAAGGAACGGCTCCGCGGGGAAAACAGGGCGAGGATTCTCTACGTGAATTCGGAAGGCCATCGCTTTGCGCTCGCCGGGGTGCACCTTGACGACCTCGACTGGAACAGGCGCCGCTACACGGGCCTGAAAAGCTACGGCGCCGCGAAGACCGCCCAGCTTCTCACCATGATGAAATTCGCCGAATACTTTTCCGGGTCCACGGTGACCGTCAACGCCATGCATCCCGGAAACGTGAAATCCGCCCTCGGCGAAAACAACGGCCGGTTCTATCGCTGGCTGAAAAGGAGGTTGATCCTGGCCTCCGCCGGGGACCCCGCCGTCTCGGCCGCGGCATTGCTCTATCTTTCGGTCTCGGCCGACGTCGAGCGGGATTCCGGAAGGTTCTTCAACCTGACGACGCCTGAAAAGCCCGCGCCCCACGCCCGGGACCGCGCCGCGGCCGAAGCGGTGTGGAAGAAGAGCCTCGAACTGTGCGGACTGCCATGAGCGGGATGAGAATGGTCATTGTCGGGGGCGGCGTCTCGGGCCTGACCGCGGGCGCCTATCTCGTCCGCAGCGGGCACGAGGTGCTCATCCTCGAAAAGACGTCGCGGTGCGGGGGGCTCGTGAGCTCCTTTCAAAAAGAAGGTTTTGTCTTCGACACCGGCCCCAGGGCTTTCGGGAACGCGGGGATTCTCGTTCCCATGCTGGACGACCTGAAGATCCGGCTTCCCCTGGTGAAGGGGCCGGTTTCGACCGGGATCAAGGACGAAATCGTCCACTATGACGACCGAGGGGCCGTCCGGGACTATATCGCGTCCCTGAAAAGGCTGTTCCCGGAATCCCGTGAGGACGTCGGGAAAATCGAAAAGAACATCATCGAGTACTGCTCGGTCGCGAGCGTGATGAACCGCGTGCCGAATCCCTTTATCAAAAACCCCCTGCGGGACCTGCGATTTCTTTTCCGGGAGTTTCTGCCCTGGCTTCCCTCCTTTCTCCGGGCCCTCGCGAAGACGAGCCTGAGAAAAAGGACGGTGGAAGAGGCCCTGGACGCGCTGACGGACAATTCCTCGCTGAAGGACATGGTGTGCCAGCACTTCTTCAAGGGGACCCCGGCGAGCTTCGCGTTGGGGTATTTCGAAAATTATCTGGACTATCAATATCCCCTCGGCGGGACCGGAGCGCTTCCCCGCGCCCTGGAAGAGAAAATCGTTTCCGGGGGCGGCGTCATTGTGAAGGAACGGGAGGTCGTGAAAATATTCCCCGCCGAAAGGAAGCTCGTGGACCGGCACGGAGAAGAATATCCGTATGACAGGCTGTTGTGGGCCGCGGATCTTCGCTCACTGTACCGGAGGCTCGACGGATCGTCCCTGGCGCCCCGCGTCTTTCGCTCCGTCGAGCGGGAAGGGCGGCGGTACCTTTCCGCCCTTCCGGGCGAATCGGCGTTTACGATCTTCCTCGGCGTGGACGAATCACCCGGGTACTTCGCGAAGATATCGAGGGGCCATTTCATCTACACGCCGAGATCCGACGGCCTCGGAGGGCTTCACCGGTCGAGGCTGGAAGACCTGAAAAAAAATTTCCCGCGCGTTTCGCAGCGGGAGCTTCTCGACTGGTTGAGGGATTTCTGCGAACGAAATTCCTATGAAATATCGATCCCGGTCTTGAAGGACCGTTCCCTGGCCCCGCCCGGCAAGACGGGACTCGTGATCAGCGTGCTCTGCGACGGCGGGCTTTTCGCGATGGCGGAACGGGCCGGCCGGCTGGATGAATTGAGGGAAAAAACGCGGGATTTCATGCTGGACGCCCTGGAGCGTTCCGTCTATCCCGGGCTCGGGAGGAAAATTCTCTTCGTGGAGTCGGCCGCGCCGGTCACGCTGATGAGGATGTTCAATACGGCGAACGGGGCCATCACCGGTTGGAGCCTGGAGGGGAAGCCCCCCGTGCCATCGAGCCTCACGGGAATAACGGCCGCGGTAAAGACGGCGGTTCCCGGCGTGTTCAAATCCGGCCAGTGGAGTTACAGCCCGGCGGGAGTCCCCATCGCCATTCTTACGGGTCGAATAGCCGCGACGGCCATGGGGAGAAATGGGGCGTCATGGTGAGCTTATCTGGTTGTTGAAAAAGTTGACCTTTTTCAACAACCAGATAATGAAATTGCCGGAGTCGAATTTTTATACCTGCGATTGAGTAATAGTAGCCCAACAAGCGTGAAAAATCCTCAGTTTGGGTTCCGGCAATTTCTAGTTTACATCTATGGAAGCTGTTGAAAAACCGCTTTCGGTTTTTCAACAGCCTGATACAGTTAACCCGAGGCGCGTGTCGCTTCGGCGGAGTATATCCCGAGCCCTTCGGCAGGCTCAGCGTAACTCCTCATCGGGTCAGGAGCAGGACGATCAGGAAAACGATGATTGCCAGGTTCACGAAGAAGCTGGTGGCCATTCCCCTGAAGATCGGTTTCTTCAAATCGTCGCCGGACATCGTCTTCAGTTTGCCGCGGTCCAGGAAGGTTTTTATCTCCCGAAGCAGGTCGTCTTTCCGGGCGATGCGCCGATCCTTCAGGTCCTGCCGGATGATGAAGTGCTGGCTGTAGGGGAACACCGCAACGCTTTCGGGCCGTTTCGGGTCGATGATTCCGTTCAGGAAGGCATTGGCTTCGATCTCGACCTTGTCCGGCGGGATCCGCGCGGCTTTCTCCATCAGGACCGGATCGAATATCAGGGAGAAGGGAACGGACGATTCGTCCTTCAGCGCCCCGCCGTAATCCACGCACATGTTCCCCTCGACCCAGAGCTCCTCGTCCAGCTCCTCCGTCACTCCGGCGTTGAGGTCCGCCCGGGCGGCGAAATCGCCGCCGCCGGCCGGGTCCTTCACGTCCACCAGAAGCTCGCCGTAGGGCGTCGTCGTATGGATCGCGGGATCGCCCGTGTAGCCGCAGAATCCGTTTTTCGGGTCATGGCTGTTGGTGTTGGTCCGGTAATCGACGATGATCCAGGACAGCGAGCCGGTCTCTCTCTTGCGGGCGATGACGTAGCACTCGAGGCGCATTCCCATGAACGCCGAGGTGCGGGTGGAAAACGCGCTCAAGATCGCAAGGGGGTGCTTTTCCCCGTTCTTGAAGAGCGAGGCGTCCGCGAGCTCGTATCCGTCGGGCAGCATCGCCCGGGCCGCCGCCGTGTCCAGTATTCTGAAGGCCGCGAAGAAACCATAGGGCTCCACGATGAATCCCATATAGGGAATCTTCCCGCCGCCCTTCCTCATGATGCTCCGCTGGACTTTCTTCGGAAGATATCTGTTGAAATCCCCCAGAAAGGCGATGGCCGTAATGTCCCGGGGCTTCACCAGGGACTCCGATTTCTTGATGTAACTTCTGTTTTCTTCTTTCGTCATGCGTTCTCTCCCGTGTTTCATTTCAACAGCAGTAAAACGAACAGGACCGTCACCGTCAGGATCGAGAGGATGACGGTCGAGAGGAACATCCTCTTGATGCCCCGCGTCGAGAAGGTCTTCACTTCCGTGAGCCCGGCCAGTCGATTGTAGTTTTCCTCCAGGTTCCGTTCGTTCCTGACGACGGTGCGGCATCCCGGGCTGTCGGCGACGTAATGCTGGGCGAAGGGAAAGCACAATACCTTGCGCGGCTCCGGTTCCGCCAGCCCGGGGAAAAGCGTGTTCTCCCGTACCTGGATGTCGCTGAGGGGGATGTCCAGCGCGGTATCGTATTCCGCGGGATCGAAGATCACCGCGAATGGGTCCTCCGTATTGCCGGCCAGCTCCCGGCTGTGGGCGATGGAGGTGTTCCCGAGCACCCACAACGGCCGGTCCAAACCCCTCCTGACGCCCTGTGAGATGTTCCCCTTCACATGAAGCCGGCGGCCCGACCGGTCCTCGCGTATGTCCAGAAAAACATCGCCCTTGGAGCTCGTGGTGTAGACGGCGCGTTTCGTGTTCCGGTCGGCCACGCCCGCCGCGGGCAGGGCGATCACGGTGTCGCTGATGATGTCGATGAAGATCCAGGAAACGAGCCCGGTCTCCCTGTCTTTCGCGATCAGGTAGACTTCCAGCCTGGTTCCCCAGAAGGTGCTGGCTTTCGTGTTGAATATCCCCATGCCGAGGTAATACCCGGGTTCCTCGTCCGCGAATACGGCGCTTTGCATAAGCTCGTACCGATCCGGCAGAAGCGCCCGGGCCCGTGCGACGTCCTTCAATCCGTAGAACATGAACAGGGCGTACGGCTCGATGACGAAACCCATGTACGGCGTTTTTTTCGATGTTTTGGCGAGCATTTTTTTAAAGAGTGTTGCGGGAAGGAGGGCCTTGAACCGCTGAAAGAAGTACAGGTCGCATACTTCCGCGGGATCGATCAGGTTTTCCACCAGTTTGATGAATCTCTCATCCTCATGAATCGCCACGGGGTTCTCCTCGCAACTTCATTATTAATCCTGTGCGGATCAAGAGCGAAAAATTCTTATGTAATTTAAAAACCGCAACAAACGGCCATTCCCGACCGGCGGTATCCGGCACCTTCCGGCTTGAGGGAAAATTACTCAGGGAAAACGCGCAAGTCAATGGTTTCATCGATCGTATCGTGCATCCGGGTTTTCAACGGCCTTCAAGACAGGAGTTGAAAAACCCGATCAGCTTGGGCCTGGTTTCCCCGCCGAACACGGTGAAGGTCTGCATGTGCCGGCCCTCTTCGACGATGTGAAACTCCTTGGGCGACTCGGCGGATTCATACAGCCGTTGTCCCAACCGGATCGGGATCACCCTGTCCCGTTTCCCGTGAAAAAAGCAGAGGGGGATGGGCGACAGGTCGGCCACGGCATTGATGGCGGCCAATTCGTCGGACACGATGAGGCTCGCCAGAGGGTAACTGAAAAACGTGCCGGTCATTTTGGAATTGACCAGGGCCCGGTATGATCCGAACGTGCCGTCGACGGCGATTCCGCGGATGCCCCTCCGGTCGGCGTCGGAAAGAGCGGCCAGGCAGATGCATCCGCCCAGGCTTTGGCCCAACACCAGGATGCGCTCGGGGTCAACGTCCGGCAGGCCGCGCACGTAATCGAGAGCGGTCAGTCCGTCCTGGTGTATGCCGTGACGGTCGGGAGCGCCCTGGGATTCCCCGTAGCCCCGGTAGTCGAAGATAAAGACGTTGAACCCCGCGCCGGTCAGCCAATCGACCTGATGGGCGTCGAATTTCATGTTGTGGCAGCAGCCGTGGAAATGGACGACCGTCGCCCGGGCGCGGCTTCCGCTTCGGGGTCGCAACAGCCAGCCGGAAAGCTTCAGGCCGTCCCGGCTTTGAAATGTCGTGGGCGCGGCGGGAGACTCGAGATCGCGCGGTTCCCTGTACGCTTCGCGAGAAGGCCGGTAGAACACATTGGCGAATGAGTTCTTGAGGCCGAACGAACCGATCACTTTCAGTATTTCAACAAAGCCCTTCGTATGGCTGACGCGTTTCTGCGTCGGATCGTGTTCGGCCTGGCCCGGCTCCTGACATGATGTGGTGTTGATGAGGATTTTTTCTTCATACTTCTTCATGCCCTTCTGAACGCCTCGCCGCATGCATCGTCCGGTGACGGTCCCATCATAGAAAAAATCTCCCGCAGATTCAATCACCGGAAAAGAAAATACGCGCGTGCCTCCCCGCGCGTCCGACCCGTCGCATGAGCGGCGCTTGTCCTGAGCCTGTCGTGTTTTTTTGCCGCCATGGCCGCCTCATCCGCCCGCGTTCCGCTTGGTACGGGCGGGGCGGGCGTCCGTATGCCGCCCCGGGTCGAGGATGCGCAGGATTCTTCCCCGGTTGTACCGCTGGGCGATGACGCAGGGGAGATTCTCGAGCAGGACGTAGGGGACCATGCAGGCGGCGGCGAGCCAATTGTTCCAGATGACGAAGAGGGGGACGGCGAGGATGACGATGAAGTGGGTCAGCTCGGCACGGCAGGTTTCCTCGACGAATTTTCCCAGGTATTCCCGGCTTCCCGAGGCGAGGCGCTTTTTCCTGAACTTCCCCAGGTCGGGGAGGCGGGATTTCCACGCTCTGACGCGGAACGCCGTCTGGTAGAAACGGCCATCCCGTTCCCAGCGGCGGTGCCGGTAGGGGAATGCCCGAGCGTCGAACCATCGTCTCGGAGCGAGGGAACAGCTCCAGGCCGCGGCCAGGTGGACGACGAGCCACGCGGCGCAGTTGATCAGGATGATTTCCCCGGCGCCCCGCAGGCCGAAGACGTTCATCGTTTTTTCCCCTTTCGCAGATCGATGACGCGTCCCTTCCAGGACACCCGCCGCAGAATAAAGGACGAAAACAAGGAAAAAAAGAAGATGATGAAAAAGAAAAGGAGCGGCGCGGGGTAGAAGACGATGAAAAGGGGAGAAAAATTGCCGACCCGCCGGGCGAACAGGGCGATCTGCAGGACGGAGAGGAGGAAGCACGCGCCGGCGAGCGCCAGGGACGCCGGCCGGGGTGCGGCCTCGATGAGTCGGGTGACGGCGGACACCGCGCCGATGATCCAAAACAGAATAAGCAGAAAAAGGGCCGGCTGGACGGAGACGGCGCCGAGGGAGAAGTTCTTCATCCAGCCTCCCGCGAGCCGGCGGAGCCCGTCCGGATACATGCGGAATTCCACCGCCCCCCGTCCGGCGAAGGATCGGATCGCGACGCCCCGTTTGAGGAAAAGCCTCCCGAGGGCCATGTCCTCGATCACCGCGTCGTTGACCGCGGCGTGCCCGCCGACGGCGAAGTACTCGTCCCGGCTGCAGAGGAGAAACGGTCCGAAGGCGCCCGCCGGCCTTGACAGGCGGCTGAAGGCGGAAAATGAGTTCTGCCCCATCATCATGATGATGTTGAAGAACAGGGAAAAATTCTCGTAGAGCTTCCGCAGGCGGTGATACGGTTGGACGCTCCAGAGAAGGCCCTCGCCCGGATATTCCCTCATAATGCGGTCGAGCGCGCCGGGCAGGAAGACGACGTCGGCGTCGACGAACAGGAGACGGGAACGGCGCGCCGCCCGCGCGCCGGCGTCACAGGCGAGGCTCTTGCCGTTCTGGCGGGCGTGCCGTTCGGGCGCGCGAAGCAGGGTGACCCCGGGGCGGCCTGCGGCGATTTCGGCGGTTCGGTCTTCGGAATGGTCGTCGACGACGATCACCTCGTCGTCCGGCGCCGTCTGCCCGCGGAGACTGTCGAGGAGAGCCGGCAGGGCGGTCTCTTCATTGCGCGCCGGGATGACGATGGATACGGGCGCCCGCGGCGGGCGGCCGGCGGCCGAAGCCGGCGGAATGGTCCGTACGCGCCACAGGGCGAGAAAGCCGCAGAGCCAGCAGCCGGCGAAGAACAGAATGTCGTACCAGTTCATACCTTTCCCTTCACCGATGGCGTTCGTCGTGTTCGGCCGGCTGCAGCCTCCGCTCGATCAGGCGGGTGATTCGCCGGTCGAACTCGCTCGGGATGAAAATTATGGAGCGCGCCGGGTTAACGGCGGGGGATCCGGGAGAGGTTCAGTCCGAATATGACCGTCGCCGCCGCGGCCGCAACAAGGCAGGCGGCGAGGGCGGCGTAGGCGACCTCGGGCACGAACGGGACGCCCGAGGCGGTGCGCTTGATATAGACGCCGAGGAAAGCCCAGACGAAGACCAGGGCGTAGGCCGGATCGCGGCGGGAGAAGAGCACGGTCAGGGCGAGGGCCAGGGCAATGCCGATCATGAGCACGGTCCAAAAGGCCTGGCTCGCTCCGAACCCGTTCCAACCCAGGGTCACGAGGAGCGCCGTGACATTGGCGATGGTGGCCACGGAGATCCAGCCCAGGTACACGCTGAAAGGCAGGCGGACGAAAACATATTCGATCCAGCGCGGGCGTTCGGACCCGGCGCGCAGCCGAAGGTAGGCGAGGATGAGGGTGGCGAGAAAGGCGAGCATGATCACGACGGACAGGCCGACAAGGGAATACTGCCACGCGAGGAGCCAGCCGATATTGAGCGCGCAGGTGATGATAAACAAGATACCGATCGGCCGCAGGCGGGCGGTCCTCCTCTCATCGGCGCTGAAGAGCCAGCGGGTCTGATAGGCGACGAAGGCGATGAGCAGGAGATAAATGACCCCCCAGATGGAAAAGGTCAGTCCGGCGGGGACGAACAGGTTGGGGATGGCGTCGGCGACGGCGCCGGTGGTGCGGCCTCCAAAAATCGTCGTATTAGCGAGGCTGTTGATCGCGAGCACCCCCAGAAAAAAAACAATGGAAACGACGGCAATAAGCTTATTGCTGACCGCGGACTTCATAGAGTTCCTCCTATATTCGTATTGGCTTCAATATAATCAACGATGGTTTTATTGAGCAAATTTATTATGGAAAAAATCTCCGGCGCACAGCGGTTCATTGCGCGCGCGGGCCTTGTGCCGGAAGGCATCGGTCCCGCCCCTTGCCCCGCCCGGAAACCGCCGCCTTCGGCGTATGGGGCTGCCGTACGCTGCCTGCCCGCACACCAAGGAGGAGCACCGTGTGTGTCTTTTTCCGTTATAAAAATCAAACCGCATCCCGGCATGAAGGATTCCTGCGTATCATGGGCCGGCGCTCTTTTCGTTCTTCGGAAAGAGCCCCCAAAGGAAACTCCGGAGCCTCCCATACTCGTCCGGGGGCCCGTCCTCCGCGACGATCCTGAATCCGCCGTCCAACCTGAACTGGTAGTAGCAATACCCTCCGCCGTAACCGCACGTGTCCCAGCGGGGGAAGAAAGGAAGGCGATTGACGGTGTTGTCAACCAATAGTTTTTGAAAGGCGGAAATCTCGTTTTTCCGAAGCGGGCGCGTCTGCGTGACGACGATGCGCCCTTGCTCGAGCTTGAAAATGGCGAGGACCGCCGAATCCTTATAGACGGCGATACAGGCGTTTTGTTCGCGGGAATCATAGTCGATCGAACAATAGAAATGCATCTCACGGGCGCCGGCCGGTCCGCTTTTTCCGGAAAGCGAGGCCAAGACGTCGGCCCACTCCCGGGGGAACGCGTCACCCAAGGAGAGCACCGCGCGCAAATCGGCGATGGAAAGACCAAGGTCCCGTATTTTGCTTCGGAATGCCGCGGAGAAAAGGTGTAACCGTTTCGAAGCTGTTTCATCAAACCCGGCGGCCGCCAGAAAATGGGAGAGAACGATTGAAGATTCCCGTTGATGGCTCCTGGTGAAGTCGATGACGGCCTGCGTTGCCATGTGATCGTATTGATCATCATCACCGCTCTTGAAAAATACGATATATCCCGCCTGGTATATATGGGACAGGATATCCTTTGAAAACGGTTTGACGCCGTATTGGGCGAGCAGGTGAACCGCAATTGACGGTTCCCCGACATCGGCGCTCGTCTTCAACAACTCCTTGAGCGGGGGCACGGCCTCCGGAATATGAAACGTGCGCAGGCCGGACAGGCAATAGGCTCTGTTCCTTTTCAGAAGCGACGCATCCGCAATCCACGGCAGGAGCGCCCTGACAGCCATGATGTTTTCGTCGGAGGCCTCCGTTTCGGAGAAATACTCATCCTGAAGCCGGCGGAAAGCCGACGGGATCGCCCGGGAGGGAGTGATCGCATTCACCCGTGTCTTCAAAAGCTCCTGTAAAAACGGAAGGGTCTCGGAAATTGTTTTTTCCTGGGCGTTTATGTGGAAAGCGCAGAAGAGTAACATCATTATGACTAGAAACAAAGCATGCGGTTTTTGATTCATACGTATGTATAATTGCTTGGCAATAAATAGTCAAATTGCCGGTCTCCGGCTCTTTGAATTTATCAAAGCCCGTGTTCGATATTCGAGGAGAACCCTGACGGCGTCCTCGTGATTGACCGCCCGCAGGCGATCAAAAATGCTCGAGAGTCAAGGAGGCGGTTTGTGAAAATGTCAGGCAATACGGTGCTCGTCACCGGCGGATCGACCGGCATCGGTTGTTCATTCGCGAAAAATTTCTGCGGGCGGGCAATACGGTCGTCATCACCGGCCGGCCACGGGAGTGAGCTTCTGTTCTGGGAGCCGTTCAATCAGGTCTTCACCTATCATATGGAAAGATTCATGGCGCTCGAGGGCCGGTAAACGGAAATCACATCGCCTTCCGATCGGATAATGCCCCGGCGATCGGCGACAAAGAAACATGCCGGATCTTTTTCACTGAAAGCAAAAGGCATTATCGCCGATCCCGGGAGACAGGTCGCGGCGAAATGCGATAAACTGTACCTGGCAAACAATCGAAAAAGGAGGATCACATGCCTTTGGCGAAAGTGGCGGTGTCCGCAGCCGTCGATGAAACGAAGAAGAAAGACGTTCTAAAGCGACTGTCTCTCTCGATTGCGGAGAAGATCGGCAAACCGGAGAAATACGTCCAGACGATCTTCGAAGCGAACGTTCCGATGACGTTCGCGGGAACGTTCGAGCCGGCCGCCTCTCTCGAAATAAAGAGCATCGGGGGGTTGTCGCCGTCGGTCTGCAAGGGGTTAAGCGAGGCCTGCTGCGGCCTGCTGCAAAAGGAGCTGGGAATCCCCGAGGAGAGAATCTACATCGTGTTTTCGGATATCGAAGCGTCTTCCTGGGGATGGAACGGGACGACGTTCGGGTAACACGCGGAACGCGCCACTGCGCCTGAGCGCAGAGGTTTCGTTCAGCGCCTGCGTCACCGGATTTATTGGGTCGTGAAGCTCCACGCGGAGCTCTCGGTTTCCAAACCGCGGGCGTCGATAGCGGTCACCTTCCAGTAATACTGCGTCCCCGCCGCACAGGCTTCCGGCCACACCGCCAATGGGAGAGGCGTGGTGAAGAAGCCGGGGGCAGGCGTTGAGAGGTGAATCAGGGCGATATCGTTGTTGGTTCCGTCAAAGTCGGGATGAATGATGACTTGATCCGATTCGAAAATTGTGGCCGAACCACTGTTGTAATCATTCGCCGGACGGAATCGGGACACGGCCTGTTGCGCCGGTTCAGGCGCGCAGCCGGAAAAACCAGTAACAAAATCCTTGGACAGCCGGTACCCGTGCTGCGTGTATGCGGTTTCTCCCTAGATCCGCACCCGGCGGTGTATCCGCGCGAACGAAATCACGGAATGTACGCTATCGCGAAAAGATTGGGCACGCCGCTTACCGATTGGCTGGGGTTCCAATTGGTCCCGTCGGTCGACCAGTAGGCGGCCGTGTCCAGGTTCAAGGACCCGACGACCACGTAACGGCCGCTCCCGTAGGCGATGGCGTAGAATTCGTTCGGAGAACCCGGGCCGAAGCCGGCGCTCCAGGACGTCCCGTCCGCGGAATTGAAGACGTAGCCGCCGTTGCTCACCGCGCGGAATTGACCGTCGGCGTAGGTGACGTTCATCAAGTGATCCGTGAGGGTGAAGGTGTCGGCCGACCAGGTGGTGCCGGTGGTCGACCAGCACGCCACCCCGAAATTCCCCGCGACTACATAGCGGCTGCCGCTCCAGGCGACTCCGCCCAAGGCGCTAGTGGTGGTAGTCCCGGGATTGGAATCGACGCCCCAGACATTGCCGGTGGAATCCGATAAATGGGCGGTGTTGGCGTCCCCGACGGCCACAAATTCGTTGTCGCCGTAGACGACGGCGCGGAGGGTGTCGGTATCTCCGGTGCCCGAAGGCGGAGCGGCGGCGGACGTCCAGACGTCGCCGTCCGCGGAATAAAAGGCGCCGCCGCCAAAGCTCACGGCGACGAAGCGGCTGTTGCCGTAGGCGACGCCGTAGAGGGTGACGGGCCCGGCCGGGGGAGACGAAGCCTGAGTCCATGTGCGTCCGTCGGTCGAGTGATGGACGGTGGAACTGTCGCCGACGGCGACGATGGTGCCGCCCCCGTAGGCGACGCCGTAGAGATTCAGTCCGCCCGGTCCGACGTTTCCGGACCACGAGTAACCGTCGGGCGAAAGATAGACGGAGCCCAGCATGCCCACGGCGATAAAGTGCGGCGCCGGCTCGCCTGCCGGGGCGCCGCAGGACGCGAGCGGCAAGAGCGCAAGCAAAATGAAAGGAACGGTTTCCAGCTTCATCGGTCGTCTCCTTGTGTCTGGGTTAAAAAACGAAGGGTGTCTTTCGGTGGGAGAAATACGATTCGCGGAGGCCCGATACTGTTTATAAAAAACATGTTTGAATTATACCACGCGGGGCGCGCTTTTTCAGAGTTGGTAACGCACTTTCTTCAGCGATGAGACCGCCGCGCCACAGGCGCCGTCTATTCGTCAAACCTCACGATTAAGACGGTTGTGAACTTTGTTTATAAGGAAACGAATCGCAGCGGCGTAGGGTTATTTCGTTTTTCTGATCAAGAAAAGTGATTCATTCGTTCCCGGGACCGATCGGGACCGATCTCCACCCCTCGGCGCTCTCGGTGAATTCCCTGACGGACAGGCACCAGATCACGACTTTTTTGCCGGACAGGTAGTTCGGATCGGCTTTGCTCTTCCGGTACAGGTTGACCCTGGAGGCGGTCGATCCCGAGCCGCGCACGCCGATCAAATCCACCGGGAATCCCAGCTCGTAGGCGAGTTGGTCCGCCAGACCTGCGCCTTCCGCGTACATGTCGCCGCCCGCGTGGAAAACCAGGGTGTGGCTGTCTCCCAGGAGGACCACGGGGCTCGAGTCCCGCGGCGAAACGGGCGACCCGGTTTTTTTGTCGACGATACGGCGCAGGTTGATTTTTTCTTTCACCGGGGATGACTTTTTATCGACCAGGTCCCCGCTGATGGAAATGCTCTTTCTTTCCGCCGAGAGACTGAGTTTCGAAACGCTAGTATACCAATTTTCCTTCTTGATTTCCTTCGCCAGCGCGTCCGCGGCGAGCTCGCACGCCGAACCCGACCAATGGGTGTCGGTTGCGCAGTAGACGGGGCCGCGCTTGTCATTGCGATGAGCGAGCAAGAGCGGCGCGATATCGACGACGTTCACGCCCTTGCTGCGCAGCAGCTTGTAGAACTCGGCGTGAAAATAGTCCAGGCGATTGGCGGCGTTTGTGACGGGAGACCCCTTCAGCATGTCCGGGTAGACGGCCGCTTTCGCGGGCACCGGGATGAAGATGAGCTCGATGCCCCTCTTATTAAGCCGTTCGTTGAAATCGACGACGGCGGGCAGGGGGTCCGCCCATTCCGCTTTTTTCGACGCGGAAACCGTCCGGCTGTTGTTGCCCCAAAAGGCCTTTTTGGAGAGATGGGCCAGTTCGGGTTTGAAAAAAAACCAGTCGTCGAGGCCCCGCACCGTTCTCGGATCGACGGTTGTGCGGACGGTCTGTGCGCAGTAATCGAAGAACGCGGCGTCAACCGCCGGCTGGCCGTACGCGGCGAAACCGCCCAGTATCGCGAATACGAATGCGAGCGCGCTATTGTTCATTGGATGATCTCCTCGGCCCAGCACGGGTCCTCGAACAGCAGTTCCCCGTCGTCGATTTCCGACCGGTTGATGCTGTCGTACTTGTCGTTCACGTCGTACCATCTTTTCAGGCGCACGGTGATGTTCTGCCCCACCCGGTACTGGGAGGCGGGGGCGGGAACGTTGTCCGTCATGCTGAACGCGTACACCAGCGCGTCGTACGTTTTCTCCGTCTCCCCATTAATTATAACATCCACCAGGTGAAACGTCATGATGTGGTCTTTGTACGGAGTGGTGCCGGGAATCGGCCGCGAGGAAACGTCGCCGACGACGCCCGTCACCACGGCCTCCTTGCCCGCTTCGGGCGTGAAGAAGGAGCTCTCCCGGCTTTCGTTCAGTTTCAGGGGGAGCGTTTTCCAGTCGCCCGTCGCCAATTCGCGGACGGCGAACTCCCAGACGACGACCTTCTTGCCGGCCAGCCGGTCCCTGCCGCGGGAGAGCTCGTACTGCAGGGCCTGCCTGGTGGCGAAGGCGCCGTTGTCGTTCCGCACTATTCTGTCTATGGGGCGATTCAGAAAAAACGAAAGCTGCTCGACGAGACCGGCCGATTCCCCCCAGCCCATGGCGCCGAGGGAATAGATGTTGGCGAAGCTGTCTCCCAGGAAGAGAATCTCCGCGTTTCGGTCTGAAGACCAGGGTTCGTTGTTGTTCGATACGATTTGCGTGATCGACGCCCGCTCCGTGTATTCCGGGCCCGCCGTATCGCTTTTCAAAAGCATTCGGGCGATGTCCCCGACATTGACGACGTCGATGGTCCTCGTTTTCAACGGCCGGGAATTGTATATGGAAAGATCGATATTCTTTTCAATGAACGCCGCCAGGCTCTCGGCCGCGGCGGCGACGGTTTCCGGTGTCCAGTGGGAATCCATTTTGAGGAAAATTTCACGGCCGGATGTTTTTTTCAGTCGCTCGAGCAGGGGCGCCGTATCCACGATCGGGATGCCCTGTTCTTCCAGTTCCTTTTTCAGTTCGTCGAAATAGGGATTGCGCAGGTATCCGTTCGCGCCGTTGAATTGAACGGATATTTTTTCCGGATAAAACATGGGCTTGATGGGAACGGGCATAAGAATAAGCCTGATGTTTCTCTCCCGGAGCTGCCGGTTGAAATCGACGATCGCCTGCAGGGGGCCCGCCTTCTTTTCCACGAAGACCGTATTGGCCTTGGCCGAGCTCCTGTCTGCCGCGACGGCGTTTTCGCCGACCGCCGAGGTGAGGTACCGTATGCCCGGTTCGTAAAAAAGCCAGCCGTCCCTTCCGATGACGACGTTTTCGTTGCCGAGGTGAAACGCCTTGGCGAAGAGGGCCTGGGAGGGGGGAATGACGGCGTTTCGAAACACCGAATCGTTCTCCAGATCGTCCTCGTACCTGATGATGCCCTGGAGAAGATGTTCGTTCGCGTCGAACACGCCTGACGCGAAATCCTTCCGGCCGTCCGCGAGCTTCTTTACGCTTTCGCCGACATCGGAATACATGGTGAAAAACGAGGGTAAAAGCGATTTTTCTTTTCCGGCGAGGTAGCCGGCGAGCTCGTGAATCCCCTGCACGATCGGCACGGAGGCGATCGCGAGGAGGAAGACGACGACCAACGCGCGCGATGCGGCCTTCGAGATGTCGGTTTTACCGATTTCGAGTTTCGCCTGTTCTTCCCTTGACAGCTTTTCCTTCATGATTCCCGTCCCGCTTGTGTCGGCCTCCTAAAATATGAAGTAAATGAACGGATTGTACGCCTGGGTCGTGAGCATGACCACCGAAACGCCGAAAAGACCGGCGGCGACGGCCGCCTTTTTCCAGGATATTTTTTTCGTCCAGTCCCAGGTTTGCTTGCCGAACCAGGTGATGACGACCGCGACGATGAGCGTGACGACGTAATATGGATTGTATAAAATCGGATGCTGCAAAAATGACGTCTCCAAAACCGGCGTCAATCCGAACATGCTGCCGATGTATTCGATCGCCCGGGGCAGGGTTTCCGCCCTGAAAAACACCCAGGTAAACAGGGTGATGACGAAGGTGACCGCCGTCCGCAAGGGGGCGGGCAGCCTGTGGTACAGGGGCTTGCCCCCGTTCAGCCGCTCGATCGCCAAAAGCAGGCCGTGGATCCCCCCCCAAATGACGAAGTTCCAGGACGCGCCGTGCCAGAGGCCGCCCAGGAGCATGACCACCAGGAGATTGCCGAACGTGCGCAGGTCCCCCTTTCTGTTCCCGCCCAGGGGGATGTACAGGTAATCCCGCAGCCAGGTCGACAGGGAGAGATGCCATCGTCTCCAGAATTCCGTGAACGATTGGGCGTGGTACGGCGAATCGAAGTTTTTCGGGAACACGAACCCGAGCATCAATCCCAGGCCGATCGCCATGTCGGAATAGCCGCTGAAATCGAAATATATCTGGAAGGCGTACGCGGCGACGCCGTACCAGGCGGTGTAAAATGGGACGCCCGAGGTGCCGAAGACCAGGTCCGCCGCCTTGCCGCAGGCGTTGGCGATCAGGACCTTCTTGGCCAGGCCCAGGGCCAGGAAGGCGAACCCCCGCGCGAATTTTTCGAACGTGTGCGTTCGGTTCTTGAATTGATCCGCCACTTCCGCGAACCTGATGATGGGGCCGGCCACCAGCTGGGGGAACAGGGACACGTAGCAGGCGAAATCGATGAAGTTTTTCATGACGCCGACCCTGCCCCGGTAGACGTCGATCGTGTAACTCATGGACTGAAAGGTGTAAAAACTGATGCCCAGGGGGAGCGCCACGGTGAAAGCGAGGCTGATCGCGTGATCGCTCAACCCCAAAAAGGACAAGACCGCATTGCCGCTGTCGACGAATAAATTGAAGTATTTGAAGAATCCCAGCAGGGACAAATTCGTGCAGATCGAGGCGACCAATGCCAATTTCTGGATCGTCGTCCGGCCGGTGATCCGATCCTTCGCTTTTGGAAACTGGCTGTGAATGATCCAGCCGCAGGTGTAATCGATGACGGTCGAGACGAACATCAGGACGATGAAAATCGGATTCGCCCAGCCGTAAAAGACGTAGCTCAAGAGAGTCAGAGCCAGGTGCTTCAGTTTCTTGGGCAGAATGTAGTAGACGATGAGTACCAGGGGCAGGAAATAAAAAATGAATACATGCGAGCTGAATACCATGAATATGTACGCCCTGCGAAATATCGGGCGTAATATTGAAAAACGGAGCAATGCCGCCGCTCGTCGATGCCGCCCTCTTAAGAATAATATATATCACGGGAATTTTTTCAAGGGGTAGTTTCGCGCGGCCGGCGCGGGCATTCCCTCGTCTTCGAATGAATCATCCATGGAGATTAACTTGACAGAAATATGACGCGTACATTATACATTAATAAAAAGGCCGAAGAACCAAGTTTTCGGGTTTTAATCCATCTGGTGAAACCGTTGAGTCATGGTTTTTTATTGGTATTTTTGAACTTCTTAAGCAATCCCAATGTTGAAAACCTCTCATGAAAGGATTTGCCGTGAAAAAGACCGTATTTCTTGTTTTATTCGTTTTAATGGCGCTTTGTGCGGGCTGCCAGACGACTCCTCTCAGCCTCGCTCCGCCTGAAACCTATTCCCTGGAACGGGAAGGGGACGCCTACTGGCGCGTCAATCATGATTCGGAATACTATCAGTATTTCAATAAAATCCAGGCAACCTACGATCTTTTATTGAAGGACGCGAAGGATCCGGCCGAGCAGAGGCGATTGTACATCGAGCGGGACCGGAAAATCGCCGAGAAGCGCCTCGAGCATATGGCCGATTCCCGGCTGGTGAAGCAAGTGATCGGCGCGACGAAAAGAGTGGACGGAACCAACCCGACCGGCCATATTTTCAGGTTGCGCGACGTCACGCGCGTGCCCCGGCAGGACTTTACGCCGGCCGATCCGGCCAACTATGCCTATAAGGAAATAACGCCGCTGCTCGGGGCTGCGGGGAGCGACGCGATGACGGCCATCATTCAGTTCGACCGGCAGCTCAAAAAAAGAGGCGTCTCTCTCATCGTCGTGCCCGTGCCCAATGCCGCGCAATTACACGCGCATAAACTGCACAAGGATATCCACGTGGAGGACGTCATCTGGCATCCCTGGGCGCACATGATCGCCAAGCTCCTGCAATACGACGTCGAGGTGATCGATCTTCTCGACCTCTACAAGACCTATTCCGGGGACAATACGACGATCAATTACATCGACCACCACTGGGGGCAGGCCGGTCTCGATATCGTCGGCTGGGAGCTCGGGCAGCGGCTCCAAAGATTCCGGTTCGAAGAGAAGTATTACCTGGATCCCGCTTCGATCGAGAGGGTCCCCATCACCGTCAAGACGCCCGCTCTGATTCCGCATTGGGACAAATTGAGCATTTCCTATATAGCGTCCCGCATGCCGTATAGTCCGACATACCGGAGAGTGAGCATCACCTATAAGAATCGAAAGATCGAGCCGGCCAGGTCGTTCGAAGACTCGCCCGTGCTCCTCATGGGGGACAGCTTCATCCCCCACGCGGCGGACACCTCATCCGGGATCTACGCCCATCTGGCCTACTACACGCGGATCATCCCCGCCGCCATCAGCAAAGACGCGGGGGCCGCCGAACCGCCGAACTGGTACAGGCAGTACGTCGCGGGAAGGGGAAAGGAACCGAAGGTCGTCATCTGGGAGATATACGGTTCGACGTTCCAAGGCGTCACCGATCAGGACGCTTGGCACGTCGTCACGATGCCGGAGCCTGAGAGAACCGCCTCCGAACCGGCGCGGCGCATCGACCCGCAGCCCGTCGCGCTGCGGAACGGCTTTACCGTAACGCAGGACAGAAAGCTTGAATGGGTCGCCGGAGAAGTGGCCCGGGTTTCGGTAATTCCGGAAGTGAAAAAATTCGATTACCCGGACGCGCTGTACGCATTTCACGTGCGGGTCACGGACGGGCTTTCCTCCGATTTGACCAAAGACAAGACGATCATCGTGTACGGCAGATTTTTGGAAAATTTCAAAATAATAAAGGACTCGATACTGAAAAAGGGAAACGCGCTCCACTTCTACCTGGAGAAATGGCTCCCGGCGACCCACAACACGAAGAAAATTGGAACGATGCAGGTGGTCGACGATCTGGAGGATTACGACAGCGATGTCTACTTCGACCATTTCCATGCGGTCCGGGCGGATGCGCAATTGACGAAATTGAAAAAAACGTATCTGGAAAAGAACGCGGCCGACAAGGACGGGAATCCCCTGGAGGCCCTGACCTTCAAGCTGGAAAAGACGAACCTCGTCGCCAGCATGAGGTTGAGGCTCCGCCGCGATACCGTCGAACGGGCGCCGTTCGCCATCGAGACCTCGATCGACGGAAAGAACTGGTTTTCCCTTTACACGTGCCGAAGCGCCGGCGGCGCGGACGACGAACAGGTCATTGCCTTTGATTCCGTCCATCCCGCCGCATATGTGAGGTTGACCGGTCCGGCGGTGAAAAAGGAAATCGTCTTCGATGATAATCTGAAGAAGCCGGGGGATTTTTCCGGAATAGATATCTACGGATATTAGGAAGCGGCCGGTCGTGGCACCGGGATATTCTTTCTCAAATAACAAAACGACGGGCCCTTGTTCCGCCGTTTTGTTATCAACATCGTTTGGCGGTCAATGCGCGGGCCTTCTTCGCGGGTCCGGCTCTTTTCAGCCGGTCTGCTATACTACGCGGGGGCTCTACATTCCGCTGCTTGAGCTGGAGCTACTCGAACTGCTGGAACTGGAGCTGCTTGAGCTGCTTGAGCCGCCCTGGCAATCGACCATCACGGAACTGATGCTCGAGTTGTACCAGAGATTGTCGGCCCGCCGTAAGACTCTCGCGTAGAATCTGTAAGAGACGCGATTGATCAATGGCCTTACGTCATACTGTGTGATGGAGCCCCGAAACGCCCTTATTTTAACGAACGGTCCCGTCCCGATGGCCTGGTAGATTTCAACCAATCGCGCCGTTCCGAAATTGCAGTATATGATATTCAACCGGGCCGCATTGCCGGGACACGTGGCGCCGGCGGTTAAAAGCACATGAGGCGGCTCCACCGCGTATTGCACGGCCTGGGCGGGCGCGACGGCATTGCCGGCGGTGGGCGCGACGGCGTTATCGTCCGCGGGCGGGATGCATCCCAATGAAATGAGCGCAATGAGCACAAGCGAACCCTTTTTCATTTTTCCTCCTTTGAACCGGTAGAGCTTCAGAAAATAATGCGGATTGCTTAATTGTACAGCAATTTCCTTGCTGATCGATAATAGGCCTCTCGCGGATTTAAGTCAATGGGGATAAAGTCTGCCGCCGCCGGCCCTTAATTTCCCTCCGGCGGGTTCTCTCTATAAGGTTTA
This sequence comes from Spirochaetales bacterium, assembly GCA_016934415.1. Lineage (GTDB taxonomy): Bacteria > Spirochaetota > Spirochaetia > SZUA-6 > RPPD01 > JAFGSW01. The sequence goes on along the minus strand of JAFGSW010000010.1, from coordinate 43,779 downwards.
CAAATCACTTTCCATTTATTATACTGTTCGAGAATAACCGTTTCGATTAAGCGTCATGATGCACACCGATCGGACGCGATATTTTTTCAACAGGGGATGCTGATATGAAACGAGCGATTGTTTTACTGTGCTGCCTGATTTCGGCGCTTTGTATCGTTTCCTGCGGGGGCGGGACAAAGTACGGAATAAGGGAACTCGCCGATGTCATGGAGAAGGCGAATAAGAGAATGGAAGAGATAAAGAGCGCGGACGATTTGGCCGACCTTACCACGAATTTGAAAAACGAACTTATCTCCCTCGAGCCGAAGTTGAACAGACTGAAGGCGGATTACCCGGGGTTTTTTTCGGGCAAGCCGGACGTGAATTTTCTGCCGGAAGGAGTTTCCGCGGAGGATCTGAACAAACTGCTGAAAGAGGTGGAAACGTTTAATTCGTACAGCACCACCCAGCGATTGGAATGGGCGAACGATTCCGTTGTGGTGAAAGCCACGGAAGAGTTTAAAAAAGTCTACCAAGAGATTTTCAAGTAAATAACCGCTCTCGATGTGGAAAAAGAGAATGACCCAACCGCCGAAGAACCGATCGGCGGTTTTTTCGATTCAAACCATACCTTCGAGGTTGAGATAAAGCTCGAGGAGAAGTGAGCGGCGCGCATTGGCGCGCATGCTTGGCCGGCTGAAGATACAGGGGCCGTCAGTTATAGTTGAGTACCCAGATCGTCGTGCCCGCCGAATCGTCGGGATCGCCCCGGCACGATTCAAAGGCTATCTTCGTGCCGTCCCGGGACATGGCGGGGGCTCCGTCGTACCCATCGTCGTGGAACGTCAGTCGGATCGGTCCCGTGGAGCCGTCGGCCGCAATTTTATAGATATTGGCGTGAGCGAGATCGTAATCTTCGCTGTAAATAACCCAATTCCCGTCGGGTGAAAAGGAGGGGTCCGTCTCATCCCCCCGCCGGAAGGTGATTTGCCTTTTGCCGGAGCCGTCCGCGCCCATCACCCACAGGTCCCATTGGCCGGATGAGTATTTTTGGTAGACGATCAGATTGCCCGCGGGAGACCAGTTCGGGAGCCGGCAATCCTGGCCGTTATCGGTCAGGGGAACGTACTGCACGGTCTGATCCACGCGGTGCTTCATGATAACGCCCTCGTCCTCGACGTCGACCGGATGGGATTCGAAGACGACCCATCGGCCGTCGGGGGAGAAGGTCGGCTCATAGGCCATGTCCCGGGATCGGTTCGTGATCCTGATTTCGTCCCCGCTCGCGCCGGTGTCCGGGATGATGAAAATTTCGTCATGGGGTTCCCTCGACGAGGCGAAGGTAATGTGCCGGATGGCGGGATTCCATGACGATCCGGGCACGTTGACATTGTCGTTTCCGTCCAGTACCAGGGGCCTGAGCTCTTTCGTCGCGAGGTTGTAGACCATCAGATTGGCCTGTCCCCTGTTGTACCCGCCTTTGAAATTCGTAAAGACGATCGATCTTCCGTCCGGAGACCAGGCGGGATTCTGACAACTGCCGCTCAAGGTGATGTCGAGCTTGTAGACGGTACCGTCGTGGGGCTCGGTCGGATCGTCCCCGGCGACAGTGTGCGGAATAAATTGGCATGCTAAAAAAGCGGCGCTTGAGAAAAAAAACATGACAAGGAAAACCAGAAGATTCGTGTTCATGGTAACCTCCTCTCAGGCGATGCGGCAACCATGATGTGCCTTTTCAAAATAAACATTGATAACGTTGGTAAATATGGGATCGCTTTTCCTGATTTTAAATATGCCTTTTGGCATGTTTTTATGTTCCTCTTGTGCCGTGCTTGAAATTCATTCGCGGGAAGAAGGCTGAACATCTCTCTAAAGAAAGAAACGCTTGATTTTTTCCTTTGATTTATCTATGATAGTTTAGAAAGTATTTTTTTAAAAAATCAATCTTATACAGTGAAAATACATCGCAAAAGTCCAAGAGGAGACCGTGGTTGAGGTTGCCAAAGATATGGGCCAAAAAAAATCTATTCTTGGCGGAAACGGTCGTCTTTTTAATCGCTCTTCTCGTTTTCAGCTTTATCATCGGAAACGCCGGCTTCATCGGTCTTGAGATCCATCCCTTTTACTTTTACATATTGGTGATCGTGCTTCGCTACGGGCTGCGGAGAAGCCTCCCCGCGATCATTTCCGCCGGCGTCGTCTACTTTTGTCTGTACCTGGCGCGCATCGCTGGAATCTCCGTCGACGACCTGACGCGGCCTCGGATCTTTTTCGAGAAAATATTTCAAAGCGGTTTCCACGTCTCCGCTTTGTGGCGGGAGTGCTATCAGCCCCTGGCCTTCATTCTCTTCGGCCTCACCCTGGGATTGCTCGTGAGCATCGATAAAAAAAAGATCAAGACCTCGGAGGCGTTGATCGCTGAGCAAAATGAGAAGATAAGCAAAAAGGACAAGGAGATAAAGCAGATTCTCAAGATCAACGAGGATCTTTCACACCAGCTGATCAACGCCGAGCACAGTTTCAATATCGTCTTCGACAAGACGAAGAATCTTTTTACGGACGATATCGAGCAGATATTCGGCTCGCTCTACAATATTCTCAAGATCATCATTCGGGGAGCCGTCTTTTACGTGTACTCAATTAATGACAAATCCCTGCGCTGCAATTTTCCCGAGGAAGCGCGCGGCGAGGGAATCATGCTTTTAATCAACAACAAGGAACTGATCGCCCAATCGGTGAAGACCTTCAAATTCCATTATTTTAAAATGGTGTCGAAGGAGAATCACGATCATGCGGTCCCGTACTTTATCGGGCCGATTTTCCATCAAGCCTCCCGGAGTTTTTTCGGCCTGGTCATCATCAGGGAAATCGATTTTATGCTTTTCAATGAAAACAAGCTTCGCACCATCAGGAATCTATGCCGCTGGGTGAGCGAGATTCTCTACTACAAATACGGAAAGGCGAATTCGACGTATCGATGGGTCGTGGGTAAGGAAGAATTGAAAATCTGACTTTAATCGAAAGTGGGATCGATGATATGGGACTTTACAAAAAGATCATAGAGCGTCCGGAGTTTCCGTTGCCTCCGGAGCCTGCGGGGCTTCTGGAGGCAGACGAGAGTCCGGAACTCGAGGAGCTTTCCGAGCTCGAGGAGATTCCGGAGTCCGCGAAGCGTCCGCTGGGTGCGGTACGCGCGGTGCTGGCGGACTTACGGAAGGGGATTTCATTATACGTTTTTTTCCTGATCTGCGGGGCCGTCGATGCGGCCGGTCTGGTTTGCATCGTCACGTTCGTTCACGGCGAAGTATGGCAGGCGGTTATCTTTTTCTCACGCATCGCGTTCGCGCCCATCCTTTTCCTGAGAATAAACGCGCTGAAGGAAATCGATCCGGATAAAAAAAAGATGCTGGTGTTTTTCACGATCTTCTTTTTCGCGTGTTTCAGCATTTTGGGAATCATCACCATTCTCTTCCTGTACCGAACCATCGTCAACCCGGAGACCGATCCGTCGAAATTATATCATATCGACCAGGAGGAGGGTGAGGAGGAGCTGAAGGAGGAGAAGCAGGACATTCAAATCAACCTGGAGGAGCTTTCCAACGTCAGCCCCCTCATCGACGGGCTGACCGACGAGGAAAAAAACGTCCGGGTGGCGGCCATTCTCGCCATGGAGGAGGTGGATTCGCAGACGACCAGGCAAAATCTCGTCTCCGCCATGAAAGATACCTCGAAGGAAGTTCAGTATTACGCCAATGAAGCGATAAAGAAAATCGCCGACATGTATTTTTCGCGCATTACGGCGATCCTGAAGGAACTCAAGGGGATGAAAACGCCCGATTACCAAAAACGGAAGGAGTTGGCGGATCTTTATTCGCTCTTCGCCGAGGCGGATATCGAGCATCCCGCCATCGTGGAATCGTACAGGGCCAAGGCGATCAAGATATATGAAGAGCTCCTGAAGAAATTCCCGGAGCACAAGCGCGACATCATTTACCGCCTCATCCCCGCGCTGTATTACAACAGGAATTACGATTTGTGCATCAGGTATTGTTTTGAAGTCGAGGAGGGCGATGAAAACTTCGAGCACGCCCGGTCGTTCAAAACGCGCGCCTTTTTCGCCTTGCGCGATATTCCCGCCTTGATCCAAATCAGGAACGATATCAAGGATTTGACCGTTCATCCGCTCGAAGAACCGCTCGGCGCTTTATCCGCAGTGTAAAAAAAAGGCGATTACATGGATGATGTCTGCTTTATTTTAGAAGGTACGTATCCTTTCATCGGCGGGGGGGTGTCGGTTTGGGTCCAGAATCTCCTGGAGAGCATGCCCGACATCAACTTTTCCATCCTGGCGCTCTCACCGAAAATCGGAAAGCCGAAGAAATACAAATACGTCCTGCCTCCCAATGTGAAAAACCTGCTGGAAGTCTTTCTTTACACGGCGATTATTCCCAAGCAGCCGTGTCCCATGGAGCACAAAAAGGACGTTTTTTGGCGGAAATTCTACGATTTTTTATCCGGCAAGGATGAAAGCTACGGCTCGCATTTCGCCGAACTGCTGCCGATGCTGATCGATCCGAAACAGCGGGTGGTGAGCAGTTACGAGCTGCTCTACTCCGAAGAATCGCATAAAATCACGGAAAAGCTGTACGAGCAAAAGAAGGGGATGTGCTCATTTTTCGATTTTTTCTGGACCTGGCGGTCGATGCTGCTCATTTTGATCCAGACCCTGCACATGGAAATTCCCCCCGCGCGCCTGTATCACGCGACGAGCACCGGCTACGCCGGATTGGTCGGCGTGATCGCGAAAATCAAATATAATCGTCCCCTCGTCCTTTCCGAGCACGGGATCTACACGAACGAGCGGAGGATTGAAATCAACCAGGCGACCTGGATTCAAAAAGACGAACGCAGCCGGGTGTACATCCAGAAGTCGCAGGGGATGCTGAAGGATTTATGGATGGATCACTTCAGGCGGCTGGGGCAGGCGACCTACGATCTGTGCGATGATATCATCACCCTCTTCGAGGGCAACAAGAAACTGGCGGTCGAATTCGGCGCGAATTTCGACCGCATCACCATCATTCCCAACGGCGTGCGGGTCGAGCAGTACGGAACGCAGCGGGGGACTCCGAAGCCGGATCCCTCCACCTTCATCGTCGGCCTGGTGGGACGGGTCGTCCCGATCAAGGACATCAAGATGTTCATCAAGGTCTGCAAGATCGTGACCAACTGGGTGCCGAATTGCCTGTTCCACGTCATCGGCCCGTTCGAGGAGGACGCGGATTACGTTCAGGAATGCCTCGAGCTGGTGGAAATTCTGGGATTGGAGGAAAAGTGCATTTTTACCGGCCCGAAAAACCTGGTGAAGGATAAAACGTACACCACGCTCGATATCATGGCGCTCACCAGCATCAGCGAAGGGCAGCCCCTGACCATTCTGGAGGCGATGTGCGTGGGAGTGGCCTGCGTGACCACCGACGTCGGGGCGTGCAGCGAACTGCTCTACGGACGGACGGAGGAGGACAAGGCCTTGGGGAAATGCGGATTCGTCGTTCCCATCGGCGATGTCGACCGATTCGCCGAGTCTTGTATCAGAATACTGAAAGATGATACCTTGAGGGAAAACATGAAGAGAATAGGGATCGAGCGGATCGATAAATACTATAAACAGGAGAGGATCATCCAACTCTATAAATCCGTGTATCTCAAGTACGTCAAGAGCTGAATATGGCCGGCATCGCGTTCAAACTGCAGCGAATCGTCTCGAATGAATCGTACACGTCCGTCATCCGGGGATTCATTTACGCGATCATCCTCACCTCCGGCCCCTGGCTCATTATCGTCACCTCTCTGGGAACGCTGTCCGTCTATTCGACGTTCATCATCAATCTTCCCTCGCGCCAGTTGTTTAAAATACTTTTAGTCAACGTTTATTTCCTCACCATCATGGTGACCGGCACGCTGCAGCTTTTCTTCACGCGCATTTTCGCGGACAAGATGTTTGAAAAGCAGCGGGAGGCCTTGCCCAACGTCATCATGTGCAATCTCATCGCCGCGCTCTTCGCCGTCTCCATTGTGTCGATTCCCTTGCTTATCGTCATCGACATTCCGTTCGACGTCAAAGTCCTGACGTATACCTTTTTCATCGCGATCACCGTCGCCTGGGTGCTCATTAATTACGTCAGCGCCAGCGACAGTTTTCTGAAATTCATCAAGCATTACCTGATCGGGGCCGGTTCGAGCCTCCTCTTGGGATACGTCCTCGGTTATTTTTTCAGTTTCCTGGGCCTCTACGTGGGCTTTATTTTGGGTCAGGTGTACATCGCCGCCATCCTGTTCATCAAGACGATCAGGGTGTTCGGGTTTCCGGCCAAGCTGAACGTGAAGGATATCACGTCGAAACTGTATTATTCCGATCTGCTGGCGAGCGGATTCCTGCTCTACGCCGGCATGTGGGTGGACAAGGTCATCATGTGGTACGGACCGTCCGGCATCCAGTTCAATTCGATATTGTTTTACAACCCCCATTACGATGACGTTTTTTACCTGGCCTTTCTCCTCTCGACGCCGATTATCGCCATCTTTTTCATCGTCATCGAGACGGATTTCTACAAAGCGTACTACGGTTTTTTCAGCCGCATGATGAGGAAAGGCTATTGGGGAAACCTCGAGAAGATTAAAATCGCCGGCGTCAAGTTGATTAAGTGCGTCGACTCGTCCCTCCGGATGCTCATTCTCGTGCAGACGATCGTCACCCTCGGCGCCATTCTCCTTTCGCGGAATATTTTGAAGCTGTTCAACATGTCGGAGAGCGTCGATACGCTCCTGGCCGTCGTGATCATCGGAAGGTTCTTTCAAATGATGATGCTCATCGTCTGCGTGCTGCTGTTGTATTTCGATTTACGGAAGGAATCGATCAAGGTCTACGGCTTTTTTTTCGTCATCAACCTCGTGCTGACGCTCGTTTTCCTTCAAGCGGGGGAGCAGTTCAATGGCCTCGGAATGACCATCGCTTCCGTCGTGTGTTTCATCTACGCCACCCGTTTGTTGAGGTTTTATCTGCGCAACGCCATTTTCTATACTTTTACCAAGCGGGAATTGCCCTACGCCACCAGGATGGAGCGGCGGATCTATTTACACAAGACGGGGTCTTTCGGCAGATATTACGTCAAGGACGAAAAACCGTTGATCAATCCGTAGCTGGTTGTTGAAAAAATTGAGCTTTTTCAACAACCTGCTGTCTGCGGAGGCCGGGCTCTTCGGCCAATACTGATGTGGGCTTGGGCTGAGTGAAGGCGAACCCCCTTCGGCGGACTTTTTTCCAAGCAGAGCCGCGGGACACCGGATAACACCTCCAACTCCTATTGGGACAAGAACCTCAATTCCTCCCGGGACAGGCGAATCAGGCGAATCCTCGTGGGACTGGACGGATCGCGGGCGGTGTGAGCTTCAAAGACAACCTGCCGTCCGTCCGAGGAGCACGCCGGGGCCCCGTCCTCGAATTGGAGCGAATGGGAAATGCGGAGCGGCGCCCGGCCGTTCACGCCGAACGCGTAAATGCTTGAGTATGCCCCGCCGTCATCGCTCGACGACAGGATGGAGAGGTCGTTCGAATACCAGGCATTGTCGGTATTGCCCGCCTCGGGTTGCGGGAGCCGGCGAATCTTCTTGAGCGACGGCCTGTTCCCCGAAAAATCAACCGCGGCCGTGTAGATGCGCCAGTTGTCCCCGCCGCGGTCGGCGCGTTGGAAGACGATGCGCGTTCCGTCCCAGGACCAATTCGGCTGCCGGTAATCGTGTTCGGGGTCGTTGAGGAGGCGGGTGACCCGGTCGCCGCGGTCCCGTTCGACGACGGCGAGCGTATGCGGTTTCCCGCCGTCGAGAAAACCGATTTCAAAAGCCATAATATCGGACCGGGCGGGATGAAAGACCGGTTCGATATAGTATGAGCCCTGTTCCCGATTCTCCGTCACCTGCACAACGTTCGCACCGTCCTCCGTGACGGTAAAAATGTCTTCCGTCGGTCCATGGTAGTCGGAGGCGAAGCAGATTGTGCCGTTTCGCCAGGCGTGGCCGGGCATGACGACATTGTCGCTGTCGTTTGAGACGATTCTGCGAAGCTTTTTTGAAAGAAGATCGTAGGTGTAGATTTCCGACGGACCCTCGTTATATCCGCGGAGAAACCGGGTGAACACGATCGAACGATTATCCGGTGAAAACGAGGGATTTTGGAGACTGCCCGTCAAGGGGATGGCGAGCTCAACCGACGAGTCCAGCCGGTCTGATTGGGGGCGGACGGTGGAAACGAAAAATAGAACAATAAGAAAAAAAAGCGTTGCGCCCGTTTTCCTCACTCAATCTCCCTACGATGATCTGTTTCCTTATTCCGGCTCTGCCGGTGATCGTTTATTTCCGCTCGATGATCAACAAGCCGTTAATCAATACTTCGACTTCGCACTGGATGGCGTCACCGCTTTGGGTGAATTGAACCGGCCGCCCGCCGCTCTTTTCCGGACTCGTGAAAATCACGCTTTTTACTTCTTGACCGTGCGGCCAGGGGATGGAAAGATTTATTTTTGCCGGCACGGCTTTTTTGTCTTTATTCGACACCCAACCGAAATTCACCAGCTGGCAGATCGTTTTTTTGCCCAATTGGTAGGCTTGGATGTACGCTTCCGCCCGGCCGTCGATCCACGGCGTGATGCCGGTCTCTTCCAGGACCGGATGGATGCGGGGATTTCTTTCGCGGTACAACCTATTTAAAAAATCCTTGCCCGGCAGTTCGCTTAAAAAAACGATCCTGCCCTTGCCGTGGGAAATGGAGGGCGCGCCGTTTTTCCTGAGCTCGCGCCATTGACTTTGAGCGAGCTGCTTGTCTATCGATTCAAACGTGCCGCTGTCGTTTCCGGTCACGATCAGGTTCCCGCCCCGGGCGACGTATTTCAGCAGCAACTCCGTCTGGGCCGTGGTGAGGCAGACGGCGCGGGGAAGGACGAGAGTGCGGTGCGGGGCGAGATCGGCCGCCGTCATCTGATTGAGGGAGAAGACGTTGAACGGGACGTGATCCTTGATGAGCATGAGGGCCCAGCCCCGGTACTCGCACATGTAGTTGGAGTAGAGAAGGCTCATTTCGGGCGCCTTTATCCACCATCGGTAAGCGGGCGAGGGGGGAGCCTCCGAAATATAGAATCCGCCGTCGAGATCGCCGTCGATGAGGTCTCTGGTCGACGGCGAATAGAGGAGGGCGATGTCCGCCTTCGATCGCGAATGATAGATCTCGTCCGAATAAGCCTCGATCCAGCCGAACATCGTGGAGCGGAATTTTTTCCCCACCGAGGTGCACATTTCCGGGATTCTCGTCTCATAGGGATTGCACTGCGCCGCCAACACCGATGCCATGGCGAGCTGCGCGTCATCATCGGCGAACCCGTACGAAAAGGCCCAACTGCTCCTGTCGCGGGAGATACCCCGGCAAAAACGGTAGGCGGTGAACAGGCACAACCAGTCTTCGACTTTCGCGTCCTTCATGCTCGTGGTGTCGCTGATCGCGTCGACTTCCCACACGATGTCCAGATCGTCGCTGAAAAAAGTCGCATCCAGGCCTTCTCGGGTGTTGATCAAATGGTCCGTGCTGACGACTTCCACGATGATCCGCATCTTCGGATCGATGCGATGAACCGTTTTTGCGGCGCCTTCCAAAAAATCGGCCAAGTTTTCATGCCGCCATTTGATCCAGCGCCTGAATGAAGGGTTGTGAAAGTCGACCGCCGTGGGAAACTCCATCCCCGTTTCCGCCTTGAATTTGGCGATGCAAGAGGGACACGAGCAGGTCCATTCCCCGACGATGGTGTTGCGGAGAGGCACGTCGAGCCAGATGCCGTCGAGACCGGTGTGCGCCAGCTTTTCGAGTCGTTTGTAATAAAAATCGCCGAACGACGTGTTGGGGCAGAGCCAGGCGCTTTCGTCGTGGGGTTCCACCCAGAACGCCTTCGAGCCGTAAAAATAGTTGTACGTCTTCCGATCGAAGTTGCGCTGCACCCATTCGGGGTGGTCCTTCTGCATGGAATGCGGCTTGATTTCTCCGTCCGGGGTGACGCATTCCAGCGTCGGGTAATACCAGACAACTTTGAGGCCGTGCGCGTGGGCGCGCTTGACGATCCGCTTGATGAACTCGCATTGGTATTCGAAACCCTCAACGTCCAGGTAATCCGAGAGCGACGTGTCGCATTCGAGCACGTTGACGTGCTGCGCCGCGAAACCGTCGAGTAATTCGTCCAGATCGACGTCTTTGATCGTTTCATGCATGCCGAAGCCGGCGATGCGCGCGGTCCGGAGCCAATCGGGCCCGTCGGCGAACGCGGCGGAGAACAGGCAGGTGAAAAGAAAAACAAAAAGCGCTCTTTGTATGACCACGCGGCCCCCTTGTGTCAGCGGCACTCTAGGTGAGATTGAAACTGATGAAAAAACTGAGCCCGGCCTCATGGACGGGATTGTCTGCGGACGCATCCGGTATGGGCAAAACGTTTTGATATTCGTAAAAGAGGTCAAGCGAAAATTTGACGTTACTTTCGGAATGAAGATCGAAGAGAGAGAATCTTCCCCCCACCGTATATTCATTGGTGCTTGAGTATTTCGCCTCGGCCGCAATGTTGAAGGCCACCGTTTCGCTCAGTCGTTGCTTGAAGATAAGGTCGACGAGGTGCGTGTGAGTGAATTCCCCCTCGGTATAAAAAGGAATGTCGTTCGTGGCGGTCATGAATTCGAATTCGTAGCTGAATTCAAGCTGCGTGCCCGGTATTTCTTTGACGTAGCCGACGCGGCCGCCGCGGTAGTCGTATACCGCGTCCGAGGAAAAAATGACGAACGCGAGCTCGGCCGTCACCCGGGAGCGGAGAAGCCTGTTCCAGACCCAGTGCAGCTCGTAATTGCCCATGATCGATGTGCCGTCGGGCAGGAGAAGGCGGAGCCCGGCCCCGGCGTCATTGTCCCTCAGGGGACTGCGATAGGATTCGATCTCTTCGAACAGAACGCTGTGGCAGGAGGCGTGAAGATAAAAATAACGCGCGATTTCTGCGTCAAAGTCCAGGCCGGCGGTGGGGAAAATTTTATACGTATCGTTCCAGACGGCCGTCAGTTTGTCTTCCGAAAAATACGGATAGGGGGTGCTGCTGCCGGCGTCGTAGATCAGTATGTTTTCAAAGCCGACCACCGCGGAAAAATTGACCTTCTGGTCCGGGGTGGCGGTGTTATAGCTCGTTTGCAGCGTGATGTTCCCCACGTGATAGGGTTGGTCCTGCTCCGGATCTCTGGGGATATCGAACAAATGGGTGTAGATGATATTGAGCTTGACGGTGGAGACGCTCTCGAGAGACGTGTACGAATAACCGAAATTCTCCACCATGGTGATGATACGATCGTCGCCTATATCCTTGTACTGGGCGCTGGTCGTTGAACCGATGACATCGAAGATGAGGAGGGATTTTTTATACGCCGAGTAGGTCGCGTTGTATTCCGCCGCAAGCTCACCCGACGGGTCTTTCACCTCCGCGAGGACTTCCCGCAAGAGAAGCAATTTTTGATACATGTCCTTGGCTTCATTGTACAGGTAGATGAGCCGCGTGCTGTTGGCGATATCGTGGGGAGCGAGGGAATGAATCCGTTCCCGGATGACGGTCTCCTCGCGAACGTTGCCCTCCTCCGCGTAGAAGACGGCCAGCTTTTCAAGATTGTCGAGGTCGAAAGGTTTGAGGCCGTCGAGCATGAGCCTCACCCGCTCTTCTTCCAGGAACATGTTTTCCCCGTGATAGAGCTTGGCCAACCGCTCCAACGTGTCGACGTCGCCGGGATCGATGTCGATGATGTCCTTGGCGGTCTTGATTTCCTGAATGGGCATCTGGTAGGCCTTGTACACGTCCATCAGGATGACGCGGACGCCGACATCCTTCGGCTTCACGGCGGCGAGCTTTTCCAGCACCACGATCGCATAGGCCCAGTTCTTGCCGGCGATCGCCATTTCGCACAATCGCTGTAAAATGGAAGCGTCGTTCGGATATCGCTCCTGCAGCTGTTGGAGCCTGTAAATCGCCGCTTCGCCCCTGTCCATGTCGAAGAGCAAGAGGGCTTGCTTTATTTCCTTGTCGATGACGTCTTTTTGCTTTTCGTCGGCCGACAGGGAGGGGGACGCGACAACGGTCATGAGAAATGCGAATAAACACAACCGAAACTTTTTCTCAAACCGCACGCGATTCTCCTTCATTTCACCGCCAGACGAAGTCGGTACCGGCGGGGAGGGGCGGGAAACATTGTCGTGAAGCTCGCGGTTCCGTCGGCGTCGGCGGACAGGGTCCGCTTGAACACCGGCGCCTCGTTCTGATCGACGATCGACAGGCTGTAGGCTCTCTTCGGCCTCAATCCCCCGAAGTTGAAATAGCCCTTCCCGAACCCCTCGCAGGCGAGCGATATTCCGTCCCCGCTTCGCTTGAGCTCTCCGGCCTTCATGGTCGATTGCCGCAGGAAAGGCAGGTCCGGTTTCGTGTCGGAAAAAACGAGCTTGTAGTTTTTGGCGCCGTCCAAATGGAAGTACGTCTGGCCGTCCTTCCACAGGAATCCGATGACGCCCCTCGATTTTTCCAGGTCGGGATACGTCTCCGCGGCGAAACGGACGGTGCGTACATCCCCGTCGTTCTCGAACAGATAGGCGTCCCCGTCTTTCCTGACGCGGGTCGCGTAAAAATCTTCGACGATCTTCACGTAGTCGCTGCCGAACACGCCCGCAAAGTTTCCCGAGCGGAAGTACTTAAAGACGGTGATGCAGGCGTTGATGCTCTCCCACTTGATGCCCGCGTAGTAGTGGTAATACAGGTTCATGGGAACGATGCGGTAGGGGGTTTCGGTTTTTCGATAGTGATCGAGGACTTTCTTTTGTCCGCCCCAGTCTCCGGTTAAAAAGAGCGAATAGATGTAATCGTTCTGGGCGGACGTGAAGTACTGCCTGAAATTCCCCTGCGGAATGGAGAGGGGGCAGAGACCCGCGATCGAGGGATGTTCGCTGTCGAAAATCGGATCGCCCCCGTTCAGGTTTTTCAGCCCGGCCCGGGCGGCCGCATCCAGCGCCGCCGCATTGGGATTGCATTCGCCCGACCAGAGCACGATTTTCAATTTTTTCCCCGGCGGGGCCGCGTACGTATCGATGAATAGTCTCGTGCCCCACAGCTCGTACACGTAGTCCTGGGGCTTGTAATCGATCCGCCACGGGTATGAGTCGGGGTTGACGATATAGGGATCACCCCGCACCCAGTTGAAGGGATGGGTCGTCGTATGGGAGGCGATCTCGACGTTCGGCAAGTCGTATATTTCCCTCGCCAATTCCAGGAAGGGATTGTAGTACTTGTTCCCGTTGTTTTCCAGAAGCAGGCTGATGGTGGAGGCGGAAAAGGGAAGATCGCTGTACGGCCGGAAATGTTTTTCCAGGACGTACGTGCCCGCGTAGTTGGTCCCGTCGATGAGCGAAATGGATTCCAAAGCGTCGCCGTCAATATGAATGTAGAACATCCGCGATCCGCACAACGTCGTGTAATCGGGAACGGGAAAATGAAGGTCCAGCGCTTCCGTAAAAAAGAGATAGGGGTTTACAATCCATTTCCCGATGGTCGAGCCCTCGGCTATCTCGTACTGCAATTTTCCGGCCAATGATTTGTGTATGCGTTCGATCCGATCCATGTCCTTGTAGGGAAAATAAAAGGGGCTGTTGTCCATGGCCACGCCGCCGCGGTTGTTCGTTACGACCAGGTCGATCCGTCCGCTGTAACGGTCGTCCAGGGCGAGAAAGACGCGGTTGGACGGATCCGTCGAGAGATATTTGTGGGTATACTCGAGATAATCGAGGTTCGGCTGGTACTCGAATCCGATCATGCGCTTGTCGAGGGTGATGACGGAGGGGAGATATTCCGCCCTGGCGAGGGCGAGTTTCTCGTGCTTGATTCCCAGGGCGGCGAACACGGGCGCCGCGTTCGGAGCCTCCACCAGGGTGTCTTGATCGCAATAGGCCCCGTAATTTTCAATAATGACGGCCTTCACGCCGGCTTTGATCTGATGCAGCATCCAGTCGTTGTATCGGCGCGCGTGAACCATGAACGGAGTCGTATGCCAGGTAACGATGCCCCGGTATTTTTCCATCTCGCGATTCGCGGGGAGCCCGTCCTCCACCGCGCGGTAATCGCATATAAGGCCGAGGTAATTGAGCGCGATGCCAGCGCGGTCGAAAAGCGGATGCTCTTCCAATGACGGCGCTTCACTTTTTTTATAGAGCACCAGGAGGCGGCGTTTCACCTCGTCCCGCGTGATGTCGATTTTCCGCGCCGGGGGCAGAGGGGGAATCGGATTTTCTTCGATCAGCTGACGGTGGGTTTTCAGGTTATACGTGGGCACCGGCGGCGATTTCCCCTGGAGCCCTTCCTTGATGAAGCGGACGAGGTTGACCCGTTGTTTCATTTGCCCGCGCCGCTTGTCCCAGACCCTGATGTAGTCCTCCAGCACCATTCCTCCGAACGGAGTGTGGACGATGGCGGCGCTTTTTGAATCAAGGATATCGGTTCGTTCCAGCTCGAGATAGACTTTATTGGCCGGATTGACGCTTTTGAAATACTGGTAATAGTGGAGGTCCCTCTGCGAGAGACGAATCTGGTATTCCGCCATGGCCGGATCGATGCGGGTGATGCGCAATTTTTTGTTCGCGTTCGTCCAGCCGAAGAGGAACTCCAGGCCGAAGGGCCGGAAAAAGGTGTTGATGGCGATCGTGCTTTCGTTCCATTCGAGGAAGGTCCCGTCGGCTCGGGGAATCATGCCCTGATAGGCCCCATAGCTTCCAATAATGATGATTTTGCGCCCCGCTTCCATCTGGTCGATAAGAAATCGCGTATAGTGTTCGGCCCCGATCATTTTGGTGCTCAGGTAGCAGGTGATGATTCCCCGATAGCGCGAGAAATCGACCTTCTCCCTGCCGGTCAGCAGCTTCTCCACGTCCCGACTGTCCCACTGGTAGCCCGCCTGACGCGCGGCTTTTCCCACGTAGTCGATCGATTCCTTATGGTAGGTGTCACGCTCCTTATACAGCAACAGTACTCTCTGTTCCTGGGCCGAGAGATTGTGGAGCGCAAAGCAGGAGAGTAATAAAATTTGGAATAGTGCAATTTTCAATTTTAACGTCACTTGCAGATTACCACGAAAAAAGAATATTTTCAGCGCGCATCATCGGAGCGGTACTCATCATATCACTGTTAATATTAAAAAACAAGAACCACTTTTCCCTGAATTATATCCCCGCTCAAATATGCCATATGGCGCATGATCGTTTCGTTATACATTGGATTTTTTAGAAAAGATGAAATCATGTTGAATTGACATACGTATGTGATACAATCAGATTGTAGTAGGAGCTAAAGATGATAGGCGCCCGCGCAATAGTAGTTCTTCTTTCAAGCATGCTGTTTTTTTCCTGCAATAAAATGATACGGGATAACGTCGTCAATATTCCCGATGCGCCGGGAAATCCTTTGCCCGTTCATAATTCATATTATATCTCACCCCGGGGAAATGATTCAAATCCGGGTACTGAAGACAGGCCCTGGCGCACAATCCAGCACGCCGCGGGTTGTGCAACGCCCGGCGGCGTGGTGTATGCCAAGGAAGGGCGCTATTATGAGAAAATCGTCATTCAGGTTTCCGGAAACGAGGCGGACGGCCCCATCACTTTTCAACCCTTTCCCGGTCACAAGGTCGTCATTGACGGTTCCCAAAGCGGACAGCCTCCCAACACCGTCGGCGATTGCATTATTTTCATGCGTGGGAAAAATTTCATCACGATCAAAGGATTTGAAATCGCCAATGCGAGGGTGCATGACGGCGCCGGGATTCGGGTGTACGGCTCAGGCCGCCATATTCGAATTCTGAACAACAAAATTTACGAAATACGGGGTTCGGACGCCATGGGTATTTCCGCATACGGGACGGACGGTGATCCCATCAGCGATATTCTCATTCAAGGGAATGAGATTTTTCATTGCGATCCGGCGCACAGCGAAGCATTGACATTGAACGGCAATGTTAGAAAGTTTCAAATAACCGCCAATATCATTCATGATGTCAACAATATCGGCATCGACATGATCGGCGGTGAAAAATGGCTCAGCCGCGAGGTTGTGCGCGACGGCATATGCAATGAGAACATTGTCTATCGAGCGAAAGCGAACTACGGGGGAGGCTGGGGCGCCGGCATCTATGTCGACGGCGCGAAAAACATCGTGCTTGAGCGGAATAGAGTCTTCGAATGCGACATGGGGATGGAAATCGGCGCGGAACAAGTCGGCGCCCTTGTGGAAAACATTATCGTCCGCAACAATCTTGTGTATCACAACGACAAGGTCGGCATCAGCCTCGGGCCGCCTTCCGCGGGAGATCAGGGCACGGTGAGAAACTGCATGGTGATCAATAATACCGTCTATGAAAATAACAGGGTGGAAGCGAACGGCGAGATTATAGTGCAGCATACGAGCAATAATCTCATAGTAAACAACATTGTCTCGGGCAAGCCGAATAAAGCCGGGGAAGTGGTGTTGCTGAGTAATGATACCGCGATCGGCATTTCCCGTAATGACCTGGATTATAATCTTTATTATGTCTACGGTTACGATCAATATCCGTCTTCCTTCATTGTCAATGGGAGGGAGTACTCTCAGTTTCATGGTTACCGGACCACGACCGGCCTGGATATTCACTCCGTGTACGGCGACCCTCTGTTTGTCAGCCCTCCCCGGGAATCGGAGGGCGGATGTTATCTCCGGCCGAACTCGCCCGCGCATAATACGGGGCTTCAGACTGAAGGACAGGGAGATACGGATTTTTACGGACAACCACGAACACAGGGCGGGAGGATTGACCGGGGGGCGGTCGAGCAATAGAGATTTCGTTTTGGGATTTTTTTAGCCGCAAACGAATTGGAGCTATACAAAAAGCGGGAGAAAAAAAACTTCGCAGAAATTATCGGCTCTTGATAAGGGACGGTTTTTCCCGCCTGGGAATTTCTACCTGATTTCAACCCGGCCCATGACGAATCTTCCGTCCGCCCGGCGCAGGCTTCTGTCGACGGCGAAATCGACGGCCGGTTTGTTGGCGGCGGGATCTATGATCGCGATCCCGATATCGTACTGGCCGCTCCCCAGCTCGCCCGGTATCCTCACCGCCGCTTTGACTTCCCTCTTCCCCGGCAGCCAGCGCCGTATATCGACCTGTTTCAGACGGTAGAACACCGCGACCCGGTTATTCTTGATCAGGCTGATCTCCAGGGGCCAGTTGTAATAGAAGGGGGCCGTCCCTTGATTGTCGATCTCAAGGGCGACGCCCAAGCTTCCTCCCGCTTCGACCCATGAATTGTGCGCGATCCTGGCAATGACGAAGCGGTATCCCATGGTCTTCACCAGCTCGTCGATGCGGGCCTGGCATTTCCCGGAGTCGAGCATTTTTCCTGGAGAGCTGGGCCCTATCCATGAGGTATGCGAATCCCTGATTTGATCCAGGGTGACCTTGAAGTTGTCGTCCTGCAGCCAATGGAGAACCCCGTCCGCGTGGCTGGCCAACTCACCGCCCGATGGGGCGGTGTGCCACCAATCGGAGGCGAGGGGGGGGTGGGCGTTCCTGTCCCATTCGCTTTTATACCCCGAGGCGATCATGGTAAGCCAGGCGGGCGTGCCCCAGGGGGTGCCGTCTCCGATGACGTCGTTGAAAAGGCCCACCTGCGGGTGGTCGAGTTGATACTCAAGCGGCCGGCGAAGCAGGAACAGCTTGTCCGGAAAGGCCTCCGCATAGTGCTTGATGTAGAGCTTGGCGGTCGGATAGGGCGGGAACTCCCCTGTTCCCGCGGGCCAGGTATGCCATTCGCCCCAATGTCCCAGCGAACCGATTTCAATGAACGCGATCCTGGCGTCGCCATTGTAGCGGCGGCCCAACGCGGCGATGAATCGTTTGTGTTCGCGCATCAGGACGGGATTGGTGTAATCCGGCGAAAAGCCGTCCCCGATATCGCCGTCCGGAGAACCCGTCGTGCGGTAGAACGCGCCGCCGCCCCGCATTTCTTCATACAGCCATTCCGGGATGTCCTTATCGGCGCCGGGCGGGTGCTCTCCGGGATTGTCGAGCACCACGCGCAAGATGATCTTCTTGGTCCCGACCGCCTTATCAAAGTTCCAGTCGCGCTCGAAATTTTCCCATTCGAACCGGTTTTTATTCGGTTCAACGTCCGCCCAGAACACGCGGGCGTAGATCATGCTGCTGGGTTGGCTGTATCGTTCGTAATACGGGCTTTTCCCCCAGGCCACCCAACCTTTGAAAGGATTCAGGGGCAGGGGAGCGTCGTACGCGGGGGGAGTAAAGGCGATTTGGGCGCCGCTTGTAGAACACGAATCCATTATGACTGCCGAGCACAGCATAACGCATACCGCCGGGAAAAGAAAGCCTTTGTTCATAACATAAGCAGGGCCCGAACGCCGATGAAAACGCCCAAACCGAAGATGATGACCGAGCCGAGGACCGGCAGCAGTCGCAGCCTGTTGTCCCTGAGGCGGTTTTTCAACACGTGCGCGGCCTTCACCATGATAAGTCCGATGGTGAAAAGCACCGCCGCGAGGCCCATGCTGAAAACCGTGATAATGACGATACCAAGGGAGATTTTCTGCAATGAAATGGCCAAGAGCAGAATGACGATCGCTTTGGGGCAGGGGATGATGCCGCCGGAGATGCCGAGGAGGATGTTGTTCCAAAGGGAGAAATTGTGTTGAGCGGGCGCGTGATGATGGTGATGGTGAGCATGGTCGTGGCCGTAATCTTGATCATGGGCATGATCATTATCATGATCGCGGTCATGATCTGAGTCGTGATTATGATCGTGATACGCGCGCGGCTTCGGGTTTTTATAGGCGATGAGGCGGGTGATGAAGAGCCACACGCCGATGCCGAGGACGGTGATCCCCGAGAAGAGGCCGATCCATTTGTTGGCCGTTTCGGGCAAAAAGAAATTCGTGACCCACAGGGCGACGAAGGCCAACACGATGACGCTTGCCACGTGGGAGACGGTAAGCGTCAGGGAGAGGACCGCGACGTCCCGGATTCTGCCTTTCGATCCGACGAGGTAGGCGGCCATGAGGGTTTTCCCGTGCCCGGGGCCGACGGCGTGAATCGCGCCGAGAACGAAAGCGACCCCCAGCACCGCCAACAGCACCAGCGGATTCGATTCCGGGGAGTATAAAAACCGGTTGATGAAATCCTGGGTCAAATTTCCGTCACTCCACTTTGAGCGCGATTTCCAGTTTTACGTACGGCAAAAACTGAACGTGAATCGCGGTCTTGTCGAAAAATATCCCGAAAACCGTTTTTTTATTCGCGTCGACATACCCCGGGTAGACCGATTCGAAATAAATCTTCTTTGCGCCCGCCATTTTCACCTGAATGAACCGGGCGATCGCGTTCTCCTGCTGTTCCGTGAACGCGGCCCGGTCTTTCGCGCAGTCGATATACTGATTCCCGATCTGGAAGAAAAGCCGGGGATCGATGGAGAGCCTGTGTTTTCCGCGAGGCGCGGCAAAACCCTTCACTGCGATGGTGGTTTGTATCGTCAGGTCGGAGACGAAGTCGTCCTTCGTGATTGTGGGCGCGGCGACGGATGTCACCACCAGAGCCAAAGGCCTCCCGTCGAGGGCGGCGGGGAATTCAGGGAGTTGTTTCACGAGGCCGGATTCGTACGCCCGGAAGAACGACGAAACTTCTTGGGAAGTCAACCGTTTGTCTCCGTTTCGATCCGCCATGAACCGGATATGCGGAGCGATTTGTCCGCTGTAGACCGATTCGATACTGATGACCAACCCGGAAGGGGAAAGACGGATGTCGACGCTGTCCTTCATCTCCTCGTTCGTATCCGCGTAGAGGTTGAAAACATGGGCGTGTATCGTATCGAGTTGAAATAGAAGAAGCGCACTGCAGAAGATGATCTTCACGCTGGTCATGGCCGGCCGTTCCGCCGCGAATTATTTATCCGGGAATGCGGGCCGGACGGGAATCGTCCGTCCGGCATTTCCCGAAATATCGCCCTGTTATTCATGTAAAATTTCTTTTCGGTACGCATTCCAGGTTGATTCCACGATCGTGTCGACGCCGCTCCGCTCGGCCTTCCAGCCCAGTTCGGCATGCGCCTTTTTCGATGAGGCGTACAGCTCCGCCGAATCCCCCGGGCGCCGCTCCACGATGGTGAAAGGAACCTCTTTCCCGGTGATCCGTTTCACGGCGGCCAGCATTTCCTTGACGCTGATGCCTTCTTCGCTTCCCAGGTTCACAAGCAGACTCCTTTTGTTTGTGCCTATATATTCGAGGGCGGCGATATGGGCATCCGCCAGGTCGCTCACGTGGATGTAGTCGCGCACCCCGCTGCCGTCGCGCGTCGGATAATCGTCGCCGAAAATCTCCAATTTCTTCCGTACGCCGCAGGCCGTTTCCATGATGACGGGGATGAGGTTTTGGGGATTCTTCTCAAGACCCGTCACCCGGCCTTTCACGTCGTAGCCCGCCGCGTTGAAATAGCGCAACACGGCGGCCTTGATTCCTTTCAGGGTGTCGTACCAGGAAAGAATCTGTTCGATGGCGAGTTTGGTGAAACCGTAGTAGTTGAGCGGCTCTTGCGGATGTTTTTCGTCTATCGGATTGTACCGCGGCTCGCCGTAGACCGCCGCGGAAGAAGAAAAACAGATGTTTTTTATCCCCGTCTCGCACATGGCGTTCATGATGTTGATGGATCCGCTGATGTTGTTGCGCGAGTACTTTTCCGGCATCAGCATTGACTCACCGGCGGCCTTGAAGGCGGCCAAATGCACGACCGCGTCGAACCCCTTTTTCATGGTCGCGGCCAGCGACTCGTAGTCCATGATATCGCCTTGGACGAACTCTTCTTCGGCGAAGATGTTTTTTCGCAAGCCGCTGGAGAGGTTGTCGTACACCGTCACGTCGTGTCCCTTGTCCAGCAACTGGCGGCTGACGTGGCTCCCTATATATCCCGCCCCGCCGATCACAAGCACTCTCATTCGTTCACTCCTCTCCAGAGATCAATTTTATCCGATTAACAGTATAGATTGCCGAGACGGTTTTTACAAGCCGGCCGCCGTGTCCGGGTTCGATTTTTATACGGTTTGTATCAACCGTTGCTTGCTTTTCAGTGCGGACCCCGGTAAGCTGTTCGTCGTCATGAACGTCATCCTCATGGGTATGAAACATTGCGGAAAGTCCACGGTCGGGGCGCTCTTGGCGAAAAGCTTGAGTCTGCCCTTCTTCGACCTCGATGCGCTGCTCCTGGCCGAATCGGAAGGGGGGGGCGGCCCTCCGGGCGGGATCGAGGGGATTTTCCGCCGGCGCGGGCCTGAAACGTTCTTCCGCCTCGAGGCCGACGCCTTCGGATCGATCTGCTCCTCGGCGCCGCCGGGAGGATTCGTCCTCGCCCTCGGCGGCCGCGCGCCGCTCAATCCCTTCCTGGCCGGCGCGCTTGAGCAATGCGGCGTTCTCGTCTATATTAATACGCCGTTCGCAACCATCCGGCGGCGGATTCTGGCGCGGGGGACGTCGGTTCTGCTCGACGGCGCCGATCCGGAAAAAACGCTGCGGTCCCTCTACGACGAACGGCATCCCGTGTACGTGAGGCTCGCGCGGCTTGTCGTGGACGGATCGGGCTCGCCCGAAGAGATCGCCGGCCGGATCGAAGCCGGCCTCAGGAAGGAGCGCACGTATGGCGGGTAACACGTTCGGCACACTCTTTCGGATCACCACCTTCGGCGAGTCCCACGGGGACGCGGTGGGCGTGATCGTGGACGGGGTCATGCCCGGACTCGATCTCACCGAAGCGGACGTGCAGAAGGAGCTCGACAGGCGCAAGCCGGGCCAGTCGGACGTCACCACTCCCCGCCGCGAGCCGGACACGGTCCATATCCTCTCCGGCGTATTCGAGGGCAAAACCACGGGCACGCCCATCCTCCTCATTCTGTATAATCAGGACGCCGATCCGTCCGCCTACAAGGAAATCAAGAACCTCTTCCGTCCCGGACACGCCGACTATACCTATCTCAAGAAATACGGTTACAGGGATTACCGCGGCAGCGGACGCGCCTCGGGCCGGGAGACGTCCGCCCGCGTCGCCGCCGGCGCGATCGCGAAAAAAATTCTCGTCCGGCGCGGCGCGGCGATCACGGCCTTCACCCTGGCGGTCGGCGGGATCGCGGGAAAGAAGTTCGCGCCCGAGGCGATCGAGAACAATCCGCTCCGCGCCGCGGACCCCGAGGCGGCGGCGGCCATGCTCGAACGGGTGACGAAGGCCAAGGAGGCGGGAGACAGCGTGGGCGGCGTCGTCGAGTGCCGGATCCGCGGGGTGCCCGCGGGCCTGGGCGAGCCGGTATTCGACAAGCTCGAGGCCGATCTGGCCAAGGCGATGCTTTCCATCGGCGCGACCAAGGGAATCGAATTCGGCGCCGGCTTCAAGGCCGCGGAGATGTCGGGCTCCGAGCACAACGACGAACTCACCGAGAACGGGTTCGCATCCAACCGGGCGGGCGGGATATTGGGCGGCATCTCGACCGGCCAGGAGATCGTCTTCCGCGTGGCGGTGAAGCCGACATCCTCGATCGCGGTCGCCCAGAACACAATCGACCTCGAGGGTCGGGCGGCCGCGATCCAAACCCACGGCCGGCACGACCCGTGCATCTGCCCCCGCATCGTGCCGGTGGTCGAGGCGATGGCCGCCCTGGTGATCGAGGACCACTGGAAGCGGCAGGAAGCGCTGAGGATATAGGACTCACTGATCCGATACACGAAGAGAATATTTAATCCGGAAAAAACAAGAAGGAAACCGGGAAACCGGGAAAAGGAAAGTATATATCCGGAGTTGTGCGAAAGGCGGAACAGCTTTATTTGTTCTGGGGCTGGGCCGGCATTACACTTTTTCCCGCACTGTGAGTCCGCCCAGCGTCCATGCCGGGCGCCGAGAATTTATCAACCTTCCTTGCCGTCCTTGTTCTTAAGATTTTCTCTTGACGGTCGATTCTAAAAACTCAATAATATGGAATGTTTTAATCAAATCGTAATAGGAGGTTAAAAAATGATTACTGAAACGGCAAGAGATCAGGTTATCGAGCTTGGAATCAGGCACAAGGCCGGGTACCTGCTGGAACAGGCGGGTTACACACTGGCTTTGGCCAAGCTTGACGGCGAGCCGCTCTATGAGCTTCTCCCCGACAACTACATTCAGGAATTCACCGCCGCGATCGACCAGGTGCGCGATTCGCTCAAGGACCGCGCTCTCGCCGCCGAAGAATCGAAGAGCTCGACCCAGGCGGTCAATGAGGCCGTGCGGGCGGCCAAAATCTGGCGGAGGAAGGTGAACAACCGCGCGGACCGCGCCGCGAGAATGGGCAAGCAGATTCCCGCCGCATTGATCACCGCCGAAGGGGTAAAAGGCGTTCCGGGGGTCATTACGCAACTGGACAAGATGGTGAAACTGCTCGAAGCCAACGTTTCCTCCCTGTCCGGCGCGGGTCTCCGGTCCCTGATCGACGAGGGAAAGGACCTGTCGGACGGGCTCAAAGCCGTCGACGCCTCCCAGGAGGTCAAGCGTCTCAGGGAGCTTTCCGAGAAGGTGCATGAGTTCCATTATCAGAAGGGACTCGTGTACATCGCGATCAAGGTGATCAACGGCGCGGGACGGGAGCTTCACGTCCACGATCCGGCCGCCGCGACCAAGTACAATTTATCCATTCTGAACAGGCGCGTGGGTGGAAAGAAAGCCGCCGCGGCCGCCAATGCATAAGTTCGATTCGCGCCGGGGAAACCCGGCGCGCCTTCAAGCCGTCATGGCGAGCTTGTCGAACCATGTGGTGCGGTTCCGGATTCGACGTTCATGCGATATGGGAATCCTGAACCGTCCTGTGCCGGGTGATCCGACGATGACGGGCGCTGACAAGGCGATTACGAATGCCGCTGGACCACGTGCGGGCGTCAATTCAGCGGTTACGAACGTTGACGAAGGACTTGCGAGCGCTGACCGGCCGCTTGCGAACGTTGACGGACGGTTTACGAACATCGACCGAAGACTTGCGAGTGCTGACAAGGCAGTCGCGAACGTCGATGGGCGGCTTGCGAACGCCGACGGGGCGGTTACGAACGGCGATGTGCCGACCGCGAGCTCTGACCGAATAGCTGCGAACGGTGATGTGCCGGTCGAGAGTGCTGACACAGAGGGCTGGGCAGCCGCGAACGGTGATGGAGCAGGTGCGAATGTGAATGGGCGGAAATTTACGACCGCTGATAAACCGTGTTCACATACTTACAGTGTAGTTTCCACTCTTGTGCCAGCGGTCATGGGTTTTGACGGAAGACATGCAAATTCTGCATTAGGATATTCAAATGGTAGCGGCAATAAATAAGATACATTGAAAGAGGTTCCTATGCCTATGCCGCGCGGACCGAAAAGGAAAAAGGGCGTTCTTTTTTCCGAATGATCCTGATGTTTTCCTTTCCTGGCTTCCCGCTTTCCTGGGTTCCTGATAGATTCCCCTTCGCGTATCGCCTACTCCGCTTCCACCGGGGTGAGGAGGGGGGCCTCCTCCTTTGAAAGCTCATCGAGGGAGACGCGCGGTTCGGGCGCCGCCTGGTGTTTCGGGATGGTGAGGATGAAATTGGCGCCTTCGCCCGGCGCGCCGCTCTCCTCGATTTTGCCGCCCACCTCTTCGACGCGCCGCCTGACCGTCCGGAGGCCGATGCCGGGGGTGAAGCCCGCCGGCTTCTTGCCGAAGGAGATCTTGTTCGAATACCCCTCGAAGATCGCTTTTTTCTTGTCGTCCGGAACGCCGGGGCCGTTGTCCCGGAAGCAGATCATGTAGTAATAACCCGCGCCGCGGATGCGCTTCTCGTGCACCTCGATCCAGATCTTCTTGCCGGTCCGCTTGTTCTCCGGATCGTCCTCGACCAGCGACCGGAAGGAATTGAGGAACAGGTTGCGGATGATGTCCTCCTCGAGGATGAAATCGTAGACGGGGAGGACGACGAGTGAATCGGTGCGGTTGTCGTAGGAGAAACCGATGCGGTACTGCTCCAGCTCCTTCTTGTACGAACTCTGGATGTTGTAATAGATCTTCTGCAGGTGGGCGTTGACGTGCCCCTCGATGGCGACGGCCTCGCCCCGCTGGTAGGCGAGGATGGCGTGCATATAGGCGACGATGTTGTCCATGTTGTTGACCGCGTCCTCGGTGGAATTGATCGCCGCCTCGGTGCAGTCGCGGACGGCCTGGCTCAGGTACCCTTCGATGCTCCCGAAGTGCGTGCGCTCGAAGGCGGCGCAAATCTGTTTCTTGATTTTCTGGAGCGCCTTCGCGTAGGAGGGAGCCGGATTCCCCCCGTCAAGGGCGGCGAGTGCGTTCTTCTCGAAGGCGTTGAGAACGACGGTGATGGACTTGGTGAGCGCCTTGGGCACCCTCCGCTTGAGCTGGCCGACCGTGTACCGCAAGTGGAGCATGCGCTGCGCCATCTTGATGCTGGCCTCCTTCTGGACGGCGTGCCTGTTGCGGATGGTCGTGGCGATGCTCTGCAGGCCGCTCTCGGTCTCGTACTCCATGACCTGGAGCGTGGCCTGGGCCTCGACGAGATCCTTCTTCGTTTCCGCGAGCTCCTCGATCGCCCTGATCTTCTCCTTCTCCTCCTCGATCCACAGTCTCTTGCGGAGGAGGAAATCCTTCCGGATGGAGTACTCGATCCAGAGTGCGGCTATGATCCCCAGGATGATGTCGGAAACGAAAAAGAAATTATTGTTGAGGAAAATGGGGACGAGCTCGGGCCGTTTCAAGAAACCCTGGATGAAGATCAACACGAATTCGTACCCGAGAAGGATGGCGACGCTTACGAGAGTGGCGTAAATAAAGCGCAGCCGGAAAAGCATGAAGGTGCCGCTGATGACGAGCATCAAGCCGGCGTAATAGAAGTGGAACCCCGGTTCGCTGTCGCGGGTGACGGCGATCATGACGACGATGCCGAAACCCATGATCAGGCTGTAGAGGGCGAGGGCCCCCTGCATCACCTTTTTAAAAGACGGTGTGAACGTGAAGGCGAAATAGAGAATGGTGATGGGGCAGACGATGGCGTACCGGACGATCCAGGTGAAGGTCTTGCTCATGGGGACGATCCACGTGTCGAGGATGCCGAAGGCCGCATAAAGGAGAAATCCCAAGCCGAGACTCAACCGAACGAAGAGGAGTGAGTTCTTATAAAAATCGTCGAAATACTCTTTCTCCAGGGAGGGATGGAAACGCGTGATGACGTGTTTCAACTCCAGGTTGAGATTGCCGGGTGAGAGCGGCCAATCGGTGTGTTGTCGCTTCATTGGGGTCCTCCTCCATGATTACCCTTGTTTGACGTGCAGAAAAAGATTGGCGCCGGTTTTATCCCGCCCGACAGTCATCTTTCTCGGCGAGACGCCGGCGAGCCGCGCCAATTGCCTGAGCTCCCGGGGAGAGCGGTGGTGAATGTGCCATTCCAGGATTTCCAAGTAGCTCTTCGAGGGGTTGTCCGCCGCCAGGTTGCCGACGACGCATTCACCGCCCTCGTCGAGAGCCGCAAGAAGTTTCTTCAGGATGCGGAGGAATATTCGGTCGTTGAAATAATCGAAGATGCCGCTGGCCCAGATGACGTCGTATTTTCGGGGGAGGGGAAAGCGGAGTATGTTGCCTTTGATGAAGGAGAGATATGATTTGTAATCGCGGCAGAGCGCGCGCGCGTGGGCGATAGCCTGATTGTCCTGTTCCAGGCAATGAAAGTGCGGCACGTGACCGCCGTTGAGCCGGACATTCTCGAAGAAGTATGCGAGATCGCGGCCCGGTCCGCTTCCCACGTTGAGTACGTGAAGCGTCCGCTTCCGCGGCAGGTTGGCGAGGACCAACTTTTTCAGGTAAGGAGGTCGATTCCGAACCGCGCGGACCGCGGGGTGGTGGTGGGAGTACCGGTCCCATTTGGCGTAGTGTTCATCGGGTGAAACGTACTCGGAGTACAGCTTGTCGAGAATTTCAAAATCCCCGGCGTACCCGCGGGGCTTGAGGTATGCGATGCCTTGACAGGTATCCGGAGAGAGACCCCTGCCCCAGAGGCGGCGCAGGGCGTTCATCTCCCGTTCGCCGTAACTGCCCGACCTCCGTCGAGAGATGACTTTATGCACCCAGTTGTCGAGTCGTTTGTAATCCGCCGGATCCGGCCCGCCTTTTTCTATAAGATTTTCCAGATAAAGGAATAACTCATCCATATTAACTTCTCTGCCGTTTCCATGCTTAATTGGAACTTTATCAGTTAAGTTTTTGGAATCGAGTTACTATATGGTTAGTTTCTTATATATTTTTTTGTCCATTTTGTCCAGTATATTTATTTTTTTTTTAGCCACTCTTTGCCTTACGGAGTTCCAACGCCACATAAAATGCCCCCCCAAGGATTGAGACATTGCTTGAGCTTCAAACGTGGAGGAGTGTGTTCCGAAACGCGTCTTGAATCCCTATCGACCTCTCTTGTAGGGTATCCCCCCTTCAATACATAAAATGACAATCTTGGGGGCACGAAATCGGCTCGTGAGGTGGAAAAAAGTCAATCAAAAGCTGAACACAGTCATTTATCTCTACGGACATGGATTTTAGCATGTAAAAAATGGTTTTTCGTTTCTGTTTCCGAGCGCGGAAAGGTTATGTGGTTGATATTTTTGCGATCGGAACGAGCAATCCATAAAATTTTATAAGGAGGAGTGTATGAAAAAAGCCGTCACTGTCATTTACATCGTCGTTTTATCGGCTGTAGTGGGCATGCCCGCCTGCCAGCCCAGTATGGGAGGCAAAGTGACCGTCCTCGGGGTCTGGGGCGGCAGCGAACTCGACGTGTTCAACAAGATCACCGCCGACCTCAAGAAGACGAAAAATATCGACGTCGAATTCGAGGCCACCCGTGACATCAACGCCGTGCTCACCACGCGGGTGGAGTCCGGCAATCCGCCCGATGTCGCCATCCTGCCCCAACTCTCGCTTGTGGTCGATTTCGCGCGCAAGGGCAAACTCGTCGATCTTTCCACCCTGATCGACGTGGGCAAAATTAAAAACGAGTATTCCCCGTCCTGGATCGACCTGGGGTCGGTCGACGGCAAGTTCTACGGCCTGTTCTTCAAGACCGCGGTCAAGGGATTGGTCTACTACGATCCGCAGCGGTTCAAGGAACTCGGGCTGCAGGCGCCGAAGACGTGGGACGAAATGATGCGGCTTTCGCAGAAACTCATCGACATGAAAAAAACCCCGTGGGCGATCGGTATCGAATCGGGCAATGCCAGCGGCTGGCCCGCCACGGATTGGATCGAGAACATCTTCGTGCGCCAGTACGGCGCCGGGCCGTATCGCCGGTGGTACGACGGGACGCTTGCCTGGACATCGCCCCAGGTGAAGAAGGCGTTCCAGATGTTCGGCGACATCGCCGCGCGCCAGGGCTGGACATACGGGGGCGCGAGCGGCGTCCTCTCCACCGCCTTCCAGGAGGCGGGCAATCCGGTTTTTTCCGATCCGCCCAAGGCCTACCTTTTCCAACAGGCGAGCTTCATGGCCGGAATGATCGAGCAGGCCTTCCCAGATCTTAAGCCGGTCACTGACATCAATTTCTTCGTCCTGCCGCCCATCGACCCGGAGAATAAAGCCGTGGAAATCGGCGGCGACGTCCTGGCCGCCTTCTCCTCGACGCCGCAGGTGAAGGCCTTCCTGGAGTACATGTCCTCGTCCGACGCCCAGGCGCCCTTCGCGGCCACCGGGGCCACCATGCCCAATCATACCGTGCCCCTCTCCGCCTACGGGAACGAGCTCGACCGTGAGTTCGCCGCGATCTTGAATTCCGCCGACACGGTGGTTTTTGACGCGTCGGACATGATGCCGAGCGAGATCAACGCCGCGTTCTGGTCCGCCACCATCGACTACATCAAGAACCCGGCGCGCCTGGACGCGATCCTGGCGCAATTGGAGAAGACGAGACAAGACGTCTATAATAAGTGACGAATGATCGACGGCGGCCGCATCCGCGGCCGCCTTTTTTTCACCCGTCAACCGGGCGCCGGAAACACTGAGCCCTGGAATAATACCCCGCCCGTGGAGGATCGGAGCGAACATGGAGATAGCGGGCATTCTCTTCACCCTCGCCATGGCGCTGATCGTGCCGGTTGTATTTTTATCCTACCTCTTCGTATCGGAGAAGGCCGCGGGCGGCCGCCGCCGCGGGACTCAAACCGCCCGGTCGCTCCCCGTGTTCTGGCTCATCCCCGCCGCCGTCGTGCTCGGTTTTTTTCTCATCTACCCGATGATCGATACGATCGTCTTGAGCTTCATGAACGCCGACTCCACCCGCTTCGCGGGCGGGGAAAACTACGCCCATCTTTTTTCCGACCGGGCGTTTCTGATCGCCCTGCGCAACAACCTGCTCTGGATCGTGTTCTTCACGCTGGTGACCGTCACCCTTGGCCTCATCCTGGCGGTCCTGACGGACCGGGTGCGCTACGAGGCGGTGGCCAAGGCCGTTCTTTTTCTCCCGGCCTCCATCTCTTTGGTGGCGGCGTCGGTCATCTGGAAGTTCATGTACGCCTTTCGCCCGGCGGGGGAGTCCCAGATCGGCCTGGTGAACGCGGCGCTTTCGGTCGTCCCGGGCTTCCAGCCGCAGGCCTGGCTTTTCGACGTTCCCTTCAACAACGCGGCGCTCATGGTCGTCGGGGTCTGGATCTGGACCGGCTTCGCCCTGGTCATTTTCTCAGCCAGCCTCAAGGGGATTTCAAAGGACCTGGTGGAGGCGGCCCGCATCGATGGGGCGCGCGAGATCACCGTTTTTTTCAGGATCGTCCTGCCCCTGATGTCAAAGACCGTCACCGTGGTGGTCACGTATTTCGTGATCACGGTGCTGAAGATTTTCGACATCGTCTACGTGATGACCAATGGCAACCTGGACACGGAGGTGCTCGCCAACCGCATGTACAAGGAAATGTTCAATTTCAGGAATTTCGGGCGGGCCAGCGTCATCGCCGTGATGCTCCTGGTCGCGGTCGTGCCCGTGGTGGTGATGAACATGCGCAAGTTCGCGCGCGGAAAGGCGGGGAAATGAAGCGCGCCTCCGGCGGCGACGCGCGCCGCACTCGCCGCGGGTCGAGGATTCTCGTGCGGGCGGTCCTGAAAACGCCCCTGCACGCGGTGATCGTCGTCATCTGCTTTCTCTGGCTGCTGCCGTCGCTGGGCCTGTTCGTGAGCTCACTCCGGCCCCGCCACCTCATCCAGCAGTCGGGCTGGTGGACGGCCTTCGAGACGCCCTTCCAGTTCACGCTGGACAATTACAGCCACGTCATCGAAAGCTCCAACATGGGCCGGAGTTTCATAAACAGCCTGCTCATCGCCGTCCCGGCCACCGTTTTTCCGACCGTCATCGCCGTTTTCACCGCCTATGCCTTCTCGCGCCTTAAATTTTTCGGCCGGGACGCCGTCTTTCTCGTCATCGTGGGTCTGCTCGTGGTCCCCATCCAGATGACTCTCATCCCGGTGCTGCGCGTCTTCAACCAGCTGCGGCTCACCGGTACGTTCCTGGGAGTCTGGCTGGCGCACGCCGCCTACGGGCTCCCCTTCGCCATTTACCTGCTCCGCAATTTTATCGACGAGCTGCCCGTTGAGATGTTCGAATCGGCGCAGATGGACGGGGCGAGCCATTTCCGGATCATCGTCTCGCTCGTCATCCCCACCTCGGTGCCCGCCCTGGCGTCGCTGGCCATCTTCCAGTTCATGTGGGTATGGAACGACCTCCTGGTGGCGCTCATCTACCTGGGGGGAACGCCCGACGTGGCGCCCATGACGGTCACCATCAGCCACCTGGTGAGCTCGCAGGGAAGCGGGTGGGAGTATCTCACCGCCGCCGCCTTCATCTCCATGCTTCTGCCCATGATCGTCTTTTTCTCATTGCAGAAGTATTTCATCCGCGGCATCGTCGCCGGCTCCGTCAAGGGGTAAGGCGCCGCCGTCCGGCGGCGCCTGTTGATTATTCCCGGAATAGCGATACAATGTGGTGGTATGGCGAATTCGTTGGAGGAAACGCCGCGCGCCGCCCGGCCGCGCCCCAAGCGCGCGCACTCCTTAAGCTCCGTCATCTCCAAGCTCCACACGCTCATCGACGTCAATTCGATCATCGTCTCCTCGCTCGATAAAAACGAGGTCTTGAAATCGATCCTCGAACAGACCAAGGTCCTCATGGACTGCGAAAAGTCGAGTGTGCTCCTCATCGACCAGGCGGCCGAGCGCCTGTACTTCGAGGTCGTCTCCAATGACGCAGAGCTCGAGACCCTGCGCGGCATCCGCCTGCGGAAGGGGGAGGGGATCGCCGGCAAGGTGTGGGCGTCGGAGCGGATCCACGTCATCAATGAGATCACGGCGGCCGCCGGCCACTCGAAGAAGGTCGATCTCAAGCTGGCCGAGACCACGCGCTCGCTCATCGCCGCGCCGCTCGTGGCCAAAGGCAAGACCATCGGAGTCATGGAGGCGATCAACAAGCGGCGCAACCGGCCTTTCGACAAATTCGACCAGGAGATCTTCACCACGCTGAGCCACCAGGCCGCCATCGCCATTTACAACGCCCGACTCTACGAGATGGCCATCCGGGACGGTATGACGAAACTCTACATTCACACCTACTTCTACGAGCGGTTGCATGAGGAGTTCAACCGTTCCCAGCGCAACCGCCGCGACCTGGCGGTGATCATGTTCGACCTCGACCGGTTCAAGGACTTCAATGACCGCCACGGCCACCGCCTCGGCGACGAGCTCCTCGTGCGGGTTGCATCGATCATAGGGAAAAACTGCCGCGCTTCGGACCTCCCGGCCCGCTACGGCGGCGAGGAGTTCGCGATCATCCTGCCCGAAAGCGACGACCGCGGCGCCTATTCCCTGGCCGAGCGGGTGCGGCGCTCCGTCGGCCGGCTCAGGCTGGCGGCGGGGGCGGAGGCCCTGACCGTCACCATCTCCGCCGGCGTCGCGTCCCTGCGCGCCGCCCGTCCCGCGGACGGTCCCGCGCTCGTCGATCTCGCGGACGCGGCCCTCTACCACGCCAAGGAAGCCGGCCGCAACCGGGTGGTCGTGTACAAGAGCGACATGCGGCGGCCCAAACGCGGGGGCGACGAACCTGCGGATCGCGGCGAAGGGCCGGGGCGCGTGAGGGGTGGGGCCTAGAATCTTTCATTTATTTCATTGAAACATGTTCTGCATTCTTCTCAAAATCCGGGATAGCCGGGGGGCATTCCTCGACAGGCTCGGGAAAAACACCTGACACGAGAGGAAAAAAAGGAAGATGAATAAAGAAAAAAATGGCCTATAGAAAAGATATTCACATCGCCATGAGCTGTCTGCCGGGCGACTATTTCATCCCCTTCGCCAACGCGTCCGTGAGGGCGATGAAAAAGGCTTTGCTCGTGATGGAAGCGCCCGATACCGCGTCGTAGACAAGCGTTTCCCGCCCCACGACCCGTTCTCTCAGTCCGGTCAGCATTTTCCCCCCGATGTTTGACCACGGTCCGCTGACGGGCGTCACGTCGATCACCCGGTGGTCCTTCACGGTCACGGTAAGCTTCGTCGCGAAGCGACCGATATCGCAGGCGCCCTCGTACGTCCCGTCCGGGATGCGGCTCATGTCGATCGACGGCAGCTTGTACTTCCGGACTTCGTCCTGCCCGGCTATCCCCGCCGCGTAGCCGATGATGCCCAGGACGATGAGTGTCCCGAACACGCAGCCTAATACGATTAAAACGGTTCTTCCGCGTCTGGCCATAATCGCTCCTTGAGTCTTGTAGAGACGCACGGCCGTGCGTCTCTACAAGTGTATATTACGATTTTATGCACCGTTCCCGGCCGGGAATCATGTTTACACATTATCCAGCTGGCGGTCAATCCGGCCGGGTTGTATTTGCTTTCACCCGGCCGGAGTTTTCGTCTCCGGCGTGTGCCTGGAATTACGCGACTGATGTGTTCGCGTCCGTTTTTCTCTCTGGCGAGAGATCGGCATTCCGAAAAAATACTTGACGATCCGCGGTCGCCATTGTACTTTAAAAAACAAAGTTACTTTATATTACAAAGTAAAGATCGATTCGGGAGGCGGCCATGAACGAGGCGACGAAACCGGACGGCGGAGACGAACGCCGGCTGGACGACATTCAGACCATCAAGGAGGTGCTGCTGCGCGTATCGAAAAAGCACTTGGTGGAACCGTATTCCTATTGCGTCTGGGGCATCGTCAGCATTTTGGGCGGGATCGCCCATTCTATCATCGCCATGACGGTCAATCATCCGGCCTTCAACTATTTCCTGTTCGTCTGGATTCCCGTCTTTGCGGTGGGCGGTTTTTTCGAGGCGGTCGGCTTTGTCCGGCGCATGGCCCGGGAGGCTCTTCCGCTGACCTCGAAAACCGCCCTATGGCTGATGCTGGCTTTTGCGGGCGTCTGCCTCGCTTTCGCGGTCATCGTCATCATTTTCGTCCGCTTTCATGCCGAGGCGTTTCTGCCCGTCCTGGTCAGCCTGTTCGTCGGCATCAGTCTGATCGGTTACGCCCTGCTCTCCTGCCCGTCGATTTTCGCCCAGGCGTATTTCGTGATGCTGGGCGGGGTAGTCAATTTCATTTTCCAGATACCGGCGCCCTATTCAGTGCTGGTGACGTCGTGTTCCATCGGCACGGCTTTCATCTGGGCCGGTTGGGCCGCCTGGATCAAGGACGGGAAATGACCCCCGACGAGCTCTACATCCGCTTCGACGGAGTCTTCTTCGAGAAGACTCGCCTCTCCATGCTCACCCTCCTCTATAAGGAAACGCGGGTGACCTTCAACCGCTTCAAGAAGATTCTGGGAGGCAGCGACGGGGCGTTGTACAGCCATTTGAAAAAACTCGCCGAGGCGGGATACGTCGATTCGAAAAAAACGATTTCCGGCGGCGCGGTCGCCACGCAGTATTCCCTCGCCGGCAAGGGGAGGGACGCCTTCCGGGATTACCTCGCCTTCCTCGAGACGGTGCTGGCCGGGAGGAAGAAGGGGCCGGGAAAAAGCGGCGGTCAAGGCGGCTGACATGCGCCTTTTCAGTGACGGAGTACGATTGTCAACACGCGCGCACACCGAAACGTGCGCCGTTGCTTGAAGGAGGAGATACATGAATCAAGTATGCGATTTTCGTTTCCCCGGTAAGAGCGGGCCGGATTTCGATCCAATCGCCGCGAACGCGCAAGTTCGTTCACGAAGGAGGGCGTGCCCGATGAAACGAAATTGTATTCTTATGGCGCTGCTTTTTCTGTCCGCGGCGTGGACGGTCAGCGCCGATGAGGCGGCTCTGGCGGTCCTCAAACGGATGGAGCTGATCATCTACCCGGACAACTTCCACGTCAAAAACGCACTGACCACGACCGGTCCGGGCAAGTCTGGCGTACCGCTCGTCTTCGACGTCTTTCATAAAAAGGACGTCGGCTCCGTCATGACGATCCTCTCGCCGGCGCGCTCCAAGGGCATTCGTTTCCTGGAGCGGTCGAACGGTCTGTGGATGTACAATCCCAAAGCCGGCTCGGGCAACGCCATCCGCCTCTCGCCGCGGAGCTCGTTCCAGGGGAGCGTCTTTTCCAACAACGACGTGAGCGATCCCAAGTATTCCGACGACTACGACGTCGCGTTCGGCCGGGATGAAACCATCGAGATCGCCGGTCTCGGGAAGGTCGCCTGCCGGGTGCTCGAGTGCGCTGCGAAAACCGAAGTGTCGCCCTACGCGCGCATCCGCGTGTGGGGGCGCGCCTCGGACGACCTGCCGCTGCGCATGGATTTTTACGCGCGCTCCGGCGCGCTCTTCAAGCGCATGACCCTCTCGGACGTCAAACACATGGCCGGGCGCCGGCGTCCCTCCACAATCACGATGGTGTCGCTAGAGGAGGAGGGAGTCGTCTCCACCGTCACCTTCGAAGACATGACCGTCCGCAACAATCTGCCCGACGCCATGTTCACCGAAGCCGCGCTCACGAGGTGAGGCAGTGAAACGCGCGCTTCTCCTCGCCCTGCCGGCGCTCCTCTTGAGCGCCCCGGCGCTTTCCGCCCAGGATTTTTCATACTCCGGAAACGTAAGAATCGATTCCGCCTGGCACCACGCGGCTTTGCCCGTCGCGGACCCGGCGCTCCCCTGGTACGGCCTCACCGACTGGCAGACGGCTTTCGTGCTGGCCGAGGCCGACCTGCGCCTGACGACTCCTTCCGCCGAGATCCGCGTGCACCAGGACCTCGCGTTCGACGAGGAGGCTTCCTTCCGCTACCGGCTGTTCGAGGGATACGCCTCGTTTTCGCCTGCCGGCTGGTTCACGGTGACCATCGGGAAACGCCACCTGAGCCTGGGCACCAGTTACTTCTTTTTTCCCGCCGACAGGCTCAACCCCGTCGTCCTGGACCCGAGCGACGGGCACCGCGATTACGGTTTCCCGGGCCTCACCCTCACCCTCGCCCCGAGCGCCGATTTCACCCTGACCGCATCGCTCTCCTTCGAGGACTCGCTCGCCCGCCTGCGGGATGAATTCTTCCGCGACTTCCGCTACGCGCTCGCCGCCTCCCTCGTCCTCGGCCCGCTCAACCTCAAGGCGGACGTCATCTATGAGATCGACCGGGTGTTTCGGCCCGGCGGCGGGTTCACCCTCGACCTGGGAGGCTTCATCTTTTTCGGCGAGGCGGCCGTCGAGCTCAACAACCGGACGCTCTACCCGACCTCGCCCGCGACCTGGGAGGAGCGGCCGCTCCTCACGCCGTTCCCGTATTTCGACGGCGGCGTCCGCAGAAACTTCACCGCGGGCGACTTCACCCTGTTCGCCGTCGCGGAATATTTTTTCACCGGAGCCGGGTTCACGCCCGATGAGGAGGATCGGTTTTTCCAGGCAGCGCCTCTCGGCCTGGCCGTCGCGCCCGAGCACCTGGGACGACACTACGCCCTTTTTTCAATTTCGATGGCCGTGGAGAATTTGTTTTCCTTTGAAAACGCCGGCGTCTGGAACGCGCAGGACGGGAGCTGGTTCTTCTGGCATAAAATCGTGCTGCAGAAAATCGAAAACCTGGACCTCTATTGCGAGGTCGTGTGGACGGCCGGGGCGAGCGAAACCGAATTCGCCGCGGCGCCCGAGCGCCTGCGCCTGTCCGCCGGCGCCGTTTATTACTTTTGAGGAAGGAGACGATCATGCCGCTTATCGCTTTGGATAACGTTCAAAAGGATTACGCGCTCGGAAAAACGGTCATCCACGCCATCCGGGGCGTCACCCTCGAGGTGAAGGAGGGCGATTTTCTCTCGATCGTGGGACCGTCCGGCTGCGGCAAGACGACCCTCCTCAACATGATCGGATGCATCGACCAGCCGACGGACGGGCGGGTTATGTTCGAAGGGAAGGATTTGAAACGCCTGTCGGACAACGCCCAGGCGGAAATCAGGCTCACCAAGATCGGCTTCATCTTCCAGTCGTTCAACCTCATCCCGGTCCTGAACATCTTCGAGAACATCGAGCTGCCGCTCGTCGTGGCGAGAGTGCCGCGTGCGAAGAGGAGGGAGCGGGTCGCCTACCTTGTGCGCACCGTGGGCTTGGAGGAATTTTCTGACCATAAGCCGGACGAGCTTTCCGGAGGCCAGCGCCAGCGCGTGGCCATCGCCCGCGCCCTCGTCAACTCGCCCGATCTTGTCATCGCCGACGAGCCGACCGCCAATCTGGACAGCGCCACCGGCGACGCCGTCTTGAGCGTGATGGAGCGGCTCAACCGCGAGGAAAAAGTGACCTTCATCTTCTCCACGCACAACCCCGAGGTGATGCGTTTCGCGCACCGCATCGTCACCTTGAGGGACGGCGCGATCGCCTCGATCGAGAATACGGAGCGCGCGTCATGATCTTCGTAAAAATGGCTTTTCTCAACATCGTCAAGCATCCTAAACGCAGCCTTCTCATTACAGCCGTCGTCGCCTTCGCCGTGGTCGTCATGGTGTTGGTGGGCGGGCTCCTGGACGGATTGCGTGGCCGTTTCTTCAACTCCATGTTCCAGGAGAGCGGCCACGTCCAGGTGCACGCTGAAGGCTACCGTGATCGATTCGACCCGCTGTCGCTCGATGACGTCATCGACCGGCCTGATGCGGCGCTCGCCGAGTTCCGGAAGGACCCGGCCGCGGTCAACGTCGAGAAAATTCTCGTTTTCGGCACCCGGGCCATCTTCAAGAATCGGCGCCTCGACATCGCCGGGTACGGGGTCGACCCCGCCGGGACGTTCTTCGAAAGCGCCAGGCATGGAATTGTAATGGGATCTTTTTTGCCCGAAGGCAAGGGCATCGCCCTGTCCGAGCGCAGCGCGTCGCTTCTTCAATGCGGACTCGGGGACAATGTCAGCCTGCTCGTGGCCTGGTCGGACGGGACGCCCTACTACCTTGATTTCCCGATGACGGGAATTTTCAAGACCGACTCAAGCGACTTCGACGACAGTCACGTCTTTATAAGCCACGCCCGGGCGGACGAGCTTCTCGCCCTCGGGGGGGGCACGATCGAGATCCGCGCGGCCCTGCGCGATCCCAACCTGGCCGAGTCGTTTGTCGCCCGGCACAAGGCTTTCTTCCGGGCGAACGGACTGGAGGCCGAGACCTGGCGGGAGATTTTCGGCACGCTCGTCACGCTCCTGCAGTTTTTCGACGTGTTCATGATCTTCCTTAATTTCATCGTGCTGGTGGTGGCGGCCACGGTGATCACCAACACCATCCTCATGTCCGTGTTCGAGCGCGTGCGCGACTTCGGCACCCTGCGCGCCGTGGGCCTGAAGCGCCGTCACGTGTTCGGCATGATCATGGCGGAAGGGGCGCTCGAGGGTGTGCTGGGGAGCCTTTTCGGCACGGCGCTGGCCGTACCGCTGGGCCTGCTGGTCCAATCCACCGGCATTAATGGGGGGCAATTCGTTGAATCGATCCACCTGGGGAGCTCCTATCCCTACGTGCTGTCCGCGCGAGTTCTGCTGCTGTCGTTTTTCTTCGGCGCCCTGATCGCGGCGGCGGGATCGCTCTACGCCGCCGCCGTAAACTCGCGCAAGCGGCTCGTGGAAATGCTCAGGTACAATTGAGGAGGCCGGTATGGGTTTGATCTACGTCGCCTGGCGGAACGTTTTCAGAAACAAGCGGAGGACGATCCTGAACGTGATCGCGGTCGCCATCGGGATGATCATGGTGATCATCGGCCTGGGCTGGATGCGCGGGTACCAGACGGGAATTTTCAACGCGATGATCAATTTCGAGACCGGACACATCCAGGTGCTCGACAAGGATTACCTGGCCCAGGAGCGCCGGCTGCCGCTCGACCTCAACGTGGAGCGGGCGTCCGAACTGCGCGCAAGGCTCCTGACCGATCCCCGGATCGAGGAGGCGGCGCCGCGCATCAACTTCATGATGACGCTCGGTTTCAGGGGAAAATCGCGCACGCTTCTGGCGCGCGCCATCGACCCGGTGCCGGAGTCCCGCGTGACCATTCTTCATACGCTCATCGTCTCCGGGAATTACCTGGACAAATCGCCGGGCGTCTTGATCGGCCGGCCGCTCGCGGAAAAATACGGCCTCCAGGCCGGGGACAGCGTGGCCGTCACCGCTGAGACGAAGCTGTCGAGCGCGGCCAACGCGCAGGAAAATTTCGAGTACATGAAAGTGGCGGGCATCTTCCATTACGGCTATCCCGCCATCGACGAGAACGTTGTCTACGTGGATTTCGCCTCGGCCTCCGGATTCCTGCTCATGCGCGACGAGGCGACCAAGCTCGTCCTCCGGGTCAAGCCGGGCGACGATCCCGGCGCGGTGCTTCCCGACGTGCAGGCCCGCCTGGCCGGCACGCCGTATCAGGCCTATCCCTGGGAGCGTTTCGCCCAGGTGGTGGTGTCCGCGGTCGCGGCCGACGGCTCAAGCTTCGGATTCATTTTCCTCATTATTTATATCCTCATCGTCATCGGCATCCGCAACTCGATGTCCATGTCGGTCGAGGAGCGGGTGAGCGAAGTGGGAACCTTGCGGGCCATCGGCATGAAAAAGCGCACGGTGATGCTCATGTTCCTGGCCGAGAGCACCTTTCTTGCCGGCCTCGGGATCGCGGCGAGTCTCGTCGCGGGCGGGGCGGCCGCCTGGGTGCTGCAGAACGTGGGCTTCGATTTCGGCTCGCTCATGCCGGCCGACATCCCCATTCCCTTCGGGAGCCGGTTCACCGCCGATTTCCGCGCCTACGA
Organism: Spirochaetales bacterium; assembly: GCA_016934415.1. GTDB lineage: Bacteria > Spirochaetota > Spirochaetia > SZUA-6 > RPPD01 > JAFGSW01. Next base: position 4,433 of record JAFGSW010000010.1, on the reverse strand, counting down.
TTTCCTCATCGCGGTTCTCTTCGGCTGCCTGACGGCGATCCTCTCCGGTCTCGCTCCCGCGCAGCGGGCCGCCAAGCGCGTCATCGCCCGGGCCATGGGCGCGCAGGCGGCCAAATGAGCGGGGATAACGCGCCTCCATCGATACAATATGTAGGAGAAGAGTAATGAGCTCGAAAAAAGACGCCGTCGCCTTCCGGGCTGTGGCCGCGCCCGTCGGCGCGCTGCTCATACTCTGTGTCTACCCGGGATGCGGAAACGTGAATTGCAGGTTTTACCCGGCGAATTCGGTCCCCAAAAAATCCGTGGATGCATACCTGATGAGGAATCTCTCCATAAGGCGAAATGGGGAAGAGGCCGGGCATATCATCAACCGGTAGGGACATCCGCCGGCGCTCTCCTTCTTCCCGTATCTGCGGTCCCGAAAAAAAACGGTTCACGTCGATCACCTTTCCCCCCTTGTTTATCGTCGAATGATCGGTATGATGATGCCAGGCGGTAAAACATGGTCAGCAAAAAAAAGAATTATTTCTTCATCAAATACTTTTACCGGTGGGAGACGATCGGCGCCTGTCTCGCCATGGGACTGATCACCCTCTGGTTCTATTTTCGGGCCCTCATCGGGATCTGCCGGTATCCAGACTGGTTTCCCTGCGTCTTTTTCTCCATAAATTCGGTCTGCCTCGTCGTCACCACTTTTTTCATCCGCCGGCCCGGCAAACCGGAGACGAAAATACGCGTCCATACGATCGCCATGTTCGTCCTGCTCGTCGTCAACCCGGCGCTCGCGGTCGCGCTGGCGGATACGTTCATCTCGGTCCTGTGGACCCTGCACATCGCCGCCTACCTTCTCTATTGCCTGCTCTTCGTCCGGTACCGGAAACGAGACCTCCTCGTCATCGCCCTGCCGTTCGCCGCTTTCCTCCTCCACTCGGCCTTCCGCCTGGCCGAAGGCCGGACCGTACCCGACGCGTGGCTGCTGGCGCTCTTCGCCTTCTTCATGTCGCTGTTCTACGGGCTGTTTTACCTTTTTTTCCGGTACGTCCTCGACAACGCGAGGGAATCGCTCAGCGTCTGCCTGGACAACGACGACGTCGACCGGTTTCTCCGGGGATACCGCCTGACGGCGCGGGAGCGGGAAATCTGCGCCTGTATCGTCAACGGCTGTTCCGCCCGGCAGGCGGGCGAGAAACTGTTCATTTCCGAGGGGACGGTGAAAAACCACACGAAGAGCGTCTACCGCAAGATCGGGATCAAGGGCCGGATGGAGCTCATGCACCTTATCTGGGATTTTACCCTGCTCAAGCGGCCGGCGCCCGGCGGCGCGCGCCGCGGATCGGATCGCGGCCGCGGGGGACCGGAATAAGAAATCCCGCGCCCGGGCGGACGCCGGGCGCGGGATGGAGAGAGGCGCCTGTCGTCAGGGCCCGAAGGCGGCCGTGACGCTCGTATTGCCTGTCAGGGAATTGATGATGTGGGGATTGTCCGAACCGCCGATGTCGCCGGACCAGTTGTAAAAGGTCCAGCCCGCGGTCGGCACGGGCGTCAGGGTGACCTGCTCGCCCACTTGAAAGCGCCGGGTCGCGCCGTCGGTCTGGGTGCCGGAGACGCTTCCGGTCGAGGTCACCGTGCCGGAGGCGGCGGGAGAGACGGAGAGGGAGAGCGTCAGTTTCGGCTGGAAATTGGGGATGACGACGCCGCCCGCCCAGCGTTCGGCGCTCGTCGATCCGCCCTGGAAGGCGGCGTTCACCGAGCCGGAGCGGACCCGCCGCACCGAGACCGTGATCGGGCCCGCTACAGAGTTGTCGGGCGAGGACAGGCCGGTTCCCGGCGGGCTGTTCACGGTGTAGGAGCCGTTGTCCGGGAGACTGGAACGGGTAAAGCCGCTGACGGCCGCGCCCGAAATGTCGATTTCGACGGTGTCTCCCGCCTGCGAGCCTGACGCGTTCCAATACACATCGAGCGGATCCCATTCGTTGTAATCGGTCGTCGGATCGGTGGAAGCCGCGTCCGGGGAGGCGGGCATTGTCACCGTGGTGGCGACGTCTTCACTCACCCGGTGGAAGACGAACTCGTACGAGCCGCCGGCCGCCGGCGCGTTGAACTGGGTGTAGTAATAGAGAATGCCTCTCGTCAGCGTGACTCCGTTGCAGGTGAGGCTTTCCCCCGACGCCATCGTAATGAGCGTACCGAACGGTCCGCCGACCCGGGCATAAGCCCGGACCTGGATGTTGGAATCGCTCTGGTGCTCGACGACGTACGACATCCAGATGCCGGACGTGTCGACGTTCGTGGAGCTTGTGAACGAGCAGGAGCAGAGCAGGCAGAACAGGAACGCGGCCATCCCCCCCGCGCAGACGCGAATCATGTTTTTCATACATACCTCCGTGGTGGAATGAATTCGAATTCCAATATATCGCGGCGGGAAAAATCACTAGTATCCCGAAAGGGACATTCGGAAGAAAAAGACGAAGGGGGCCGAAAATACCCCGTTCAGGGTATGGGAATCGTCCCGACCGCGCGGGATCGGGGAGCGGAGCCGCAGGCGCTGTTTCACTCCTGATGACGGCCGATGTTTGGGAACAAAGGACTCATCGCGCGTCTCGACGGGCCCTGTTTCAATTTCACTCAAGCCTTGTTTTGTTTCCCTTCGGGCTTTACGTAAGTTTTCGTCGGAGCCTATGCTGCTATGATAGAGACGCTCATCAATTTCTCCATGGGCTTGTGGGAAACGGGGGAAATCCTCTCGGCCGTTCAGCGCCAGGCGCCGATCGCGAGGTCGATGACGACGTCATTGTCGGGACAGGGCGAATCGTTCCACACCCCTTCCACGAGCGATGCGCGGCTCCCCAGGGCGACCGATCCCAGAAGACTCAAGCCGGCGGTCGTCACGGCCTCCCGTCCGGGGGGCAGGCGCTCGTCGCCCGCGAAGTGGGCCGTCATGGCGTCGGCGAGCTGCTGGGAGATGAGGGCGATGTCCGATTCCGGCACGCCGTAGCGCCTCATCATCGCGGAGGCGACTCCGGCTACGCCGCCCGCTATGAATTCCTTCGCGTACTCCCGGAAGCCCTCGGGCCGGCTCGGGATCGAGTCCACCCGGTGCGATGCGATCGACAGGGCGCCGCCCGAGAGGCGGACGAACCGGTAGGGGCAGGGGTAGCTCGCCAGCGAGCCGGTCTCGACGTCGAAGAGAAAGGTCCGGTCGTCCCACCGGACGGCCGCGATGTCCTGGGCGTGAAAGTGGCCGGTGAACACGGCGCGCACCTTATAGTCGGCCAGCATCCGGGAGATCTGCTCGTAACGCTCGATCACGTAGGAATTGAAGTATTTCGCCTGTGACGGAAAATGCTCGAGGATGCCGTGATGCATCATGGCGATGACCGCCTTCCCGTTCCGCGCCGCCCGCTCCAATACGTCTTCGATCCAGACGAGCGTCTCCGCCTCGAAGCGGCCGCCGACGATCGCCGCCCGGTTTTCCTCGTTTTCCGCGTAGCGGCAGGAGTCCAGGGCGAGGAGCCGGAGGCCCGGCACCGGCTCGGCGACGTAGCTCAATGAGTTCGGATCGCGGAAGAGGGCGTCCCGGTAGCCGCAGTCCGCGTAGATGTCGGCGAACCCGGCCGGAGTGACATTGCGCACCCGCTCCCTCCCGTCGCCCGTGTATCGATACGACAGGCCGTTCTTCACGTCGTGGTTGCCCGGCGCGACGAACACTTTCTTTCCGCTCTCCCGCAGCCGGGCGCAGAGCGCGGCCACGGCCAGGTGGTTGTCGTATTCCCCGTCCTTGGTGAGGTCGCCGGGAATGATCACGAAATCGAGCGACTCCTTCTCCACGGCCGCGAAGGCGGCCTCGGCGATCTCCCGGCTCTCGCGGATGAGCTTCCGGTCCCGGTCGAGGCACTCCTCGAAGGCCGTGCCGGACACGCCGAGCGACGGGTCGTGGTAGTGGATGTCGCTTATCACCGCGAACGAGGCCTCCGGATATGAGGGTGAGTACGATTCCAGGAGCGCGGCCAGGCCGGAACTCCAGCGGTAGTGGTACGACAACGGCGTGGCGCAGGAGAACGCGAGCGCCGATATCGCGAGCGGAAGCATGAGCGCGCCGGCGGGGCGCAGGCGGGTGAATCGATTCAAAAGAACCTCCACGAAGGTCGATAAATTCAGGCGGCGGACGCTGCCGGTAGAGTCAATATACTAAAGTTTTTGCATGCGGTGTTACTCGGTCGGTCGTCGGTCTGGAGAAGATCACGCTCAACCGAGGATTCGGTCCATGCCTCGTTCCCGGGCGTAGGCGACGACCTCGTCGACTTCGCTCCGGTACGCGGCGCGTGAGAGCTCACGAAATTCGCCGCGCCTTCGTCCCGCAGGGCGAAAAGCAGGCGCATGAATTCGGCTTCGGTAACGGAATTGAACCGTCGACCCATGCTTTACGAGAGGTG
>JAFGSW010000074.1 GCA_016934415.1 Spirochaetales bacterium | reverse complement strand
GTTAGGGCACAATCACCTCGTAGCCCTGCTCCTCGATCGCGGCCCGGATGGCGGCGGGATTCAGGATTTTTTCATCATACGCCACGGTGACGAGTTTGGACGCGAGGTCGACGTCCACGGTCCCGGCGCCGTGAAGGGCGCCGACCGCTTTCTTGATGGCCGCCTCGCAGTGCGAGCAGGTGATGCCCGGGGTTTTCAAAGTGATGGTGTCCATTGTTCGTTTCTCCTTCCGTGTCAATTTAGCTTTCGATGCCGCGTTCGCTTTCACGGGCGCCTTCCCTCGCTTCCGGCCGCTCTCCCCTAACGTGTCCCGGGAAATAGGTACGCTTTCTTATCCAGGTCCGCGGTCTTGATTTCCACCAGGCCCCGCTTGACGGAGATGGGGAGGTAGCTGGGCCAACAGCCCCCGGTGAGGTTGTCCTTCCCGATCGAGGTGAGGGGAAAACTCTGGCCGCAGTTGTTGCAGACCGCGAAGCCGTTTACGATCCTATACCCCTTGCGCGCCTGGTAGCATACATCGCAGGCGTCGAACGCGACGTGGACGCCTTTGCCCCGGTCGAGGATTGCGAAGAATCCTACGAGTGCGTTGCTCTTGGTTTTGTACGTGAAAAATCTTGCATCCAAGCCGATGTCTTTTTGGGGAATGACCACCAATCTGCCGTCGGCGCTGGAGAGCGGTACCGGATTCGGCGGCTGGCCCCAAAGGGCGATTGAACCGGAAGCGAAAAAGATAAGCACGCCGGTGAGGGCGGTGCGAAGGAAACGGGCCGGAAAGCCGGACGTAATGCGGGTGGATGTATTCATAATCCCTCCTTCTATTTATGCCAAGCGGGCGGGGCGCCGCCCCGCCGCTCCGCGTGCAACCGATATTCGATCGCGCGTATATGTACATGGCCGCCCGACGTACGCCGTACGACCGTTCCCACGTATTAACATATGAATTGGTAACCGCGCGTTACCCGCCTGAACGGCGGGAACGCCGGTCCCCGGATATACTTTCCCTTTCCGTCTATCCGACGTAGGAGTCGAGAATGTGCATAATTTCGTCGACTTTTTCCTCCCCACCGCCCGCGGTGACCGCCTCGCGCACGCAGGTGTTCATGTGCTGACGCAGGACGGTCGAGTTCGCTTTTTTCAGCAGGGCTATGACAGAGAGGATCTGCTTCGAGACGTCGATGCAGTAACGGTCCTCCTCGATCATGCGCACAATGCCGTCGATCTGGCCGCGTGCGGTGTTAAGCGTGGTGACGGCCTTGCGGCTTTCGCAGGTGCAGTGGTCCATAGTTCCCTTCCTTATTCATTCGCGATGGACGATTTTTTCTTGAAGCGTTTCAGTCTGAGCGCATTGGTGACGACTGAAACCGAGCTTAAGGACATGGCCGCCGCTGCGAAGATCGGGTTGAGCTGCGGCCCGCCGAAGATGGTGAGAAGCCCGGCCGCGATCGGGATGCCGAGTACGTTGTAGCAGAAGGCCCAGAAGAGGTTCTGCCTGATGATGCGCATGGTGCGGCGGCTCAAGGCGACGGCGACCGGAATATCGAGGAGGTTGTTGCGGGTGAGTACCACATCGGCCGCCTCGACGGCCACATCCGTGCCGGAGCCGACCGCGATGCCCGCGTCCGCCTGGGCGAGGGCGGGAGCGTCATTGATCCCGTCGCCCACCATGATCACCTTCCGGCCTTCGCTCTGCAGCTTCTTGACGACGGCCGCCTTGTCCCCGGGCAGGACTTCGGCCTCCACCCGGTCGATGCCGGCTTCCTCGGCGACGGCGCGCGCCGCTCTCCGGCCGTCCCCGGTGAGCATGATGCTCTCGATCCCGAGTTGTTTGAGCTCAGCCACGGTTGCGCGGGCCTCGGGCTTGATCGTGTCGGCGCAGGCGACGAGCCCGGCCGGTCTGCCTGCCGTCGCCAGGTGCAGTACGGTGCGGCCGTGCTCGGCGAGCTTGTCGGCGCGTGCGGCAAGCGGCCCGAAATCGATTCCCGCCTCGGTCATCAGCCGGGCGTTTCCGAGGAGTATCTCCCGGCCGTCCAGGCGCGCCCGGATGCCGCGGCCCGGCAGGGCGGTAAATCCGGCTGGAGCGGCGGGCGTGAGGCCCCGCTTCCCAGCCTCGGCCCGTTTGGCCGCTTCGGCCAAAACCGCCTCCGCGAGCGGGTGCTCGGAATTTTTTTCCGCCGCCGCCGCCAGCGCGATCACCTCCTCCTCGGTGAAGCCGTCCGCGGCAATCACCTCCGTGATCGAAGGGCGGCCGTCGGTCACGGTGCCGGTTTTGTCGAAGACCACGGCGTCGATCCGGCTCACGATCTCCAGGGCCGGGCCGCTCTTGAAGAGAATCCCGAGCTCGGCGCCGCGGCCGGTGCCCACCATGACCGCGACCGGCGTGGCGAGGCCGAGGGCGCAGGGACAGGCGATGACGAGCACGGCGGTGAAACTGGTGAGGGCGAAGGCCAGACCTTGTCCCGCGAGGAGCCAGGCGAGGAACGTGAGGAGGGCGATGCCGATCACCGCCGGCACAAACCAGCCGGAGACGACGTCGGCCAACCGAGCGATGGGGGCCTTCTCTCCTTGAGCGTCCTCCACCAGTTTGACGATGCGCGCGAGGACGGTGTCCCGGCCCACCTTCTCCGCACGGAAAAGGACGGCGCCGTTTTTGTTCAGGCTGCCGCCGTACACCGGGCTGCCTTCGGATTTTTCCACCGGGATGGACTCGCCGGTAAGCATCGATTCGTCCACCGCGGTGTACCCTTCGACCACCGCGCCGTCGACCGGGATGCGTTCGCCCGGGCGCACGCGCACGAGGTCGCCCGGCTCCAGTTCGCCGACCGGTATCGTTTTTTCGACGCCGTCCTTCACCAGGATGGCGGTCCGGGGCGCCAGGCGGAGGAGCTTCTTGATGGCCATGCCGGCCCGGCCCTTGGAAAGCGCCTCCAGCATCTTGCCGAGCAGGATGAGGGTGATGATAACGCCGGCGGTCTCGAAATAGAGCTGGCCGACCGCCGCCGGGTTCCCGAGCCAGATCTGGACAGTGGAGGCGAGGCTGAAGACGATCGCCGCCGAGGTGCCGACGGCGATGAGCGAATCCATGTTGGGATGGAGGCGGACGAGCGATGAGAAGCCCCGCGTGTAGAAGCGGCGGCCGGCGAATACGGCCGGCAGGGTGAATGCGAAAACGGTCAGGGCGTAGGCGAGGGGGTTGGCCATGGGCTCTATGAACGCCGGAAAGGGCAGGCCGGCCATGGGCGCCATGGCCAGGAAGAGGAGCGGGATCGTGAAGACCAGGGCGAGGATGAACGAGCGTTTCAGGGAGCGGGTCTCGCGGTCTTTCCGATTTTGGTGCTCGTCCCGGGCGTCATTACCGCTCTCGTCGAGCGGGGTATAGCCGGCTTTGACGACCGCGTCCTTGATTTCGAACAGCCTTACCTGATCGGGCTTGAAGGAGACATCGGCTTTTTCCGTGGCCAGGTTCACCGACGCCCGCTCCACGCCCGGTACGGCGCGGAGGGCTTTTTCGACGCGGGCGCTGCACGAGGCGCAGGTCATGCCTCCGATCGCGAAGGTCGCCTGCCTAAGCGCTTCCGGCTGTGATGCGCCGTCCGTGTTTTGGGAAATCAACTCATATCCCAGCTTTTTTACCGATTCGGCGATGGCGGCCTTATCCAGCTTGGATTCGTCGTACGACAACGATAGTATTTCAGTGGCGTAATTGAGCTGGGCTTTTTCGACGCCTGCCATATGTTGAATCGTATTCTGTATGCGGGTCGCACAGGAGGCACAGCCCATTCCTTTTACGTCATACACGACCAATTTCATCCTGCATCACCTTCCTTTACCCCTCCCCCTACGGGGGAGGGGTGCATAATAAAATACATCATCTCCCCTTTGTTGTCAATAGGAAACAGGAGCAAAGTGCCCCCAAGATTGCGATTGGGCTCAATAGGAGTGATATTAAAACAAGTAATAATGAAAAGGCTATTCTGTTCCCTTATGATTTTTACAGAGCCTTGTTCGGAGGCGATGGTTGAACCGGCTATTCAGTTGTGAATAAGCCAGTTTGAAAGCAAATATAAACTTCCCTTAATTGGAGATAATTGAGAACAACAACCTTGGGGGCACTCTCTATCGCGCTGTTGAAAAACCGAAAGCGATTTTTCAACAGCTACCATAGATGTAAACCAGAAATTGCCGGAACTCGTTATTTGAGTTTTTTCAGGGTTTACCGGCTGTTTTTTCGCAATTCCTTACCCATCAAATAGACTCCGGCAATTTCATAAGCAGATTGTTGAAAAAGCTCAACTTTTTCAACAATCTGCTAGACCCTGGGCTCAGCCGGGCCGGTCTGGTTCAAGAGCTCGCGCAGCTTATCCTTGTTTAGAAGATCGATCGGTCTTGTTTCGGCGTACTCATAGGCCCGGCGCGAAAAATTCGAGCTCGTGATGATGATCCCTTTGGGGATGCTGAGCTTTTTCATGTTCTCGTGCATGCTCCGCACCAGCCCGTCGTCGATGAGATCCGGCACCCGATAAATGCGGACCAGTTTCGGCATCTTGCGCACGCCGCGGTATTTCGATTCTCCCTCGGCGGTGAGCAGTTGGCAGCCGTTGGGGATGTCCGTCACGTCCCTGAGCTCGAGCTTCAGCGCCATGATAATTTCCTGGCACATTTGCTGGAAGAGGGGTTGGGAAGCGGTGAGGAAATCCTTGATCCGGTCGTCCGTGCGGACTTCCTGGTACTGGGCGAGCTTGTCGGCCACGTCCCGGAACTGGGGGCGCTTGGCGTACACTTTTTCCCATTGCTCGACGGCCAGCTCGAATTTGCGGAGTTTTTCGTAGCAGAGTCCGAGAAAGTAGCGGGCATAGAGCAACTCGGACCGGGTCTCGTCGCCGCCTAGGCGAACGGCGCGCTCGAGCTCGCTCGAGGCGTTCTCGTAGTTGTTCATGTTCATGTAGCAGGTGCCGCGCTCCACCAGCACCTTGGACTTGAGATCGAGGTCCCTTTCGGCTTTCTCGAAATTGACGAGCGCGCCCACGTAATCGTGCCCCTCCTTGAGGAGCTTGCCGAGGTAGAAAAAGGCGTTGGCGTTTTCTGTGTCGTACTTAATCGCCTTATCGAGGGCCATGCGCGACTCGATCGGCTTCTTCTGCCGGTAGAGGATCCGCCCCAGCCGGAAATAAGCCTCGCCGTACTGCGGATCGATCTCCACCGCTTTCTGGAAGTAGAGGGCCGCCTTTTCCGTGTGCTCGCGCTCCTCGAGGAGGTCGCCGGCGTGAAAGTAGTGGTCGGCCACGGCCGGTTCGGCGTTGATCAGGAGCAGGTACTCCTTGAGCGCCTCGTCGATTTGATTGAACTGGAGATAGAGGGTCGCGATCTCCTTGCGGAACGGGATCTCCCGGCAGATCCCGGAGAAGATGCCGAGAGCGTTCACGGTCTTGAATTCCATAAGCGCGAGCTCGGGCTTCTGGGCCTCTTTATAGGCCTGGCCAAGAACGTAGTGGGCGTCGGCGTTGCGGGGCTCCCGGGCGATGATCTGCCGCGCGAGGCGCGTCGCCTGGCTGATTTTACCCTGCTTGATGAGCAGCTGGACGGTCTCCACCCGGCGCGGGTTGAAAACGAAACGGAGGAGTATGATGACGACGGCGGTGAGCAACGCGGCGCCGACGACGATCAAAATAATGAATACTTCCGTCATTTCCGGGGGCCGTCCCTTTCTTCTTAATGAAAATCTTAATTGTTTTGCTATAAACTGTCAAATCTTTGGGCGAAAATTATGGTAGAAGGGGCCGTTACGACCGATTGGTGTGCGAATTTCAGAACGCTATCTGGTTAAATGCCCGGTTCCTGTGTATAATTAAAACGATCGGGAGAACGGAGGCGGATCACCATCCCTTCCGAATGGGTTGACGATGAGAAAACCGAGCGCCATATTCTTTTTCATCATTCTCGTTTTTCCGGCTTTTGCGCAGGAAACCGCGCAAGCGGCGGATAATCCCATTTTCGTGGAAGCTTCGCGACTCTACCGAACGAAGCAATACGATGCGGCGATCGCAAAATACGAGGAAGCGCTCAAGGCGGATTCGAGCGATGTGAGGATCTACCTCAATATGAGCGTCATCTATCGGATACTCGGCAATTATCCGAAGGCGATTGAAACGCTTCAAAACGGACTTAAAAATGCGAATCGGAATCGGTACAAGCTTTTTCTAAACATCGGAGACTGCTATTACGCAAAAAAAGAATTACATCAGGCGGAGAAGAATTATTCCGCGGCCGTCGATGATAACGGCTTGTATCCCGATTCTTACCTGCAGCGGGCCAACACCCGGATGGATCTTCAGCTCACGAAAGAAGCCGCCGGCGATTACCGGACCTACCTGCGCCTGAAACCGAACGCCCCCCAGCGCCCGAAAATCGAGCAACTGCTCGCCCTGCTCGACAAGGAGGCCGCCGATCAGGCCGCCTTGCTCGACAACATTCTCAATTCTCTCAAAAACGCGTCGTCCGGGACTCATACCGATTCCGCCGGCGTCGATGATTTCAAGGACACCGGCAGCTCCGGCGGGGACATCCTCGACTGAACGGCGGCGGCGGCCGGCTTTCTTTACAAGGGGTTTTCCATGGATAAAAAAAAGCTTTTGATCGTCATCGGTCTCGTCATACTGCTGCTCGCAGTCGTCTTCCTCCTGCTTCTCCTGGGCGGCGTTTTCGGGTCCCCGGCCGCGGGCGGCGACAAGACCCGCGACAACAAGCTGGCCCTCGCCCGCGATTATCTGTCGCGCGGCGAATACGATCGGGCCCTTGACCTCGTGGATCAGGTCCTGCTCGAAAACATCGACGACCCCGAGGCGAAGGCGCTCAAGGACGACATCCTGAGCCGGAAGAAACAGTCCGAAGACGAACGCAGAGCCAAAGACGATCGGGACCGCCGGCGGGAGATGGCCCTCCTCGAGGACATGAAGAACCGCAACCCGGCCGTCGAAACGAAAACCAGCCGGACCACGGTCACCATCCCCGACAATGCGACCAATGCCGAAAAGGAGCGCCTGCGCAAGATCCAGGAACTTCTCGACCGGGGCAAGGATTACCAGGACAATAAACAGTACGACAAGGCTAGGGACGTCTACAACGAGGTCCTGAAACTCGATCCAAACTCCGCCGAGGCTCACGCCCGAATCGCGGAGACGTACATGAAGGAGGACCCGACCGACCGGGACAACCAGGACAAGGCGAAGGAACTCTCGCTCAAGGCCATCGACGAGGACCCCAAGCTCGCCCTCCCGCATTACACCCTGGCCCAGATCGACGAGCAGAACAAGCGGTACGCCGACGCCGAGAAGGAATACAAGGAGGCGGCGCGGCTCGATCCGAAGGACTACATGGCCCTCTACCGACTCGGCAACATTCAGTACCGGCTCGGCAAGTACGTTGACGCGACCCGCTCCTACTCAGGCTGCGTCAAAATCAAGAGCGATTTTTACCGGGCGTACTTCAACAATGGCATGGCGCACGGGAAGCTTTCTCAGCGCGACCAGGCGATCGACGCTTTCAAGTCCGTGGTGCGCATCCAGCCGGATTTCCATTCCGCCTATTGTCAGCTCGCCGGGCTGTATCGCGAGAAGGGCGATCTGGCGGCCGCCATCAGCGCCGGCAAGAACGCCACGCTTTACGGTCCGGGCAATGCCGAGTATTTCACCCTGTTGGGCAACATTTACATCGACGCCAAGCGCTACACGGACGCCGAGAACGCGTACATCGCGGGCTTGAAACTCGACCCGACCAATCCCGCGTCCAACTACAACCTTGCCAATCTCAAGATTCTCACCGGCAAATACGACGAGGCGCTTTCCTACGCCCAGACCGCCGAGCAGCGGGCTCCGACCGTGAAAGAGTACGCCAATACGGTCGGGTTCGCCTACGACAAGTTGGGCGAGCGTGAGAGGGCGATCGCGGAGTATAAAAAGGCGATCGACCTTGACGGCCGGTACGTGATCGCGCTCGTCAACCTGGGCAAACTCTACGACGATGCGGGCTTGCCGGACGAGGCACTCCCGTACTTGAGCCGGGCCTATTCCCAGGAGCCGAATTCGACGCTCGTCAACAACGTCCTCGGCACCGCCTATCTCCATAAGAAAAATTACACCGAGGCGATCACCTACCTCGCCAAGGCGGTTTCTCTTTCGCCTTCTGACGCTCAAGTCAGGTACAATCTGGGCCTTGCCTACTTGGAAACAGGAAAGGATTTCGAGGCCAAGCAGGCGTTTTCCGACGTCTTGAAGCTGAATGCCAATTACTGGGACGCGTATTACCAATTCGGCAGGGTCCTCATCAAGGAAGGCGACAAAGCCAATGCCAAACAGATCCTGAACCAGCTCCTCGCCAAGAATCCCGCCTATGAGAAGGCGGCCGAGGTGCGGGCTATGGTCGAAGGACTCTGACGCGTCAAGCAACCTGCCTGAAAAAGGGGACACCCTTCGACTTGCTTTGGAGCATGCATGCTTTTATGCAAGTCGAAGGGTGCCCTCCTCCAGTTGTCCCTCAATGGGAATCAAGCCCGAAACGCAGGAGCAAGGAAAGCGGGAAGGCGGGCCGGAAGGAGTCCGTGTACCAGAGCTCCGCGCCGGCCCGGAAACCGAGCCAGGGCAGCGGCTCCCAGACGAAAGAGAAGCCCACTTCGGCGCCCAGGAGTATGTGCCAGGAGAGTTCGGTCTCAAAAAGCAGGGTGGGGCGTTCGTACACTTTATTCTTCAAAAAATCAATGACCGCCTTCGACTCCTCCAGCGTCCGGTCGACTTCGCTCGTGAGCGCGCGGTTTTTTTCGAGATACACCTCGAGGTCCTCCGCGAACGCGCCCTGCTTCTCAAGCAAACTCTCCGCCAGGGCGACGGCTTTTTTAAAGAGCGCGTCGAGGGCCGCATAGTTTTCCTTGTAGATGCGGAGGTCGTTTTCCAGCTTGCGGACCCTGTCCTCGACGGACACGCCGGCGGTTTTTTCGTTTTGGGCGAAGAGCGGAGCGAATACGAAGCACATAAGACAGGCGGCGACCGTCATTTTAAATCGATTCATTGCTTATCCCCCAGCAGCTTTTGATATCCGTCGATGATGTCGTCCAACTCCTTTTCGGCGGCGGAGTTGAACGCCTGTGAATGTTCTATCCTCACCAGAAAATAGTCATTTAATCTTCGAAGTTCGCGATTTTTTTCCTCCAGCGCATTCACCCGCTCGCTGAATCGCGCGATCATCTCATCCTTTTCCCTGATGAGCGGCTGAGGATTCAGGACCCCGGCAAAGAATAAAATATTGATCAAGATGGAGACCGCCAGCACGACGGCCGCCGCCACCCGGACGATTCTTCTGATCACCACTCCCTTCCTTTCCGCGCTTGCGCTATCATGTTCCATCATACACTTTCCGCTTATTTCGCGAAAGACGCCGGGCCCGCGCGCCGATAGTGTAAGCGGGCACCGAAATTCAGGCCCGCCCCCGCCCGCGTTATGCTCCGCGTTTCTGGACGGAGCGACCGGCCGGTGGTACGCTTGAGATCGAACGCCGCGGACACCCGACGGCGGCCGTCACTGCGAGGAATCGTATGCGCATTTTGACTGCCATCTGTCTCATCATCGCGCTGGGCGTCTTCTCCTGCCGCTCGGATAAACCGGCCGTTCCGCCGCCGGCCCCGGTCGAGCACCAGGCCGAACCGGCCCCGGACGTCATCAGGATCGCGGTTTGGTTCGTGCAGTTCGAGGGAATCGGCGAAGAGCTCACCGTGGGGAGCGGCCGGGTGGTCAGCCAGGACCGTGAAGCCTACTACGTCGGGTTTCAACGGAAAGCCACGCGGCCCCATCGCGTGCGGGAAGTGGTGGTCAAGGTGTACAAGAGAAACGGCCTGGCGGAGTGGGAAGAGTACTAGAAGGTTATTGAAAAAATCGTGCTTTTTCAACAACCTTCTTTTGAAATTGCCGAAGTCTATTTTTAAATAGCGAATTGAGTATTATTCAGCCGAAAAACCGCTTTCGGTTTTTCAATAGTCTGCTTTTTTTGGTATGCACGGCCGTGCGTCCCAACAAACACAGTTTTTTATAGAAGAAATTCCTTTTTTGTCAGGATATGCTGTTACACGATCCTCTGAAATATTTTATCAAGCTCCTGGCGCGGGAAGCGGCGGACGACCGGACGTCCGTGCGGACAGCGCGGATCGGGCAGGGCGAGGGCGCGCGTCAGGAGCTCCTCCGCCGAGACCGGATCGAGCTCGTCGCCCGCCTTGACGGCCGCCCGGCAGGCGGCCTGCGCCAGGACGCGGCGTTCGAGCTCCTCGAATGTCCCGCGGGCGCTCTTCAGGAACGCGATCACGTCCGCCTCCGGTACGCCCGAGAGCAGCGCGGGCAGGGCGCTCACCTCGCAGGCGCGGCCGGTTGCCTTAAGCTCGAATCCGAGCCGCGCGAGCGCCTCCCGGCCCGGGAGGAGGGCCTCGCGTTCGTCCTCCTCGAGATCGAAGGCGAGGGGCACGGCCAGGGGCTGGACCGCGCGCGGTTTCTTCTCCAGTTCGTCGAAAAGGATGCGTTCGTGGGCCGCGTGCTGATCGACGAGGATGAGCTCGTCCCGCCCGGCGGCGGCCAGGTACACCCGCCAGAGCTGCCCCAGGTAGCGGAGTCCGCCCGCGGCGCCTTCTCCGGCAGGCGCCCGTTCCGGCCGCTCGGCTTCGTTTTTCGCACGATGGAAGGCGTCGAGGATGTCGCCCCTGAGTCCGGGGCGGTCGCCGATGCGGCTCCCGCCGAAGCGGCGATGACTGCCGAAGTCGGGGAAAAGCGTCGCCCCGCCGCCCGACGGTTGGGCTGGGCTGCGGCCGGAATCGTCGGCTGCTCCCCGCGCCGTCCGGAGGGCTTCCGGCACGCTTTTGGAAAGTAATCCCTTGACGAGGACCGAAAGCGCGCGGTGCAGGTCGGGGAGGTTGCGGAAGCGTGCCTCGCGTTTGGCGGGATGGATGTTGAAGTCCACAAGCGACGAATCGACTTCGGCGAACACGAAGGCGATCGGCTTCAACCCGCCGGGAAGGAAGCCGGTATACCCGTACTCCACGGCTTGCAGCAATGAGAATTCGAAAATGCGGCGGCGATTGCAGAAAATCTGCAGGTACTTGCGGTCGGTGCGGGCCGCCTCGGGGCGGGCGCAGATCGCGGTCAGGCGGAAACCGGGTCCGTTCGCGGACGCCTCCTCGAGAAACTCGAGCGGGAAAGTACCGCCGTGCGCCAGGGCAATGCGGTCCCGAAGCGGCGCGGGCGGCAGGTAGAGGACGAGCTCATCGTCGCTGAAGAGCCGCAAGGCCACGTTCGGAAAGGCGAGCGCTTTCTCAATGAAGGTCGCCTTGCAGAGCGCGGTCTCGGTCTGCGGCCGCTTGAGGAAACGCCGGCGGGCCGGCATATTGAAAAAGATCCGCGACACGTCCACGATCGTGCCCGGACGCGGAGGGTGGGGATCGAGGGCGAGCCGCTTGCCTCCCTCGACGAGGAGCCGCTGTCCGGACGCCGCGCCCGCCCGGGCGCTTGAAATTTCCAGGCGGGCGCAGGCCGCGATGCTCGCCAGCGCCTCCCCGCGGAAGCCCAGGGTGGAGAGCCTGTCCATATCTTCGAGGTCGTGGATTTTGGAAGTGGCGTGGGGGAGGGCGCAGCGGCCGAGGTCGTCCGCGGCGATGCCCGAGCCGTCGTCGACCACCCGAATCCGGGCGTTCCCCCCTTCCTCCAGGGAACAGGTTATTTCGGCGGCGCCCGCGTCGAGCGCGTTGTCGAGGAGCTCGCGGAGCACCGCCGCCGGCCGGTCGATCACCTCGCCCGCGGCGATGCGGCGAGCCGTTTCCTCGCTCAAGATGACGATGGGTGCGTGCGGCATGGGCCATCGTACAACGATACCTCCGGTTCAGGCAAGCCGGATGAAAAGCGCCGGCCGGCGAGGGGCGCGGCCGGTCGCGAGCGGCGCAGGCGCACGCTGAAATTACGAATATACGGCGTTGCTTATTCCGTGAAAAGGTAAAGCGGCGTTTTGTACACCGATCCGATATACCTGCCCTTGACGACCGCTTCGGTCGTCTTGTCGGGATCGCCGGGGGACTTGATCATGACGCGTAATTTCCGGTTCGGTTTATAGGCGGGGAACACGACCCGGGAGTTGAGCGGGATGGGCTTCTCTGCGGACGCGGTCCCCGCCGCGATCGCGGTGAACAGACAGGCGATGACGATTCTTTTCCTCATAGTGCACCTCCCTATTTCGACGGTCCCTCTTTGTCGGAGTCTCTTTTCTCGGCCCGGCACGGTCGTCGGATTGACACATGTATTGAAATTCTAGCGGATGCGCTTCGAAACGTCAAATAAAAATATCGCGCGGGGCGGGAACTTGCACTCTGAGCCATTGTCTGCGGCTCCGCAATGTGGTATAGTTAATAAACAGTAAAAAGAAAAAACAAGCGGAGCGAAGAATGATTGAAAAAAGTCTCGTCGAAAGGAAGCCCCGGCTTCTCATCTTTTTATTTTTTTTCATGCTCTTGGCCCTCGCGCAGGGCTGCCGCTTCATCTCGCGGGGCCGCACGGACGGCGCTTTCCAGGTGCCGATCGGACTTGACGGCAGCCTGCAAAATCCCGCCTGGTCGCCGGACGGCAATCGCCTGGTTTTTACGCGCTTTCGGAACGGGTACAACAGCGGCTCCGCCGACCTGTACATCATCGAAATGAACACCTGGGTGCTGCGCGAATTCGCCACCGACGGGGCCATGAACGTCAATCTGCCCGGCTCGGCTTGGAAAGCGACGAGCCCGACGGACGACTGGATCGCTTTTTCCCGCGACAAGGATTCACACGACGAAATATTCGTGCAGCCGAGCGCGGACACGAACAGCGGCGAGATCCAGGTGACTGAAAGGGCGAATTACGTGGCGTACGAGCCCTCCTTCTCCCCCGACGCCGATTGGATCGTCTTCGAATCTCACCGGGACGGCGACAGCGGCAACGGTGTCATCTTCAAGACGAGCCGCGCGGCGCCGGGCATCTGTATTCCGCTGACGGCGATCGGAAAGGACTGCCGCCAACCCAACTGGTCCCCCGAACCCGCAGTCGATCTCATCCTCTACCAGCAGCTGGAAGGGAGCCGCTGGAGCCTCTGGACGATGACGAGCTACGGCTGGTACAAGCGGAAAATAACCCCGGACACGGAGAATTGTACGGACGCCTCTTTCTCGCCCGACGGGACGGAAATCATCATGAGCACGGCCCACAATACTTTGCGTTTCGACAACCTCTACCGCATGCCGTCGACCGGGGGCGAGATGACGCGCGTCACGTTCTACGACAACGGGTACGACGGCGCGCCGTCCTGGTCTCCGGACGGTATCGCCATCGCCTTTGAATCCTGCGAGGGAACGCCGGAAGACGCGGGCAGAACCTCGATTTGGATCATCAATTTGCCTTGAATGGAAAGGATCGGCGGGATGATGTTTCTCAGGTTTTTCAGACGCAAAAAACCGAGAAAGTGCTGATCTTCGAGAAAAAAAGCGATATGATTCGATGACGACAAGGAGGATAGATGAAAATCGTTCGGATGACCGTATGCGCGATCGCGCTGCTATTCGTGTGTCCCTTTCTCTACGCGGAAACGAAAAAAGGCGTTCATAAGAACAGCTTCGGGATCATGTTTCAGATTGAAAGTTTTACGAAACTGATCGACAACTACACGGACGGAGGATTCTACGGCGGACAGGGCGGCGTGGGAATCCGCTATTGGCTGCTCCCGGAATTGGTGCTGCGCGGCGTCGTCTATCTCGATTTTCGGACGATCACCGCCACCAGTGAAACGGCGTTCAATCTGGGCCTGTCGGCCGGCGCCGAGTATCACTTCGTGAAGGGGGAAATCTCCCCGTACGGCGGCGTCATGGGGGGGCTGGAGCACGTGACCGACGTCCTCCAGAGCGGGACCGACTTCTTCGCTGGGGCGTTTTTCGGCGTTGAGTTGACTCCCATGGACGTGCTCGCCTTTTTTATCGAATACTCGGTGCTCGCCACCTTCCGGGAGACGGGCGTGGAGGTCGATTTGGGATACAACCACCTGCCGACGTTCGGGTTAATCATTTATTTTAATTAGGCATTGTTACGACCGAGCGAAGGGAACCGTGGCCAGGAAGATGACCGCACTCGCGATGATGACGAGCGGCCCGGCGGGCAGGCCGGTGGCGGTCGCGGCGAGAATCCCCGCAACCGCGGAAACGATTCCGATCGCCGCGGCCACAACGCCGTACTGCGGGAGCGTCCGGCTCACATTCCTCGCGGCCGCGGCCGGGATGGCCACGAGCGCGGCTGTCAGAAGCCCGCCGACCAGGTCGACCCCGAGGGCGACAATGACCGCGATCGCGCCCAGGTAGAGCAGATTGTAGAGGCGGACGTTCACTCCCTCGATTCGCGCCATGTCCTCGTGGATGTTGATGAGCATGATCTTCGCGTAGCCGCGGTTGACCGCGATGAAGACCAGCACGCAGAGAACCACCGCGGCTGCGGTTTCGTACGGCCCGACGCTCAGGATGTTGCCGACCAGGGCCGCCTCGGCCCGGTCGATGGGCAGGAAGAGAAAGGCCGTCGCCACGCCGCCGGCGAAAACGATCGCGGTCAGCGCCTCCATCGGCAGCTTGGTCCTCATCTCTAAAAGCCAGATGAGGACGATCCCGAGCACCACGAACGGGAACGCGCCCAGCGAGATGCTGAAGCCGTAGACCAGCGCGAGGGCCACCCCGGGCAGCGCCAGGTGCCCCAGGGGCCCGGCCACCACCGCCATCCTCTTCGACAGCATCAGGGTCCCCAGGTAGGCGGCGGCGCCCGCGATGAACACGCCGCTTGTCAGGCTCAGCAACAATTCCATCGTCATTCCGCGTCCTTCCCTTCGTGCGTATAGAATTTCACCTCCGCTCCGTAGAGATCGCGCAGCACGGCCGGGGTGAGGATTTCCCGCGGGGCGCCGAAACAGCGCCGGCCGAACCGGGAGAGGCAGAGCACGTGCGTCGAATGGGCGTAGACGATGTTCAGGTCGTGTGTGACGTTGAGGACGGTTAGGTTCCGTTTCCGCCAGATCTCGTTCAGAAGCGAATAGATCGTTTCGCCGCCCGCGGCGTCGACGGCGGTGGTGGGCTCGTCCAGAAAGAGGATGGTCGGGTCCGAGGCGAGCACCCAGGCGACGAGCATCCGCTGGAATTCCCCGCCGGAGAGATACCCGGCGCGTGCGGTAAGCAGTTCCTCACCCAGTCCGACCTGGGCGAGGAGGGCGGGAACGTGGGCCCGCCGCACCCGCTTGAGCGCGAAGAAGTCGGCCACGGAGAGCGGCAGGTCCCGCACCGACGCCTGGTTGAGCCCCTGGGGCAGGTAGCCGATTTTCGGCTTGGCGCGCCAGGTGAGCCCGCCCTCGTGAGGCAAAAGGCCGAGGAGCGATTTCAGCAATACGGATTTTCCCGACCCGTTGGGGCCGAGGACGGTGAGGAATTCGCACTCCTCGACCTTGAAGCTGAGATCGGAGATGATCGGGATATGGTTCAGCGTAACGCTGAAATTTTTCACTTCGAACAGCGCTTCACCCATATACATTTCCGCTTTCCGCTTAAGCTACCGATAAAGATCGGTCCTGTCAAATATAAATTATTCGAGGAGCGCGCGACGGTTTCACTCGCCGCTTGTGCGGCGAGGCTCCTACAAGTACCGGTGGAGATCGATACCGCCGTCTTCCGAAAAGACGATCCCTTCCTTCTCCAGCATCGCCCGCTGCAGCTCCCCGCCTTCGCCGGGCGGCAGCGCGATGCGGCCTTGGGCGTTGACCACGCGGTGCCAGGAAAGACCTTCCTTCGCCGACGAGGAGTGCAGCGTCCGCACCACCTGACGCGCGGCGCGGGGGCTCCCCACCAGCGCGGCGATCCGGCCGTATGTCGCCACCCGCCCGCGGGGAATGTTTTTAACGAGGTCGATGACGGCCTGATGAAAGGTTTTTATCATCCTTAGAACCCGATCACCGTCTCGAAGGTGAACGACGGCGCCAGGCTGGAAACACCCGTGGACGGATTCAACGCGAGCGCCGTGGTGTAGTGGAAGAGAATCGAGAGGCCCTCGACCACCGGGTAGCCGACGGTGACGCGTACCACCGTATGCTCGTCGAAGAGCGCGGGCAGCCCGCCCGCGAAGCCCGAGACGAACCCTGTGCGCTCGAAGGAAATCGAGCCGAAGATCCCGACCACCGGGATCACCTTGGGCTCGAGGGTGAACTTGATCTGGAAGAAATCGTCGTTCCCGTACTCGACGCCGCTCTGGGTGAACGCCAGGGGGGCGAGGTAGCCGACGGTGATGGAGAAGACTTTCTCGATCATAAACGCCCCTTCCCCGTAAATGCCGAAGGTCGTCGTTTGGTTGGCCGGATCGGCCGGGTTGCGCAGGTAGTCGATGACTTCGTTCACGTAGTCTCGCTTGGTGCGGTCGTAGGCCGCGTCGAAGAGGGCGGGCTTGAATTTGCCCGTGTAGTAGCGGGCCTCCAGGCGCCACTCGAATAGCGACACATTGCCCGAAGCGCCGGCCGCGGCGCCGTAATTGCGGAATGATTTGCCCCCGTCGGGCCCGTACCAGATCGCGTCGAAGGCGAAGCCGGCCGGGAGCGCCGGGGAACCGGGCACGTCGTAGCGGAAGTAGGGAAGCATGGCGGCGAAATCGGCGTAGAGCGTCAGGCCGAAACCCTTGTCCCTGACGATCGGGAGGTCGAGGTCGAGGCCGGCGTTGAAGAACATCGGGTCGCCGACGGTGGAGTCGCCGTCCGCCGGGTTCCAGTCCGCGAGGAAAGTAATACCGAGGCCGAGGTCGAAGGGATGGAACGGCCGGAAGCACAGCCTGGTGCCGGCGATCTCGGGCAGCGCCTTGACGGCCATGCCGAGGTCATTGGAAACGAGCTCGAGGGCGAACGGTCCCGTGTCGACGCCCAGGTTGAAGCCGATGCGGC
The DNA here is from genome assembly GCA_016934415.1 of Spirochaetales bacterium. Lineage (GTDB taxonomy): Bacteria > Spirochaetota > Spirochaetia > SZUA-6 > RPPD01 > JAFGSW01. The sequence continues at coordinate 63,585 of JAFGSW010000074.1, read as the reverse complement.
GCACGGCCGGGAAATCCGCGTCGTTGGCGTAATTGCGCATGATGAGGCCGTGGCCGACGATGAAGTCGTCGAGGTTGCCCACCTTGAGGAAGAACGGATCGCCCGGCGCGCCCACCTCGAGGCCCTTGATCTTCAGGATGAGGTCGTAGGCGATGTCGCCGACGCGGAGCCACCAGTTGTCTCCGAAGCTTGCGTCCGTGCCGAAGGACCACTCGTTGTTGCCGTCGGGTTTGTACCAATCGTTGGGATCGAAGAGGTTCGTCTTGTAGATGACCGGCAGATAGAGCGAAAGCTTGAAATCGTCAAGTTTGAATTTCGGAGACAGGATCGCCTTGGCGTAGGTGTCGTTCCCGATCGTCACCGTGCCGATTTCGAGGCCGATCAGGTCCCTGAGCGCTTTCATCCAGTCGGGCTCGGGCGGCGTTTCCGGTCCGCCTTCGGGCCCGGGACCGGCCGCGGAAACGGTCTGGCCCGGAACTGTCTTGGGATCGAGTTTCAAAAATTCGAGACCCTTCCTGAAGCCTTCCGTCACGCCCGGGCTCATGACCAGCGCCTGGAAGAGCGCGGCGCCCGCGTCCGCCCACTGGCCCGCACCGAGCTCGAGCCGACCCGTCTCATTGCCCGAATCGTCGAGCTTCACAAGCTCCACCAGCCCTCCGAAAACGAAGGCCTTGGCGGGGAGCGGATTGCCGGTGGCCGGATCGACGCCCACCTCCATGCCCAGGTCGGTGCCTTTCACTCCGCAGGCGGTGTTTTTCGTGCGGAACGTGTAGCGTTCGCCGCCGCCGGCCACCCGGGCGGCGACCGCGCGAAACTTGCCCGTCTCGAGGGCGAATCGGTTTTCCTTCGCCTCTTTCTGATTCTGAAGAGTGACGATGGTGAAGGTCGTCTCCTCGCTCAGACGGATGATCGAGCCGTTGGGGAGCCTGATCTCGGCCGAATCGCCCTTGCCGGTGGAGACGGTCGTGCCGGCGGGAAGGGGCATTCCGAAGACGAGATCCGCGCCCTTGACGACGTTCCCGTTCTCCAGTTTCAGGGTCGTCGATCCCGAGGCGTTCTCGAAGTAAACGAGCATGGGATCGGCGGCGAAGAGCGCCGGCGGGAGAAGCAGCAGGCACAGGCATATAAGGATCGAGCGTTTCATCGGCTCACCTCCGGTCAAAACGGAATGACGACCGAGCTTTCCAGGGACGACGTGATCACCCATGGATTGCCCGACGCGTCGGGAACGTAGCGGATGTCGAAGAGCAGGCTGATGACGGCCGGCCCGAACTGGTAATTGACCCGCACGGTCGTCACCGCCCCCTCGGGATCGAACAGGTCGGCGAAGAAGCCGTTGGTCTTGCCGAGGAGCGTCTTGTCGTAAATGAGGTCGGCGGAAAGACCCGGGATGAGTCCCTTGCCCAGGCGCACGACACCGCGCAGGTGGGGCCAGTTCAGGTAATTGCCGGGATCGGCCGGGTCGACGCTCCCGAACGGGCCGTCGAGGCCGATCTGGATCGTGAAGACGTCCACTATCTCCGCCCCGAGCGAGGCGTACCAGCCGGCGAAACCGGGCGAGTTGCCGGCCTCCACGAGCGGGTATTTCACCGCGCGCGAGACGTCGTAGGTGGCGTCGAAATAGACGGGAATGAAATTCGCGCCATTGAAGCGCATCTGGAAATTGTACGTGAAAATATCCAGGAGCTTGCCGCCGAAGCCGGCCATCTGGCCGCTCGCCTTGCCCCCGTCGAGCCAGACGAGGTCGCCGTAGACCGCGAGCGTGACCGGCGACTCGGTGAGGAGCGGCTGGCGGAAGTCGAGGCCGAAGGCCTGCGCGACGCCGTACACCGGGTCGGGCACGCCGCTTCCCGCGGCATAGGCGGCGGACACGTACCGGAAGGGGAGCCGGTCGGCGATGAAGGTCGTCCCGAGCTGCAGGTTCTGCAGGATGGGGATGTCGAAGAATATGAACGGCCGGACGTAGAGGCGTCCGCCCATGACGTCGAGCGCCGCGAGGTTCCCGATGACGGTCTCGATGCCGACGAGCGGGAAGTCGAAGAGCGCGCCGTCCAGGTCGGCGACGAGGCCCACGATACGGGTCTGGGGCAGGAAGAGCGTGTTCGTGTAGTTCCCCATGATGTAGCCGTTGCCGAGAGTCATGTCGTCCATCGAACCGAGCTTCAAGAAGAGCGGCTTCCCTTTCTGGCCGTAGCGCGCGTAGCGAAAAATCGGCAGGTAGAGGTCCCAGACCGAGTGCGTCGCGTCCGGGACCCAGTCCTCGGTCCGGAACTCGAGGGTGCCCGAGACAAAGCGGAAGTGGAGGATGATGCTCAAGCCGATGCCGAACTCGCCGACGCCGAAGTCGGGCTTCAATTCGAGGCGTTGGAAACCGTCGGTTTCATTGAACACGTCATACCCCAGCCCGATGCCCAGGTTGAAGCTCAAGGCGGGCGGGGCCGACTCGGGCGCCGGGGTGGGAACGGGTGAAGGAGACGGTGAAGGTGAAGGCGACGGCGGCGTAACGTCGTCGGCGTAGACGGCGGCGACCATGGCTATCATAAGGCACAGCAGAGCCATCGTTTTTTTCAACATGACTATTCCTCCTCATCCCTGCGTCCCCGAAAGAGGAACCGGACGGCGACATTGAGAATTTTCACACATTTATTGGGAAAAAACCATTGAATTTATACGGTAAAGAAGAAGCGTGAAATATATGTATTACGCGAATATACGCGAATGGAAGAACAAAGGGGGGAGGAAAATAGTCAGGCCAAGAGCTCTCCCGATACGACGGCGGGGAAACCTGGCAGGTGGGAGATGGGGCGTCGTTTTTTGCTTGACTTCCGGGGAGGGGGTGGATATTTTAAAATGAGAATGATTACTGATAATAAAAATTGGGGAAACCGATGACCGAGGGAGAGCGAATTGAAATATCGAACGAGCCGCCAGAGGGAATTAATCCTGGAATTGCTGAGCAACAATCCCTATCATCCTTCGGCGGAATGGATTTACAGGCGTGTCCGCGAATCCATTCCGCGCGTCAGCCTCGGCACCGTCTACCGCAATCTCGAAGTGCTGGCCGACCAAGGACTCGCTCAAAAAGTGTCGTTCGGAGAGGACCGCGACCGCTTTGAGGCCAACACCGGGGAGCATTATCACTTCATCTGCGAGCGCTGCCGGGAGATCACGGACTTGGTCATGCCGGTCGATCCGTCGCTCAATCGACGCGCGGCCCGGTTCGGGAAACGAGCGGTGAAGAGACATCGCATTGTTTTTTACGGAATATGCGCTTCCTGTCGCAAGAATATGGCTTAACGGGAGGCGTTTTTTTAACCTAATAATAGTAATGATTACTATTATTAAAATTCTATCAAGGAGGCCAATCATGGCACACGTGGCAAAGGAAATGGTGGAAAAGTCCGGCGTCAACCTGAAGGAGCTGGTCGATCTCTTGGTAAAGAACGCCTCGGCGGAGCTCACAACCTTCTATTACTACACGATCCTCAGGGTGAACCTGATCGGGCTCGAAGGAGAGGGGATCAAGGAGATCGCCGAGACGGCCCGCATCGAGGACCGGAACCACTTCGAGGCGCTCGTTCCGCGGATTTACGAGCTGGGCGGCCAGCTGCCGGGAGACATGAAGGCGTTCCACGACGTCTCCGCCTGCCCGCCGGCCGGGCTCCCCAAGGATCCGCACGACGTCACGGCCCTGCTCAAGGTGCTTGTCGACGCCGAGCGCTGCGCGGTCCGCGGCTATACTCATATCTGCAACCTGACATTCGGCAAGGACCATCGCACCTACGATCTCGCGCTCGCCATTCTGAACGAGGAAATCGAGCACGAGTCCTGGTTCTCCGAATTCCTGGGCGAAGGGCCATCCGGCCATTTCCTGCGCCGCGGGGAAACCTCGCCGTTCGTGGGTAAATTCCTCAGGTAAAAAACGAGCCGTTACAGTGACCGGGCTTCCGGGGATCGCACGATCCCCGGAATTTTTTTTCGGACCGGGGTGGGCGCTCAGGGACGTTCACCACACGGCTTTCTACCCGCGCCGAACCTCCCGAGTTGGGGGCGGGGGGAAGAGGAGCGAATGCATGTCTCCTGCTCGTTGATTCCTTCAAGATTAACGGCTATTGTGAAAGGCAATTCGGAGGACCGATGCAGACTTTTACGCGCGAGGAACTTTCCAGATACGACGGCAAGGAAGGCCGGCCGGCATACATCGCATTCATGGGACTCGTCTACGACGTCACGGCGAGCCCATTATGGAAAGAAGGCGACCACCAGAAGCGGCACCGCGCCGGCACCGACATGAGCAAGGCTCTGGGACTGGCGCCCCACGGGGCGGGGATCCTGGGGAAATTCCCGGCGGTGGGGAAGTGCGCGGGGTGATCCGCCGCCGGGAAAACATTGTTCTTGAGCTGTTATTGTAGAGACGCACGCCGTGCGTCTCTACTTCCCCTTCTTGAACGCGAGCCCGTCCTTGCCCTTGTCCACCACGACCGTGTCCCCTTCGGCGAACTCGCCGCTTAAGACCGCCTTGGCGATCGGGTTCTGCACCAGGTTCTGGATCGTGCGCTTGAGCGGCCGGGCGCCGTAGAGCGGATCGAAGCCGACCTCGGCCAGGTGCTCGAGCGCGGATTTGGTGAACTTGACGGTAAGCTTCTTCTCCGCCAGGCGCTTGGCGAGGTCGGCGAGCTGGATGTGGACGATCTTCCCGATGTCCTCCCGGTTGAGCCGGTTGAAGGTGATGACCTCGTCGATGCGGTTCATGAATTCGGGCTTGAAGGTGGCTTTGAGAAGCGCGTCGATCGCGCCCTTCACGTCCTCGACCTTCTTGGCGCTCTGGATAAGCTCGCTCCCCAGGTTCGAGGTCATGATGACGATGGAGTTCTTGAAGTCGACCACCCGGCCCTGGCTGTCGGTGAGCCGCCCCTCGTCCAGGAGCTGGAGCAGGACGTTGAACACGTCCGGGTGCGCCTTCTCGATCTCGTCGAAAAGGACGACCGAGTAGGGGCGCCGGCGCACGGTCTCGGTGAGCTGGCCGCCCTCGTCGTAGCCCACGTAGCCCGGGGGCGCGCCGATGAGGCGGGAGACCGAGAACTTCTCCATGTACTCGCTCATGTCGATGCGTGTGAGCGCTTTCTCGTCGTTGAAGAGAAAGGATGCGAGGGTCTTGGCGAGCTCGGTCTTGCCGACGCCGGTGGGGCCGATGAAAATGAAGGCGCCGAAGGGACGGTTGGGATCGGCCAGGCCCGCCTTGTTGCGGCGGATGGCGTCGGAAACGGACTGGATCGCCTTCTCCTGCCCGACCACTTTCTGGGCGAGGATCGATTCGAGCTTGAGAAGCTTCTCCTTTTCCGACGAGAGCATCTTCTGCACCGGGATGCCGGTCCACTTGGAGACGATGCGGGCGATGTCCTCCTCGGATACTTCCTCCCGCAGGAGCCGGTTCTGTCCGTGCAGCTTCTCGAGCTCCTTCGATTTTAATTGAAGCGCTTTCTGGGCTTCGGGGATCCGGCCGTGTTTGATCTCGGCCGCCTTGGCCAAGTTGCCTTCGCGTTCCCAGCGGGTCTCCTCGATGTTGAGCTCCTCGAGCCGCTGTTTGAGGCTGCGGATGTCTTCGATGATCTTTTTTTCGTTTTTCCATTGAAGCTGCATCGCGTCGCGGCGGGATTTGAGCTCGGCGAGCTCCTTATTAATCTTGTCCAGCCGCTCCTTGGAGGCTGGATCGTCCTCCTTGGCCAGGGCCTGCTTTTCGATGTTGAGCTGGAGCATCTTGCGCTCGATCTGGTCGAGCTCGGTGGGCTGGCTCTCGATCTCGATCTTGAGCCGGCTGGCCGCCTCGTCGATGAGGTCGATGGCCTTGTCGGGGAGGAAGCGCGAGGTGATGTAGCGGTCGGAGAGCACGGCCGCCGCGATGAGCGCTTCGTCCATGATGCGCACGCCGTGATGGACCTCGTAGCGCTCCTTCAGCCCGCGCAGGATGGAGACGGTATCCTCCACCGACGGCTCGCTCGTGTACACCGTCTGGAAGCGGCGCTCCAGAGCGGCGTCCTTTTCGATGTTCTTCCGGTACTCGTCGAGGGTGGTGGCGCCGATGGCGCGGAGCTCGCCGCGGGCCAGGGCGGGCTTCAGAAGGTTGGAGGCGTCCATCGAGCCCTCGGCCCGGCCCGCGCCCACCAGGTTGTGGAGCTCGTCGATGAAGAGGATGATCGCGCCGTTCGATTGGACGATCTCGTTGATGACCGCCTTGAGCCGCTCCTCGAATTCGCCGCGGAACTTGGCGCCGGCCACCAGCGAGCCCAGGTCGAGGGCGAGGACGCGTTTGTTCTTGAGTGAATCGGGCACGTCTCCCGAGACGATGCGGCGCGCCAGCCCCTCGACGATGGCGGTTTTACCCACGCCCGGCTCGCCGATGAGGACCGGGTTGTTCTTGGTGCGCCGGGAGAGCACCTGCATGAGCCTCCGGATCTCCTCGTCCCGGCCGATCACCGGGTCGAGCTTCTCCTTGCGCGCGAGCGCGGTGAGGTCCTTGCAGTAGCGCTCGAGCACCTGATACTTGCCCTCGGGATTCTGGTCGGTCACCTTCTGGTTGCCGCGGATTTCCTTGAGGGTGCGCAGGATCCCGTCGGGAGTGAGCCCCGCCTTTTTCAGGAGGGCGCGCGCATCGGATTCGGTGTTGAGCGCGGCGAGCAGGAGGTGTTCGGTGCTCACGTACTCGTCCTTGAGCTTTCCCGCCTCCTCCTCGGCGCGCACGAGGAGCTTGGAGAGCTGCGGCGACAGGTAAATCTGGGCCGAGTCCCCGTAGATTTTGGGCTTGGCCTGCAGCAGTTTTTGGACCTGGGCCTGAATCGCGTCCGGCGCGGAGCCGAGCTTCTGGAGGAGCGGCCGGATCACGCCCTCCTCTTCCGAGAGCAGCGCCGCCAGGAGGTGTTCGATGTCCACCGTCGAATGATTATACTTGAGGGCGAGGTTTTGGGCGCCTTCGAGCGCGTCTTGAGCCTTGATGGTCAGATTGTCGACTTTCATACGTTTCTCCTTTTTTCTCGGAAAACGAATTTCGAATAAGTATTGCTATCATCGGAGTCAATATAACATAGTAAAAGAGTTATGCGGGGTCAAATATTCATCCTGGGGGGTTGGTCCAGTCTTTATATTCGTGCCAGTAATTGTAGAGACGCACGGCCGTGTAGCCATGCAAGAATAACCGGCGGACGCGATCGACGTTCCGTTGAGCGGGATTGTAGAGACGCACGGCCGTGCGTCTCTACAATATGATTCCGAAAAAAAAACGATCATCCGGTCCGGAAACCTCTCCATCTCCGGTCCTCAAAAAGGGGGTTTGCGAATTCCCCGAAAGTACATATACTCTGTCTCAATTCTACCAAATGAGGTGGGACTCATGCTCTCAGTACTCTTTGCCTGTCTGGGATATTCAGTCCTCAACATTTCGCAGGCGGTGCAGAAAATCGGCCTGGCCCGCGCGAAAGAAAAGCGGATCCAGGGCATCGCCGTCTGGATCGCGGCCACGGTCGGCACGCTCGCCTCGAGCTTTCTGATGTTCGCGGCGGTGGCGCTCGGCAACGCCTCGCTCGTGGGGGCCATGGCGGCGACGGGGCTGGCCGCGCTGGCCGTATTCTCTCACTTTGTCATGAAAGAGCGGGTCGGCGTGAAGGAAATCGCGGCCGTAGCGGTCATCATCCTGGCCGCGGCCCTCATCGGCTTGTTCTCAACCGACAACCCAGTGTTCCGGGTCCGGCTTGATTTGCTTGTCTTTATGCTGTCCGTCGTCATTGTCGTGTCCGCTTCCTGTTGGCTCATCTTCGGGAAGAAGGGAGTCGCGGCCGGCGTCGTCATCGGCGCTATTTCCGGCAGCCTGGGCGGCTTCGTGCCCTTGTTTCAAAAGGTCGCGACGTCCGATTTCGGAAAATCCTTGAGCATCTTTTCCCTCAGGTCGGAGGCTGCGAACGGCGCCTGGGGGCAGATTCTTTCCATGTTTTCCAATCCGTTCACCGTCGTCTGGATACTGCTGTCGCTCGTCTCAATGTTGGTGCTGCAATTCGCCTATAAAAAAGCCGACGCGATCAGGATCATTCCGTTTTTCACCGCGAGCTGCATCGTGATTCCGGTGGTCGGCGGGGTGATGTGCCTGGAGGAGCGATTGCACCCGCTGCAGTGGGTGGGAGTGGCGATGATCCTGGGCGGATTGATTCTGCTGACGGGTAAGCGAAGAAAACCGCGGATGAACGCCGATGAGAGTTGATTGGAAAAGAGTGGAGTGGACGCTTGTTATGATGCCTGTGAAACCGGAATGACGATGAAAACGGCGACGGGTTGAACAACAACCGATGGAGTGGAGCCGAGTGAGCCGGAATTCGATTTTCGGCTTTCTCCCCTCTCCATCCGCGTCAGCGCGCGCGGTCAGCGTGCGCGCTTGAATCCGTAGTACCCCCTAGAATTCGATCCCGACCTTGAGATTCACGTAATGCTTCGCGCCGTCGTTGTAGGCGACGAGGTTCCGGTTCCACCCGTATTCGAAGACGTAGCCGACGCCGAGGTCGAGGAGGGCGAACCCGAGCCTGATCTGAAATTTCGCCGAAAGGCCGATCTGCAGGATCATCTCCAGGACGCTCTGGGTAAGGAAGCGCATCGGACCATAAAAATAAACGACTCCGTTCTCATCTCTTCCGTCGTCCCAATAGTCGCCGTTGCCGTTGAGGCCCGGCACCCCCTCGCTCGCGTTCCCGTGGCGGATGAAGCGCGAGAAGCAATCGATCGAGAGCCAGGGCGCGGGCTGGAGCGCGACCGTGAGGTTGAGCCGGTCCGAATTGGGCTGCAGGATCGTGCCTATACCCGAGTCCTCGTGGACGTAGTTCAGGTAATTGACCACGGCCGTGGAGTCCTGCGTGAAGGTGTAGGGCGTGATCATGGTGTAATCGAAGCTCACGCGCCGCAGACCCTGGATGCGGGGCGTCCATGACAGCCCGGCCTGGAGCGCGAACTTGTTCTGCCCCGAGTTGAGGTCGAAAAAGGTCCCGTCCCCCCCGATGAATTTGTTGAAATTGAAATCGTCCAGGTAGAACATGAAATCGAAGCGCAGGCCGAGCGGAAGCTTGAGGCTCGAGTAGAACCCCAAATACGAGCTGTCGTGCTCGCCGAAGAGGAGCGAGGTGAAGGGCAGGTGCTGGAGCGGGAAGAGGTAGGCGGGGTTGAATCCGCCGCCGAACACGATCGACTGGAGGATGCCGAACGTCCAGCAATCGAATGGATGGAAGGTATAGGAATGGAGTACGATGTATTTTTCGAACGATAACGTGTGACTGGAGCCCGGCGTGTTGATCGTTGAAATGGGCGTTTTTAACCCGGTAGCGGGATCCTCCACGAAAGCGGGATTAACGATGAGGAGGATGGACGTGAACTTGAACCAGTCTATATTCCACGTATAGGAAATATGACCCGCCCCGGGACATTGCGGTCCCAGGACGACCCCATTGTCGAAGAAGGGCCCGATGGACGATCTAAAAATCCCGGCCTGGAGCCAGATGTTCTCAGTCCCCACGAAGACGCCGCCCAGGCCGATGTTGCGGCCCTGGAAGTCGACCCCGCCGATGACGGCGCTTCCGCCGCCCGACTGCGCCTCGTCCGAGATTTGAGTGTAGGCGGGAGCGGGATATCCATTGGAGAGCTGGAATCCGATGGTGGCGAGGCCCGAGAACGACAGGATGCCGTACGAACCCTGGGCCGTGACGAAGGGCCGGCAGTCGTACAGGTAATGTTCGAAATCGGTCCAGAAACCGTTGCCGATACGGACGCCGAAGGGCGAGGGGAGCAGCTTGTCCGGGGCGGTTTTCGTCAATTCGGTCCGCAACCCGTCCAGGTACCGCTGCGCGATCTCCCGCTCGACGTCGTCGCCCTTTTCCGCCACGACCTTCAGTATTTTGATGAGGAGATTGATCGGGTAGGGGCGGAGGAGCGGCAGGCTCATAACGTACCCCTTCGACTCCCAGACGGTGATATGCTCGTACAGCCCGTCCTGCGGGTCGATCACAAGCTGCGCGAATATCCCGGTTGAGGAACAGAGAAAAAGACCGACGATAAAAATTCCGAATCGTATCCTCGTCATGGCGGCATCAACTCCTCGCGTCTTCGGTCGTACTTTAAATGTATCGTCATCGCGCGCGAATAACACGTTTTCGCGGGTTTCCCCGCGCTGCTTACACTACAATTCTTTCCCGTTCGCTTGTCAAGCCGCGGCCATGCGGAATCGGCGATTATCGATTTGGAAGATACGGATAAAAGATGGAGTGCGCGGAGGAGAGGTCAGGGATCGATGATTCTTTTCGTTTCCACCATGTAGCGGATGCTTTCGCCGTCCGCCCCGATGATCGATTTCTCCAGCACGAAAATGGGCGATTTCCCGTCCGGCGCAAGGAGGAGGTACTTGATGCGGTATTCCTTGACGCCTTTTCGAAAATATTCCGGATGACCGATCGTGTAGGTCGACTTCTTGCCCGCGGACGACGTCACCGTCACCTCGATCGAGAAACTCGAGGAAACGGAGGTCCCGCTTCCCCTTTGGGTTTGCATCAGTTTCACCGCATAGAGGTTTTTTTGGGAGAAATCCCGGAACTCAAGCGATGAAATGGGGATTTGACCGTCGATGAGCACGTACACGATCCGGCCGGTCAGGAGATGATTGATCCCGTAGCTCTGCAGCAGCGAACGGTTTTTTTCGACGATCTTGAGAATCCCGCCCAACCCGTCATTGCCGGCTTCCTGCCGCGTGTCGAATGTTTCATTCATTTTCCCCTTGGGGACATACGCGTTTTTCGCTATGTCCACGATGTAGCAATCGGCGAACGGTTTGGCGGTCTCCGAGGCAATACCGTATTGACCGAACATGAAATAACGCGAATCGTCGGAAAATCCCAGATTGAGGAAGCGGGCCGTATCTCCGGCGAAGAGCTTCAGAACGCCCGCGCATGAGATGAGTATAAGCAGGAACGCTTTCCGCATTAATATTACCTCAATCAAAATATCGTCTTTTTTGATAAATTCTGTAATGGTTTTTCAATCGCCCGATTTCCCGCTTTCCCACATTTAAAATTTCCATTATAACTTTGTATATGGCGTTCAGCACGAGGATTTCGCTGCTCAATCTTTTTTTCATCTTCGGCCTGTGCCTGGTCGCGGGGTTTTGCGTCAATGCCGCCGTCTGCCTTGTCTTCGGCGCGAACGGCCTGCATCCCGCTTTTCTCGAATCCGAGCCGTTCTGGTTCGTCTACACCATCACGCCGTTCGGGGAGACGTCGAGCGTGGCCGGCATGGGACTCCTGGCCGTCGTCGGGATCGTCGGATTCGTCCTCTACAGGACTTTCTTCAGGACCACCGGGCAGGGGGAGCTTTTTTTCCTTTCGCTTTTTCTTTTTTCCCTGCTCCCCGAAACCCTCCGTTTGGCGATTTTCAACCTGCAACTGTGGCATGCGTCGCCTCTCATCGGCGTTATTTTGTCGCGCATCGTATTCGGGAGTCGGATGTTCGGGCTTCTCTCGCTCCTGTTCGGCAGCCTCTACGCCCTGGATTTCCAATATCAGAAATACGGGATCGTCGTGGCGGCCATGATCCTCGTATCCTTTCTGCTCACCTTCAGCCTTCCTTTCGATCCCCAGCTGCTTTTGACAAGCGGCATGTTCAAGTTGAACGACGAGCTGGGAGTGTTTATTCTCTACGTCAGTCTCGCGGCGCTGCTCATCGTGAATAATATCATCTCCGTCGCGCGGGGCAGGGCCTTTTTAACGTTCGCGGGAATCCTGGCCATGCTGTTGGCCAGGGAGATGACGATCTTCGCCCTCTCACCGCTTCCGCTCGTCGGCGGGGGCGTGCTCTTTGCGGGCGGCGCGGCGGCGGCTTATTTCGGGTATAAGTCCCAATTCACGCTTACCTAAGCGTATCCGCGCGGTCTTGGTTAAGACGCGCCGATCGGATCATTTTTATCGGCGATGGATGAAACGAGTGACGGTTTAAGACGCCTCTGGAAGAATCGCGAGCGACGGGAAAATGATTGTATAAAGCGGGCTTCAGCCGAGCGGGAAAAGACCGAGCAGCACGGAAACGAAGAGTCCCGTGCCCATCGGCAGCAGGATGTTGTCGAGATCTTCAGTCGGCAGGGCCTCAAGGAAGGCGGCCACGACGCCTATGAGGAGGGCATACAGCGGATTCCCCAGAATGCGGAAAGCGATCAGTCCCACCGTGAGGAAACAGGCGAGGGTTCCGGCCAGCGTTTTCCCCCTCGTAAGAGGGAGCGTGACGCCGCCGATCAATTTACCGGCCAGGCTGGCGAAGCCGTCGCCGAAGGCCAGGGCATAGATGGCGATCCGGCTGGCCGGTTCCGGGTAAAGCGCCAGCGCCAGCATGGCGCCGAGGGCTAATGTGACCGGACCGAGGACGAATTTCCCCTTCTCCTTTTCACGCGAGGTGAAAACCGTTACATCCGAAATGATGAGGACGTATACCCCTTCCTGTCTGAGTTTTTCCATGACGGTATAAAATAAAATCCCCGTTCCCAGGAGGAGCATCGTTAAGGTTTTATCGATCATTGCCATAAAAGGTACGATGGCGACGAGAAAATGAAGCAACTTTCTGACCAATTCACCTTTTATTCCGGTTAATAATTCTGCGAGTCGTCCTTCGGTTTTTATTGTTATTGTCGAATTTAGTCTATCCATTCCCAATCCATAGCTATAAAATACTCTAAATAACCAGAAATAATAGCTGCAAGATTCGTACCTAAGGCTGGGTCAGAGAGGAAAATATATTTCTTTAATGTATATAGACTTAATTTCTGCTTGAATTTTGTTATCATCAAAATCTAAAAAAAGTCTAATTTTTTATACAATAAAATTCAAAAATTACTATGAAAATTCACCTTCTTCCGTTTGTAATGAGGATGAGTGAAAATATTCACCTATTAAAAAACAACAGGTTGTAGATTTTTGTACTCAAAAAAAAATGGGCGATACAAGATTTGAACTTGTGACTTCTACCGTGTGAAGGTAGCACTCTCCCGCTGAGTTAATCGCCCGCGTTTTTTAACGTATCAAGTTTGGCTCCTGTTGTCAATCTGGACGGCATCGCTTTTTTCTTTTGGCGGATGAACAACCCATTGATTTTCTGAAAAATCCTCTCAAGTCTCCTGGCTTCGCCTTTTGACAGGCAGGCCCGGGCGAACACGTCCCCGAGCAGGACGCTCAGGCTTTGCGCTTCCGCGAGCTTGAAATAGTTGAGCGGGCGCAGGTATTCAATGATGTGCGAAACGAGAAGCGCCAGCTGGCGGCCGTCGATGGGGCGGAAGCGGGGGATCGAGGAGCTCTCCGCTTCCCTGAAAAACGCGTACCCGAGTATCTGCACCGCGTGGGAAAGGTTGAGCGAAGGGAACAACCGCGAGGAAGGGATGTGCACGGCGCAATTGCAGTACGACAATTCTTCGTCCGTCAAGCCGTATTCCTCGGTGCCGAAGACCATGGCCGCCATTCCCGTTTTAATCTGCAGGGCGTGGCGGGCGAAATCCTCGGGCAGGAGGGAGTGCGATTTCCTCATTTTCCCGCGGCGCCGCGTGATTCCGGCCGCCAGCGATACGTCCGCAAGGGCTGCCGGCAGAGACGGGTAAATTTGGGCAGGATCGAGCAGGTCCTTGGCATGGACGGCAGTGACAGCCGCCCGTTTAAAATCAAACGACGGCGATCCGACGATGCGCAACCGGGTGATCCCCATGGTTTTCAGCGCCCGGCACGCAAACCCGACGTTCCGGGGCTCTTTTGGTTTGACGAGAACGGCGCAGATTTTACCGAGGCAATCGATCGTATTTTCTTCTTTCCTCATGATCTTTCCCGCTTCGTAGTAGGGATTTTATTCCAATATCGGAGTGTGGGTTTTTTTTAATAAACGCTTGCAAATAAAAATTCATTCGATATAATTCTTGGGAAAAGGGGAAAAAGTCGCCTTTCCCCTTTGACAAAGTGTCAAATGGTATTATAATAGGTAAATACCGCCGGGGATAGGGGGAATTAACGGCGGAAATGAAGTTTACGTGCGGGAAGTTTGTGTCCGGGGTGAAGAATCGATGATGCCGATCAGGATTGCGGTATGATCGATTTTTCTATACATGAAACGGCATCCGAGATTTTCGATTCTGATGTCGCGGATTATTCTTCCAAAAGGATAAGCGGATATGAATAACAATGAGATTATCCAAGGTTTCGATGACGAAAAGGATGAAAGCTTAAAAATCCGGCTTCAGAAAATCGAAAACGTCGAGAATTGTCTCGTTCTCTACCTGAGCGGATATATCGACACCTATAATTCCAACCTCTTCCAGAAGCGGATTTCAAAGGCGATCGACAAGAATTTCATCCGGCTCGTCTTCCACTGCGGCGGACTCAATTACGTTTCGAGCACCGGCATCGGCTCCTTCACGTTTTTCCTCAAAGCCGTCAAACCGCGCGGCGGAGATCTCGTCCTTCTGGACATCCAGCCGAAAGTATATGAAGTCTTCCAGCTGTTGGGATTTTCGCAGTTTTTTAATATCAAGGAAACGCTTGAGGACGCGGTCGCCTTCTTTTCCCAGACCGGAACCGGGGGAGCGAACGCGATTTTCCCCAAAGTGCTCACCTGCCCCATTTGCTCCAAAAAGCTCAAAGCGACGCGCGCCGGACGCTTTCGCTGTTCGGAATGTAAAACCATTCTGGTCATCGACGATTCCGGACAGGTGTTCCTCGGCTAAGCGAAGAGCCTATTCGGTACTATATTATTAAAAAGGGGCGCGTATGGAGAGCAAAGAGAAACTGGTAAGCTACCTGAACAAACTCTCTCTAAATTACGAGGAGCTTTCATCAAACACCTGGGTCATCAAAGGGTTGGCCAAAGGGATCGAAAACGTGGTCGTGGCGGCGATCGATCCGGTGATCATCGTCCGGGTCAAGGTGATGGAGGTTCCCGCCGGCAATCGGGAAAAGCTGTTTGAGAAGCTTCTCACCCTGAACTCGACGGACATGCTGCACGGCGCGTACGCGATCGACGGCGCCAATGTCATCATCATCAACACGCTGGTGGCGGAAACCATGGACTTGGAGGAGCTGCAGGCGACCCTCGACGCGATCGGATTCGCGCTCACCTCGCACTACCCGGTGCTTCAGGAATACAGGAAATAGGAGGCTTTGAAATGGGAATTTTCAAACGCTTTTCGGATATTTTAAAGGCGAACATCAATGACCTGATCAGCAAGGCGGAAAACCCGGAAAAGATGCTCAACCAGATCATGATCGAAATGAACGAGCAGCTTATCGAGTCCAAGAAAAGCGTGGCCTCCGCCATCGCGGACGAAAAACGCCTGGAACGGCAGATGAAGGACCAGCTGGCGCAGGCCCAGGACTGGGAGAAAAAGGCGATGCTGGCGGTGAGGGCGGGCAAGGACGACCTCGCCAAGGAAGCCCTGCTCCGCAAGCAGGAATACGCCGGCCTGGCCACGCAATACAAGGAACAGTGGGAGTCCCAGCACGCCGCGGTGGAGAAGCTCAAGAGCTCCCTCCGCCAGCTGCAGGGGAAGATCGAGGAGGCCGGCCGCAAGAAGAACCTCCTCATCGCCCGCGCCAAGCGCGCCGAGGCCCAGAGGCAGATCCAGAAGACGATGGGCAACCTCTCGGACACCGGCGCCTTCGAGGTCTTCGACCGCATGGCGGCCAAGGTGGACAAGATCGAGGCCGAGGCCGACGCCATGGCCGAGATCGAGGATTTCACCGCCGACGGAGACCTGGAAAAACAGTTCAAGGCGCTGGAGGCCGGCGACACGTCGACCGACGCCATGCTCGCCGAACTCAAGGCGAAAATGCAGATTGAAGACAAGACCGGAAAATCGGAAACCTGACAGACTCCGCGTCAATTTCGTTTTCGAAAGGCTCCTCCTCGCCGAAAAGGTGAAAGTATACTACGGCCATTCCCGGCATTACGCGTTCGAATGCAGCGAGACGCCCCTGCCCGAACATGAGTTCGATTGCTACATCGTGCCGTTCGAGTCCCTGAAAACATTCTTCCGAAACCGGGCGCGCCCCGACACCTGGCTGCCCGTCATCGCGTACGGTCCGCCGGGACGCCTGACGGATGCCTTCGGTCTGGGGTGCCGCGATTTCCTGAAGGAGCCGTGGGACCTGGCGGAGCTCGATGTCAGGCTGACCAGACTTCTCCGACCCGCCCGCGGGTCCGACCTCCCGAACCGGGAGGGGGAGATCAAAGTCGGCGCAAACAGAGTGTGGACGCCCGCCGGGGAGGCGGTGCTCAAGCCCAACGAGGCGCGCATCCTCAAGGCGCTCCTCAAGGCCGGGGGCGAAGTGGTGACCCGCGAGGTGCTCTATTACGCCATCTGGGGAAAAGTGAAAAATCCCTCCAGCCGGGTGGTCGACGTACACGTCTGCGCGCTGAGGAAAAAGCTCAAGGGCCTCATGGCGCTGAAGATCGAGCAGGTTCGCGGCGAGGGATACATTCTCTCTTAGGTTGAAATCGCATTATTGCGTCGTCGATTTTCTTAAAACATGTGTGGTAAGTCATTCTAGCCCCTCACCAAATACCGTATGGCGTGTCGTACCAACACTTTCATGCTGAAAGCTGAAAGGTATTGTATTTCATGGTTTCATTTGATGAGGGGGAAGAATCTCCGAATAAAAAGAGCTACTTGGACGGCTAGTTGTTAGGAGATTCCTCGCTTCGCTCGGAATGACATCCTTACCGCTGATGGTGGGCGTGGAAGAGGGCGAGTCGTTTTTCCAACTCCGGAAAATTCTCGGGCAGGACGAACGAGACGCAAGCCCTGATGCCCGCCTGGTCGCTGCCGGTAGTTTCGAGGGCGATGGCCGAGATGCCGTAATAGAGGAGCTCGGTGACGAGTCCGGCCCCGGACAGCCCGGGGTAGGATACCGTGAAATAGAAACCGTCGGCCAGGGGCTGATCGCCGTCCCGGTCGTAGACAAGCTGGAAGCCGTTCTTTATAAACAGGTCCTTCATGACGCGGGCGCGCCGCCCGTATTCTTTCACCGTTTCGACGAAATCGAGCTTTCCGTCGTTCGCCGCCCGTAAAAGCGCCGTCAAACCCTCCTGCGCCGAGTGAGTGACGCCCGACGTGGTCGCGTACAGGGAGCCGTAGACGATGGCGTGCCCGAATCGGGAGGAAGGATAGAAGGCGAGGAGATCCGGCCGGTCGAGGGAGAAGACCTTGTCGGGGATGACGAGGAGGCCGACCCGCTGGCCCGCGTAGCTGAAGACTTTGGAGCTGGAAATGAAGAGGATGTATCGGCCGGTGTAGCGCGCCACGGTCGATTGAAAGGGCGGACGGCGGGGCGCGCCCAGCTCCCGGCGGAAATCCATGGCGAAATAGGCGAGGTCTTCCAGGACGAGGGCGCCGTGCCTCTCCGCCGCCTCGGCGATGATTGCAAGCTCTTCCTCGGTGAAACAGATCCAGGAAGGGTTGTTCGGATTGGAATAGAGGATGACCGAGACGTTCCCCTTTCGGAGAAATGATTCCAGCGCGGGTTTCAATTTTTCCCCGCGGTGCGCGTAGACGTCGAAGCCGGCGGACTTCAGCCCTATCATTTTCACCATCTGTTTGTGCACCGGGAAGCCGGGATCGATGAAGAGCACCGTGTCCTTCGCCTTGTCCATCCGGCCGGCCACCATAAGCGTGGAAAAGCAGGCCTGCATGGAGCCGACCGCGGCGAAGCAGTTTCGCGGCGCGCATTCGACATTCAGGAAATTTTTCACGAACCGCGCCCCCTCCGCACGCAATTCGGGAATGCCTTCGATGTCCGGGTAATAGGAGGCGACGCCCTTCCGCAGGGCTTCGATTTCCGCTTCAATGCCGACCGCCGGCGCGGGCAGGCCCGGAATGCCCATCTCCATCCTGATGAATTTTTTACCCGTCGCCTCTTCGATCGAAGCGACGAGTCTCCGCAGCTCGCGGATCGAGGCGGTGCCCACATTGCGGATGCCGCTCGTGCCGATCAAGCCGTCAACGACGTCGCGCGCGAAAGGAGTCTCCTTCATCGTCTCACCTCGTTTTTATTCATTCCGATAACATGATATGCGTCCCGCCCCCGGGCCGTCCGCGCCTATGCGCCCACCGACTCGGCGAGCTCGCCCAATTCCAGGATGATCCGGTCGGGCCGCACGGGACTTTCGCCCAGGCCCCGCCGATAGGTGTCTTTCCAGACGCCGAAAATCCCGCACGCTTGCGCACCGGCCACGTCCCATTCCAAATTGTCGCCCACACACCAGGCCTCCTCCGGCCGTGCGTTCAGGGCCGCGAGCGCCCGCTCGTACACACGGGGGTCGGGTTTTCCGAATCCGAGCTCCCCCTCTACGAAGAAGTGCGAGAAGAAACGATCGAGCCCGAAGCGTTCGATCTTGCGGCGCTGGAGGACGGCGTTGCCGTTCGTAAGGAGCGCCAAACGCGTCCCTTTCCCCTTGAAAAAGGCGAGCGTCTCCTCGACCCCCGGCAGGAAGTCGATGAGGCTCTCCTGGAGGGCGGAATAATGATCGGCGAGGCGCGCCGCGAACGTGTCGTCCGGCGCGCCGATCTTTCGCAGCGTCTCGATCACGAGCCTGCGCCGCGCCTCCTCGAGCATGAGCCGGCCTTCCCGGTGGCGGTCGGGATCGCTCCAGTAGTGCCGCGCGTGGGCGCGGATGGCGTCGTAAAGCTCCTGCGGATCGCGCCCGATTTCGGGCGCGAACAGGGCGCAGGTTTTCGTCCAGGCTTCCTTGGTGGTGCCGTCGAACAGCACGAGTGTGTCGTCGAGATCGAAAAGCAGTGCGGCGGGGCACGGATGGGTCATTTCGTTCCCTCAGGCGTTCAAGAGGCCGATGACCGCGTCGTGGACGCCAGGCCCCGAGGCCGCCGCGCTCGTCGGGTCCTTCACCGGATCGTCGCCGCGCCAGGTGGTGATGACGCCGCCCGCGCCGCGGATGACGGGGATGAGGGGAAGGATGTCCCACGGCTTCATGGCCGGGTCGAGCATGATGTCGACGCGGCCGGTGGCGAGGAGGTAGTAGCCGTAACAATCGCCCCAGCCGCGGTAGAGTTTCACCTGTTCGGTGAGCCGCGTAAAATTCTTTCCCTGCGGATGGCGGGCGGAGGAGAGCGGGGAGGTGGTGGAGAGAACCGCCTCGCTCAAGGAGTCGCAGGGGCGGCAGGAGGCCGGCCGGCCGTTGCAGAGCGCGCGTCGGTTGTCGCCGCAGAGCGTGAAACCGAGGATGGGGTTGGCGATGACGCCGACGAGCGGCTCGCCGCCCCGGAGCAGGCCGATGAGCGTGCCGAAGAGCGGGACGCCGGCCACGAAGCTCTTGGTGCCGTCGATCGGATCGACGATCCAGACGTACTCGGCATCGGCGTTCGTCTCCCCGAACTCCTCTCCAATGACGCCGTGGTCCGGGAACTCCCGGCCGATGAGTGCGCGGAGTTTTTCTTCGGCTAGTCGGTCGGCGACGGTGACGGGTGTCGCGTCCGCCTTGGATTCGACCGAGACGTCGGTTTGGTAATAGCGGGCGACGACGCGGCCGCTCTCCGTCGCAAGGAGATCGAGAAATTTCATGAAAGCGTCATTATCGACGGTAAAATTGTTTTCCATAAAAGCAGCTGGACGGCGGAAACGCCGATCGACGCCGTCATTCTATCAGGAATCGTCGGGCGAGGCCATATCCTTTACGCGTTGTATTTTTAGGTCAATATTTCCGCAAGAGGGTTGACAACGCCGAAGGGATGAATTAACTTTTTGCTATGAAAAAACATCCGTCCAAGCCGAATAAAAATGTGAAAAACCGGATCAGACAATTTTTTTCCCCGTGAACACTTTGAAAAGGAGGAAGCGAGCCATGAAATCCGCCATAGGTTTCGGTCTCTTATCGATCGCCCTGCTCTTTTTTTCGGGATGCCCGACAATCGACCCGCTCAAGGACCTGCCGCAAACCGAGTACGACCAGGCCCAGAAGTACCGCGCCCGCATCGCGAAGTATCATTTCGACCAGTACGCCCCCGACGAATTTCAATCCGCGGAAAATTCGTTCAAGGACGGCGAGGGCAACATGAAGAAAGACAACCTGGCCGCCAAGAAATCGCTCGATGAGGCGAACGCAGACTACAAGGTCGTGATGCAAAAAGGCATCGCCGCCGCCCGCAAGGTCGAGGACGACCAAATTTCCGCCGTACGGGAGAAAGCCGACGAAATCAAGGCGCCGGTGGCCGCGGCCGCGGAATACAAGGACGCCAAGGACACGTATGACAAGGCGGCCGAACTGGCCGACGCTGAGAACTGGGAAGAAGCGCAGCCCCTCTTCCAGGAGGCGAAGCGGAAATACGAAACCGCCTACGAAACGGCCAAGACGAAGAAGGAAAAGGCCGACGCCCAGTTTGAGAAGACGCAGAAGGCGAAAGATGCCCTCGACGCCCAGCAGGGCGGAGAGCAAGCCGAGTAAGCCGTGCGACGCGCGGAGTTTGTAAAGGAGAGCGATGTATGAAATCGATGAAACGACTTTTCATTATCATAATAGTGTTCTGTGCCGCGACCGCCGGTTTTGCCCAGAGTCTTCAGGATAACCCCGATTACCAGGCGGCCTTGCAGCTTCAGAAATCGGCGGAGGAGGCGTACGCGGCCGGAGACTACGACAAAGCGGACAGCTATTCCGCCCAGGCCGAGGAACTCTTCAACAAGGTTCGGCTCGGGACGGATAACGCCGGCCTTAAGGCCCAGGCGGACGCCCTTCTCAAGACATTGGACGAGAGGATGTCCAAGCTGGACGTGGAGCGCGCGAACGCGGAATTCCCCGACCAACTCAACAACGCCAAGACCCGACAGGACGCCGCCAAGGGCGCCTACGACGCCGAGGACTTCCAGCAGAGCATCAAAGAGGCCCAAGCGGCTTTGGCGGCTCTCGACGAACTCAATTCGCTTCTCGCGCAAGGTCCGACCGGAGGGGAGGTCGTTCTGCCCAGGTACTATGTGGTACGGCTCGTTCCGGGCAACCGCGACTGCTTTTGGAACATCGCCGGGTACCCGTTCGTGTACGGTGATCCCATGAAATGGAAGCTGCTGTATGACGCCAACAAGAAAAAACTTGTGGCACCCGCCAATCCCGACCTGATCCTTCCCAAGCAGGTTTTTGAAATTCCTCCCATCGCCGGTGAAAAAAGGGAAGGCACGTACGATCCGGCCAAGAAATACCCGGCTTTACCGAAATAAAAAAACGATTATGCCCATGGATTTTTCAGGCCTTGCTTCGGCAAGGCCTTCTTTTTACATCATGCCGTTCCCCGAACTCACGACCCTCGGGGATTTTCTTGACATCGCCGCGGGTGATGCGTATATTGACGCTGCTTGTGAGTAACGTGAAGCCTCGAACGGTGCTTTACTAGCAGGCTATAAATAATCATGACCGGATATTTTTTCAGGAACCCCGATTTTCCCTACTCCCGTCGGCAGGAGGGGAGGCGCGAACCTGCCGGACAAAGCGTGGGTGACGAGCGCATAGTTCTGCCAGCGATGGGCGCGCGCGCCCGGCTCGGCTATTTCGCCGCGCGCCTCCCGATATCGATCTTCGGCGCCGCACTGGCCTTCCATGCGGCGATCGTTTTGTTTTCCCTGGGAGCGGGAGTCGTTTACTCGTGGCTGAATCCCCCCGTCACGTCGCTTATGGTAGAGCGGTTTCTGGACCGGGGATACGTCCCGCGGCCGGTCGTGTTCATCCCCCTCTCGCAGTTGCCCGCGGACGTGCCGGGCATGTATCTGAAGCTCGAAGACAAGAATTTCTACCGTCACCCGGGGATCGATCCGGCGGCCATCGTCCACGCCTACCGGATGAACCGGCGCTGGGGAAGGGTGATCATGGGCGGCAGCACGATCACCCAGCAGCTCGTGAGGACGCTCTTTCTTTCGCCGGACAGGAATTACCTCCGCAAATACACGGAGGCGATCGCGGCCGTGTCGCTGGACGCGGTGCTCGATAAAAAGAGAATTCTCGAGCTCTACCTGAATTACATCGAGTGGGGGAAAGGCGTGTACGGGTTGGGGGCCGCCGCCCGCGCCTATTACAAGAAACCCGCCGCCCGGCTCACATATAACGACTATGCGCGCCTGGCGGCCATCATCATCGATCCCGTCGATTACAACGTCAACGATTTCGCGAGGCAGCCGGCCATGGCCGCCCGTTATTACACCCTCACCGCCCCGCCTCCCGCCGTCGAACCGGAAGCGAATCAAATCCAATCCGATTCCCCGCCGGCGAGCGACGGAACGGCCGCGCCGGCGGAAACTCAATCTGGAACCGAATCTTCACCGTCGGCCTCGCCTTCGTCCGACACCACGCAAGCGGCGACGCCTCAGCCGGAGGCCGCGTCTCCCCCACAGGCGACACCGCCGGAAAACGACGAGTCGCAGCCCGCCGAGCAGCCGGTGGCGACGGCCTCTTCCCCGGCGCCGGTTAATTGAATCGGCTGAGAAACTTTTCAACAGTGACGTAATTGGAATCGGTCCGATACTTTCCATCCCGGTAATAGCGAATATAGGGAATGACGGCGTTTCCCAGGACGGTTTCCTTGAAGGTGAGGAATTCGTTAAAGACGGGAGAGTGATCGTAGACGAAGATGTGGACGTCGATCTCGCGCGTCTCGGAAGAGGCGACGCGTTCCAGACCGTGCTTCAGGCTGAGCCATTGGTGGCACCACCCCTGCGTCAGGATGACGGCCACCTTGTCCCGCGAGGCGCGGATTTCGTCAGGGAACTCCCTCGCCGCGATCGTGCGCCTGGCCTCCTCGTCCGAGATCTTCTTCCAATAAATCATCGATTGCTCCTGTTTCGATAATAGCGCGAGAACGCCGTCCGGGCAAGGAATTTAGCGGCCTTGTGAATTCAGAAGACACGGAGAACACGGAGTACATGGAAAAAGAGAAGAAAGAAAAAAATCCAATATAAATAGAGTCTTTCAATTTATTGTGCTCCTCTTCCTTCTCCGTGTTATATGTTTGTGGGGTCTGCCCCGAGCGAAGTCGATGGGTGCACTCCGTGTCCTTTCTGAATTACGGTTTCCGAGGTGAGGTGAGTTGGTGTCTCTGCAATCGACATTGACAAAAGGAACGCTTCTCCGGTACTCTCTCCCTGTTCGCCGGGCGTTCGCAGGTTTCTCGTCTTTCGAACCGCGCAGACACGGTGCGCGACGGGCACTGAAGAAGACACTCGACAAGTCCGGTCGAATCCGGCGTACCTTCCCCGATTTTACGCCCTTTCCGTCAGGAATACACAAGGAGGATCACGATGTATAAAATTGCAATCATCCCCGGCGACGGCACCGGCCCAGAGGTCGTCCGCGAAGGCTTGAAAGTGCTCAAAGCGGCGGCGTCCAAGTTCAAGATCGATTTCGAGTTCACCGATTTTCCCTTCGGCGGCGAGCATTACATGAAGACCGGGGAGACCCTTCCCGACTCGGCGCTCCAGGAACTCAGGAAATTCAACGCCATTTTCCTGGGAGCCATCGGGCACCCCGACGTAAAGCCCGGGATATTGGAAACCCAGATCCTGCTCAAGCTCAGGTTTTCGCTTGACCAGTACATCAACCTGCGGCCGGTGAAACTCTACCCGAACGTGGAAACGCCGCTCGCCAACAAGAAGCCGGAAGATATCGACTTCGTTGTGGTGCGCGAAAACACGGAGGACCTGTACATCGGATCGGGTGGTTTCCTGCGCAAGGACACTCCCCAGGAAGTGGCGGTCCAGGAAATGATCGCCACCCGGTTCGGGGTTGAGCGCTGCGTCCGCTACGCCTTCGAGTACGCCCGAAAACGCAATAAGGGCAAGAAACTCACGCTCTGCGCAAAAACGAACGTGCTCATCTACGCCCATGACCTGTGGTGGCGGACCTTTCAGGAGGTGGCCAAGGAATATCCGGACGTCAAGACCGATTACGCCCACGTCGACGCCACCACGATGTGGATGGTGAAGAATCCCGAGTGGTTCGATGTGATCGTCACCACCAACATGTTCGGCGACATCATCACCGACCTGGGCGCCATGATTCAGGGCGGCATGGGCATCGCCGCGGGCGGCAACATCAACCCGCAAGGAGTCTCCATGTTCGAGCCCATCGGCGGCTCGGCGCCTAAATACACCAACCAGAACGTCATCAACCCGCTGGCGGCCGTCTTCGCCGGCCAGATGATGCTGGAGACGCTCGGAGAAGCCAAAGCGGCCGCCGCCATTGAAAAGTCGGCCATCGGCGTCATCGGGAGGATGAAGAGTCAGGCCGCCGGGAAAATGGGGTTCTCCACGAGCCAGATCGGCGATATGGTGGCGGAAGGGCTGTAGCAATACCGATAAAATATGGCTATCCGCAAGAGGCTGTCCCAAAAGGACAGCCTCTTGCGGTTTTAGAAGCGCACCCAAGATTGTTGCAGGAAGTCTGAGAGGAAAAAAGTTCAAGGCAGCTAAAAGTTCCGGATAGGGCTGGATTCCATCGGGTTTACATGTGTTCGTAATCGCAATCTTGGAGGAAAACGGAATTACTATAGGAGCATATTAAAAAAATAATGAAATAAGAAAAAATAATTATAGAAAGTAAATAAATGCTTGATAAAAGCTTATAATTTTGATAAAATCGTATCAGTAACTTAAATAATTATGGACAGCTACGACGATCAGATTCTCGAGCTTCTGCAGAAACAGGGGCGTATCTCTCATTCCGAACTATCCGCCAAGGTGGGCCTGTCGCTGCCCGCCATCGCGGAACGAATTAAGAAGCTGGAAAGCTCGAGCGTCATTCTCGGCTATACCGCGCTCGTGGACGCCAGGAAGCTGGGCAAGGGGATTTCCGCCTTCATCAGCGTACTTATCGACGATCCGGCTTCCTACCCGCAGTTCAGCGACGCCGTACTCAAGCTGCCGGAAGTGATGGAATGCCATCACGTGGTGGGCGAATTCGATTATCTCGTCAAGGTCAAGACGAGGGACACCGCCAGCCTTGAGTCTCTCATCTCCGAGCGGATCCGGCCCATTCCGGGGGTGGGCCGCACGCGGACGACCATCGTTCTTTCCACGCTCAAAGAGCGTACGGTCGTGGAGATTGATCTCTTCCGGGAAAGGGAAAGGAACAAAAGACATGTCTGAACCGTGCATCCATATTCTCGACGTCACCAACCGCGACGGCGTACAGACCTCGCGCCTCGGGCTCGCCAAGCTCGAGAAGACCATTCTCAACCTTCTTTTAAACGAGCTGGGCGTGTCGCAGAGCGAGTTCGGGTTCCCCTTCACGCGGCACGAGACGAATTACCTCAACGCCAACCTGGAATTGGCGGCCCGTGGCACTATCTCCCCGATGATCCTCTCGGGCTGGTGTACGGCGCGGACCAGGGAGATCGAATCGTCCTTCACGCTCGTACCGGCGCTCAAGCACATGAACATCTCGGTGTCGACTTCGCCGCAGATGATCACGGGGAAGTTTTCCGGGGGGAAAAGCCTCACCGACATTATCGCCATGATGACCGCGGCGGTGAAAGCGGCGTACGCCCGTGGGGCCGAGTACGTGGCCGTCAACGCCGAGGACGCGTCCCGCACGCCGCTCGACGATCTGGCGGCCTTCATCGAGGCGGGGCGCGAGGCCGGCGCCAAACGGTTCCGGTATTGCGATACGCTCGGCTGCGACGATCCCCGCACCGTCTATGACCGGATTCGCACCTTGGTCGAGCGCACGAAGATGAACGTGGAGATGCACTGCCATAACGACCTGGGGATGGCGGTGGCGAACTCGGTGGCCGGCGCCCAGGGCGCGATCGACGCCGGCGCGAGCGTGTGGATCAACACCACGGTCAATGGAATGGGCGAGCGCGCCGGCAACGCCGACATGCTCTCGGTCCTCCTCGCGCTCAGGCACGCGCGCGGACTCGAGAGCCGTTACCCGCTCGATCCGCACATCGACCTCTCCAAAGCCTGGGGTGTGGCCAAATACGCCTCGTACGCCTTCAGCGTGCCCATTCCGATCAACCAGCCGGGCGTGGGCGGCAACGCCTTCGCGCACGAGTCGGGCATCCACGCGGACGGCGCGCTCAAGGACCGGCGCAATTACGAATTGTACCATTACGAGGAGCTGGGACGCGGCGAGCCGGAGATGGTTGAGACGGGGCGCCAGATCACAGTGGGCGAATATTCGGGGATCAAAGGCTTCCGCAACGTCTACGACAAATTAGAGATCGAATTCAAGGACGACGCCGAGGCGGAAAAGATTCTGGAGCTCGCGCGCTACGGGAACGTGCACACCCAGAAACCCCTCACCGTCTACGAGCTTAAGTTTATCGCCCAATACCCGGAGCTCGCCCGGAAGATTATGACGGTGACCCCTTAGCTGGGCGATGACAAAGTTGAGCTTTTTCATCGCCCAGCTCATGAAATTGCCGGGGTTTATATTCGGATGGAACATGTAGCGACAAAGCGCTCATTTTGGAGAAGTCTATGCATTGCTGGCCCCGGCAATTTCTAGTTTACATCAATGGAAGTGGTTGAAAATACCGCTGGTTTTCCGCGGAGCGGAAAACACGGTTTATTCGACAACCCCGTGAAGCCGGCAGTGTCAGCCTGATGCATCGGGTCCGCGTCGGATTCTGTTGAGAGCCGTAAAGGCCGCATACGCGAGCGGCCGCGGCGACCAGTCGAACGTCCCCGCCATATTCTCCACCCGCTCGGAATATCCCAGCTTGTAGCGTTTGATCCCGCCGCCGGGATCGTTCCGCATCGTGACGCCCCAGAGATCGAACCAGAGTCGACCCTCATCCCGCGCATCGCACATGCTCCTCCACTCACGCAGATGGTTGGGCATGTCGCGGCGGTGCTCGTAATCCGAGGCGCCGAACATGTAGATGGCCTCGGCGCCGTAGGTGAAGACCAGGGAAGCCGAAGCGAGCGCCCCGTCCTTTTCCACAAGGTAGACGCGTGCGAGGCCCTCAGCCGCCAGCACGGCGAGCACCTTCTCGTAATACGAAAGCGGATGGATGTGGAGGGCGCCGCCGTGGCGGCCTTCGGTTTTTTTCAGAAGCTCGTAGAAGAGACGTGCGTCCGACGCTTGAGTCGACGAGCGCACGGTGAGCCCGCGCTTCTCCGCGAGCCTGATATTGTACCGGTGCTTGTGATGAAACGAGCCGAGGAGCTCGTCGTCGTTTTTATCGATCCGCACCTTCACCGTGTCCTTGGCCTGAATGTAATCCGGGGTGCGGCGGAAACCGGCGTTTGCGAGTCGGGACCCGTCGAAATCCAACGCATAGGCGTCCGGCTCGAGACGCGTGAAGAGTATGCCGCGCTCGCGGCCGAACTCCCGGAGAAACTCGAGTGTCTCTCCGACGGCCGCCGCATCAGCCCAGTCCACCCACGGACCGCGGGGGACGTAATGGAGTCGCTGACGGAATCCGAGCTCGCGTTCCAGCACCAGGACCGACGATTCAATCGCGGCCGGATCTCCGATCGTTTCCACCGGGGCGAAGGCGGCGGCACCGTGCGGCCGGGCGAAAAAGAACGGCGTCCAGGCGGGTGAGGCGGCCCGTTTGGCCCGGCCCCAGGCCGGGGTTTGGAGGATGTGCGGAAAGGAATTCTTCATTTCAATCTCTGTGATGCGGGAGCGAATCGACATCGACCCGGCTCAACTGCCCTTTGTGTTACTAGAGAACTCCCGGATTGTCAACCTGAAGGCCCGGTTGACACACGGAAGGGCGGTGTGTAAATTGTCGTCATATTCGGGCTGTAGCGCAGATGGCTAGCGTACTTGCTTGGGGTGCAAGGGGTCGGCGGTTCAAGTCCGCCCAGCCCGATTTTTTTCTTTCCATGTCCAAAACAGAGGTTCGCTCCGCGATCGCGCGACAACTCAATAGTCTCCTCCCGGATTGCATCCGAGGCTCAAGCTCCGCCCTTGCCGGCAGGCTGTTCGAGCTACGGGCTTGGCGCGAGGCCGGCATGCTCCTCGCCTACATGAGCATGACTCGCGAGGTGGACACGCGTCCGGTGGTCGCGCGGGCGCTCTCGGCGGGCAAGCGCGTCTACCTGCCCCGGGTGGAGGGAGACGGGCTCGTTTTTCACGCCGTCCGCAGCCTCTCCGAAGCCTCCATCCCTCATGCCTACGGCATGCTCGAGCCCGGACCTGATCTCCCCCGTCTCGTTCTCCCCCTCCCTCCGCGATCGCGGGCGCTCGTGCTCGTTCCGGGCGTCGCCTTCGATCGCGAAAAAAACAGGCTGGGCCGGGGCCGCGGTTTCTACGACCGCTTCCTCTCGGATTTCGCGATCCGGGCCGGAGGAGAGGAGGTTTTCCTTCTCGGCATCGGTTTTCACCTGCAGCTCCTGGATGCCGTGCCTTGCGGTCCTTCGGACGTGCCCATGGACGCGGTGCTCACGGACAAGGAGCTTCTGAGATAGGAGTATTTCAACGCGGAGGTTGCCTCTATCCGGCACGGCGTTGTATGATGGGGAGTCGCGCTCGGGTTGGCGAAAAGAGGTTTACCATGGGTGAAATCAAATCGGCCTGGGAAATCGCCCAGGAAAAAATAAAGAACATCTCCGTCGACAAGGAGTCGCTCGAGGAGCAGGAAAACGTCGTGAGCGGCAAGAAGCTCGTCTCGCGTTTCCTCGACGATCCGGAATCCGTGTCACCGGCGGAAGAACTCAAGGCGCTGTCGGGGCGTAAAAGGACGCAGGTGAAAAGGGGCATGATCGAGACGTTCCTCGCCAACCTCGCCCTGCCGCTGTCGGAGGTCGCAAAAACACGAAACGACCGGGCGATCAAGGGACTGCTCTCCCTCGCGCCGGGGGTGAAGCCGCTCCAGCACCTCCTCGGCCAGATCGCGCAATTCTTCGCTGACTACGAGGGCGAGCGCGGCCGCGTTGAGGAGGCGGTGACCGCCCAATACGCGCCCCGGCTGAAACAGAAGGCTGAGGCCCTCGCCAAACAGCTCGGCACGCGTGTCGAACTCCACGCCATGCAGGATCCGGAGTACGTCGCTCTGCTCAGGAAAAACCTGGCGGCGTTCGATGACCGTTACGGCCAGGCCCTTCGGGAGGCGAAGCGGGAAATCGAGCGCCTGGCGCAACAGGCCCCATAATCCGCAGGAGGAGCCGTATGAGTGTTGTCACCGCCGCCGTCATCAGGCGGGGCGGAGAGTTTCTCATCGCCAAGCGGAGGCAGATCGGCGATCAAGCCGGCAAATGGGAGTTCCCGGGCGGCAAGGTGGAGCCCGGCGAGGACGAGCGGGCCTGCCTGAAACGCGAGCTCCGAGAAGAGCTGGGCATCGATGTCACGGTCGGCGGATTTGTCGCCGGCGCCGATTTCGAACACTCCGGCCGCGCTTACGAACTCAAGGCGTACGAGGCGGAATGGACGGGCGGGCGGATGGAACTGCGGGAGCACGAGGAGTGCCGCTGGGTGCCGGCCGCCGACCTGCCGGGTTTCGATTTCGCCGCGTCCGATCGCGCCGTCGTTAACGCGCTGCTTGATAAACCCAAGGGGGGATGATTCTCCTTCACTTCTTTTTTTCCACAGAATTGATCGAGCGTATCGCATCGTTCTTCCATATTTCGGCCGATTTATTCGCAATCTTGGGAGCACTCTCCATTTGATTCTACGTTCCGGGTGGGGACGGAGCTTCACCGTTTCGCATAATACCTTGACAGGAGCAACACATATTATTTATATTTAACACTACTAAGTTAATCATAAAAATAGTGATCAAGCGATCGGAAATAGGTGCAGGATGAAAATTACTTTCAAAGGCGATTACGCGATCAAATCCCTTGTCTTTCTCTCGCGCTATTATGAGGAGGGCGGAGGGCGATATTTTCAACTCTCCGAAATTTCCAAGGACCAGGACATTCCGGAGAAATTTTTAGAGCAAATTTTCCTGATCCTGCGCAAGGCCGGCTACCTGAAAAGCCATCGCGGCGCCAAGGGCGGCTTCGCGCTCAACAGGAATCCCGGCGCCTTCACCCTGGGAGAAATCGCCCGCCTGATCGAGGGGCCGCTTTCGCCCATTGCCTGCGTCTCGCACAGTTCCCGGCAGGCCTGCGATTTCGAGCGGCGCTGCGTGCTCCGTCCCCTCTGGGCCGAGGTCCGGGACGCGGTGAGCGGCATTATCGACCGCGTCACCTTCCGCGACCTGGCGGAGCGGGAGCGCAAGCTGCTGCGCGAACAGGCCGAGCCGCCCATGTATTACATTTAGCCGTCGGCCGGAAACGACGGGAAAGGAAGGCCGATGGACAGCAGCGCCCGCTTTGTGGGCATCGTCGAAAAAAAATTGTTCACGTTCGCGGATCCTCCGGACTCGCTCGAGCTCGAGAGCGGGGAGAAGCTCGGGCCGGTGACCGTGGCCTACGAGACCTACGGCGAACTCTCCGCGGAGCGGGATAATGCCGTGCTCATCGTCCACGCCCTCTCCGGGGATTCCCACGTAGCGGGCGTCTACGCCCCCGACGACCGCAAACCCGGCTGGTGGGACCTCATGATCGGCCCCGGCAAGCCGATCGATACGCGGAAGTACTTCGTCGTCTGTTCGAACATCCTGGGCGGCTGCCAGGGCACGACCGGTCCGTCTTCCATCAACCCCGCCTCAGGTGAGCCCTATGCCCTCGATTTTCCGGTCGTTACGATCTCCGACATGGTGGCTGTCCAAAAAAAACTCATCGAACACCTCGGCATTAAGCGGCTCCTCTCCGTCGTCGGCGGATCGATGGGCGGCATGCAGGCGCTCGAGTGGATTCTCCGCTACCCGGAGGTTCCGCGGAGCGCCGTCGTCATCGCCTCCTGCGCCGCCCTCACGGCCCAGGCGATCGCCTTCGACGCGGTGGGCCGCAGCGCCATCACCGCCGATCCCTCCTTCGAAAACGGGCGGTACTACTCCGGCGGGGGACGGATCGCGGGGTTGGCCGTGGCGCGCATGCTCGGGCACATCACCTACCTCTCCCCGGCCGGGATGCGCGAGCGTTTCGGGCGGAAGCGGAGAGCGAGCGGCGACTACGCGTATGAATTCAAGGATGAATTCGAGATCGAGTCCTACCTGGCGCACCAGGGCCTGCGTTTCCTCGACCGCTTCGACGCCAACTCCTACCTCTACATCACCAAGGCGATGGACTACTTCGACGCGGCCGGCAAGTACGGGGAGGGCTCCCTGGAGAAGGCGCTCGCGCTGATCCGCGCCCGGACCCTCTTCGTCTCGTTCAGCTCGGACTGGCTTTTCCCGCCCGCCCAGTCGCGGGAGCTGGCGGCCGCGCTCCAGCGGTTGGGGCGAGACGTCACCTACCTCAACATCGAGTCGAGTTACGGGCACGACACGTTCCTCCTGCCGTGCCCCGAGTTGGCCCGGGCGATTGGGGACTTTCTCGCGACCGTGAAGGGGGGAGGGGGGCCATGCTGAGGGAACTCGACCGGCGGACGATCGATACGGCCATCGCAGCGCTCATCGAGCCTGGCGCGACGGTGTTCGACATCGGCTGCGGCGACGGGAGCCTGCTCGCCCTGCTCGCGGCGACCAAGGGCGCACGGACGCTCGGCCTCGACATCAAGAGCGAGGCGATCCTCCAGTGCCTGGCCAAGGGCATCCCGGCCATCCATGGGGACCTGGACCAGGCGCTCGCCTCCTGCCGCGACGGGATGTACGATTATGTCGTCCTCTCCCAGACCCTGCAGGTGCTGAAAGCACCGCATACCGTGCTGAAAGAGATAGTGCGCATCGGGAAAAAGGCGATCGTCTCCTTCCCCAACTTCGGGCACTCGAGTGTACGCTGGTCGTTTCTCTGGCGCGGACGCATGCCGAAGTCGAAGGTCCTTCCCTTCGAGTGGTACGACTCGCCCAATATCCATCACCTCACCCTGCGCGACTTCGAGTACTTCTGCGCCGTTCACGGCATTGAGATAATCGTCCGCGGCTTCTTCGGCCGGCGTCTCGCCTATCGCTCGCGGATGGCCTTCCCCAATCTGTTCGCCAAGGAGGGGCTGTTCGTCATCAGGAAAAAATAACGGCCGTGCCGGCCGTTATTTCCAGGGGAGAAGAGGGATAAGTAATGAGGAAGCCAGGAAACCAGGAAAATGAAGGGGGAAGAGAGGGGGAAGCTCAGGAAGCCAGGAAGGAATGAAGAATGCCGGGGAAGGAAAGAGAAAGAAAAGTATTACGAGAAAAATACGATGTGGACAACGGATCAGGACTTATTGCTTCCTACAGGTATTATCAGGAACCGGACCCAGAAATATTTAGAGTCATCCGCCACCATTTTATATTTTTTCCCTTTTTCAAAGGTATAGTCGATCTTCACAATCTTTGACTCATATGTGGTTGACCAGGAACCACCTGTTGTTGTCTTCGAGTATCTGACGAATAAGGCGTGCTTTCCAGAATTCAGGATTACTGTCCCGACCAGCGGAAATGTCAATACTGATTCATCAAGTTGATGGAGGAGAACACCATAATCCAATTTCAGTTCGACCCGCTCCTCTTGGGGCGTATTGGGTTTTCCAAGGTAAGTGACGCAACCGAAAAGCGCCATAAGTCCGGCTGTCAGAATGACGATGAGCGTTTTTTTCATAATAATTTCTTTCTGATAGGATATATACCTGCCTCCGCTCATTTTATAATAGGTGGCATGTATTTTCAATGAAAATGATAAGTAGTGGGGACATGCCTCGACTCGATATTCACTCACCGGCTGCAACGAAGAATTCAGCAGGAAGCCCGAAAGACGGGAAAGGGGAAGGTTGAAGAAAAGAATCGATGATTTTTTTCAGTAAAGCTTGTCGCGGTTCAAAGTAAGTTGAGGAAAATATTTCTTTTCTCCTTCAACCCTTTTTTTCCTGGTTTCCTGAGCTTCCTTAGGTTCCCTTTCCTCCGCGCAGGATCGCGCGGCGGCCGAGCTTGGGATGATTGACCGGGTGGTTCGGGCGGCCGGTGAGCAGCGTCTGCACCACGTTGTCGGCCGCCCGGGTCTTGAGCTCGGTCACCGATTCCGGGCTGTAGTAGGCGGTGTGGTCGGTGAGGATGATTTCCGGAAAACTGAGGAGTGGATGATTTTTGGGCAGGGGTTCGGTTTCGAATACGTCGAGACCGGCGCCGCCGAGCCGGCCGGCTTTGAGGGCCGCCGCGAGCGCGGCCTCGTCTATTATCGGGCCGCGCGCGGTGTTCACCAGCACGGCGCCCGGCTTCATGGATCGGAGCTCCTTCGCGCCGAGCAGGTGTTGCGTGCCTGACGTGAGAGGGACGTGGACGGTGACATAGTCGGACCGCTTGAGAAGCGCGGTCAGACTCACGAGCCGGGCGCCTTGTTTCTCGATCTCTTCCTTGTCCCTGTATGGATCGCAGACGAGAAATTCCTTGAAACCGAAATTCGAAAGCTTCCGGTGCACGACCCGTCCCACCTGGCCGTAGCCCAGGATCCCGAGGGTGCCCCGGCTCGTGCGCGAAAGCGGATCCGCGTCCGGCTTTTTCCAGAACCCTTCCCGGATGAGCCGGTCCTTCAAGGTGACGCGCCTGATCGACGAGAGGAGCAGGGCGATGGCATGGTCGGCCGCCTCCTCGACGCAGTAGTCGGGGACGATGGCCACCCAGATGCCGCGCGCCGCGGCGGCCTCGACGTCCACATTGTCGTAGCCCACGCCGTAGCGCGAGATGACCCGGCAGCGCTCGAGCGCGGCGACGACGCGCGCGGAAATTTTATGGAGATTGACGAGGACGGCGTCCGCCTCCCGGACCGCGGCGATGATCTCGTTTTCGCCCGAGGGGTTGCGGACCTCGACGTCGGCCTTGATCCGCTTAAGGCAGGCGCGCTCCTCGTCGTAGCGCAAGAACACGCTGTCGAGGATGACGACGCGCGGTTTCTGTTTCATTCTATTCCTCCCGGTCAAGGATCTCGCGCACCTTGCGGGCGAGTTCGTCCGCCCGGAACGGTTTGGTGACGAATTCGGCCCCGCCGTGACCGTTCCGGCCGTTCACGCTGCGGGCGGGAAGTCCGCCGGGCCCGCCGAAGCCGGCGTTGCCGCCTATGTCTTCGGGCGCGTATCCGGAGACGAACAGCACCTTCAACCCCGGGACGATTTTCGCGAGCTCTGCGGCCAGTTCGGGGCCGCTCATGCCGGGCATGACGAGGTCGATGACGGCGCACTTGATGGGCCGCCGGGCCTTGCGGGCCAGGGCAATCGCCTGCGCGCCGTCCGCAGCCTCGCACACCGCGTATCCGAACTTCTTGAGGACCCGCGATACGATCTGCCGCACCACCTTCTCGTCGTCGACGACGAGAATGCGCTCATCCCCGGAGCAGGGGCGGGAGACTGTCCGCGGAGGATCGGCCGCCGGCTTGGTCCCGACCGCCTTGGGAAAATAAAGCGAGAAAGTCGAGCCGTTCCGGGGAGAACTCTCCACGGCGACGTACCCGCCGGCCCGCCTGACGATGCCGTACACGAGGGACAGGCCGAGCCCCGTGCCTTTGCCCTTCTCCTTGGTGGAATAAAAAGGCTCGAAGAGGTGGCGCTGCGTTTCCTCGCTCATGCCGACTCCCTCGTCGCTCACGCGGAGGACGATCCAGCGTCCCGTCGGCCCGGCCTGGGCGCGCCCGGCCCGGCCCGCGTCTTCTTCTGAGATCGAAATGCCGATCCGTCCGCCGCCCGGCATCGCGTCCCGGGCATTGACGACGAGGTTCATGATTACCTGCTCGATCTCTCCGCGTTCGGCCCGGATGACGGGCTCGGCCGCGGAAAAACTCGACACGAGATCGATGTCCTCGCCGATGACCCTGGCGAGGAGCCGTTCGATCTCCCGCACGAGCCGCGCCAGGTTGAGCGGCGCGGGGGTCTGCGACTTTTTACGGGTGAGGGAGAGCAGCTGCCGGGTGAGCGACGAGGCCTTCTCGCCCGCCCGCCGGATGCCCTCGATTTCCTCGGCCATTTCCTTGTCGGTGACGCGGTCCTTCACCACCTCGCAGTATCCGAGGATGGCGGTGATCAGGTTGTTGAAGTCGTGGGCCACGCCGCCCGCCAACCGGCCGATCGCCTCCATTTTCACCGAATGGTTGAGCTCGCGCTCGAGGATCTTCTTCTGCGTGACGTCGAAGAAAACCGCGCTCACCGAGACGAGCCCTCCTTTGTCGTTCGTATTGGCGACGAGATTTCCGAAGAGTTGTCGGCGCCCGCCCGCGGCGTCGACGAGCTCGGTTTCCAGATTGTCGATCGTTTTTTCCTTTTTCAGGCGGCGTACGAGCGTTTCCCATTCGCGTTTCCGCGCGAAAAACGGGACGACGGACAACCCGGAAACGGGCGGCTTTCCCGCGCAGAAAAGATTATAGAAGGCGGGATTGGCCAGGGAGAGGCGGCCGTCGGGAAGGGCGATGAAATTGACGGTGAGTCCCTCCCTGAAGAAGTGTTCGTAGTGCGATTCCCGCTCCCGCGTTTCGGCCAGCGTACGCAGGGCGCGGAGGAATCCCGCGCTCACCGAGGCGAGGGCGGCGCCGATCGTTTTTTCCCGCTGGCTGAAGGCGGCGGCCTTCCTGTCGTGAAGGCTGATGAAAGCCACCAGGTCGTCGCCGTTGTGGAAGACGGGAAGGACGAGGCAGGAGTCGTCCTTGTAGCCGGAGAAGCCGCTCGGCGCGGCCTGCCGCTCGTTCTGAATATCGGAAGCGAGCACGGGGCGGCCCGTTTTGCGGGCCACGTCCAGGAAGCTCCCCTCGGCGAGCGGGAGTACGATTTCGTCCGGGGCGTGCCCGGGATCGAGGGCGTAGACGCGGACGAGCCGGCTCCCCTCGACAAGATAAAAGCTGCCGCCCGAGGCTCCGAAGAGGATCGACAATTCCGTCATCAGCGCCCGGCAGAATTCCTCGAGGGAGAGGTGTTTGGCGATCCGCTTTGTGGAGAAAATGACCGAGGCCATGGCGTGTTCGAGAGAGGCGGCTTCCTCGCTTTTACGAGCGACTTCCGCGCTTCGGAGGGCGGTCTCGCGTGCGAGGCGGGCGCGCTCATGCGAACGCTCCAACACGCGTACGAGCTCTTCCGGTTCGTAGGGCTCGGTCACGCAGTCGTAGATTCCGTGGCGGAACAGGGAGCGCGCCTTGGGGCGGTCCGAGTCGCCGCAGAGGGCGAGGACGGTGTGGGCGGTGTCTTCCGCCCGCCGCCGGGCGATGTAGGCCTTGATTTCGTCCTCCCGGTAGGAGGCGTCGATGCAATGGAGGTAGGGCGGGTCGTCGTGGACCGGTACGGGGGCGTCTTCGAGCCGATCGACGAAGATGAATTCCCAGCCGGGGACGCCGGTCGGCCCGAACGCCCGGCGGAGGGCCTGTTGCCGGGCCCTGTCCTTTTGGATGACGAGAACGCGCCTTGCGATCTCGCTCCGGCCCTGCGCTGTTTCCTGGTATGTGCTCATGCGACCCTCTTAACCCTGTTCGGGGTACGCCGTCCCCGATCGTCGTTTTTCGAGTTCTCCGTACCGCGTGGCGTTTGAAGCCTGTCACCCCCCGGGCGCCGCGGCGGCGTTCCACGAGTAAAGCCCCACCCGGGGGGAGCGAACCTCCCTGGCGTTTGAGGTGACGGCGCGCAGGCGACGACTGGAAGCACATTCTTGTGGGGGAGAAGAGGGCATGACGCAGTCCCCCTCCCGCGCGGCGCTCTCTACTCTCATTATCGGGTGCCCGGCGGTTTCTTTAGAGTTGTCTTGAAAAATAAGCAGGATGTTGAAAAAGTTGTGCTTTTTCAACATCCTTTTTGGGTTTTTCGCCAATCGGTCCGATTCAAAGGACATATCTATCCCGATACGGCGGAAGGAGAACCTGTCGGGATGGGTCAGGCGCCGAGTGCGGATTTAATGTTTTCTATTCCCTTTTGGCGGCTTTGCCGGTCGCCGAAGGCGCTGAAACGGACATATCCGGCGCCGCAGCGGCCGAATCCGGCGCCGGGGGTGCAGACTACGTGCGCCTTTTCAAGGAGAAGAGTGAAAAAATTCCAGGAATCCACCCCGGTGTCGACCCAGACATAGGGGGAGTGTTCGCCGCCCGAACAGGCGTAGCCCATGGCGGTGAAGGCGGAACGGATGAGCGCGGCGTTTTCCAGGTAGTAATCGTTCATCCGACGGCATTCCCTTTGGCCCTCTTCGGTGTACACCGCTTCGGCGGCGCGCTGCACGGGGTAGGAGACGCCGTTGAACTTGGTATTCTGCCTCCGGCTCCAGAGATCGTGGACGCTCACCCGCTCGTTTTTTCCGTTGTAGGCGACACAGTCGTGCGGCACGACGGTGTAGGCGCAGCGCGTGCCCGTGAAGCCGGCGGTCTTGGAGAAGGAGCGGATCTCTATCGCCACCTCTTTCGCCCCCTCGATCTCGAAAATGCTCTGCGGGAGTTTTTCGTCGCGAAGGAAGGCCGCGTAGGCGGCGTCGTAGACGATGAGCGCTCGGTTGCGGCGCGCGTACTCCACCCAGGCGGAGAGCGCGTCCCGGGAGATGACGGCGCCGGTGGGATTGTTGGGGAAACAAAGATAAATGAGGTCGGCCCGCTCCGCCGGGACGGAGGGAATGAAATGATTGGCGGTGGTCGAATCGAGATAGAGGAAACCCTCGTACCGTCCGTCCCGGAAGGCGCCGGACCGGCCGGCCATGACGTTGGAGTCCACGTAGACGGGGTACACGGGATCGGGCACGGCGACGACGATGTCCCGGGCGAACAGGTCCTGAATGTTGCCGCTGTCGCTCTTGGCCCCGTCGCTGATGAAAATTTCAGAGACGTCGATGTCGGCGCCGCGCTTTTGAAAGTCCGCCGCGGCGATTTTTTCCCGCAGGAATTCATAGCCTTCGTCGTCGCGATAGCCGCGGAACGTCTCCTCCACTCCCATCTCCTCGACGGCGCGGCGGAAAGCCGCGACGCAGGCCGCGGGCAGCGGAAGGGTCACGTCGCCGATGCCCATCTTGACGAGCTCCACGTCCGGGTGTTCGGCGGTGTACGCGGCCACGCGCTTCCGCACTTCCGAAAAGAGATATGAGGCGGCCAGCTTGTTGAAATCTTCGTTGATTCTGATCATGTTCGGGTAATGTCTCCTTTACGGGAAAGCACTCATAAAATATCGATTTCGACCCGCTATGGGAAGGGGGGGCTTGCATTCAAAAATTCGATAAGGAAACCAGGAAGCCAGGAAATGAAAAGCATAGGAAAAGACCAGAGAAAATATATCCACCATTATTTAGAATAGGTTGTATCAATATTTTTTATTTTTCTTTCCCTCTTTCCTGGTTTCCTGGCTTCCTTAAAAATTCCCCGGGAAGTGAAGCTTACAAGGAAATTTCCGTCTCGGTGAAATTCCAGTCGGGATGCCCGCGCTTCGCCTTCTCCCACGCATCTTTGCCCGTGAGCACGGTCGTGGCGGCGGCGGGAAGGAGCTCCGCGAGGCGGCCGGCCCGCGCGGCGAGGCCGGCCGGGGTGAGGGCCAGGATTCGGTCGCGGATCTCCTGCCTGACGGCGTCGTCGATACCGTAGAGGCGGCGGTGGAAGGCGACATAGCCTTTCTCGCCCGGGCGGAGCGGCTGCTCGTCCCTGCCCACGACGCTCGTGATCGCCTTGACAAGCTCGTCCCCGTTCACCGGGTTCCGCGCCGCGGCGTGCAGGCAGTCGGAGAAGGCGGCGAAGGTCTCCGAGAGGCGCGGGTCGCGGTACGAGCCGAAAGCGAACAACCCTTCCTGCCGGAAGGGGAACGACATGGCGCCGTACGCGCCGCCCTGGACGCGCACTTTTTCGTGCAGCGGGCCGGTGTCGAGCAGGTGGCCGAGCACGAACTCGGCCGCGTACTCGCGGCTCCCGAACGGGGCCGAGGGAAAGACGCGGGCCGTGAACCCGACACCGACGGCTGCCAGGAGCGCTTCGCCTCCCGGCTGGGGAGACGGCCGCTTCGCTTGCTTCGCCGGGGCCGCCGGTTCCGTTCCCAGCCCGCGCCCAAATTCGGTCAGGGCGGGCTTCAGCTTCGCAAGCAGAGATCGGTCGGCGGCCGCATTGAGGGCGACGGGAGCGTGTTTGAGGATCCATTCCCTTGTCTCGGAGAGAGCGGCGCACGCCTCTTCCAGCCGCGCGCAGTCTCCGCCGCAGAGGCCCGAGAGGAACACATGCTGGCTCACGCCCTCCCATGTCTCCTGGAGCCGAAGGGCGGGAGAAAAGACGCGGCCGGCGCGAAGGAGCGCGTGATACGATCCGCGCGAGACGATGCCCGAGGCCAGCGAGTTGCGCGCCTCGAGCAGGATGTCCCTGAGGCGGGCCGTGTCGCCCAGGTCCGCGCGGCGCAGCAGATCGCCCGCCAGGGCGAGCGCGTCCGGCAGCTTGCCCTCAAGGGCCTTGAGCCGGAAGACGAGGTGACCGGGCGATTCGGCGGAGCGCAAGGAGAGGCCCGCCTCGGTGCGCGAATGAAATCCGCCGGCGAGAAGCGACAGTTCCCGCTGCACGTCGCTGTAACTTTTTTCGGGCAGGCCCGCGCCGGTGACGAGGCGCCCGAAGAGCGGCGCATAAGGCAGGAGCCGAGCGGGAAGGGTGTCGACGCGCAGGGCGATGTCGACGTAGGCGATGCCGTTGGTGAACATCGGCTCAAAGGTAAACTGAATCCCGCCGGGCAGGGACTCGGCGACGGTTTCGATCGTCTGAGCAGTGCGCGGCAGGTCGATGAGTTTCAGGAAGGGGATCGACTTCACCGCCTCCTCGCCGTCGGGCGTTTCCTGGAATTTTTTCAGGCGGGCCAGGTCCTCGAGGAGCGCGGATCTCTTCGGGCCGTCGAGCGCCGCCTCGTCCTTCTGTATCTGCGCCGCTATTCTTTCCTCGAGTTTTCGCATGTAATCGGGATCGGGCGCGGTCATGACGAGGCTGCGGTGAATGTTCTTGAGAAGGTGCGCGTCGATCATCGATTCGAGGAAGCGCGGTTGGGCGTTCATCGTTCGCTTGAGCTCCTCCAGGGCGGGGAGGACGAGGAGCGTCTCCTCGGGAGGCGCGTCGTGGAGCCAGGCGACGAGCGCGCGGGAGAAGAGCCGCAGCGGGTAGGGAACGCCGCCGCCCGATATCTCCCGGGCGCCGAACTCAACCTGATGAAAGGCGGCTTCGACAAGGTCGTGCGGGATGCCTTTTCCCGCCAGCCGGGAGAGGGCGCCGGTCGCCGTTTCAAGGATTTTTCCGGCCTTGTCGGGGTCGGTCCCGCGCAGGCCGGCGGCGAAACCCATCTGCCGGAATTCGGGCTCGAAGCCCGCGGCCGAGGAGTAGTCCTGGCCCAGGCCGGATTCCACGAGCTCCCGCCGCAGGGGTGAGCCGGCGTGCCCGGCGAGCACTTCGGAGAGGAGGAGGAAGGCGGTGCGGGCGAGTGAATCCGTCACCTCCGGCAGGAGCCAGGCGACGGTGACCTCGGTCTTGCCGGCCGCGTCCTCGCCTGAGCGCACGGGATAGCCTTTTTCGAGCCGCCTGGGATGATCGAAGCGCGGCTGGAGGGGAATGCCCGAGTCAACGGCCGAACGCTCGAACCGGGAAAGGAAATTGCTCTCGAGGAATTCGAGCTGTTCTTCGGTGGGAATGTTTCCGTAAAGGAGCACGCGGCAGTTCGAGGGGTGGTAATAACGGCGGTGAAACTCCTTCAGGCGCTTATAGGTGAGGGAGAGGATGGCGGCCGGCTCGCCGCCCGAGTCGAAGCCGTAGGGCGTGTCCGGGAAGAGCGAGCGGAACGTCCACTCGGCCACGATGGAGCGCTGGCTCGAGTAGTTGCCCTTCATTTCGCTGAATACCACGCCGCTCGCCGCGAGTCCCGCGGCCGGGTCGGCGGGGTCGGCCGGCTCGAGGTGGTGCCCTTCCTGGGCGAAGGTCTCGGGGCGGAGGAGCGGGAAGAAGACCGCGTCGCCGTAGACCCGCATGATGTTGAAGTAGTCGGTTCGGTTGACGCTCGCCGCCGGGTAGACGGTCTTGTCGGGGTAGGTCCAGGCGTTGAGGTAGGTGTGCATGCTCCCCTTAAGAAGAACGACGAAGGGGTCCTTCAGGGGAAAGCGTTCCGAGCCGCAGAGCACCGAGTGCTCGAGGATGTGCGCCACGCCGTCGGAGGAGGCGGGCGGGGTGCGGAAGGCGAAGGCGAAGGCGTTTTCATTGTCGCCGTTCGCGATGTGGAAGAGCCTGAGCCCGGTTTTATCGTGGACCAGGCTTACGCCCAAAGAATCGAGCTCCCGCAGCGGAATCGTTTTTTCGACCGTAAATCCATGCAACGACGTTCCGGCCTCAAGCGGTTTTTTTTTCATGACGCATCCTCCGTTTTCGTGGCTGGATAATATGTAACGTATTTTTACCGCGGCGGCAACCGTTGAAGGAGGGGGAATTTCTAAGGAGGCCAGGAGGAAAGGAAGCCAGGAAAAAGAGAGGATAATGTAGAGAGATAAAATCAATACGACGGGGTTTTCAACTAAAATGAATATTTACCAAAATTATTCTCACTTTTTTCTCTTACTTTTCCTGGTTTCCTTAGAAATTCCCCGGGAAGTTGATCCACCGAAAAAGAAGTCAATCGGTCAGATGGTAGTCGATGGTGATATCCATCGTCAGGCCGCCGCTCCCGCCGTGCCGGAAGGGCAGGGCGCGGCCGACCAGGTCGAGGGCCGCCTCGTCCAGGATGGCGGAGCCCGACGATTCCAGGACCTTCACTTCCGAGGCCCGGCCCTGCGCGTCGAGGCTGATGCGCAGGGACACGTTCCCCTCGATGCCGAGCTCGCGCGCTCGCGGCGGGTAGGACTGCTTCGATCGAAGCTGCTTGATGAAGGAATCGCGCGCGTCGGGACCGTTGTCGACGGCGCCGTCGTCTACAACTTCGGGTTTTTCCGGCGCCGGGGAGGGTTCGGGTTTCGGGGACGGCGGCTGCTGCGGTGGAGGGGTCGGCTTCGGCTTGGGCTCCGGCGTTGGGGACGGCGTCGGCTGGGGATCGGAAACGAGAATCGCCGAGGAGATTCCCGCCGCTTCCGGCCTGAGTGACGCGGGCGCCGCGAAAGCGCCCGGCGCGACGGTCAGGAGAAAAGCGATCACAAATGCGGGGCGGAACAGACCCGCCACTCTCGCGGCGCTTACTTTCATTCGTCGCATTGACCGCCTCCGCTACAGCTTTATTTGCACGCCCCAGCGCAGCCGGACGCCGGGCATGGGATAATCATACACCAGCTGGTACTGGGTGTTAAGGATGTTGTCGAGCGCGGCCGTGACCGCGATCCAGCGGGCGGCCTGCCAGCGGACGTTGGCGTTGAGCATGACCGCCCAGGGCATGAGCACCGTGTTGGCTTCGTCATTGAAGCGGTCGCCCATGACGTCCGCGCCCAGCCTCACGACGAGCGGCTCGGTTCTGTACGACAGGTACAGATGGCCCTGGTGCACGGGAACGCGCGGCACGCGCCTGTTGTCCTCGAATGTCAGACCGCTTGCAAGGTTGAAGCTGTAAATGAAAGTGTATGCAGCCTCGACGAAGAAGTGATCGATGAACTGAACTTCGGCCTGAACTTCGGCGCCGGGGTAGAAGGACAACCCGATGTTTTGGGGGATCCATGATGAGTCGACCTGTATTTCGTTTTCCATGAGACGGGTGAAAAGAGCGCTTTCGAGTTTCACCCGATCGGTCTGGAGACTGAAGCCAAGATCGGCATGCCAGCCTCGTTCGGGGAGGAGATTGGGATTGGAATATACCGGCCAGTATAAATCGGTAAAGGTGGGCGCGCGGAATGATTTGGCGAGCGAGAGCTTG
The DNA here is from genome assembly GCA_016934415.1 of Spirochaetales bacterium. Taxonomy (GTDB): domain Bacteria; phylum Spirochaetota; class Spirochaetia; order SZUA-6; family RPPD01; genus JAFGSW01. The sequence continues at coordinate 20,826 of JAFGSW010000074.1, read as the reverse complement.
AGCGAAGCCTCCTTGCTTAACAGCCAGGACGCGCCCAATCCGTAGGAAAGCTCGCTTCCGTAATCGGAGGTCAGGTCGAGTCGGCCCGCAGGAAAGATCCGGAAAACCCCGCCGAAAGCGAGCGGCGCGGCTAGAAAGAATGAACCCGAAGTCCTGGATCGGTCGCCGAGGGAAGTTCCGGAAATCATGTCGTACGCGATGTTGCCGCCGTACTGAAAACTAAGCCAGTCGGCGACCGTCGCTTTTTGCGAGAGTTCGCCGAAGAAGCTCGTTAGACTGTTATCCGAATAATACGCCATCGACGGCTGGTCGCCGATTCTGTTTTGTCGGGTGTATGAAAATTTTGCATCCAGGGTCAGAGCCTCGGTAAGGAACCGGTTCTCATGGTAGCCGGCGAGAGCCTGAATGCGTTCGTCCATCTCATTATCAAGCGGGGAGAGCCATGAGAGTGAACCGGGAATGCCGGTCAACTGTCGCGAATAAAGCCCTGTCACATTGACGGCACCCGTTTCCCATGGGAAACTCACGCTGGCGATCCCGCTCCCGTAGATAAGGCCGGCATTATCTCTTTGTTCGGTGACGCCGGCGTTATCGTAATAGTATTGGTTCCTCGCCCAGTCGAAAATCCCCGAAAGGAAGAAACCGAATGGGCCGAAGTCGCGGCCGATCGACACCGAGGCGCGCTCGCCGTCGAAGAGCGAGGCGGCGTCCGCCGCGACGGTGGAGCCGCCGGACGAATATTCCTGAGGCAGGTAACTGGTGTTGACCAGGGAGGCGGTGAGGAAGGAATCGAGATGCTTGCCTTTTTTCGTGATGACGTTGATGACGCCGCCCACGGCCTGGGAACCGTAGAGCAGACTCATTCCGCCCTGGACGATCTCGATGCGATCGATAACCTCCAGAGGGATGAGCGAAAGACTCATCTGTCCGTCCAGCGCATTGTTGGTCGGCACTCCGTCGATGAGCACGAGCACACGTGTGCCGGTGGCGCCGCGCAGCCAGAGCTGGGAAAGGCCGCCCGGATAGCCGTAATCGTAGAGCTGGACGCCGGCCGTCTGCGCCGCGACCTCGGGCAGGGTTTCCTTGCCGCTCGCCTCGATGAGCGCCCGGCTGATGGTGGTCACGAACGGCGGCACGCGCAGGCGTTCCTCCGGGAGGCGGGTGGCGGTGATGACCACGTCGGCCTGTTCGTCCGGCTTGTCTTTTGTCACCTCAGTCTTGGATGGGGCCTGGGTTCCGTCATCGGTCTTGGGCTGGTCGTCTGCAAACAGGGGCGGGAGAAGAAATGCGGTAAAAAGGATTAGGATGGCACAAACGCGCCCTTTGGGCGCGCGGAAGGGAAATGATGTCATGGCGGGCTCCTCTTTCGGGATTGCGGCTTCTCATTCGAAGCCGCACAAGAAGGGTCTCCTGGCTTCCGGGTCGCTTTACTGGGGGCGCCTTCTCCGGGTCGTACAACCCGAATGACTGGCCGTTTTCACGGCCGTGCCCTTTTCATCGCCGGTTACAGTGGCGGGACCGCTGCGGATTCTCACCGCATTCCGCTCTTCCTGATGGGGACAAGGTAGCGGTTTCAATGCGAGGTGTCAAGACTGTCAGTGTCCGGCTGCCGCCGCTTTCACTGTATATGCCTTTGGAAGGCCGATAGAGCATGGTCCCTTGCGGGGGCGGTGCGGATCGTGTATACAAAAACCATGATCGACAAAGTCAACGCCATCATATTCCCCGAGGGGGACACGCAGGAGATAGACGGGCCGCTTTCCATCAACCAGATGGTGGACCTAAACGGCCGCCCCCTCGTCCCGCCGCTCCCCACCCACCGCATGATCGCCTTCCGGGTGGTCAAGATATCCACCCGCCAGACCCGGAACGAGGAGATCCGGGAGCACTACCTGGAAATCATCCCGGCGTACGAGCTCAGGGAGTTCACTCTATAGGATCAGCATGAGAAGAGGACACCCCTCGGCTGCGCTTTTTGAAGTCCCGCGTCATTGAAGCCCATACCACACTTTCGCCCGGCACTCACTTGAGGTTCTCTTCCGTATAGAGCGACAGCTCGACCATGCGCTCGAGGAGCTCCTCTCGGCTGAAGCCGGGGAAATTGCCGAGCACCAGCTCCTTGGCGTAGAGCTTGCAAATGTACTTGAGCTTGCGGCTCGGTTTGCGGGCGGCGTAGAGGTAATCGGCGTGTCCGTTGTTGATGGTGATGACGTTCTTCGACTGGTCCCAGCGCGAGCGCCAGAGCTCGCCGGGGGCGCGCTTGTAGGTGTAGGCGGGGAGGCCTTTCTTCGGCCCTTCGGTCTTCTCGTCTTTTTTCACGAGCTCGGCGGTAACGGTGACCGTGGCCTCGCCCGAGCAGGTCAGCTCCCCCTGGACGGCGGTGACGGAGAGAACCGTGATCCCCGGCTCCGCCGGGGCGGTGAAGGTCGTCATTTCTCCGGCGGTTGACGAGAGCGCGCCGTCTCCCTCCTTGATGGACCAGGTCAACGCCACGTCGTTCTCCACGGTGCGCCGGCTCTTGTCGCGCGGCACGGCGCGGAAGGTTTTCTCCGCGCCGACGGCGAGCACGCTTGAGGCGGGGGATACCGCCACGCTGAAGAGCGGGCCCGCGTATTCGTAGAATTTGCGCTCGCCGCCGTTCTCGAGACCGAGGTCGGCGCCGCCTTCCTCTTCCACGGCCGGTTCCGATCCCGCCGACGCCTCCGCGCCGCCGGTCCCGGACGGCTTGCGACCGCCTTCTCCGCGGATGTCGAGCCAATCGTACTCCTCGCGCGGGAGCGAGAGGAGCGCTTCCTTCAATGCCCGCTGAACGCTCTTCAGGATGTCCCGGCTCGCCTTTTCCTCCTCGGCCTGCTTCTCCTTCTCGATCACGTCGGAAAGCTCATTTTCGATCGATGAAAGCGCGGCGACGAAGTCCTCGTAGCGTTCGTCGCGGACGATCCCGTCGCGGGTTCCGGGGGTGATGGTGAGAAAGGGCGCGTCGATCATGCCCTGAAGGTAGCCTGAGTTCCAGGGCGGGCGTTGAAACGATTCGAGAGCGGCGAGCGACGGGAGGACGCGCGTCCCCTGCCGGTAGAGCCCGACCGCGTTCTCCGGGCCGAAGGCGTGCAGGTAGATTTCCGCGTAGATCTCGCCGCGCTCGGTGACGGCGGTCGGGAGCGAGTGAATGAGCCGCCCTTCGAACTGGCGGGGCTCGACCGCGAACTCCTTGCGGGCGAACCGATCCTTGATCTCGATTTTAACGCCCGAGGTGCGGATGCGGTCGCGGAGCTCGGAGGCGAGATAATTCTGCATTTTCTCGCCGGAGAGCGTCCGGATTCCGGGGAGGAGGGGATGAACGACCAGTTCCGTCCCCGGGTGCGTGAGGAGGACCCGGCGCGAGCGGATGACGTATCCCGGTTTCTCCTTTTCCATTTCCATGTGGTAAACGACATCGTCCCGCCCGGCGCAGCTCATGACCAACCGCTCGCCCACGGTCCAGAAGGAGAGGAGTCCGATACCGAACTCGCCCTGGATGCCCTTCATGCCCTCGCGCTTGAATCTTTTTTTCACCGAGTCGCAGATGTGGGTGGCGACGTACTTGAAGTCCGGCGCGCCCTCCTCATTGAGCGGCACGCCGGCGCCGTCGTCGATGATCTTGAGGTAGGGCTCGCCCCGCTCCTTGCCGCGCACGATGGTGACGTTCCGGGCCCGCGCGTCGATTGAGTTCTCGACGAACTCGGCAATGGCCTTGAGGGGGTTGTTTTGGGAAAAGGCGATGATCGAGATCGCGCTCCAGGCGTCCCCGATTTTAAGCTTGCCGGAGTCTGCGGCCGCGGTCGACCGGCGTTTGCTTTTCTTCGCCATTGACATGACCGGGACAGTGTAAATCCTTCGCCGGGAGATTGCAAGACGCACCGCGGGGATTGGACCCGCCTACGGACCGAGGAGAGAAAGCGCGAGCGCGCCGGCCGCCGTGGCCGCCGCGCCGATCAGGCCCGAATACACGACGATCCTGATCGCCTTGGCGCGATCGGCCCGCCGGTACTCCTCCCGCGCGACGTCGGCGACGTCGCCGACCGTGCTCCCGAAGTTGAAAACCCCGCGCATCCCGAAAGCGGCGCAGAAGTGGAAGGCGGCCTGCAGGAAGCCGACCGCCCCTCCCGCCGCCGGAAGGAAAATGATAAGGCCCCACCAGGGAGAGGCGCGCAGGCCGAAGAGGAGAAGACAGAGCGCGGCCGTCGCCGCCAGCCCGATCCAGCCGGCCATCGCCCGGGTGCGTCGTTCCGCGAATCCGATGTTGCAGACGCCCGGAACATATTCGTTTTTTTGCTGTGCCATGGTTTCAATATATTCCAGGCGTCGTCCTTTCGTCAAACGCCCTGCAAAAAGCCCTGGGGCGCTTCGCCGCGCTCCCGGAAAAGGCGAAAAGCGCCGCGGGGCGGTTTCCCGGGCGCGTAAGAATGAGTATCTTGTAGTAACCGGTGACGGCGGATTCAGGGTTTCGTGCCCGCCGGCGCCGCTTGAACACGCGCAGGAAAGGATTGAACATATGTCGCCGCAACGATCAACGATTTCACGCGGACGCGATGTACGGCGGGCCGCGCTGACGGTTTTATTTTTGCTTTTTCCAGGGTTTGCATTCGCAGATTTCCCCAATCCCCCGGCGGAGAAAACGGCCCGGTCCGGTACGACCGAAACGGCGGTGCTGGCCGGAGGATGTTTCTGGGGCATGGAAGGGGTCTTCGAGCGCCTGAAAGGCGTCACGAACGTCGTTTCCGGCTACTCGGGCGGGCGCGTGAGGAACCCGAGCTACGAGCTCGTAAGCTCGGGCACGACCGGGCACGCCGAATCGATCGAGATCACGTTCGACCCGTCGGTGATCAGCTACGGCACGCTCCTCAAGGTGTTCTTCTCCGTGGCGCACAACCCCACCGAGCTCAATTTCCAAGGCCCCGACCACGGGACCCAGTACCGCTCCGCCGTCTTCTATACCGGCCCGGAACAGAAAAAGGTGGCGGAACAGTACATCCGGACGCTCGACAAGGCGAAGGTGTTTCCTTCTTCCATCGTGACCCAGGTCGTTCCCTTCAATGCCTTCTACCCGGCCGAGGCTTATCACCAGGATTTTATGGACAGAAATCCCACGTACCCGTATATCGTTTTCTGGGACAAGCCCAAGGTGGCCGATCTTGAGCGGATGTACCCCGGCCTGCTTCAGAAAAAGTAACCGCCTTGATCACCGCATCTTAAAAAACCTGAACGAATCCATCCCACTTTTCGTTCGCCACGTCCATCTTGCGAAAACGGCCCCGCGAATAATCGCGGATGACGTAGAGCCAGAAGGAGCGTGCGCCCGTATTGAGGCGCAACTCCGCGACTTCCCATTTCCCGGGGAACAACCTGAAAATGGATCGGGCGGCGCGTTCCACGGTGACCGACATCGATTCCATTTTCCGTAGTTCTTCCTCTTTTCCTTATCCGTGCAATCCGTTCTGATCCGTGTTTCCCTTCCTCCAACCACGTCGACAACGGTACCCGTGTCCTACTCGATCCAGTCCTTTGTGCTCACGATCTTGTTGATCGGGTACTCGACGATGCCGTCCGCGCCCGCGGCGATCAGCTTGGGAATGATCTCCCGCACCACCGGCTCGTGGATGACGGTCTCGACCGACACCCACTCCTCGATCGTGAGGCTGGAAACGGTGGGGGCGGTCAGGGCGGGGAGCTCCGCGCAGACGGCGTCCAGGTCGCGCTTCCGGACGTTCATCTTGAGGCCCACCATGCTCCCGGCGGTGAGCGCGCCGTTCAAGAGAAGCGAAATCTGGCGGATCTTCGCCTTCTTCCAGGCGTCCTTCAGGGATTTCTTGTTGGCGATGAGCTTGGTGTTCGTCTCGAGCAGGGTGTGGATGATCTTGAGGCCGTTCGCCCTGATCGTGGAGCCGGTCTCGGTGATGTCGACCATGGCGTCCGCCAGGCCTTCCACCACCTTGGCCTCGGTCGCGCCCCAGGAGAACTCGACCTCGACCGGAATCTTGCGCTCCGCGAAATAATGCTTGGTGAAATTGACGAGCTCGGTGGAGATGCGCTTGCCCTTGAGGTCCTCGATCTTCGTCATGGGCGAATCGGCGGGCACGGCCAGGACCCAGCGCGCCTTCCGGTTCGAAACCTTGGAGTAGACGAGGTCGGTGACGAACTCCACGTCCGCGTTGTTCTCGAGCACCCAATCCACTCCCGTGAGCCCGGCGTCGAGCACGCCCGCCTCCACGTAGCGCGCCATCTCCTGGGCCCGCACCAGAGAACAGGCGATGCCGGGATCGTCGATCGTGGGAAAGTAGCTCCGCGAGGAGATGCCGATCGTCCAGCCCGCCTTGGCGAAAAGCTCGACCGTGGCCGACTCCAGGCTGCCCTTGGGGATGCCGAGTTTCAGTTTGTTGTCTGACATGATATGCTCCGCTGTTTTGTGTGCCACGATGCCGTGAAGGACGCATTGTAATCGTCCCCGCGCGCTTGTTCAAGGGGCTTCGCCTCCAAGTAAAAAACCATATTAGGGAAGAATAAAAAGAAGCTCAGGAAGCCAGGAAATCAGGAAAAGGAAAACAGGAAACTGAGAGAAAAATTTTAAAATAATCGTTATACCGGGTCTGTCAAAGGCATACCTGGCGGATCAGACGGTGGATCGCAAATCCAGTTTTCTCTTTCCATTTCTGGTTTCCTGGATTCCTTATCCCGGTTTTCCTCATCCGCGGCTTCTGTGGTTCCTTTCTTCTCTGTGTTCTCCGTGTCTCTGTGGCTCCGTGTTTGAAAGGATGAAGTTTTTTTCCCCCGTCCGTTTGCTTTTTCCCCCGGTCTCGGCTATGATTGAGAGGAATGGCCGAAAAGGACCTGAAAGTCAACGATCTCCTCGACACGATCGAAATCCTGTGCGCCGAATACGGGAAGCTCGGCGCCATCATGGAAGTCTGCTACAACGGCGCCTTCGAGATCGACGAGGAGGGCAAGTTTCTTTTCACCAATCCGGCGTTTCTGAAAACCTTCCTGCTGGAAAGCTCCGAAACGAACAAGGTCAATTTCTTCGAAATCGTCTCGTCCCCACGGGTGAAGCGGGCGGTGCACGCCCTCTTCGCCGGGCGCGTGAAGACCTTCGCCGAACGGGTGGAGCTCGTCGTCAAGCCGAACGGCAAGCGCATCGTGGAGCTCACCATGCGCTCCATCGAGCTGCGCGGCAGAAAGTACGTCATCGGCGTGTTCGACGACAGGACGGAGTTCCTCACGGCCATCAAGAACCGCGAGCTCTCCATCAATCTCCTCTACCGGCTCATCAACAGCATGAAGATCGAGACCAAGGACACCATTTACCAACTCGCGCGCCTGGTGGAGGTGTATGACCGCTCCACCGGCGACCACCTGGAGCGCATGGAGCACTACATGCGCACCCTGTCGGGCGAATACTACCGGACCTACCGCGAGCGCGATCCGCACCTCACCGCCAAGTACATCGAGGACCTGTCCCTGGCCGCCATCCTGCACGACATCGGCAAGGTGGGCGTGTCGAGCGAAATCCTCCTGAAGCCGGGCCGCCTCACCCCGTCCGAATTCGAGCTCATCAAGCGCCACACCACGCTTGTGGCTGAGGCGCTCACGGGACACAAGGGCGGCAAGGACTACATCACGCTGGCGCGCGAGATAGCCGTCTCCCACCATGAGCGCTGGGACGGCAAGGGCTACCCGCGCGGCCTCTACGGCGAGAACATTCCTCTCTCGGCCCGCCTCACCGCGGTCTGCGACGTCTACGACACCCTCGTGTCCATCCGGCCCTACAAGAAGGCCCAGCGCCATGAACAGGCGGTGGCCACGGTGGCCGGCGAGCGCGGCAAGGCCTTCGATCCCGAGATCGTCGACGTGTTCATGCGGGTGCACATGCTCTTCAAGGACATTCACGACCGGCAGAGGGGAGAGAAGAAGGCCGTCTAGCAGATTGTTGAAAAAGTTGAGCTTTTTCAACAGCCTGCCGGACCGGGAGCGGCCGCGGGGACGATCTTCGTTCAGCGAACGCGGCCGTAGGATTCGGTGAACGTGATGAGGGCTCCGGGCGTCAATCCTTCCAGTATTCCGTCCCGTTCACGCCGATGTAGCCGTAATAAGGGCCGTTCTGCACCAGGGCGAGCCCGCGGTCGAAATCGGCGCCGTGGCCGTATTTGGCGGGGACGACCTCACGGCCGGTCGTGTCGATGTAGCCGTACAGGCCGTTGCGCATGACCGCGGCGCGGCCTTCCTTGAACACGCCCGCCCGGTCGTATTTGAATCCCGCGACCTGTTTTCCCTTGGCATTGATGTACCCCCACTTGTTCCCCTTGCTGACCGGCGCCAGTCGGTCTTGAGGCGACGCCCCGAAGGACATGGCGTAATCGTATTTGAAGGGGAGGACGAGCGTGCCCTTGCGGTCGAGATACCCGTACAGGTTGTTGATCTTCACCGCGGCCAGCCCGCCGCTGAACGGCCAGGCGTCGTCGTAGACGAGCGGGATCGCCTCCTTCCCCGCCGCGTCGATGTACCCGCACTTCCCGCCGAGCGCGACCGCGGCCAGCCCTTCGCTGTAATAGAAGGCCCAGTCGTAGCGGGGAGACACGATCTCCTTTCCGGCCGCATTGACGAATCCGTACTTGCCGTCGAGGACGACGGCGGCTTTCCCGTCGGCGCCGAAGTCCCAGGAGTCGTCGTAGCGCAGGGGCACGACGATCTTTCCCGTCTTGTCGATATAGCCGCACTTTCCTTCGAGCCTCACGAGCGCGAGGCCGTGTGAAAAGGGCCGCGCCGCCTCGTACCGTGCCTCGATGACCGTGGCGCCTTCCGCGTCGATGAAGCCGTACTTTCCCCCCGCGGATACCGCGGCCAGGCCCTCGCTGAACTGCCAGCAGGCGTCGTAACGCGGCGCGATTGTCTCGCGGCCCTTCGCGTCCACGTACCCCCAGCGCGCGCCCCGCGCCGCCTGCGCCAGCCCTTCGCTGAACCGTTCGACCCGGTTGTACCCGGCCGCGATGACCATCTTTTTGTTTTTGTCGCAGAAGCCCCACCGGCTCCCCCGGCGGAAGGGAATGAGGTCGTCCGGCCAGGCCGAGGAAAGGGAGGTGAGGATGAGGGCGATGAAAATGACGATTCTCTTCATAGGGTCTCCCGTCGTTTTACGTACATTGATATTCTAACAGCGAGAGGTTCCCGGCACAATTCATTTTTATAATGGACTTTTTCTCTTTCTTTTCATCCGCGTTCATCCGCGCATATCCGTAGTTTCTCTTTCCCTCCCCCGCGCTTGAATTTTCGACGTCGACCGGCTATGATTCATTCCCGGTCAAAAATCGCATCGGAAGGAAGGGAAACCCCATGAAGTATTCCGGCGTCTGGATTCCGCTCGTCACCCCGTTCCTCGACGGCGGCGTCGATTACGGGAGCCTCGACCGGCTCGTCGACCACTACATCGCCCGCGGCGTCTCCGGTCTCGTCCCGCTCGCGACCACGGGCGAGGTTCCCACGATCGCGGACGACGAGTATTTCCCGGTCCTGGAGCGGGTCCTTACGAGGGTGAACGGCCGCCTGCCCGTGGTCGCGGGCCTCTCCGGCAACGACACGCGCCGGGTGGCGGCCAAAATGAAGGCGCTGGAGAAATACCCGCTGGCGGGCGCGCTCGTTCCCTGTCCCTATTACAACCGGCCCGATCAGCGCGGGATATACGAACACTTCAGCGCGCTGGCGGACGCCGCGAAGCTTCCCATCCTCGTCTATAACATCCCCTATCGCACCGGCCGCAACATCCTCAACGGGACGATCCGCAGGCTCGCGGCCCTCCCGACCGTGCGCGGGCTCAAGGACTCATGCGGCGACATACGGCAGTCGATGGAGCTCCTCCTCGACCCGCCGCCCGACTTTTCCATCCTCACGGGGGAGGACATCCTCTGGTTCGACAGCCTCTGCCTGGGCGGCGACGGCGGCATCCTCGCCTCCGCCCACCTGGCCACGGCGAAGTTCGTCGGCATATACGAGGCCGTCAAGGCGAACGACGTCGAAAAGGCGCTCGGGCTCTGGCGGACCCTGGCCCCGCTCGTCCCGGCCCTCTTCGAGGAGCCGAACCCCGCGCCGGTCAAGCACTGCCTGAAGAAGCTCGGGCTCATCCGGAGCGACGAGGTGCGCCTCCCCCTCACGCCGATCTCGGACGGCCTGAAGGAGCGGCTGGACGCGGTCCTCGGCGGGCTTTCATGACGGAGGAGGGGAAAGACAATGATGAGGATGATGTAAGGAAAAGAACGAAAATCCCTTATTAAAGCGGCTTTTCATTATTAGGTTTTGCGGTATAACGTTATTAGTTTTGCTCCATAACTTAATTGATTTCGCGGCTTCATCAATTAAGGTTTGGGACCTGACTTAGTTGATGACGGAGCAAAACATTATTGGTTTTGCCGCGTAACATTATCAGTTTTGCCGTACAACGTTATTGGTTTTGTTGCACAACGTTGTTTGTTTTGCCGTAAAACATACTATGCTTTATAGAGTGCCCCCAAGATTGCGACGGGAGACGTGAAGCTCACGCGGCCAGCCTTGAGGGCCTCCGCCGTTCCTCACCGGTCACATACTTGGGGAGCTCCCGCCACCCGGCGCTGAAGGGCGTGTGATACGCCCGGAGCCACACCAGCCACTCGCTCGCGTTGAAGGACACCTTCGTGTAGAAATACCTCTCGCGGAAAAATCTCCTTTTCAAGAATTCGATCTTTCTCACATCGAACCCCGCCATTTCGGCGTGCGTCCGATCGTCCCGCTGCCGGATCCTGAACGGCTTGTAGAGGTTGTGGTGCGCCGCGTAGGCGTACGTCCGCTCCATGCAGTTGTTCGTCTCCTGCGACCAGCGCGTCGTCTCCCGCACCATCGAGGCCTGGTCCTTGCGCAACTCCCGGTCGTAGTAGTTGACCGGCCAGAGGGGATTCCAGGAGGTCCTCGCCTTCCGCGACGAGGTGGTGTGGCGCCGCACCTTCCCGTCCAGGAAGCCGTTCGCCGCAAGCACGGCCCGATACTCCCTTTTTTCGTCGGTGTGAAGGTCGATGGTTCCCGAGGGGCGGGGGAGATCGTCGATCGCCCGGCAGATCCTCTCAAACGACGCGAAGATCTCTCCCGAAACGCCGCCGAAGGTCTTTTCCAGCCGCTCCCGCTTCCGCTTCTGGTAATCGGTCGTCCGCCCTTTCCGCCTGAAATGGGCGAGGTCGCAGGCATGGACGTACTGCGAGTCGGCGCCGATGAGGTGATGGATGTCGACGGGGCAATACTGGGAGAGGACGAAGCTCTCGAAGCCGTCGGCGGCCAGGGCTTCGGTCGAGCGTTGGGTCGGCCGCAACCCCGCCGTCGTCCCGATCGCCTGACGCGCCAGCCGGCCGATCCGGTTCGAGATCACCTTGTCGGTCACGCCGTACCTCCTCGCCATCGCCCGTAACCCCGAGCAGGAGGCGAGGCCGTAAAGGATGTCGCGGAAGCTCACGTGCAGATGCAGGTAATAAGAGAGGCGGAAGGTGCGCCGGGAGAAGGATTTCCCGCAGAGACGGCAGGCGTATCGCTTGACGGTGCCGTAGGCTTTGGTGCGGTAGACGCCGTAGGGCCTGAACCAGCCGTCGCCCGGCGGGGCGTGGTGGAAGGCGCAGTCCCTGTTCGGGCAGAAGGGCAAAGAGTGGGACATGGATACCTCGTTTCCATCGTTTTCACCCCTTCTCAACGCCGGAATGTCCCCCATGCTTTCATCAATCGCAATCTTGGGGGCACTTACTATGCTTTACCGACAAACATACTCCGTTTTTCTATAATCCGTCGGGGGAGTAAGAAAAGTCGGTTTTTCCCCTTTCCCCCATCCTTCATCCGCGCTCATCCGCGTCCTATCCGTAGTTTTCTTCACTCTTCTCTTTGAAAAAAAAGCCCGCCCGGGAGCGCCGGTTCCCTCCGGCGCGCCGGGCGGGTTATGCCGCCGCATACTCTTTTAGTACACGTCTTTCCCCGAAAGCTCCTGTTCCATGTCGTCGGCGGTCGTGGCCACGGCGCTCATGCAGGTGAGGAGCGTGAACTTGTCGACCTCCGCGCCGACCTGGGCGGAGAACACGGCCACGTACTTGTCCCCCATCTTGCGCTCCTGCCAGGCGCCGAGCTTGACCTTGGCGTTCTGCTCCAGGAGCTTCGTCGTCACGGCGGGCGAAAGGGGGGCGTCGGAGACGTAGCCGATCGACCAGACCTGGCGCACCTCGAGCGAGCCGACGTTCTGGGTCTCGGAGATGATCCACATCCCCTGCAGCCGGTCGTTGCGGACCTTCATGTAGATCTTGAAGTCCCCCTCGTTGTCGACGGTGTACTTGATCTCCGCGTCCTTGAGAAGCTTTTCCACGCGCGCGTCGGACTCGATCTTCCGCGTCCCCACCTGGGCGAAGGCGAACACGCCCCCCAGGACGAGGCCGGCGGCCGCGAAGGCCAGGGTCTTCCTCAACACTCGTTCCTCGCTTTCCGGCGTTCCATAAAAACCGATGCCCGCCGGCCGGCGGTCCCATCGGCCGTTTGTCACCTACTGAATAATATAAACCCGAAAGGCGCCGACGTCAGGGCATGATGCGGGGTTTCGGCGCGGGCGGCTGGCCGAACCCGTATTTGATCTTGTAGCGCAGCTCGATGTTCCTCGGGACGATGAAACACCCCTTTCCCCGGATCTTCTGCTGCATCTTGTTCTTGAGCGCGCCGATGACGTACCGTTCGGCTTCGGCGACGGCGTCGTTCAGCTTGACTCCGCCGAATTCCTGCTTGATCTTCACCTCGGCCTTGAACACGGGGGGCATCGCCTCGCGCCCGTCCTCGAAGACGAAATAGACGTCTCCGGTCGCCTTTTCGATCTTAATCACTCCTCCACCGGTTGCCATAACGACTCCTTGCCTGCGCATTTTGGATCGAACAATGCAAATGTATCACGGTTTTTAAGTTTGCAAAAGGACGGTCGGGAAAAAAAAGCGAGGGGCCGGAACCCGGCGCCGTCAAGGGGCTCATGCCTTCATCCCGCGGGGTCAACTCACGAGGAATTTATAAGGAAACCCGGAAGAAAGGAAGCCAGGAAAAAAAGTTAAGCAAAGAGAGAATACAAGAAAATTGAAATCTCCTCCTTTCTCTACGCTTTTCTTTTCCTGGTTTCCTTATCGAATTATTCGCGATAGAGGCAATACGATGAAATCGTCAGGCTCCGAGCACCTCGTCGATCCAGCGAAAGTAGGCCGGATTGCCGCCCGTGAGCGGCAGCACGACGACCTCGGGCACCTCGTAGGGATGCCGCTCGGCGACCAGCCGCTTCACTTCCTCGGCCTTGACCGCCGCGGTCTTGACGAGGACGAGCGCTTCCTGTTCCTCGCGCAGTTCACCCTTCCATTTAAAAAAGCTCGTCACCGGCCGGGTCGCCTGGGCGCAGGCCGCGGCCCCGCCCTCCACGAGCGAGCGCGCCAGCCCCGCCGCCGCCTCGACCGGCGCCGCGATGAGGATCATGACGTATCCATTGTTTTCGGCCATTATTCCGCCTCCTGCCTTCATCCCGCGGGATCAAATAGAGAAGAATCAATAAGGAAACCAGGAAACCAGGAAAAAATCAAATGATTTCTGTCTTTTTGAAGATGAATGAATCTGCAATATAAACGTTTTTTTCCCCCACTTCTTTTCTCTTCCTGGGTTCCTGGCTTCCTTATCGAATTTTACGCGTTGGGTTTATAGAAGCGAGTGAAAGCGAATCGATGATCCGCTACAGTTTCGCCTTCCGCTTCAGGCCCGGCAGGACGGCGCGGGCGGCGGCCTCGCCCAGCCCGATCATCTCGTCCACCGGCTTCAGGTCGGAGTAGCTTTTCCCGTCCAGGTCCGGGGCGACGACGACGTCCGCCTCTTTGGCGTACTCGTGGGAGCGGCGCAGGACGATGAGGAACGAGCGGTAGAGGATGTCGAGCACGTTCTTGGGCGGCGTCGGGGCGAAGCTCTGGGAGTTGAGCTCCACGGCCACGACCATGTCCGCGCCCAGCTCCCGCGCCACGTCGACCGGCAGGTTGTTGAGGAGCCCGCCGTCCACCAGGTACCGCCCGCCGATGATCGTCGGCTCGAAGATGCCGGGAATGCTCGAGCTGGCCCGCACCGCGTCGGCCACCGAACCGTGCCGGAGCACGACCTCCTCGCCGGACGAGATGTCGACCGCCACCGCCGCGAACGGGATCGGCAGGTCCTCGAAGCGCTTGCCGCCGATGAGGTCGTCGATGATCGCCTTGAGCTTTGAGTGCCTGGCGATGCCCATGGGCGAGAGGGTGAGCTGGGCCAGGTCCTTCCACTTGATGTTCCGGGCGATTTCGGCCATCTCCTCCCAGCGCATGCCGGCGGCAGTGAGCGCGCCCATGAGGCTGCCCACGCTCGCGCCCGCCACGCAGGAGATCTTCACGCCCTCCTCCTGCAGGACCTTGATGACCCCGATGTGGGCCAGGCCGCGCGCCGCCCCCCCGCTCAGGGCCAGCCCGATCTTCGGTTTCCTGAGTATGTTAGCCATCGAACGCTCGCTTTCTATGGGGAAAGCATAGTCAAGCTCCCGGATGAATGCAAGCGCTTTGTTCGATTTGGATCTTTCGAAGAAAAGGAAAAACCGCGGATGATCGCGGATGGCCGCGGACAAGAAATGGAATAAGTACATAGTGAAGGTATACTGCCGGGCGTCAGTTCATTTTGTTCCCGGAAGCATGAGAATGGGGATACCGTAGTTGTTTTTTATTGCCTTTTTCTTCATCCGCGGTATCCGTAGTTTTTCTTTTGGGGGGCGGGTCAACTCCGGATTGATTGGTTGTGCCTGGCGCATTCGGCCAGGAGCGCGGCGAGCCGCTCCGGGGTGAGGATCTCCTCTTCGATGAAGAACCGGCCGATGGGAAGGCCGAAGGCCTTCTGCGCGTCGATGATGCGCCGCCGCGCCGCGTCGTCCAGGAACCCCAGCCGCACGGCCGCGCGCAGGAACGGCTCGCGGACCTGTTTGCGCCTGAGGACGATGTTGATCTGCTCCCGGGTGAGCTCGCGGCGTTCGAGGGCGAGCTCGCCCGCGCGCGGGCGGCGCTCGGTCTGCCAGACGATGGCGCGGATCAGGGTGTTGAAGCCGATGAGGCCCCTGTAATAGAGGAATTGGGCGAAGCGGAGGCGGATGGGAGGCAGGCGCTTCAGCTTCCAATAGAAATCCCGCCGCGCACCCGGTGAGCGGGGAGCGGCCGCGGATGCCGGGCGGCGTCCCTGCCGGGCGATGATGGGAAGAAGCAGGCGGTAGGCGTTGTTGACCGACTGGAACTCGCGCGTGAGGAGCTCCTCCGCCCGGCCCAGGGCCCGGGCGCGGTCGGGGTGCAGGCGCAGGGATTGCAGGCGAAAGGCCTTCTTCAATTCGTCCAGGCCGGGCAGCCGGCTTCGAAAACGGTACCCGTGCCGCGGCCCGAAGATCTTTTCGAGGGCAAGGGCGCCCTCGTTCTCGCTCGCCGAATCGAACATAGGATCCTCCCAGACCCCTATAGGATACCACGTATCGGGGGGCGTGGAAAGCGGGGGGGCTTCGCTGCGAGATACGCGTTCATCCGTAGTTTTTCTTGAAGGGAGAAGAGTTTAATGGAAAGGGCTATTTTTTCTTGCCGACCGGGAATTTATTGTACATCGTCATCAATTTAAAGCGCGAGTGCGCGCCGGTTTTCTCGAAGATCTTCAGGATGTGGTTCTTGGCCGTGCCTTCGGTGATGAAGAGCGATTTGGAGATCATTTTCGTGGATTTTCCCTGGAGCAGGTGGAAGAGGACCTCTTCCTCGCGCTTGCTCAAGTCGTAGAAGGCCGCGAAGTTCGCGCCGCGCTGTTGGGCGGAGAGGTGATTGGTCTGCTGGCCCGATCCGGTGGTGTGGTCCTCGGAGGAGTAGATCCGGAACTGCTGTTCGGCGAAGGCGATGGTGTCGTCGTCGCGCAGGAAGACGCCCGCGGTGACCCGGTTCGAGTTGACGAAGGTGCCGTTGGTGCTTCCCAGGTCGCGGACGGCGAGGAGATCGCCCTGGGGATAAATCTCCGAGTGGCGGCGGGATATGGTCTTAGAGGCGATGGCGAGGCTGCAGTTCTTGTCCCGGCCGACGGTGAAGGGGAAGCGATCGATCTTGATGAGCAGGGCGTGGCCGTCGGAGAGTTTTCCCTCGAGGAACCAAGACTTTTTCGGTTTCTCCCCAATCACGATCGCGGCCCCCGTGCCTTTTTTTGATGACGTCGGGAAAATTTTAGCGGTTTCCGTTCGATGTGTCAAGGGAAACCGGTTGCTTTGAGGCGACGAGCGCTCGCCGTAGAGACGCACGGCCGTGCGTCTTATAAAATTATGATCTTCAACACTCAACGCCCATGGTCGCCGCAATCGTCCATTCGCCCGCCGTCCGCGTTCCGCACGGGACGCTTCCTGCACGACCCGAACGCGGGAAATGGCGCGCGTCCCGGCTTCGCCGCGGTCAATGACGGCCCGGAAACCTCCACCGCCTTCCCCCTCACCGGCAGAGCTCGGTCATGTCGCCGATCGTGAAATCGGGCGCGTGCTTCAGAGCGGCGGCGTCGGTGTCGCTCCAGGACACGAACGCCGTGGCGCAGCCGGCCGCCCGGCCGCACTCCATGTCGAAAGGGGAGTCGCCGACGAAGAGCGCTTCCCGGGCCTGTCCGTTCAGCCTTCGCAGGGCCTCCAAGGCCGGCTCGGGCTCAGGCTTGTGCCGGGCGGTCGCCTCCGGGGTGACGAGCGCGTCGAAGTAACCGGCGATTCCCGTCTCCGCCAGGTAGAGGGAAAGCGACGGCAGGCGGCGCGAGGTCACGACCGCCGCCCGTTTGCCCGCATCCCGCAGCCGGGGCAGGGCTTCTCCGACGCCCGGACACAATTTCAGGTAATCCTTGTAGATCTCATTCTGGTAGGCCATGTGCGTCCCGCCGTACGCGGTGAACCGCTCGTCCGTCAGGGGGCCGAAGTACGACTCCATCTGCGTCCGCAGCGGCATGCCCGTCCCGCCGATGATCGCCGCCCGGGAAGGAACCGGCAGGCGATGGACCGCGGCCGTGTGGAGGAAACAGCGGACGATCATTTCCGTGGTGTCGAAAAGGGTTCCGTCCGCGTCGAATAAATAAAACGAGTATTCCGTTACGGGCCGCATGCTGTACAAACTGCCGCGAAATGGACGGACTGTCAACGGCGATGCGCTTCGGGTGATGGGGAGACGGTCGAACAATGATGAAGATGATGGGGATGATTGAGGACTAAAGCATGAAGACGGCCATGTTTGGCCGGATGCTTCTATACCGTGAAAATTGTTTTCCAACCGGGTGCGGATTCCTGCCGGCTTTTCCTGAGGCAGCAAGGGCGTGCTGTTTTTACAGCGTCAAGCATCTGATGACTTCGCCGTCTTCTCTTCTCCCGGTGTCGACGAACCCCATCGCTTCATAGAAATGAGATGCGATTGAATTATCCGGTCTATGTCCAAGAAAAATTTTATCGCAATTTTCATTTTTAGATATGATTTTTATCAACTCATTCACGGCTTGTTTCCCATATCCTTTCTTTTGATGCTTTTCATCTATCATTACGGCGGCTATCCAATACTCGTTATTTTCTTTATCAAATGCCCAAACTGAAAATCCGACGAGCTCATCATCGTTGTAAATTGCGTTTTCAAAATGATTGTCACGATACCTGCATATTGCCATCCAATAAACGACCGGCACGGTGAAAACCTTTTTTTGAGTTTCAGTTACCTTTAATTGTGTACACTGATACCAATTCATTTCATCAATTTTCTCTATCTTTATCAATACTGCCGACCTCCGAATAGTATGAGCATGATATCCATATTACTGCTTATTGCACGCCATGGACAACGAGCGCTGACAACTAATCGTCTTTCACGATTTTCTTTCCGCAATACGGACAATATTTTATCCGTTCTTCTTTTACTTTTTTCTTGTTTTTTGATAATTCTTCGATAAATCCCGAGCTGATCAAGCCGGTCGGCAGCGCCACCAATCCTATTCCCAATATGGCTATCACCGCGCTCAGGAGCCTTCCCAAATCCGTAATCGGGTAAACGTCCCCGTAACCGATCGTGGTCAGCGTCGCCACGGCCCACCAAAATGTCGCCAGGATATTGGGAAAGGCTTTCGGCTGCACCTCGTTTTCGATGTAATACATCACCGTCGAGGCGAAGACGATCAGCAGCAGGGTGATGAATATCGTGACGAGCAGCTGCTCTTTTTTGTTTTTCAGGACTTTCGCTATTACACTGAGCGATTTTGAGTATCGCTGAATCTTGAAGACCCTGAATATTCGGGTCAGCCTCAGTATCCTGAGAAATCGCAAATCAATCGGGATTAAAAAAGGAAGGTAAAACGGCAGGATCGCCAACAAATCGATGACGGCCATGGGTGATTTTATATACTTCAATAACCCGACGAAACCGTTCGACGCCTCCGTTTTCAATTTCGAGGTCCAGAGCCTCAGTACATATTCGATTGTGAAAATAACGATCGATACGATTTCGAATATTCTGAAAAAAACATGAAGCTCATGGTCGACCGCGTTGAAAGATTCCAAAATGATCGCGGCGACGTTCAGGAGGATCAATGACATGATAAAAATATCGAAGGCTATGCTGGCATGGTCTCCCGGTTTTCCCTTTTCAATAATCTCAAAAATTCTTTTTTGTATTTTGAAATAGAGCGGGATGCTCTTTATGGATGCTACGTTATTTTCCATTTCGGATTCCCTCGTATTCGATAGGTCCTCAATTTACTCTGTCAACGGATTTACGGGCGTCATCCCCAGCGATTTCTTGAAATTCATATTGCACACGAAGTTTTTTAGCGCGTCGGATGGATCGATGAGCTCGAAATTGATTTTTTCCATCGTCTCCCTCATCAACTTTACTGAAAGCACCGTCTGCATCTCCATTCTGCCCGTCGCGGTATTCAGCATTTTACATTTGGCATTGACTATCAATGCTTTTATCGGCAACAAACCGAATATCACCCTCCCTACGTGTAGAACCGAGCTCGCGATATGGTCTTGGTAAATTTCGTTTCTTTTTCCCGTAGGCAGGTCTTTAACTGACAGTTTCCCCGATTTTAATTGACTCTTTTGTTGCTTGGGGACGATTTCATCGTCTCGCGCTAACAGTTCGGCGACGGCGCGGTCTTTGTCTATAAAATTTTCCGTAACTTTCGACCCAAAACTGGATAATTCTTCGAATGGGTTTTCATCATCGTACACTTTTTCAAAATATTCCGTTTTGCCGGCATTAATACCATTCGCCAGATCCACCAGATCATCGATTTCTTTCGCGAGTTTCTCCCACTCGGCCGTTCTCGCCGCCAAATCAACTTGTTCTTTTTCGAAGGCTTTTTGGTACCTTTTTTCTTTTCTCCTTCTTGCCCATTTTTCCAGGCGTAACCACTTGTGAATGAAGTTCTGCTTGAATTTATTCAGCTTAACGAGCAGTTTGTTGCTGATTTGTTTATCCTGTTCCGGCTTCGGCGGCTTCGTCGTTTTCGCCACTTCGAGCCAATCGTATATTTCCGGCGTGTCTTTATGAATGGTCTGGATCAATTCAATGTAATTTTCATACTGTTCCACTTCCTGCCTGGTTTGTTCGATCGCCTGGAGTTTCGCCATGTATTTCTGTTGACGAACGTATTGGTTGTGTCTCCTGACGGAATCGCGGTGAGCGGCCCGTGAATACGCGGAAACGCTTCTGAGGACTCCTCTCCATCCCATTATCTTTCCTCCTTTACTAGCTTGACTTTGCTATAACGTTCTGCGGCTTGGCGAAGCTGCCTGAGCGAAGCGAAGGCGGTTTTGCTAATCCACCGTCAAAGGCAGTGGTGCGGCCTTCAAGGAGACTACTACACAACTTCATAAAATATTTTAAAGTCCCAATCTGGTATATTAGTCTTGGGATTTAAAGCCGGCCCTGAAAGATTGATGCTTACTTTATCAGATGATATGCCTGAAATATAATTTGGTAGTTCTATTGTATAGATTAGCGAATCATCATAAATACCTGCACAATGGAAATTTATCCAACCATACCCTTTTTTGAGTAAATCATTAAAAACTGGAGCAAATGCCGCTGGATCCATAATTCTTTCTTTATGAATAATAGTTCTATTAAAACCATTTATCGTTTTCAGTTCGTGGTTATCAATTACGAATAAAACATCCTTATAAACAGGCATTTCATGAGTCTTCTTCAACCATTCTATTGATCTATTTATTTCTTCTCTTAATCTATTCTGCATACATAAATCCGCCGCACAATTATCCTTAACTCATTATAAGCGCTTCGTCTATTTTTGACTTCTATTGACGAAAAGCGGACCTTCATGATGTTCTGTTGATATCGAATTAATTAAACGCCTTTTCCTCAGTTTTTTCAAACATTTTTTCTCTTTCACTTTAATATTATTATCACGATAATCTTCCCGCCTGTCGCGCCTGCAATGGCCGCCTGGGAGGGAACCGGCAGGCGATGGACCTCGGCCGTGTGAAGGAAACAACGGACGATCATTTCCGTGGTGTCGAAAAGCGTTCCGTCCGCGTCAAATAAATAAAACGAGTATTCCGTTACGGGCCGCATGCTGTACAAACTGCCGCTAAACGGACGGACTGTCAACCGCGCCGCGTTTATGGAGGAGACTGTTGGACAATGATGAAGATGATGGGGATGATGGGAGGGGGAGGGGGAGAGGGAGGGGAGAGGAAAGCGGATTGAGTGGTTGAGTGTGAGTGGTCAAGACATCCTG
>JAFGSW010000073.1 GCA_016934415.1 Spirochaetales bacterium | reverse complement strand
ATTTCCGACGACGGGATTATTTTTACGTTCGACGATTGGTATCACATGGGACACGACCATGCCCTGATCAAATACGATATTGACGGCAGGAGAATCAGGGAATGGCCGCTGACTGAAATATTCAATACCGAACAATATGAAAAACTGCTTCAAGAGCACCAGACTAAATCTTCCATTGGTTGGAGAATATACATACCGTATTTTATCGGGACGCAATTTATTATTCCCCATTCCCTGAACGATTATGTGGTTGTTTCCGGCGAGAAAATGGATTTTTATTGATAAACGCGCCGCCACGCCTGACAACGCCTTAACGCCATACTTGGCACGGCGTCGAAGGCGCACAATGTTGACCGCGATCGGTTCCGTCTGACACGTTGAAAAGGGCATGAGATGCGGACGCGTGCGCGGTCTCTTCAAAGAGGAGAAACCTAAATTGGAAAAGAGATTTTTTTTCTTTCTGCCCTTCATGGTTTTTCCGGCGTGCTGCAATAAAAACGATGCAATCAAGGCTCAACTCAATGAACAAAAAAAAATATACGGATACGAGCGTTCCGGACAAGATCGGCTTTTACTACGAGCTCCTGGATTCGGCCGCCATCGAACGAACCCCGAATTTCAACGATCGTTCGGCAATTATAGGCGCTCCGGTCGTATTACTGTCCCTAAACGACAACGCCGAGACGTACGCCATATTATTGGATTGGGATGAACCGTCTTCCGAAATATTGGTGAATAAAATAAACGCGATATTTGAAAAATTGGAAAAAACGTATCCGCTTGAAAAATAATCTTTTTGTAAGGTACGGTAGACGCGTGACGGCGATCGCCCGCCGCGTCAGGCGACGCCGGCGCAGCGGCGGCTTCGCCGAGCCGCAAAACGCCGCGCGTGATTTCCAGCGGGGAGGACGTATGAAAAGAGCGATAACCGCATTAATGATGTTTTTTATGTGCCTCGGAGTCCATTCGCAGGATTTCAATCCTTACGAAGGCCGGATTCCGCTCTTCGCCGTCATTCAAACCGATCCATGGGCGATGGTCATCGGCTCGGACACCCCTCTCGCCTGCCTCTACACGGACGGCACATTGATTTATTACTCGAAAACGGATTCCTCAAGCTTCCCGCCTACAACGAAAAACTGGATACATCGGTCTGGTCCATTTATTCCCATTTAATGTGTCTGCTGCAGGAAAAAGGAGAGGTGTGGCGTCCACAATATATCGAAGTGATGGCCTGGCCCTATGACTATGCGCCCGAAGAATCCGTTTTTTGGCCGAAGGATTGGCCGGATTTGAATTCACCCTATACCGTCAAACGCCATGAGGATTCATATTCCATTTATCTGGAGTACGATTTACTGGACGACTTGGTAATACTGCTGCGAAGCGAGAAACCGAAAGGCGCCGTGGTAATGAACGGCAAAAAATTCGCCGTCGATTACAGACTGGTTTTCGAAGGCGAACCCTATTGGAGGAAAGCCTTCAGCGGGGAACGACAAAGAAACCGCGCGCCCACGGGAACCCGCCCCGCCTTCGCCCAAATCCTTCCCCCCTCCTTTCCTCATCCGCGTTCATCCGTAGCTCTTCTCTTCGATGCGCAAGTTGATCCAGCGCGTAATTCCCGTTTCTCTTGAGAAATCCAGTCGATCACCCCCTAAAAATAAGATTGAAAAAATCGGCAAAAAGGTGTTTACTATAAACGCTCCTTTCTTGAACATCGCCGGTTCGCATCCCATGTGCAGCGGCTGCCAGCCGCCAAGACGCAACCGTGAAGACCGAGGCGAACCACCGACGCCGAATTTCAAGAAGCGAGTAATCAGCGATTGACAGCCGGCAAAAGGCGGCGGCCACCGGTCACCGGGGCGATAAGGAGGACAAATGAAAACCGTTATAACCTGCCTGGTTTGTCTAGTCTCCGTGTTTTTTATGGAAGGGTGTTCGCCGGCGGGCGGCAATCCCGGAGGCACCCCCCCGGTAGTATATATCGGCGGCAGCGCAGTCGGCTTAAACGCTCACCCCGGCTATGATGGTACTCTCCCCGGCTATTGGCGGGATAACGTATGGACAGAGCTCTCCACACTCAATACGGGTTTGAATTCCGCCGTCACTTCCATAGTCGTCGTCGGCAGCGATGTTTACGCGGGTGGATACACCAGAAACACGAGTACAACGGTTCCCAGCTATTGGTTGAACGGAACACGGCATTCGCTGCCCCGGGATTTGAGTACATACAGCGGGTATGTATACGCTCTCGCGGTCGATAACGGCGACATTTATGCAGGGGGATGGGCGTCGAACGGCACGTTCATGCAAGCCGGTTATTGGCTGAACGGAACATGGAACGGCTTTGCTTCAAGTGACGACGGATGCGTATATGCGATTGTCATTGACGATACGGATGTATACGCCGGGGGGTATCTTTACAACGGCGGAGGATCTTATACTCCCGGGTACTGGAAGAACGGGACATGGAATCCATTGCCCGTTTTCGACGCCACAAAATCCTCCCGCGTCCTTGCGCTCGCGGTTTCCGGAAGTGATGTCTACGCGGGCGGGATCAATACGAATTCCTCCGACGTGGAGGTGGCCGGCTACTGGATAAACGGCGCATGGAACGATCTTACGCCTTTGAGCGCGACTCACGACAGTGAAGTGAATACGATCGTCGTTGCAGAAGGAGATGTATATGTCGGGGGATTCAGTCAAA
Organism: Spirochaetales bacterium; assembly: GCA_016934415.1. Lineage (GTDB taxonomy): Bacteria > Spirochaetota > Spirochaetia > SZUA-6 > RPPD01 > JAFGSW01. Next base: position 32,993 of record JAFGSW010000073.1, on the reverse strand, counting down.
ACAGCAGCGGGGGGAATCTGCCCGGGTACTGGAAAAACGGCGTGTGGACTCAATTAATTTCTTCTCCCACCACGACCACTCCCAAGCCAACCGTCAAAGCGCTGGCGATAATCGGCAACGACGTATACGCAGCCGGATACAAATACACTTCCGGATTAGCCGATGCCGGTTGGTGGAAGAATAATGTATGGACTGAATTACAGGGGAGCATCGTTTACCTGAGGGCAAATGCAATGGTCGTCGTGCAGTAAATAGCTGTGGGCATCTTTGACGATGGAGACACTTCCGACATTTTGATTCTTCCCCTGATGAAGAAAGCACTCTTATAGACTTAATTTCACTCGCGTTATTTCATAAAATCTCTTCAGCCGGCCTCAACAGCTAAAGCACGACTCTCCCTCAGTACGTAAAAATCATCGCCGTGATCGAGCTTTGTGCATTTACGATACGTCAACGATACTTATCGGTGTTTTACCAAGCCAGGCAAAAACGTCTCCGGCGATCACGTATCGGGGCTCAACCTACTGTTTTCAACACTAATATTCTTCGCCGGGATGGCCTGGAAAAACAGCCTTGCCAACCTTACAGTGTGCTCCACCTCACAAATTGCCTCGCTGGAAACTGCGCTGCGAAATTCGGCCTTGTCTCGGCGGTGCAGGGGAATCTCTCGATATTTATTACATCCATCCCTCCCCCATCAGTGTAATCAGTTCCTATCAGTGTTATCCGTGGTTCCCCTACGATGCGCACGTCAATCCCGACCGAAATTCCCGGTTCTCTCCGGGAATTCAATCGGTCTTACCCCCCAAAAAAATTGAAAATATTTCGAGTGATTTCGCCCTTTTTTTCGCTGTATTAAGTGAAGGAAAAAAAGTTTCGCCGGGCAATTCGTAAGATGCGCCGGGCGTTTCGTAAGGTGCGCCGGACGTTTCGTAAGGTGCGCCGGACGTTTCGTAAGATACGCCGGGCGTTTCGTAAGATGCGCCGGGCGTTTCGTAAGGTGCGCCGGGCGTTTCGCAAGATGCGCCGGACGTTTCGTAAGATGCGCCGGGCGTTTCGTAAGATGCGCCGGGCGTTTCGTAAGATGCGCCGGACGTTTCGTAAGATGCGCCGGGCGTTTCGTAAGATGCGCCGGGCCCTTCGGCTCACGGAGAAAGCTCTCGGAACCCGGGAGCCGCCTGATCCGCTCGCCCGGGGCAGGCTCGGATTTATTTCCGTGAAGAAAAAAGGTTTTGCCGAGGGATGAGCGAGAAACTACGGGCGTTTTTGAGCGCCCATGTGCATCGGCTTCGACTCCGGACGTTGTTCCGGATGAATGCCATATACTTTTTTAAGGAGCATGTTTATGCAGAAATTGGATTCCGTTCTCCAGGACGCGAAAGCGCTTCTCAAGTCCGCGAAGAGTTACGCGGCCACGGAAGACGAGCCCGGCATCGGGCAGGATCTCATCGACACTTTAGCCGCCTCCATCGAAAGAGCGGCGGCGGCGGACATCACCCAGCGCAATGCGATCCGCAAGACCGGCCGCCTCACCGAGGCGCAGGACAAGGCCATGCACGGCGCGTACGACCAGATCCGCAAGGTCCGCTTCGCCGGGAAAGCCTGCTTCAAGAAAGCGGAAAGGCAGGCCCTCAAGGAATTCCAGGTGGGCAAGACGCCGCCCCGGACCGTCAAGGCGGCCGTCGGCGACCTGAGTTATCTCCGGGACGTGGCGAACAAGTACCTGGGCGAATTGGCCCGGATCGGGTTCCGCGCCTCGGATCTGGCCGCCGCGGACAAGTCCCTGCAGGCCCTCGAGGTCGCGGACGTGAGCCAGGAGCTCGCCAAGAAAAAGCAAAAAGAAGCCACCCGCTCCCGCGACGTCGCCTACAGGGAGCTGCAGGAGGCCGCCCGCCAGGTGCGCAGCGCCGCCAAGGCGGTGTTCATGGGCCGGCCCGGCGTGCTGGTGGAGTTCGAGTCCACGGTGAGGGCCAAGGGCCGCAAGCGGACCGCGCCCGGGATCGTGACGGAGAAGTCCGCGCGTGCCGTGACGGCCGTGTGAAGGGGTGGATGCCCCGCCCGGGGTGTCGGCGAAGGCCGGCAGGCTCGGGCGGGGATTTTTTTGGCGGGAGGGAATCACGGAAATACCGTCCGCTACCCGTCTTCACCCCCGGCCCCGGGCGCATCGTTCACCGATTGGCCGCTTTTCCTCGGGAGGTAATGCCTTAGAATCACCGCCACTCCGGAGAGAGACGCCGTCCAATTCGCGCTCGGGTAGGAGCCGATTTTTGTTTTCAGCTCTCCGAAGGCCCCGTTCATGGCCGGGAAAACGATGGCGGCCTCGGCCCTGGTCATTTTTTTCCGGGCGGCCGCCGTATCGTGCTGATTGTGATAATTCTGCAGGCGGATTTTCAAATCGATCAACCGCGACCTGGCGGTATTGCGCTTTTCCTGCGACAAAGGGTGTACTGAAATTATTTCCTTGAGATCTTCGACATCGTCAAGAAACCGCTGCAAAAACGCGAATGCGCCCCGATCGGTTTTAAACCCGGGCATGTGCCACCTCTTTCGAATTCAGACATGCGCCATATCAAGATTTTGCCATTTCCGCAGCCGATGACCCATCCTTCCCGGTTTTGGCGCATGAAAATGGAAAAACTTTATAATCGCGTATGCTGCACAACAATCTTTTATAAGGATATCCTTCTATAATATACCCGAATAATGACAATACAACAACGTCGTTTTGTTCAATAAAAGCGGGCGTCTCCTTCTCTGCGGGGCAAGCGCTGCAATACAGGTGGCTCATGCATTATTTCGACACGAGACCGGACCCGCTCTCGGCGGCGTTCACGAAAAAGTTTCCCTGTTCCTGGAAGCCGATACCGTTAAAAAAACGCTGAAGGCGATGGCCGGTTTATGCGCGGACGGAAGCGTGATCGCCCAGGACTTTTATTCCCAAGCGTTCAGCCTGGGCGCGAATTCAATGGCCGTAAAAAGCCGGAGGAATCTGACAGGCAAAACGGGAGAGCCCTTGAAATTCGGAATAGACATGTCCCACGATCGCCGGGCGGCGATCGAATCGTTCCTCAAAGAATGCGGATTGAAATTACCGGAATACATACAATTCGGGGAGAAACTCGGCATCGAACCGTTTTACTGCATCGTCGAGGCCGAAAAAATATAAGTCTTCCGGAAAGTGTCAATGGAGTACGCGGTTTTCACGCCGGCCGAAGCCGCTGCGGGCCCGGCCGGCGACACATTCCAAACGTTCAGGATTCTCACGCCCGTCGTCGGGATTGCCGGCGTCGCGTTTCTCATTTCGGCGATCGGGATGCTCAAGCGGAAGAACGTCTTCCGGATCGCGTTCGTGACGCTGCTCGGCCTCGCCAACGCCGGATTCATCGTCCTGTTCATCGGAACCTTTTTCAATTTCGGCCTCATGCCCGGCTCGCATGGGAGTTTTTTCCCGGGCGGAACCCGCATGAATCTCATGTTTACCATAATGAACATTGTGTTCATGGGCGTCGCTTCCGGCGGTGTAATAGTGTTGATCGTGTTCATCATGTCAAAGAGAGCGTCCGTGGATTTCCGGAAGCCGGACGAACCCGACCGGCCGGAAGAAAAACAATAGACGGGAATCCGCCTGCGAAAGAACGGCGCGGAACGGCGGGTAAAGAGACGATCGGGGCGGCGGCGAGCATAGACTATCAAGGCTCGTACGTGTCGAAGACGCACGGCCGTGCGTCTCTACGATCGCTTGGCGGCGTTCTCTTCGAGTGCGCTCAGCGAACGTCAATCTTTCTTTCTTCGCTCCACTCCCCCAAAAGCGCACCCGAATAAAGTTCGGGACATCATCGCACGCGCGGGAATCATCGTTTAGCACACTCCCTCATCAGCGCCCGCCCACGCAACAGCCCCCGCCATCACTCCCGCCACATCGCCTTTTAAAAATGGGATTGTGGACGGTCTTCCGATCATGCCGGATATAGTATGGGTTTTACATACACGGATGAGGTACACCGAACACGATTTTCGGGGCATAAATAACGAATAGTCCGCTATTATTCTAAAAACGGATGATTTAAAAAGAAAAATAAAATTAAAAAAATTTATTAAAAAACACTTTTCTATTATTAAAGTAAATATTATCTTTAGAAATATGAATTTTACAATAAAATAATTCAATATATCTTCCAAAGGAGGTTATGCCATGAAGAAAATCGTCATCATCGGGGGCGGGATAGCGGGATTATCCGCGGGGTGTTACGCGAGAATGAACGGATATGACACCGGGATTTTCGAGATGCACGACCGGCCCGGCGGTCTTTGCACGTCCTGGCAAAGGAAAGGATACACGTTCGATATCTGCATTCACTGGCTGGTCGGCTCTTCTCCGCAATCTCCGTATTACGCAATCTGGCGGGAATTGGGGGCCCTGCAGGGGAAAAAAATCTACTACAGGGACCGAACGATTTCAATGTTCCTCAAGGAACAAACGATCCATTTTTACAACGATCCGGACATGCTGGAGAAAGAGCTCAAGCGCATCGCACCCCAGGACGGTCCCGTCATAGACGAGCTGATGGACTGCGTCAGAAAGTTTTACCTTTTTTGCGAAATCCCCCCCATGAAACCCAAGGAACTTTTCACGATTTTCGACACATTGAAAATGCTCAAAACCTTCGCTCCCTTCATGAGTTTTCTCAAGAAATACGGAAAAGCGACCATAGACGATTTCGCCGACCTGTTCACGTCTCCCATCCTGAGGAAGGCCATGAAGGCTTTCCGCTTCGACTCGTCTTCAAACGATTTCTTCGCCGTGCCTTTTTCGCTGGCCACCAGGGATTACGGATTCCCCGAAGGCGGTTCCGGGTCGTTCGCTCAAAGCATCGAGCGGAGATTTGCCGGATTGGGCGGAACGATACGGTACGGCGCAAAGGTCGAGAAGGTTCTGGTGGAAAACGGCAAGGCGGCGGGCATACGGCTGGCGGACGGCACGGAAGTTCCCGCCGATATCGTCATTTCCGCGGCTGACGGCCGCGCCACCCATTTCGGCATGCTTGAGGGAAAATACCTCGACAAAAAAATCAGGCTCATCTATGAGACCGAATCCGTCATGCCCTCCTATGTCCAGGTGTCCATCGGCGTGAACATGGACTTGTCGGAGCGGTTCAGTCCGAGCGCCCTCTACTTCATTCATGAGCTCGACGAACCCGTCACGATCTCGGGAGAGGAAAGGAATTACCTGCAAATCGAACATTACTCGTTCGATCCGTCGTTCGCCCCGCCGGGCAAAAGCACCCTCGTGATCGCATTTTTCAGCCAGGCGGCCTACTGGGAACGGCTCCGCGGGGACAGGGAGGCGTATCGCCGGGAAAAAAAGCGGATAGAAACGACCGTCGTATCCCGCTTGGAAAAAATAATTCCGGGCGTCTCGGAAAAAATCGAAACGATCGACGTGGCCACTCCCCTGACCATCGTCCGCTACACGGGCAATTGGCAAGGCTCGATCATGGGATTCACCAAACCGTTCACTCTCAACATCCCCCGGACCCTTCGCGGGCTCAAAGATTTTTACATGGCCGGTCAGTGGGTCGGCGATTCCGGGCTGCCCGGCGCCGCCGGTTCCGGCAGGGACATCGTTCAGCTCATCTGCCGGAAAGACGGGCGTAAGTTCAAGACGTCCGCACCCTGAAACTCGTGCCCGGCCGATGGTTAATAACATTCGTGTTCTTCGCCTGAATTGTCCGGAAAACCGCGTTGCCGACTGTTGAGTAGACTGCGCGTCACGAAGAGCCTCGCCGGAAGCTGCGCTGCGATATTCGGCATTGTCAGGAAGTTTCCGCGGCTTCCCTTCCCCTTTTCTTTCCTCCCCGCGTTTTCCGTAGCTCCTCCTCTCCGCTCTTCTCTCCATCAGCGTCATCGGTTCCCATCCGTGTCAGGAGCCTGCCCTGAGCGTAGTCGAAGGGCGGTTCCCTTTTTACAGCGCCTTGTACTGCGAGCGGAGGAGCTCGGCGTAGCGCCCGCTCTTGGCGAGCAGCTCCTCATGCGTGCCGGACTCGACGATCCGGCCCCGGTCGACGACGAGGATCACGTCGGCGTCCCTGATCGTGGACAGGCGGTGGGCGATCACGAAGGTGGTGCGTCCGCGGCGCAGGCGGCGCATGGCGGCCTGGACGAGCTTTTCCGTGGCGGAGTCGATGTAGGCGCTCGCCTCGTCCAGGATGAGGAGGGCCGGATCGCGGAGCAGGGCGCGGGCGAAGGCGACGAGCTGGCGCTGGCCGAGCGAGAGGCCCGCGCCGCGCTCGCCGGTCTGCGTGAGGTAGCCGTCGGGGAGCGCTGAAAACATGTCGTCGATCCCGAGCTCGCGGGCCACGGCCCTCGCCTCCCCTCCCGTGGCGGACGGGCGGCCGAAGCGGATGTTGTCGAGCACGGTGCCGGAGAAGACGACCGCCTCCTGCATGACGATGGCCGTCCGGGCGCGGTAATCGCGCAGGGAGAGGCCGCGGAGGTCCCGGCCGTCGACGAGCACCCTGCCCGCGGAGGGCTCGTAGAAGCGGCAGAGCAGGTTGGCGATGGTGGTCTTGCCCGCGCCGGTCGGGCCGACGATGGCCGCGGTCGCGCCGGCGGGCACGTCGAAGGACACGGACGTGAGGACCGGCTCGTCCGGGGAGTAGCCGAAATCGACGCGCTCGAAGGCGACGCGTCCCTCGACGCTGAGCGGGGCGGGCGTCTGCGGCGCCTCGTCGGTCTCGGGGCGCTCGTCGAGGATTTCGAAGATGCGCTCGCAGGAGGCCATGGCGCGGGAGAGGAGGTTCAGAAGATTCGACAGCCGCTGCATCGGCTGGAAGAAGCGGGTGACGTAGACCAGGAAGGCGGCGATCACGCCGACCGAAACCAGCCCCCCGGAAAGGAGGAGACCGCCGCCCAGGAGCACGAGCGCGGTCGCGATCGCGTTGAGGGTGGTGACGCTCTGCCAGAAAAAGGCGTTCAGGGGATAAAACTTTTTCGCCTGGCCGTAGTACTCGGCGTTTACCTTGTCGAATTCCCGCATGCTCGTCTCCTCCCGGGCGAAGGAGCGGATCACCTTGACGCCCGTAATCGACTCGTTGAGGAAGCCGTTCAGGGCGCCCAGCCTGGCCTGGATGCCGCGCCCGGCGCGGACGAGCTTGCCGCGCAGCCAGAACACGACCGCGCCGAAGAGCGGCAGGATGACCGCGAGAACGAGGCTTAAGCGCGCGTCGAGGGCGATCATCATGCCGATGACGCCGACGAGGAGCACGAGATCGGCGAAGAGCGTGTTGAGCCCGCCCTGGAGGAGCTCCTCCAGGACCTGCACGTCGCTCGTCAGGCGGGTCATCACGCTCCCGGTGCGGCGGCCGTCGTAGAACCGGAAGGGGAGCGACTGGAGGCGGGCGAAAAGGTCGCGCCGCAGGCCGAAGAGCACGCCGTAGCCGATGCGGGTGAGGAGCGCTCCTTCCGCCCGGGAGGCGGCGAAGAGGACGAGGACGGTGATCAAGTAGGCGGCGCCGGCCGTCAAGAGCCCGGACACGCTTCCCGCCGTGATGTGGACGTCGATGGCGACCTTCATGAGGTACGGCAGGAGGACGGCCGCGCCCGACTCGACGAGGGTGAAGATCCACATGACCGCCACCCGGCCGCGATACGGACGGAGGAAGGCGAGAAGGCGCCTGACCAGTCCCCAGCGGAACGGGGCCGCGACCTCATCGGCGGTCGCATCGCCGATCGCTCCGCCCGGCCGCGCCGCGGCCGCGCCGGCTGCGCGCTTCTTCATTCCTGCACCTCCCCCGCCGGTCCGCCCGCGAACTGGGCCTCGTAGGTCTCGCGGTAGAGCGGGCTCGTCTCGAGCAGGCGCGCGTGGGAATCGATGCCCCGGATCGTGCCGGAGTCGAGGACGATGATCCGGTCGGCCGGGGCGAAGGCGGCGAGCCTCTGCGCGATGATGATGGTCGTCCGGCCGCGCATAAGCTCGACGAGCTGGGCTTGGATCTTACGCTCGGTGACGGCGTCGAGGCTCGAGGTGCAGTCGTCGAGGATGAGGAGCCGCGGGTCCTGTAAAAGGGTGCGGGCGATGGCGACGCGCTGGCGCTGGCCGCCCGAGAGCCCGACGCCGCGCTCGCCGACGATCGTGTCGTACCCGTCGGGCAGGGACTCGATGAAGTCGTTGACCTCGGCGTGCCGGGCCGCCTCCCGCACCTCGTCGAGTGACGCCTCCGGCCGGGCGAAGGCGATGTTCTCGCGCAGGGAGGCGGAGAAGAGGAACGTCTCCTGGAGCACGATGCCGATCTGCGAGCGGAGCGCCTTCAGGTTCCACCCGGTGATGTCCCGGCCGTCGATCTCGATCCTCCCGGAGCTCGGGGCGTAGAAGCGGGGGATGAGCGAGATGAGCGTGCTCTTGCCCGCGCCGGTCAGGCCGAAGAGAGCCACCTTCTCCCCCGGCTCGATGGTGAAGGTGAGGTCGGAGAGCACCGGCGTCCGCTCGTCGTAGGCGAAGGACACGCCGCGGAAGGCGAGCCGGCCCCGGAAGGCGTCGGTCGCCGTGCCCGTGTCCGCCCGCGTCTGGTCGGGAGTGTCCAGGATCTCGCCGATGCGCAGCGCCGCGCCGCGGGCGAGGGCGATCATGGAGGTGTTGAAGGCGAGCATCCCCACCGGGAAGTTCATGAGCCCCAGAAAAGAGACGAAGGCGAGGAGCACCCCCAGGCTCATGAGCCCGGTCACGGCCAGGTAGCCGCCGTAGATGACGACGGCGAGCGCGGCCAGGCCGTTGGTGAGCATGAGGAGGGGATTCAGGTACGCCGCCAGGAGGGACATTCCCGTCTCGCGCTTTTGCAGCTCCTCGTTCCGGACGGCGAAGCGGCGGATCTCCTCGTCCTCCATGGCGAAGGCCTTCACCACCCGGATGCCCGTCAGGTTCTCCTGCAGGCGCGAGGCGAGCGCGCCGATCTGCTTCTGCCGCGCGTCGACCGCGGCGCGCATCCGGCGCGAGAAGCGGACGAGGATGAGGAAAAAAACGGGAAAGACGGTATAGACGACGAGGGCGATCCGCCACTCGGTGACGAGCATGAGGACGAAGATCGTGGCGCTGATGAGCACGATGCGCACCCGGTGCTCGATGCCCCAGGCGATGAAGCTCCGCAGAAGCTGGATGTCCGCCGTCACCCGGGACATGAGGTCGCCCGTCCGCGCCCGGTCGTAGAAGGAGAGCTCGAGGTGCATGAGCTTGCCGTAGAGGGACCGGCGCAGGTCGCTGACGAAGAGCTCGGCCGCGCGCCAGTAGAAGCGGATCATGAGGTGCGAAAACCAGCCCCGCGCGACGCCGATGAGGGCCAGGGCGCCGCAGGCTATGACGAGCGTCTCAAGCATCCCCGGCTCGCCGATGCGGGGGAAGACGGCGTCCGTGAGCCACCCGATCCCGGCCGGCAGAGCGTACCCGACGACATCGACGAGCAGCATGAAGAACACGGCGACGGCCAGGATCCCGCGGTACGGGCGGAGGAAGGAGCGGAACCTTTTCAAGACAGAGAGCATGAAAACTCCGGGGGAATGAATGGGTGTCTAGTAATGGTAATACGTTTTCGGGAAGAAGACAAGAAAAGCCGTTACGCCCCGAGGAAGAGGGAAAAAACTACGGATAGGACGCGGATGATCGCGGATGGAAACAGAGAAAGGAGCTTTTCTCTCCCCTTCTTTATCCGCGCTTATCCTCGTTCATCCGTAGTTCACCTTCCGGAGGTTGAGCCGCCGGAGAAAGGGCGCGCGGAGAGCGGACAATGAAAGCCGAGCGTCTCAGCCCGCGACCACGTAGGTGAGCGAAGCCAGCTCCCGGCCCGTGTCCGAGGCGGTATGGGGAACGGACGCGGCGGGCGTTCCCTCGTCGTGCAGGCTGATGGTAAAATCGTCCAATCCGAGGTGAATGGCCGTCAACAGGTATTTCCCGGGCGCGTTGGTCGGCACCAGCTCCCCGGCGCCGATCGCCTGGTGCGTACCGTTGGAGCTTTTCACCAGGGCGTTGCAACTGTCGCTGGAGGACATGAATCTGACCGCCGCCCCCGGTTTCGTCGTTAAATCCGGCATGCCCCCTCCTTTGGCAATAGACGTTACGGATGGCATCCGCAATATTAAATCGACTTTTCTACTGACGACTTGTCTCTACATGTACCAGATCGGGATATTTTTATCATCAAACTTTTTGTATGATTTTAAAATAGTTGAAAACGGCGGCGATGCCCCAAGAGCCGCCCCGCCGCCCGTGATACGCCAATGTCCCGGATCCGGCCCGCCTTTCCGCATGTCCTTGCATAAAATCGCGCGCCGCTTCTCATTTTTTCGATAATTTTATTGCGCCCGGGAATTCCGTCATATATAATGGCAACCGGCGGGTGCCGCGGCGGACAGACGCCTCGGCGCACCGGATCGCGGAAAGCATCATGCAAAAAGGGGAGGCGACCGAAGTTGAAACCTCAAAAACGTATCGCGTATATCTTGGGCATTGTTTTCTTTCTCCAGGCGATGGCGGCGGGGGCGCAAGAGGAGCAGCAGGTCGACCTGCGCGCCCTGCGGAGCGCGGGCGCGTTGAACACCGTGATCGTCAAGCCGGACGCCGCCCCCACCTCGGCCCCGAATACGGCTTCGATCAAGCTGCCGACCGGGTCGTTCGTGGCGTGGAAATTGAGATCGGCGCCGGTTCAATCCGTGCAGGCGGACGGGACGGTGAATGTGAAGCTGCCCATCGGGATCCAGCCCGTCCTCAAGGACAACCGTCGGCTCACGCTGCAGCCCGACGTGGAAATCCCGGGCGGCGGCTATAACTTCGAGTCGAGCGCCGTCGGCTATACAGCGTCGCTCCAGATCGCGGTGCTCGTCGAGGCCGGGGCCTCCGGCGACGCGGTCGTCGCCCTGCCCCAACCGGTCCGCTTCCACATCACCCCCGCCGCCGGCTTTGCCGAGCCGTCCGACGTCGTGATCGACCGGACTTTCTCCTACCGGACGGTCAGGCTCAGCGCGCGCAATCCCGATTCGCCCGTCCTCGTGACCATCCTCCCCAGCTTCTTGAACGAGCACATCCCGCTCGACATCCCGGTCAACCGATCAAAGATCATGATCGAGGCGAACCCGAAACGCATCTACGGGTGGGGTCTCCAGACGACGACCTTGAGCGTGGCCGTACCCGATCTGGCGGCCGGCGGTAACAACACGGTCCTGCTCCACGCCTCGGGCGGCATCCTGGGCGCGGATACGCGGGTGACGCTGGACGAGAACGGCTACGGCACCCACCCGCTCCGGTCCTTCAACCTGGGAGAGACGACGGTGACCGTCTCCTACCCGGCGGCCGGGCTCACCGCCTCGACCTCGGTGTTCTTTGAATTTCCGCTGCGCTTCATCGTCTTCGCGATCGTGGGCGGAATCTTCGGCGCGGTCGCGAAGATTCTGATGTCGCGGGACGAAATAATGAAAAGGAAAAATCCACCCGCGGCCGTCGTCTGCCGCATCTGCCTCGGAATCATTCTCGGTTTCATGGCGGCCGCCGCCTATACCGTCGGCGTAAACCTGACGGGCGTGAATTTCAGCGCCGATCTCTCCGGCGTCGAGGAAATCCTGACGCTCGTGATCGCGATGATCGTGGGCTTCCTCGGCAATCTCCCCGGCCTCGCCAAAGCCAAGGACGATACGAAGCCGTCGCCGTAACCGCGGCGGTCGATCTTCGATGTGGGTCCCAAGCGGCGCGGAAAATTATCGCCGCGCCGTTTTTTTTCTTGCGCGTTTTCGATTTTTCATGTAGAGTATTCGGCGGGCGGGGACCGAGACAGCCACACCTTCTCCGGCCGACTCCTAACGATAAAATCTTATGAAAACAGTGAACGGGAGGTATAAGGCTCCGGGAGGAAGGCGTCCCATGCTCAAACAGCTTTTTCACGATTATTTCTCGGGCGGGGGCGAGCACCCCGGAGACGGGTTCCGCCGTCTCAAATTCACCGTCGTCACCGTTTTCTCCATCATCGGCACCTCGTTCGCGCTCGTCATCGGGACGTTCAACCTCTTCCGGCATTTTTTCATCCTCGGCGGGATCGAAATCATGGGTGGAATCTGGAGCATTCTCAACCTCATCCTCCTCCGCCGGACCAAGAACATCGAATTCGCGAGTTTCGTGATCCTGCTCCTCATGCTCGGCCTCTTTCCGAGCCTTCTCCTGTTCGGGAGCGACGACAAGACCGGGCTCTTCTGGTTCTTCACCTTCCCCCTCCTCGCCCTGTTCCTCAGGGACGGCTGGAAGGGGTTCGTCTGGATCGCGCTGGAGATCCTTGTCATCGTCGTCCTGACCGCGATGAACGAGCTGCACGTCCTCGTCTCCATTCCCTACTCGGTCTACGAGATGGCGCTCCTCGCCTTGAGCCTCCTCGCCGTCACCCTCATCATCTTCTTCTACGTCCTCATCAAGAACGAGTACCTTATCCTCCAGAAGAAGCGCGAGGACGAGCGGGCCGAGAGGCGCATCCTCGACGACCAGTTCGCCATCGCGGAGCGCATCCAGCGGCTGCTCATCCCCGGCGAGGACCGCGTCTTCGGGCGGTTGAGCGTGTCCGGGTTCTACAAGGCCGCCGCGGGCGTCGGCGGCGACTACTACGATTTCTTCCCCGTCGACGGCGACCATGTCGCCGTGATCATGTGCGACGTGTCGGGCAAAAGCGTGTCTGGCGCCTTCGTGATGGTCAACATCCGGTCCGTCTTCCAGCGGAACATCACCCGGGAGAAAATGAGCCCGGCGGCGATGGTGCGCATTCTCAACCGCGCCATGCTCGCCGACTCCACCAACGACATCTTCGCCGTGCTGTCCGTGTTCATGTTCAACCACCCCACCCGCACCGTCGTCTTCTGCCACGCCGGGTACGGCCCGTTCGTCTATTACTCGGTGATGGAGAAGCGGGTGGTCGAAGTGCCCTTCAACTCCCTCCCCGTCGGCGTCATCGGCGAGGAATCGAACTACAATAACCGGGTCGTCCGGCTCGAGCCCGGCGACATCATCCTGAGTTACACCGACGGGCTGCTCGACAGTTTCGCGAAGCAGAGCGAAAAGAACGACAAGGCCGCCCTCTACCGCCTGGTCACCGAGCACGCGTCCAAAAGCCCCGCCCGCATCAAGCAGGCTATCATCGAAGAAATCGACCCCCTCATCGCGAACCGCCAGCAGGAGGACGATATCTCGCTCGTGGTGTCCAAGGTGCTGTGAACCCACTCCCCGAAGAGAACCACGGATGTCGCGGATGAAGAGGAAGAGAAACTACGGATGAAAGCGGATGGACGCGTCTATGGAAAAGGCGGGAGAGAAAGACCAAGAATAAACGAAGATAAAGATAAAAAGAAGAAACTATAGATGCGAAAGCAACCTGGCATTAAAATGTTCAGGCATTAATTTTCACTGTTTTATACTCAATTTCCAAATGTATTTTCTGGCTTATTGAGCTTTCCTTCCCTTTTTCCTATCCGCGCTCATCCGCGTCATCCGTAGTTCTTTTCTCCCCGTACGGAGATTCAGACACAAATACGGGTGACACTTTCCCCGTCCGGGCGTGTTGAAGTGTATATGGCCGTGAAGGCCGGGAATACTGACGCACCGGGAGGATTCGCATGCGTACGTTTGCACTGATGATCGTTATGTTGTTCGGCGTCGCTTTCGCCGCGGCGGCGGACGACGGTTGTGATTGCGACAAAAAAGAGAACGTGAAGGTGGAAAAGGTGGAGGTTCAGACCGTGGTGGTCGAATGCCCGGAGAAAAAAGAGGCGCCCGCCCGCCGCCGCCCTGAAAACCAATTCCGGATCGGTTTCATCGGTACGTCCGAATTGGCCGCCCAGGCGAGCGTGTGGGATTATTTCCCGGCCGCCTTCGCCAATTCCGATGTGTTTCCGGGCCTCTACTGGGAGGTGCGCTTCAAGCATTTCGGGTTCGGCATGACGTACCTGGGACGATTCATCCAGCAGGACACCGGGCTTCCTACAGCCGGACGGACGTGGTTCATCGACGTCATCGGCACCCTCGATATCCGCTACCACTTCCTGGCCGATTCATTCCTCGATCCCTTCGTGGAAGGCGGGATCGGCGCGGCCGGCCGGGTGAGTATGACCCACGAGACGTACGACTGCGTTCTCGACATGCTCTCCGCCTCGATCTTCGCCCGGGGCGGCGCCGGGCTGGGCCTCAATTTCAAGCATTTCCACATAGGGACGAAAATCCTGTACCGGTTTTTCCAGGACGCGATCCCGTGCGTTGATCTGCCGTCCTATGACGTTTCACAGTTTGAGCTTTCGCTCTTCGCAGGCTGGTCGATCTTCTAGTGTATCGCCCATTTTATTGAATATAGAAAGCATCGAGAACGCCGGCGCCGAGATTCCAGATCGTCTCCCTTTTTCCGCCGCCCGCCCCCGTAAAAAGGGGCGGCGGCGTTTTTCATACGGCAAGCCCGAGGCGTCGCGCGCGTTCGCGCCTCGCCTCGGGCTCCTTCCGTGATTTGAGAAATCAAACGATGTGCGATACAATACAAACACCGGACGAAGACGGCGAAAATCGAAAAAATAATTTCTCACGGTAGCGCAGGAGGCCTTGCCGCGTGTTACATTGGTGAGGAGTTGACAAGGACATGTTTTGGGAATCGACGTTGAGTTCCTGTACAGAAAGTACGGCCCCATGGTTCTGCGGCGCTGTCGTTTCCTGCTTCGCGACGAACAGAAGGCGCTCGACGCCGCCCAGGATACCTTTGTCCGGCTCCTGCGGAGCAGGGACAAGCTCACCGACGCGGCCCCCTCGAGCCTCCTCTACCGGATCGCGACCAATGTCTGCCTCAACGTCCTGCGCGCGGAAAAAAACAGGACCGTCCGGGACTCGAACGACGTCCTGCTTCACATTGCGGACGCCTCCGACCACACGGAGTCCTTTCTCCACCGGCACATTCTCGACAAGATATTTCAATCGGAGAAGCCGACGACCAGGGAGATCGCGGTCATGCGTTACGTCGACGGGATGAGCCTGGAAGAGGTCGCGGCCGAGTCCGGCCTGTCCGTTTCCGGAGTGAGAAAACGCCTGAGGGCGCTCAAGGCCCGGATCGGGGCGCAGAAGGTGGTATACGGATGAAAAACGCAACCGACGGAATTCCCGATATCGTCCTCGAACGCTTTCTGCTCGGCGAGCTCGATGCGGAGCGCAGTGAAAACGTCCGCCTGCGGGCGGAGACGGACGAGACGCTGCGGCGGAGGATTGAGGATTTGCGCCGATCAAACGAAGAACTGCTGAAAACGCATCCCGCCGAATCGATGGCCCGGGCGATCCGCGGAAAATTGGAGGCGGCCGAAAGCGCGCCCGAAAGGAGGAGAAGGCGGAGGCCGATCCCGATCCTCGCCTTCGCCGGCGCGGCCGCGGCCGCGCTCGCCGTCTTCCTGTTTCTGCCGCTCGTCATCTCGCCGGGCTCAAGCGGCGCGGCGGGCGGTCCGGACGTCATCCGCTACAAGGGCGACGCCGCGTCCGGCTCCCCTTCCCTCGCCGTCTACCGGCTGCGAGGCGAGTCGGTCGAACTGCTCAAGGACGGCGCCGCGGTGCGGCCCCGTGACGTCGTCCAGGTGCGGTACAACGCTCTCGCCAAGCGCTACGGCGCGATCGTCTCCATCGACGGCCGCGGCTCCGTCACGCTCCACTGGCCCCTCCCGCCCTCGACCGACGTCCAACTCGAGCGCGCCGAGGCGCTGCTGCCGCGCTCGTTCGAGCTCGACGACGCGCCGGATTTCGAGTTGTTTTTCTTCGTCACCGCGGACGCCCCTTTCGCGCTCGACATGGTGCTCGCCGGGGCCGAACGCCTCGCCCTCTCCG
Organism: Spirochaetales bacterium; assembly: GCA_016934415.1. GTDB lineage: Bacteria > Spirochaetota > Spirochaetia > SZUA-6 > RPPD01 > JAFGSW01. The sequence continues at coordinate 17,140 of JAFGSW010000073.1, read as the reverse complement.
GAAACGCGGCCCGGACCCGGCGGCTCGACCTGCCGTCGAGTTTCACGCACACCTCGCTTATGCTCGTAAAGGAGAACGCCCAGCCATGAAACGCATTATCTTTTGTCTTGCCGTCGTCTGCCTCGCCGCTCCCGCCCTCGTCGCCGCCAATGAGTCCGCGGCGCTCGAGCGGTACGGGATCATCGTGGGGAGCAATGAGGGCGGGCCCGAACGCGTCTCCCTGCGTTTCGCCGCGAGCGACGCGCAGGCGTTCGCCGCCGTCATGCAGGACATGGGCGGGCTGCCCGTGTCCAACCGGGTGCTGCTCCTGAACCCGATGCTCGACAACGTCGTCAGGGCGTTCGCGGACATGGGGAAAAAGATCGCCGCCGCGAAGAGCGAGGCCAAGCGGCGCGAGTTCGTCTTCTATTATTCCGGCCACTCGGACGAGGAGGGGCTCCTTATCGGCGAACAGCGCCTCGGATACAAGGAATTGCGCACCCTCATCACGGGCGTCAATACCGACGTGCGCATGGCGGTCATCGACTCCTGCGCCTCGGGCGTGTTCATCCGCGCCAAGGGCGGCGTCCAACGGCCTCCCTTCATGCAGGACGCGGCGGTCGAGATGAAAGGATACGCCTTCCTGACCTCGAGTTCGGAGACCGAGGCGGCGCAGGAATCGGACAATATCGAAGCCTCCTTTTTCACCCATTACCTCGTCTCCGGCCTGCGGGGCGCCGCGGATGCGAGCCGCGACGGGGTCGTGACGCTGAACGAAGCCTACCAGTACGCGTTCAACGAGACCCTGGTGCGCACGGAGCGAACCCAGTTCGGCCCCCAGCACCCTTCCTACGACATCCAGCTCACGGGCACCGGCGACCTGGTCCTCACCGATTTGCGGGAAACCTCGGCCGGCCTCCTCATCGACGACGCCGTCACCGGCCGGATCTACATTCGCGACGCGGCGAAGAAACTGGTGGTGGAGCTGAACAAGCAGGACAAAGGTTCCCTGGAGATAGGTTTGTCGCCGGGCGACTATACCGTCCTGGTGGACGCGCAGGGCGCTCTTTCCCAGGCCGCGGTACGGCTCTCCTCAGGCCGCCGGGCGATCCTGCGCGCGTCGGACCTCCGGGCCGTGCAGCCGGAGGGGACCGTCAGGCGCGGGGACGAGCCCGACGCCGACGCGGCGCCGGATTCCGCCGGCGAAACGGAACCGGCGGACGATTTCGTCTTCCAGTTCAACGTTTTACGCTTGACGTTATTCCCCACCCGCGTCGCGCGACCGAACTCGAACGTCGTCGTCACCAACAATGTCTTGATCAACCTGACGGTGGGCCGCGCGCAAACCGTGGCCGGAGCGGCCGTGAGCGTGTTCGGGTGCATCATCGAAAACGACCTGTACGGTTTCGCCGGCTCGTCGCTGTTCACCGTCGTGAACGGGGATATGGCGGGTGCGGCGGCTTCCGGCCTTTTCAACATCGTGAACGGCCGGGCGGGCTACGTGCAGACGGCGGGCCTGTTCAACGTCTCCGGAGGTGATTTCGCGGGCGCCCAGCTGTCGGGGCTTTTCAACGTGAGCGGCGGGACCGTCTCCGGCGTGCAGGCGGCGGGCCTGTTCAACAGCGCGGGCAATGTGAACGGCCTCCAAACGTCGGGCCTTTTCAACGGCGCCGGCGACGTGAACGGCGCGCAGATCGGCGTGATCAACACGGCAAAAAACGTCCGCGGCGTGCAGATCGGCCTGGTCAACATCTCGGAGAACAATGATGGATTCGCGCTCGGACTCTTCAACATCGAGAAGAACGGCATTCACGACATCGAGGCGTGGCAGGATATGAGCGGGTTCACGAACGTCGCCTTCAAGCTGGGCACCAAGATCTCCTACGGAATGATCCTCGGCGGCTGCGACTTCGCCAACGGCAGCCAATCCTGGTACGTCGGCGCCGGCTTCGGCTTCCGCATCCCGATCGGGCCGTTTTTCATCGACCTGGACGCGGCCATGCTCGCGCGCTACCGGGCGACGCAGGACGTGCTGGCGACTCCGTTCGAATCGACCCTCGTCCCGCAGGCGCGTCTCAAGGCGGGATTCAGACTGGGCGGCGCCTTCAGCATTTTCGCCGGAGTGGGCGCACAGGTGTACATCCCCGGCCTTCTGTACGATTCGGAGTTTATGGCCGATTCACTGTTTTCCATTCCGATCGACGGTTCCGCCCAACCAGTCAACATCGTGCCCAGGGCGTTTTTCGGGATTCAATTGTTCTAGCGGAGCTTGCCTCTTTGAAGCTCCACGAAAGGAATTCGATAAGGAATCCAGGAAACCAGGAAGGGAAGGGAGGGAACTAAAAGATCATTCTTCATTATAATTCATACGATCCAAATCTTCCGGACAATTGCTCAAGAATACGAAAAAGAAACCTATGTAATTCTACTTCTTTATTTCTTATTCCGGCTTTTTTCCTGGTTTCCTTATTTATTTCCTAAATTGAGGTTTTATAAACGCCCGCTCACGAACAGCCGGACGACGTTTTCCGCCGCGCGCTCGAGGAGCTCTCCGGCCCGCGCCATCGCCTCTTCGGTCGTCATCGGTCCGGGACAGATGCCGTAGAGCGCGGTGAATCCCTCGGCGTAGAGCGAATCGAGTTCGCCGTCCAGGCTCCCGGAGAGGCAAACCGCGGGCACGCCGTGTTTTTTCGCGAGGCGGGCGGCGCCGAGCGGCGCCTTGCCGAACGCGGTCTGTCCGTCGGTCCGGCCCTCCCCCGTGATGACGAGATCGCAATCGACGAGCTTCGCTTCCAGCTTCGTCCGCTCGATCACGAGGTCGACGCCCGGCCGGATGCCGGCGCCGAGGAAGGCCCAGGCGCCCGCCGCCAGGCCGCCGGCCGCCCCCGCTCCGGCAAGCTTCGTCGCGTCCTTGCCCGTGCTCTTTTTCGCAACCGAGGCGAAATGCCTGAGGCCGCCGTCGAGACGGCGCGCCGTCTCCGGGTCCGCGCCTTTCTGCGGGCCGTACACGAGAGCGGCTCCGCGGGGACCGCAGAGCGGGCTCGTCACGTCCGCCGCGATCGTGAACCCGATCCCCCAGAGCGCGGCCTCGATCGCCCCGGTCTCGATCGCGACGATCCGCTCGAGCTCCCGCCCGCCGCGCCCCACCGGTTTTCCTTTCGCATCGAGGAAGCGCACGCCGAGGGCCTGGAGCATGCCGACGCCTCCGTCCACGGTCGCGCTTCCGCCCGCGCCGATGATGACGTCCCGGCAGCCGTCCGCGACGGCCCGGCGGATGAGCTCGCCGGTGCCGTACGTCGTGGCGCGGAGGGGGTCGCGTTTGGACGGCGGAACGAGCGGCAGGCCCGAGGCCGCCGCCATCTCGACGATGCCGGTCCGCCCGCGGTCGATGACGCCGTAGCGGGCGTCGACCGGAGCGCCCAGCGGACCGGTCGCCCTCGCCTTCCGTATCCTTCCGCCCGCCCCCGCGACCAGGGCCTCGACCGTGCCCTCCCCCCCGTCGGCGAGCGGCACGCAGGCGGTCCTGATGCGGGCGGACACGCGGGCCACGCCCCGCCTGATCGCCTCCGCGGCCGCGGCGGCGGTGAGACTGCCCTTGAACGAATCGGGGGCGATGACGAGTTTCACCTTTCCTTTCCTCCCGCCTCTTCATGACGATCGGCGAATGTGATTCAGTATAGCCCGGCCGGATAACGATGGCAATGATCGGCCCACAAAAGCGCTCAAAGCGCCGGGATCGGGAAGGTGCTCGGAGAAAGGATTCAATCACCACGCGCCCGGCAGGAGGCGGTATCGTACCTTTTTCGCATAGTCGGCGTATCCCGCCGGTTCCCGCCTGAGCAGCGGGTCCTCAAGGCCGGTCCTCACGATGAGGGCGGCTGCGGCCCAGAGCGGCAACGCCGGCCCCCAGCGGAACCGGCCGGCGTCGAGCCCGGCAAGCGAGTGAAGCGACGAACATGGCGGTTGATACGACAAGCCGGACCTTGTCCCGCCATTTCATTCCCCTGCCCGGCTTGAGCCTCTCGCGCATGAGGTCGGCGCGGTTGCGGAGGGTGAGAAAGGTGGCCGCCAAGACGGCGAACCAATGGGCGGCGTAGAGCCAGGCCTGCCACTAGCAGGCTGTTGAAAAACCGAAAGCGGTTTTTCAACAGCTTCCATAGATGTAAACCGTTACGCCTTGCGCATACCAATTCCGACAGGGGTGTCACATCAATTTCATTTCGAGTCGAGCGTTTCCACGCCGTCCCAGCCCTGGGGAACGCCGTTCGCGAGAACCTCCTCACAGCGCGTGAGGTACAGCGCGTACAACCCGTCGTCCGGGTGGTCGGCGGCGAGAGCCCGGAACGCGGGCGCCGCCTCTGTGATCTTTCCCGCCAGGTAGAGCTTTACCGCCCGGTTGTACGCGTCCCGGTTCGCCATTTTCCGGGAGAGCTCGGTCTCCGGGTCGGCGTCGGCGATCTCGTAGATGTCGATCGGCTTCTGCTTGCCCGCCACCCACCCGCACCCGGTCCACGAAGCGGTAGGAGAAAAAGGCGCGATCGGGAAGGCGGTCGAGGGTGTCCCTGGTGGTGAGAATCCGCACATGGTACTTTATGGTGAGCCCCTCGAGGCGCGAGGCCAGGTTGACGGCGTCCGCGATGACCGTCCCGTCCATGCGCAGGCTCTCGCCGACCGTGCCGAGCATGAGCTTGCCCGTGTGCACCCCCACGCCGATCGCGATGGGTTGATAACCGCTGCTGTGCCGCTGTGTGTTGTACTCCACGAGCTTGCGTTGCATGGCCACGCCCGCCCGGAGCCCGTCGCCGGGCGCGTCGGGGAAAAGCCCCATCACCGCATCCCCGATGTACTTGTCGATGAACCCGTGGTGGGCGCGGATCTCGGGGCCCACCCGGCTCAGGTAGGAGTTCAGGAAATTGAAGTTCTCCTGCGGGGACATGGTCTCGGAAAGGGTCGTGAAGGAACGGATGTCGGAGAAGAGGACGGTCATCTCCCGCAGGACCTGGTCGCCGAGCTTCACCTCGACGATGCTCTTCTTTTCCAGGAAGCGGAGGAAGTCGTGGGGGACGAATTTCCCGTATGCCTCGAGGCGCTTCTCCACGTCCCGGATGGAGTTGAGCGAGGCGGACACGGAGGCGGATTGAGGATCCCGGCGGACGGCCACTCCCCCGCGTACCCGCGCCTAGCCGAAGGTGAAGGCGTATGCCGCTAACGGTCCCGGCGTCTCGATCTTCACGGTGCCGTCGATCGGGGCGCTCCCGTCATAGAGCGTATAGAGACGGTACTCGCCGATGTGCAGCTTGCCGTCCTTCACGTCGGCCGTACCGGTCGGCCGCCCGTTCACCGTCACCGTGAGGAGCGGAGGCGGAGATCCCTCAACCGGACCCAACACGAGGTAGACGCTCTTGGCGTGGAAGGAAAGCTCTATCGTTCCCGGCCCCGCGGCCCGCAGCTCCCGCCCCCCCTGCACCCAGTTTCCCTCGATCGCCCACTGGCCGCTTGAAAGGGCCGGCGGGAACGAGTACGTCGCGGCCCGGTCGTACGCCCCCGCCTCGGGACTGGAGAAGCGTTTTGTACGCTCGTATCCCAGGTAGGTTTCCGGCGTGAGTCCGGCGGTGGTCGATTGGGTGGGCGCGATCGAATCTGAGGCCAGCGGACCGCTTTTTTCTCCCAGAAACTTCCGGATCGTGAATTCGGTCGCGTCGTATTCGCCCTCGCCGAAATGCCGGTAGCGGAGAACGCCCATCCGGTCGAACAGATAGTGGGCGGGCCAGTATCGGTTGCGGAAGGCGTTCCATATCTTGTAATCGTTGTCCTGGACAATGGGATATGAGAGTCCTGATTGCGCCGCGGCCCGGCTCACGTTGGCCGTATTCCGCTCGAAGGGGAATTCGGGCGTGTGCACGCCGACGATGACGAGTCCGCGGTCCTTGTACTTTTCATACCAGGCCTTGAGGTAGGGAAAGGTGCGGATGCAGTTGACGCAGGAGTAGGTCCAGAAATCGACCAGCACCACCTTGCCCTTGAGGTCGGCGGGGGTGAGGGCCGGGGAATTGATCCAGGGCCCGCCCATGGCGAAAGTCGTGAACAGCGGCGATTGGATGTTCATGTCGACGGCCGGCGGCGAGCCGTCGCCTTTGTCGTCGACGGGCACAGCGGAGGCGCCCTGATCTCGCGCCGAAATCGCGTTCAAGACCGCCCCCTGGTTCTCAATCGAGGTCAGCCCCGCGCCATAGCTCGGGAAGACCTGCAGGATGAAAGTCTGGAAAAGGCGGTCGGCTCCGGTGAACAGCGCCACCGCGGTCACAATCATGAGGCCGCCGAACACGATCTGTATCTTCTTCACGTTGCGGGTGAGAAAGGGGATGCGCTGCAAAAGCCCGCGGCCCCCCAGCATGATGAGAAAGAGGGGAATCGCGGTTCCGAGCGCGTAGGCGAGGGTGATGAACACCGCGCCCAGGTCCACGCTCGAATTCACGGCCAGCGCGATGATCGAGCCCATGATGGGCCCGACGCACGGCGACCAGACCAGACCCAGGCTCAATCCCAGAACCAGGCCGCTCACGTACCCGCGGCTTCCCCCTGTGCCCGGCTGCGCCCCGCCTCCGGCCCGAGACGAGAGGCCGGAAACGAGACGCATGAAGGCGTTTTTCAAAGGAGGGATCACCATGATCAGGCCGAACGCGAGAATCATCCCCGCGGCCACGTAGCGCATGATATTGGGGTCGATATTGAGGACCTTGACGATCGCCGAAAGCGTGAGCGTGAAGAAGGAGAAGCTCGCCACGAACCCGGTGATGATGCCGAGCGGCCGCGCCTTGCCCCCGCCGACCGAACCGGAGAGGACAACGGGCAGGATGGGCAGGATGCAGGGCGAAAGGATCGTGACGATGCCGGCCACGAAAGCGAAAAACAGAAGAATTGCCATGGTGTCCTCCCCTCGCGGTGTTACATTCCGGAGATACGGCTGTTGATCCGGGCCACCGTCGACGTCCCCGACCATACGGCCACCGGTTTGCCGGCCTTATCGATCTGCACGAACGTATGCTGGTAGGTGACGCCGTAACGGGTCTTCAGCGCCGAGGCGGTGTCGTAATTGACGAGCACGAGCGTGGCGCCCTTGGCCAGGCTCTTGTAGCTGGCCCGGATGTCCTTCATCGCCGCCCGGCAGTTGGGGCACCAGGAGGCGGCGAAAAAGTAGACCGTCGGTCCCTTGGCCGCGAGCGCCCGGGCCGCCGCCTCCGTGGTGAAAGGGACCACGTACGGGGCGAGCCCGGTCGTGTCGAAAAATCCCTTCCGAGCGGGCTCCATCATGTCGTCCGAGCCTTTCATTGCCGGCGCCGTCATCGAATCCCCGGCGCTCATGGACGACTGGTTTTCCTTTTGCCCTTCGGCGAATCCGGCCTGGAAGACGGCCGGTAAAAATACGGCGATACATGCGAAAATCTTCATATAAAACCTCCTCGGTTTTTTCCATGCGTGGTTTCGGGAATTCCCGAAAACCGTTTCTATCGTTCGGGCCCCGCGCCGGGCGACGCTCGGCCGCGCGCCGCGCCAACGCCTGGGCCGGCCCGGACCGCCCCGCGCACGGGGCGATTCCGGGCGGACCGGGCCCGCTAGTTTTTGTATCGCGCGTACAGAAGCGCGACGAGCTTGGTCACGATCATGACCCCCAGCACCGCCGGCAGCCACGGGTCCAGGCTGTGGAGAATGCCCTGGACGACGATCACGGCCGTGAGTGCAATTGTCCCCGCCAGATAGGCGATGCGGCTCGCCTTGAACAGGTGCAGGGACTCGCGCTCGTCGGCCGGCTTTTCCCGGAATACCAGGCCGGCATATACGGCCACCGCCGCGGCCAGCACGCAGAGGAGCGCCATCTGCATCTCGGTCGGCATGAGCAGGCCGAACGGATCGGCCAGGAAGAAGAGCACCGCCACCAGGGCCAGCGCGACGACGATCTCAGACGCTCTCTTCATAAAACAATTCCTCCACCGGACAGCGAAGATGTTGCGCCAGGCGCAGCGCCAGCAGCACCGAGGGCGAGTAGTTTCCCCGCTCGACGGCGATGATCGTTTGGCGGGTGACGCCCACCAGCCCGGCCAGGTCTTCCTGGGTGATCCCGAGCTTCATCCGCTTTTCCCGTACGCTGTTCAGCACCTTTTCACCGGGCATGTGTGTAATGTAAAGAAAACTTTACATGACGCAAAGACAAATCGCTTCGTTGTTTTCCGCTTTTTATTGACTTTTTACCTGCGGATGAAGATCACGTTACAATACGTCCCCGGGAGTTGCTATTTCCCGCAATTGGAGTATAATTGCACTAGAGGGCTTTACGAACATCGACACGGCGCCCCGCATAAAGCACCCCGGGCGCAAAGGGAGAAAGCCAATGGAAAACGCGGAAATGGCGCCCTTCGAAAAACGGTCCGAGGAGAGAATCTCGGGCGAACAAATTCCCCAGCAGCTGCAGACGCTCCGGGTCTCGTTCGGTGAAGGCGGCGAAAGTTTCCGAGTCAAGACCATCGACGCGAGCGTTTCCGGCATTTCCTTCAGGATCGAGCTGCCCGCCAACGCCATCCGGGATTATAATCTCACCATCGCCACGGACGACGGGGGCATCACCCTCCACGACGAGCTCGTCTACGCCAAGCCCCTCGACCAGGAGACGTCGCGGGTAAGCGTGCGCTTCACCAAGCAGCCGGGCCTGGAAGAATACACCCGGCTCATCGACCGGTCGTCCGACGCTCCGGACGACGACGCGAAAAACGCCACTCGCTGACTGTTCCGGGAATACAGAGTGCTGAAAAACCCATATAAGGCGCCGCCCTTCGACCTTTCGGCAAGCGCAGGGCGGGCGTGCCCGGGGTGATTTTTTAACTCATGGAATCGTCTCCGCGCGGCGGCGCCGTCGCGCAGCCGGAAACGCCCGTCAATTTATCAGCTTGCGCAGCAGCAAATCGTCACGGCGCCAACGCGGCCTCACCTTCACCCTGAAATCGAGAGTGACCCGGTAGGGGAAAAGCCCGTTCGCCGCCGCCTGCGCCTTGCTCACGATGTCCCTGATCTTCTCACCCTTCCGCCCGATGACGATGCCCTTCTGCGACTCGCGCTCCACGCAGATGAAGCCGCGCGCCCACAACTCGCGGCCCTCCTCGCGCATCTCGAGGTCGGCGATCTCGACGTAGACCGCGTGGGGGATTTCCTCGGCCGTACGGAGTATGACCTGCTCGCGCACGAGCTCCGCGATCCGGAAGCCGGGATCCTGGTCGGTATAGTACTCGGGCGGGTACATAAGATCGCCCTCCGGCGCCGCGGCGAAGAGGGCCGCCAGGAGCGCCTCCCGGCCTTCGCCCGAAAGGGCCGACACCGCGGCCGCGCCCGCTCCCGGGAAGGCCGACCGCGCGGCGGCCAGGGCGGCCGCCCCGCGGTCGGCGGCGAGGTCGATCTTGTTCAATGCCAGCACGAGCCGCGCAACATGATGCGCGAGCAGGGCGCGCACCGCCCGCTCCTCCTCGCCCTCGGGCCGGGAAACGTCGACCACGTAGAGCGACAGGTCCGATTCGCCGAGCGACTCCCGGACGACGCCCTGCAGGCGAAGGTTGATTTTCTTTTCGGAGAGATGGAACCCCGGCGTATCGAGGAAAACGAGCTGGCCGCGCTCCTCGGTCAGGATCCCGCGGACGCGGTTGCGGGTCGTCTGGGGCACCGGCGAGACGATCGAGACCTTCCCGCCGCAGAGCGCATTGACGAGGGAGGACTTGCCGCTCGAGGGCCGGCCGACGAGGGAGACGGTGGCTGACTTCATGCCCCGATTATTTCGGGAAGAGGCGGTGGATGTCGAGCACTTTTTTTTCGACGCCGACGAGCATGTCGACGATGACGGGGTCGAAATGGACGCCGGCCTTGGCCTTGATCTCGGCGACGGCGTCTTCGTGGTGCCAGGGGGTCTTGTACGGGCGCGCCGAGGTGAGCGCGTCGTAGACGTCCGCCACCGCGCTGATGCGGGCGCAGTGCGGGATGCCCTCGCTCAATATCCCGTTCGGGTAGCCGCTCCCGTCCCAGCGCTCGTGGTGGTTGAGGGCGATGTGGCTGGCGAGGGTCAGAAAGGACTGCTCCCCGAGCTCGCAATCGGCCTGGTTCAGGATCTCCCACCCGTAGAGGGTGTGCTTCTTCATGATCGCCCACTCGTCCTCGGTGAGCCGTTCGCTCTTGAGGAGGATGGTGTCGGGAATGGCGACCTTGCCGATATCGTGGAGCATGCTCGCCAGGAAGATCTCGTCAGGAAACTCGGGCCGCATTTTGTAGTCGGCGTACGGCTGGCGGCGGAGGATTTCCTGGGCGATGAGCCGGGAGTACTCGCAGATGCGCTTGAGGTGGTCGCCGGTGCCGATGTCGCGGAATTCCGCCAACCGGGCGAGCGAGCGGATGGTGGAGGACTTGGTCTTGTGGAGGAGCAGGTTGGCGCTGATGAGCTTGTCGTTCAGGAACTCCTGCATCTTCAGGGATTCGCGCAGATCCTCGGTCACGCGGACGAATTCGCTCACGTCGAAAAGCGAACCGACGACGGCCGAATCGAGGCGGACGGCCGTCAGGCTCAAGGTCACCCGCTCGCATCCCGAATCGACGAGGCTGCAGCGCTTCCCCCGGATCCCGCCGTCGCGGGCCAGCTGCTTCAGGAGCTCGCCGCGCAGGAAGACATCGCGGAAGATCTCGCAGCGCCGGACGAACTCGGTCTGGCTCTCGAATTTGAGCTTGAGGAGCAGGCTGTGATTGACGGCGATCATCTCCCCGTCCAGGCCCATGATGAACATGGGAAAGTTCATGAGATTGATGAAATTTTTCATCATGGCGATCTCGTCCCGGACGGGCTTCGAAACGGCGAGCGGCGCGGGTTTCGGCGGGCAGTCCGGTTTCGGCGGCGCGGCCAGCTCCTCGATGTACAGCAGATCGCGCAATTTCGCCGCCACCAGCCGGATTTCGTTCTTATGCCCGTTGAAATAGTCAACCGGCGACTTGGCGACGAGGAGGAGCGATCCGAGGGTGCGGCCGTCCGGCGCCTGGAGGGGGAAGTGCACGAATTCCCTCGACCCGTTGAGGAACGGGTCGAGCGCCGCGGTGCTCTCGGTTTTGCCGGGGAGAAGCGCCTCCGCCGCGGGCAGGGCCCCGGCGAGCGTCAGAAGGCGTTCGGATTCAACCGCGGCCGCGGCGGCCCGGCCGGAAGTAATGACCGTTCCGGCCCGGAAATCGACCAGGAGCGCGTGCCCAAGCCCATGGACGGCGACCAGCCACTCGGTCAGCGTCTGAAGCTTGCGCCCGGTCGTCGGAACGGAGTCGAGGCGCGCGACAAGCGCGCTGAAGGAATCAATAAATTCTGAGGCCCTCATGATCGAATATTAATTATGGTGAAATGCACGCGAATGTCAAATTTTTTCCGGGCCCGCCGTTTCCCTTGCGCGCGGAAGGCGGCTGTGCTACGCTTGCTTCCGGTCGACGAATGCCGGGAACGGGCGAAGACCGAGACCGCCGACAACCAGGCCACATGGGCGGCGCCGGCCTTCTTCATCGCCGTCTGGATCGTTATTCCGGCGGCCGTCGGGATATGGGTGGCCGGACCGGCCGGTGTCCGACTGTGAGGAATCACGATTTTATCGTTACGTCGACGGAATGAGTCCGATGAAAACATAAGGAGGAAAACCCGATGAGAAAGGCGACGTTGATCATCCCGGCGGCCGGATTGGCCGCGTTGCTTTCGCTTGGCGTATTTTCCTGCGCCACCCAGCAGACGGTCGTCCAGGTCCCGACCAATGTCAACCTGCCCGGAAACGTCCGCGTCGTGGCGCAGTCCTGCAATGCCCGCGCCATGTACCAGACGGTCATCGACCTGGAGAACAACGAGATCGTGATTCTCGTGTACAACGAGATGAATCTCCTCAACGTCATCCGCACCGGGATCAAGGCCGATCCGAAAACGCAGGGCTCCGTGCCCGGTACGGACGCTCCGGACGCCGAAGGGACGAGGGGGCGGGAGAAGTAAGGACAAGCATCAGATAACCCTGCTGTTGAAAAAGCTCAACTTTTTCAACATCCCGCTACACCTTCTCCCACGCGCCCGATGCGCCGGCCCTGAAGAGCGCGTCGAGGACTTTCATGTTGGCGACCGCGTCTCCGGGGTCGACCGGCGCGGGCTTCCCGTCCCGCACCGCTTCGGCGAAGGCCTCGAAGAGCAGGCGGTACTGGTCCACGGCTTCGGTCCTGTAGACGCGCCGGCCCACGCCCGTGACGATGAAGACCTCCGAGGGGACGTCGCCGAAGGCATTGAACGGCACGCTAAATTCGATGGTGCCGCCCGAGCCCGCGACGGTGACGCGCTGATACGGGAACGAGCGCGTGCCGACCGTGAAGGTCGAGACGACCGGCCGGCCTCCCGCGCCCGCGCCGAACTCGAGCAGGCCCGAGGCCAGGGTGTCCGTCTTGAACTCCGGGTCATAGTCGATGCGGGCCGCGACGCGGACGGGCTCGCGGTCGAGGAGGAAGCGGGCGGCGGACACGGCGTAACAGCCGATGTCGAGCAGGCCTCCGCCGCCCGCGGCCTTGATGTTGCGGATGTTTTTCGGATCGGAATTGTTGTAGGAGAAGTGGGTATGGACGGCGTGCGCCTCCCCGATTTCGCCGGCGCGCACCAGCTCGCGCGCGTGCAGCCATTGCGGGTGGAACTTGTACATGAAGGCTTCCATTAATATCGCGTTCTTCTTCTTTGCGTATTCCGCGGCCTCCGCGGCTTCGGAGGCATTGAGGGCGATCGGCTTTTCGCAGAGCACGGGCTTGCCCGCGTCCGCGGCGCGCTTGATCCACTCCAGGTGCAGGTGGTTGGGCAGGGGGATGTAGACCGCGTCCACCTCTGGCGAACGGACGAGGGTTTCATAATCGCCGAAGGCGTGCGGGATGCCCAGACGCCGGGCCGCCTCCTCCGCGCGCGCCCGTTCGCGCGAGGCGATCGCGCCGAACTCGAGGAGGGCCGACCCGCGGCACGGCGCCGCCACCCGCCGGATGAAATGCCCGGACACCCCGAGCACGCCGAACCTGATCTTCGCCATACACCGCCTCCTCGTGGCTACAATATACACCGGCGAAGGCCATCCGGAAAAGCGAACCACCCTTCCCCGGTCCATGAGCCCGGCCCGCCTTGCATTTCCCCTCCGCCTGCATATACTTCATACTATATTACGGGGGCCCGCCTCCCGCGCCAAAAAGGGGGATCACATGAACGGCATGCAAATTTTGGAAGGCGGCATCGAGATCGTTCTGTCTCTCGTCACCGGCTTCCTGGTGTTCTTTTTCAGCCTGAAGATATTCATGCTCCTCACGAAAAACCTCGACGAGCAGAAGGAGCTCAAGAAGAAGAACGCGGCCGTGGCCGTGGTGCTCCTCGCCTTCATCCTCGCCCTGGTGATCATGGTGAACAAGTCGGTCGAACCCGCCATGACGACGCTGACGACCCTGTTCGCGAATGAAAACCCGGCGGGCGGGGAGGTCGTCGTCGACATCCTGCGCATCATCGTCATCTACGCCGCGAGCGGCGCCGTCGCCCTCCTCCTCCTCTGGATCGGCATCTCCGTCTACACCGGCCTCACCGCCAGGATCGACGAGATGGCGGAGCTCAAGAAGAGCAACCTGGCGGTCGGCATCCTCTTCGCCACCTTCATCTTCTCCGCCGGGTACATCTGCATGGGACCGCTCTCCACCCTGTTGGCGGCCTTCGTGCCCCAGCCGACCCCCGGCAATGCCGAGGTGGTCGACAAGTTCATCAGCAATCCCGACGCCCTCATTCAAGGGCTCATCGAGCTGCCCCTCGCCTTTATCGGCGCTATCTTCGTCTATTTCCTCGGCGTCCGCTTGAGCGATCTCATGACCGGCACCATCAATGAAACGGCCGAGCTCAAGAAAAACAACGTCGCCAGCGCCATCTATACGGCGTCGTCCCTCTTCAGCCTCATGTACCTGGTGAACGAAGCGACGCTCAAGCCCTTGTACGAAACCCTCGATCATCTGGTCGCCTACAGCCCCGCGAGCGGCGCGGTTGAAATCGCCGCCAGGGGCGACTTCTTCCTCACCATCGCCCTCATTCCCGTGTTCTTCATCGTCGCGGGCGCGGTCGCCCTTCTCCTGACGCGGGCCGCGCAGGCGGTGTTCATGTTCCTCACCAGGGACATGGACGAGATGAAGGAGGTGAAGAAGAACAATGCGGCCATCGCGCTCATCCTGGCGGCGCTCACCGTCTCCATCGTCATTCTCGTCGCGCACGGCGTCGGCGTCGTCGCCCACGGGGTTTTGCCCGGGCTGCGGTCGCCCGAAGCGGGGGGCCTGAAGCTTCCGCCGCTGCCGAAAATGAAATAGCCGTCACGGTCTTCACCGTCTCCGGGGAGGTATGGATATGAAAAAGCCGGCACTGTTCGTCATTTTCTTCGCGGCGCTCGCGGTCGCGGCCGGCGCGGCGCAGTACGCCTCGAAGGAGTTCCATTATTCCATCACCCTGCCGTCAGGCTGGGAGACGAGCGACGCGAGCGACCCGTCCCAGGTCGTGTTCGCCAACTCCGACGACGACGCCGCCGTGGTCGTCGGCGTGTTCGAGGCGGAGCCCGGGCTGTCGAGCGAGGAGCTCCTCCAGGCGGTCGTCGACCGGCTGCGCCTGAAGGGCGCGCGGCAGGCGATCGACTACAAGGGCTACCGGGCCGTGGGGGGCAGCTTCCAGTTTCTCATGAAGGGCGCCCGGCTTTCCGCCGACCTCATCGTCTTCAATACCGATTCGTATTACATCATGATCATGGGCTCGAGCCTCAAGTCGACCTACAAAAAGAACCGGGACGACATCAAGGCCTTCTTCGACTCGTTCACGCTCGACGCCGGGGCGCTCGAGGCGGAGTCGCGGGACAATGTCGAACCGCAGTCGGCGACCGTCACCGCGTCTTCGAAGACTTCGACCGCTTCCGCGGAGACTTCGGAGACCTCGGAGAAATCGAAGGAGTACGCGATGAAGGTCGGCTGGGGAGACCTGGAGAGCAGCTTCACCTTCGCCACGCCCGACTACTACGCCGCCGTCAAGGAAGGCCAGGCGATCATCGCCTCCGGCGACCCGTGGGGCTACTACGGCGTCGACACCGAGACCGATCCCCACTACACCGAGACCTTCTGGGCGCGATTTTTCCAGGACATGTACGACAGGAATTACGTCCGCGTCCAGTCGATGGTGAATTGGTTTCGGACCAAAGCCGGGGAGAAGGGATGGTCCGGCTACGAGCTGGCGGTGGAGGTGATCAAGTGCGTGCAGGCCATTCCCTACGAGCGGCCCTACCAGGTGGTCGGAGACAAGTCGCAGGCCGCCGCCGTCCTCGACTACTTCACGCCGAACGAGGTCGCCTGGTACGACAAGGGCGACTGCGACACCAAGTCCATGCTCCTCATCATGATCCTGCGCCAGCTCGGCTACGACCTCGTCCTCTATTTCTCCGAGTCCTACCAGCACGCCATGGCCGGCATCAACCTGAACGCGAAGGGAACGTACAAGACCTTGAGCGGCAAGAAATATTATTTCATCGAGGTGACCTACCCCGGCTGGAACATCGGCGACCTGCCGGAGGAATTCGGCGACCCGGCGCAGTGGACGGTGGTTTCGATTAATTAGGGTCGGCCCCACCCACGAAAGAGAGTGAACCACGGATGGTCACGGATAAAACGGATAAGAACGGAGAAGGGAGGCTACGGATAGGACGCGGATGAGGGAGGGAGAATAGCCTCACAGGAAGCCAGGAAGGGCAGGAAACCGGGAAAAGGGAGGGAACCACCCTTCGACTCGCGGAGAAAGCGGTTTGGGAGCCACCGGCAAAATGTTCCGCTCGCTCAGGACAGGCCCACCTTCAGTTGTTCTGGATGACACCGATAAGAGAAAGAAAAACTACGGATAGGACGCGGATGAGCGCGGATAGGAAAGGAAAAGTGACAAGGTAAGTTTTCATAATTGCAGACAGGCTCAGCAGGCTGTTTTCATCAATTCGCGTCCGTTAGCGTTCTTGACAATTCCCCGTCACCGGTGCGAAACTGACGCATCAAATGAAAACGTCGGCGGGATCTCAAAAACAACAATCGAATTCCCCCCACCCTTCGCGCGCGGCAAAGCGCCGGGCGCACCTTCGATTCACCCCGGTCGTTTCGACGCGACAACTCGATCCACTCCCCTTCTCCCGGCCCCTCCCGGCGTTCGCTCATGACTCCGCTTTCGGCGCGGAGTGAGGATTGTCGTCCGCTGACGCGGGCTGTGTTTTACGTGGGATTTTCTTGCTGAGGGAACCACTGATAACACTGATAGGAACTGATAACACAGATAAAAAAAGAAAAGAGAAGGGGTAAAGGGTCGATGGGTCGTGCCGGTCGTGCACCGGCGCGGGCCCGGCGGGCGGCCGGAATTCGCGAAGAGATTTCCCGGAAGAAAAGATCAGTGAGGCGATACGAACTTCGGCCGGAAAATTTTTGTTTTCGACCGGCGAAACGGACTTGCCGGCGCGAGCATTGAAAGTTCCAGCCCGTGCATTGGACTTTCCAACGCGAGCATTGAAAGTTCCAGCCCGTGCATTGGACTTTCCAACGCGAGCATTGAAAGTTCCAGCCCGTGCATTGGACTTGCCGGCGCGAGCATTGAATGTTCCAGCCCGAGCATTGGACTTGCCGGCGCGAACATTGAATGTTCCAGCCCGAGCATTGAAAGTTTCAGCCCGGGCATTGGACTTTCCAACGCGAGCATTGAAAGCTCCGGTCCGGGCATTGCGACTCCCGGCCTTTATATTGAAGACGGGAGGCCGTCCGACGGCGGAGCGGAAGAGACCGGCTTCTTTCCGGGCGTATGCCCGGTCATCAATAACACGTTCTCATTAATGAAAGGAGAACCGAAAATGGAAAGACTCGAATCGACCGTCCAGGACGCCCGCGCCCTCCTGAAATCCGCGCAGAAGTACGCGGAGACGGAGGAGCGGGACGGCATCGATCCCGACCTCGTCTCCGCGCTGGCCACGGCCATCGAACGCGCGATCGCCGCCGACACGACGCAGCAGAACTCGCTCCGGACCGTGGGCCACTGGACCGAGGCCCAGGACAAGGCGATGGCGAAGGCGAAGCT